>NZ_JBIAWZ010000001.1:1085815-1620117 GCF_042896175.1 Streptomyces sp. NPDC001315 | reverse complement strand
TCCGCGTCCCCGACCACCGCCTTCGCCCTCTCCCGGCTGGCCGACCCCGACACCCTCCACCACACCCCGATCGGCGTGCTGCGCTCGGTGGAGCGCCCGGTCTACGACACCCAGATGGCCGACCAACTGGACACGGCGATCGAACAGAAGGGCAAGGGAGACCTGGCGGCACTGCTTGCGGGCGGCGACACCTGGACGGTACCGAGGCGACGGTTCGACGCGGGGGAGGGGTGACCCGTATGACCGCCATGCCGACTCTCGACTCGCCGAGCGTGGACGACATCACGCTCGACGCCGATGGCATCCTGCTCTCGGGCCTCCTCGCGCAACCGCGGCACACGGCGCCCCGCGCCGTAGTCGTCGCCGTCCACGGCGGAGGGATGCGGGCCGGGTACTTCCACAGCGGCGCCCGCCCCGGCATGTCCCTGCTGGCGCTGGGCGCCGAGCTCGGATACACCGTGCTCGCACTGGACCGTCCCGGCTACGGTCTGTCGGCCGACCGCTTTCCCCAGGGCCAGACCCTCGCCGAGCAGTCGGTCACCCTCAACGCGGCACTGAGCCGTTTCGCGGACCGTAACCCCATCGGTGAGGGCTTCTTCCTCGTCGCCCACTCGTACGGCGGCAAACTCGCGCTGAGCACCGCCGAGCAACGCTCCGACGCGCACGACCTGCTCGGCCTGGACATCTCGGGCCTCGGGCATCGGTACGCCGACGACGTACGGCAGTTCCCCGGCCCGGGCAGGCGGGGCGACTGGCAACGGCACTGGGGGGCACTGCGGTTCTATCCGCCGGACGCCTTCCGGCTCGCCCAGTCGCTGCTGGCCCCGGTGCCGGCCAGGGAGTCGAGGGAAGCCGCCGAGTGGCCCGTCCGGTATCCCGGTATCGCCGCCCGGGTCAGGGTTCCGGTCCGCCTCACCTTCGCCGAGCAGGAACGCTGGTGGCGCCATGACGACGCGGCCGTGTCCGAGCTGACCGGCTTCCTGGCCGCACCGCATGTCAGAGTCGACCGGCAGCCCGGCGCCGGGCACAACATCAGCCTCGGTTGGGCGGCCCGCACCTATCACCTGCGAGCGCTGGCCTTCCTGGAGGAGTGCCTCCTGGCCCGCGACGTGGTGCCGCCGGGCGGAGCGGGACGAGCGGCACGGAACTGAGGCTGGCGCTCGGCGTCCTGGTGCACTCCGGCGGGGCGACGCTGTGGCACATCTATGTGTTCGTCCTGGCCCTCGGCACGGTCAACGCCGTGGAGACCCCGACCAGGATGTCCTTCCTGAGCGAGATGGTCGGCGTCGAGCCGCTGCCGAACGCCTCCGCGTTGAGCGCCGCCTACTTCAACGCGGCTCGTATTCTCGGCCCGGCGGTCGCGGGCCTGCTGATCAGCGGGTACGGCGTGGCGACCGTGATGCTGCTCAACGCCGTCAGCCATCTGGCCACGGTGGTCTGCCTGCTCCTGATGCGTCCGGACGAACTGGTTCCTGGCGCCGACCGTCGGCGGGACGCCAAGGTCATGGACGGGCTGCGCCATGTCGCGGCCCGACGGGACCTGCTGCTGCCGCTGAGCCTCGTCGCGTCCATCGGCCTGCTGGGCTTCAACTTCCAGCTGGTGCTTCCCCTGCTGGCCAAGACGGTGTTCCACACCGGCTGCGCCTCGTTCGGGCTGCTCACCACCGCACTGGCGGCCGGCTCACTCGCCGCGGCGGTTACGGCCACCACCCGCAACGGCGGGCCGTCCGAGCGGCTGGTGCTCCGTGCGGCCCTCGGCTTCGCGCTGACGGAGACGGTGGCCGGCCCGGCCTCGGGGCGAGGGCCGGCATCCTGATCAAGATCAAACAAACCGACTGTCCCGTTTGTACTTACGTGACTTCTAGTCGTCCGCCTCTTCCTGTTCCCTCATCTCGTCGAGGATCCGCTTGCCGCGGCCGGCGGAGAGGTCCAGTGAGGCGAGTACGGACGGAGTGGCGATGCTCGGCATGAGGTTGCGCTGGAACGACGCCAGCCGCTCGGGCAGGTCGGCGTGATCGGTCAGTGCCTGCGACATGAGCTGCAGTCCCGCGAAGGAACCCACCATCAGTTCGGCGATCTCGGCCGTGTTGATGTGGGGCTGCAGCTCACCATGTGCTTTGGCGGTGTCGAGGAGCCTCTTGTTGCTCGCGCTCCAGCCGTGGAACGCGCTGGCCTGGTCGAGGCACTGGGCGTTCTGGTCGAGGGTCAGCCGGACGCTGGCACGGATCAGCGGCTCGCTGCCCAGCTGTTCGGCGAGCACCTGGCCTGTGTCGATCAGCTCCTGGAGCTTGAGCGGCTGCGGCGGCATGACGATCTCGCGCTGCTCGTCGAGGATGCCCTGAGCCAGCTCGTCCTTGGACTGGAAGTGGAAGTAGAGGGCGCCCTTGGTGACGCCGGCCTCTTTAAGGATCTCGACGATGGTGGTTCCCTGATAACCGTTCCGGTTGAAGACCGCGGCGGCAGCTTCCATGATCTTTCGGCGAGTTCGGATCGCGCGGTCCTGCTTGGCCATGTGTTCTCACCCTGTCCGTCGGTTCGCGGCGGAATCCTCACCCTGTGTGACGTGATGATGTTAGAAGGAAACCGCCAGAACCGTATTTTACCTCGGGTTAGTGCAATGTTGTCTCACGCGCGTAGGGATCATGTGAGGAAAGGCCGGAGCGGCCGGTTTACGCGGACGTGCGAGAACGGAAGGGACCAGAGCCAAGGGGGAGGGTGCGGGTGGAAACCCCGCCAGAGGCGAAGGTGTTCGAGGGGCTGGCCCGAAAGGCGGTGGTCCTCGGCCGCCGCGGTCGCCCCCTGCGTCGGCCTGGGCATCGCGCGAGGAGGCCGAGAGGCGGGTGCGCGGCGCGGAGTCCGTCTTCGCCGAATTCGGGCCGGGGAGGAAGAGGGGATCGCTCTCTGCCTCCAACTTCACGCACGTCTTCGCCGTCGACCGGCAGCTCGATGCGTGAGCAGGAGATCCCGCGACCTGCTCCGCGGAGCGGCCAGGCGCCAGGGGCGACATGCGGAGCGGGCTCGGCAACAGCTTGCACCGATGGCTTCGGACCGGTGAGCTGACCTGGGCCTACCTGTCCCTGGCCAAGGGAGACCCGGTCAGGGCGATCGGCGACCCCTTCGCCTACGGGGCCGCCCTCGTCGTCGCCGGTGACCTTCTGGCGGACGGCGGCGAAGTCCAAGAGGTCGACGAGGCACGGGCGCACTTTCGAAAGTCCCGTCTGGCCCGCGACGCCTGACACGGCGCCTCGCCGCGTTGTCGGGATCGTCCGCGTACGCCCAGTACGCGGACGACCCTCCGCCTTGCGATGCTCCCCCACTGCCCGAAGGGCGTGGGAGGTGCCCCCAGCACCAGACGCCGCGGGCCCCGCCCTTCGGGCGGACGACGCTACTTTCGAAACACGCCAAGCATAGGGTTGTGAGGTGGCGCGTACTGGGCGGCCGAAGGCCGGGTTGATCCTGTCGGGTGAGGAACGGGCTGCGTTGGAGGGGTGGGTGCGGCGCCGTTCCACGCCGCAGGCGTCAGAAGACTAGCCCGCCTGTCCCATCCCCGCCGCGTTCGGCCAGCTCTGGGCGTTGGGCCAGCCCGTCGCAGGGGCAGGGGTGAGGCCGTTGGTGCCTCTGACCTGGGCCGCGGTGAGGCCGCCGCGGGCGGGGACACCGGGCGGGGTCGGGCCGGTCATCGGCGTGGCGGCCGGGACGGGAGCAGGGGCCGGGCCCGGGGCGGGCATCTGGGCGGCCGCCGGAATCGGCGAAGGGAACTGGGCGGCGGCCGGAATCGGCGAAGGGAACTGGGCGGGAATCTGGGCCGGGAACTGCGCCGGGACCGGTGCCGCCATCGGCTGCGGGAACTGTTGCGGAACCTGCTGCGGGATCTGCTGCGGAATCTGGGACGGGACCTGCTGCGGGATCTGCTGAGGAATCTGCTGCGGAGCCGCCTGGGCCGCCGCCGGCATCGGCATCCCCGCGCCCGTGGACTGGCCGGCCTGTGCCGCCGCCGGCATCGGCGGGCCGGCGGCGATGGCCTGGGCGGCGAGGCCCTGCATGCCCGCGCCGTTCGTCGCGCTGACGAGTCGGTCGACTGCCGCCGTGCCCGAGCTGTAGCTGGTCCCTGTAGCGAGCTCGGGCACGGCGGCTCCCCTCCTGGTCCCGTAGAGCACCTGCTCCAGGCCGGACACCAGGCGACGCACGTCCACCTGGGGGCGCACCACGAGGCGCAGGAAGCGGCTGGACGAGCCGACTTTGTTGCCGCACTCGCGGACCAGGATCCGGTGCTCGGTGAGCATCCGGTCCCGGACCACGGTGCCCTCGGCGCCGACGGGAAGGCGCACGAAGAGGAAGTTGCCCTGCGAGGGGTAGACCGTCAGGCCGGGCAGCGCGGAGAGCTGGCTGGCCATGTCCAGACGGTCGCGGCGCACCTGCTGGAGGCTCTGCGCGTACTCGGGGCCGTGCTCCTTGAGCATGAACACCACATGCTCCGCGAAGGAGTTGAGGTTCCACTTGGGGAGCATGGAGCGGACGCGGCCGGCCAGCGCCGGGTTGGCGACCAGGTAGCCGAAACGTATGCCGTGCAGGCCGAAGTTCTTGCCGAGGCTGCGCAGGACGACGACGTTGGGCCGGAGCATCGCCTCCTGGACGACGCTCGGTTCCGCCTCCGCGTCCGCGAACTCCAGGAACGACTCGTCGATGACGACCAGGTCCAGGTCGGCCATCGCGTCCATGAACTGCACGAGCGCGTGCTTGTGCAGGAAGCCGCCGTCGGGATTGTTCGGGTTGCAGATGACGGCGACCCGGGTGCCGCGCTTGCGGATGAACTCGGCGTACTGCGCGAGGTCCAGGGCGAAGCCGCTGGATTCCTGGAGCGGGAACATGTCGACCCGCTTGCCGGTCTCCATCGGCTGGTCGGTCCAGCGGCCGAAGGTGGGGACGGGGACGGCGAGGGACTCGCGGACCAGGAGATGGTCGATCCAGGTGATGAGCTCGGTGGAGCCGTTGCCCATCGCCACGCACTGCGGCGGCAGCTGGAGCAGGTTGCACAGCTCGCCCGTGATGGTGTCGGCGCTGCTCGGGTAGTACGTGATGATGTCGCGGAGCCGGGCCGCCATCTCCTCGAACATCGCCGGGGTGGGGAAGTAGGGGTTGCAGGGGATACAGAAGTCCACGGGGCCCGATCCGTCGCCCTCCCGCGTCAGCGCCGCCATCGACGGACTGTGCGCCGCTGTGCTGCGGAACAACGAGGTGACGTTGTCGGCCATGGAACCTCCGAATGAGGCGGACCCGGTGGGGACGACCGGGTCCGTCGTCTTGGGTGGCCCGTGCGGGGGAGCACGGGCCGCCCTTACATACGGAGACTGGGGTGGCGTTGTTCAACGCGTGTGAAACGCGCCCCCCAAGGGGCGTGGGGAACCGCGCGACCAGCCCCAACGGGCCCGCAGTTCCCCACGACCTGATCAGCGGGTGAATCCGAAACCTGACCAGCCACCTGATCAGCGAGTGAACCCGACCTGATCAGCGGACCGCCTGACCAAGCGGAGCGTCTACGCGCTGAAGGTGTGGATCGTCGTCGTCCGGTACGTCTGACCCGGCCGGAGCACGGTCGACGGCCAGGACGGCTGGTTCGGCGAGTCCGGGAAGTGCTGCGTCTCCAGGCACAGGCCGTCGCCCTGCCGGTAGGTGCGGCCGGAGGTGCCGACGAGGGTGCCGTCGAGGAAGTTGCCCGAGTAGAACTGCAGGCCGGGCTGGTCGGTGAAGATCTTCAGGGTGCGGCCGGAGCGCGGGTCGCGCAGGGTGGCGATGTGCTCGGGCTTGGCCGTGACGCCCTTGTCCAGGACCCAGTTGTGGTCGAAGCCCTTGGCCTGCACCTGCTGCGGGTGGCCCGCGCGGATGTCCCGGCCGATCGGCTTGCCCTTGCTGAAGTCGAAGGGCGTGCCGGAGACCTTCGCCAGTTCGCCCGTGGGGATCAGACCCGTGTCGGTGGGCGTGTAGCGGCCGGCGGCGATCGTGAGCTCGTGGTCCTCGATCGTGCCGCTGCCCTCGCCGGCGAGGTTGAAGTACGTGTGGTTGGTGAGGTTGACGACCGTCGGCTTGTCGGTGGTGGCCTCGTAGTCGATGCGCCAGTCGCCGTGCCGGTTCAGTGTGAAGGTGACCTTCGTCTTCAGCGTGCCGGGGTAGCCCATCTCGCCGTCGACGCTCGTGTAGTACAGGTGCAGACCCACGTCGGAGCCGGACGTGAAGCCCTCGACGTCCCACACCTTGGTGTTGAAGCCCTTGGCGCCGCCGTGCAGGGTGTTCACGCCGTCGTTGACGTTCAGCTGGTACTGCTTGCCGTCCAGCGTGAACTGCCCCTTGCCGATGCGGTTGCCGTAACGACCGATCGTCGCGCCGAAGAAGGTGGTGCCGGCGACGTAGGACGCGATGTTGTCGTAGCCGAGCGAGACGTTGGCGTAGCGGCCGTGGCGGTCGGGGATCTCCAGGGACTGGATGATGCCGCCGTACGACAGGACCTTCAGCCGGGTCCCGCCGTTCTCCAGGGACCAGCGGTAGACCTTCGTGCCGTCGGCCAGCGTGCCGAAGAGCTCCTTCACCGGCTTCCTGCCTCCCGAGGCGGCCTCTGCTGTGCCCGTGCCGAGGGTGGTCGCGGCGATGCCCGCCGCCGCCGCACCCGCGATGACCGTGCGTCTGTTCAGTTCCATCTAGCGGCTCCTGTAAAGGAAGGGCCCCGCCGTTTCCGGCGGGGCCCGAGCTGACTTACGAACCGGACTTGCGCTTGTTCCACACGTCGAACCCGACCGCCGCCAACAGGGCCAGGCCCTTGATGACCTGCTGCCAGTCGGTGCCGACGCTGAGGAGGTTCATGCCGTTGTTCAGCACGCCGAGGACCAGACCACCGATGATCGCGCCGAGGACGGTACCCACACCGCCGCTCATGGACGCGCCACCGATGAACGAGGAGGCGATGGCCTCGAGCTCGAAGTTGAGGCCCGCCTTCGGCGAGGCCGCGTTCAGGCGGGCGGCCACGACCAGACCCGCCAGGGCCGCGAGCACACCCATGTTCAGGAAGACAAGGAAGGTGACCTTCTTGTCCTTGACGCCGGACAGCTTCGCCGCCGGAAGGTTGCCGCCGATGGCGTAGATGTGACGGCCGAAGACGGCGTTGCGCATGACGTAGCCGTAGCCGACCACCAGCAGGGCCAGGACGATCAGGATGATCGGCGCGCCCTTGTAGGAGGCGAGCAGCATCGTGACCGTGAGGATCGCGGCGACGATGGCGACGAGCTTGAGCAGGAAGAGGTTCCTGGGCGCCACTTCGAGGGCGAACTCCTGCTGCCGCTTGCGGTCCCGGACCTCCTGGATGACCGAGAAGGCGATCAGCGCGAAGCCCAGCAGCAGCGTGAGGTTGTGGTAGTTGGTGTCCGGGCCGACCTCCGGCAGGAAGCCGTTGCCCATCTTCTGCAGGCCGTCCGGGAACGGGCCGAGGGTCTGGCCCTTCAGGAGCATCTCCGTCAGACCGCGGAAGATCAGCATGCCCGCGAGGGTGACGATGAAGGACGGTATGCCGAGATAGGCGATCAGGAAGCCCTGTGCCGCGCCGGCCACCGCGCCGATGGCCAGGCACAGCAGCAGCGCGAGGGGCCAGGCCACAGAGTGTTGCACCGTCAGCACGGCCGCGAAGGCGCCGGTGAACGCCGTGAGCGAGCCGACCGACAGGTCGATGTGACCCGCGATGATCACCAGCATCATGCCGATCGCGAGGATCAGGATGTAGCTGTTCTGCAGCACCAGGTTGGAGACGTTGCGCGGCAGCAGCAGGTCGCCGCCGGTCCACACCTGGAACAGGACCACGATCAGACCGAGGGCGATCAGCATGCCGTACTGGCGCATGTTGCGGCGCAGGCCGTCCAGCATCAGCTGGAGCAGTCCGCCGCCGGAAGCCGATCCGCCGCTCTTGCCGGGCGGCGCCGCGGCCGGGCTCTTGGTCACGTCGGTGCTCATCGCGTTACCTCTTTGTCCTTCGTCATCTGACGCATCAGCACTTCCTGCGTGGCCTCGGCGCGCGGGAACTCGCCCGTGAGCCGCCCGGCGGCCATGGTGTAGATGCGGTCGCACATGCCGAGCAGTTCGGGCAGCTCGGAGGAGATGAAGACGACCGCCTTGCCCTGGGCGGCCAGCTGGTCGATGACCGTGTAGATCTCGTACTTGGCGCCGACGTCGATGCCGCGCGTCGGCTCGTCCAGGATCAGCACGTCCGGACCCGCGAAGATCCACTTGCTGAGGACGACCTTCTGCTGGTTGCCGCCGGAGAGCTTGCCGACCCGCTCGAACACGGTCGGGGCCTTGATGTTCATGGACTTGCGGAAGCCCTCGGAGACCTGCCGCTCCTCGTGCTCGTCGACGACCCCGCGCTTGGCCACCTTGCCCAGGGCGGTGAGCGAGATGTTGCGGTTGATGGTGTCGATGAGGTTGAGGCCGTAGTGCTTGCGGTCCTCCGTGACGTAGGCGATGCCGTTCTCGACCGCCTCCGCGACGGTCTTCGTCCGGATCTCCTTGCCGTCCTTGAGGACCGCGCCGCCCGCGTACCGGCCGTAGGAGCGTCCGAAGACGCTCATCGCGAGCTCGGTGCGGCCGGCGCCCATCAGACCCGCGATGCCGACGATCTCCCCGCGCCGCACCTGGATGGACACGTCGTCGACGACCTTGCGCTGCTGGTCGATCGGGTGGTGCACGGTCCAGCCGCGGATCTCCAGGGCCGGGGCCGCGCCCTGCTCCGGCTCGTGCGGGGTGCGCTCGGGGAAGCGGTGGTCGAGGTCGCGGCCCACCATGCCGCTGATGATCCGGTCCTCGGTCGTCTCCGCCGACTTCACGTCGAGGGTCTCGATGGACCGGCCGTCGCGGATGATCGTCACCGAGTCGGCGACCTTGCGGATCTCGTTGAGCTTGTGGGAGATGATGATCGAGGTGATGCCCTGGTGCTTCAACTCCAGGATGAGGTCGAGGAGTTTGTCGCTGTCCTCGTCGTTCAGCGCCGCTGTCGGCTCGTCGAGGATGAGCAGCTTCACCTTCTTCGACAGCGCCTTCGCGATCTCCACGAGTTGCTGCTTGCCCACGCCGATGTCGGCGACGCGGGTCTCCGGGTGGTCGGTCAGACCGACCCGGCGCAGCAGCTCCGTGGCGTGCCCCAGGGTCTCCCTCCAGTCGATGAACCCGCCCTTGGCGTGTTCGTTGCCGAGGAAGATGTTCTCCGCGAGGGAGAGGTACGGCGACAGCGCCAGCTCCTGATGGATGATGACGATGCCGTGCTGCTCGCTCGCCCGGATGTCCTTGAAGGAGCAGACCTCTCCCTCGAAGAGGATGTCTCCCTCGTAGCTGCCGTGCGGATGGACGCCGGAGAGCACCTTCATCAAGGTGGACTTCCCGGCGCCGTTCTCACCGCAGATGGCGTGGACCTCGCCCTGACGGACAGTCAGTGAGACGTCCGACAGCGCTTTGACGCCGGGAAAGGTCTTGACGATCGAGCGCATTTCCAGGACGGGTCCCGCCATGGTCGTGCCTTCCAATCCGTAAGGTTCGACGCTTACTTGAGCTGGTCCGCCGTGTAGTAGCCGCCCTCGACGAGCTCCTTCTCGTAGTTCGTCTTGTCGACGCTGACCGGCTGCAGCAGGTAGGCGGGGACGACCTTGGTGCCGTTGTTGTACGACTTGGTGTCGTTGATCTCGGGCTTCTTGCCGTTGAGCGTGGCGTCGACCATGTCCGTGGCGACCTGGGCGAGCTTGCGCAGGTCCTTGTAGACCGTCTGCGACTGCTGACCGGCGATGATCGACTTCACCGAGGCGAGCTCGGCGTCCTGGCCGGTGATGACCGGCAGCGGCTTGCTCGCGGAGCCGTAGCCGTCCGACTTCAGCGCGGCGAGGATGCCGATGGAGATGCCGTCGTAGGGCGAGAGAACCGCGTCGACCCGGCCGCTCGTGTACGTCGAGGTGAGGATGTCCTCCATGCGCTTCTGGGCGGTGGCGCCGTCCCAGCGCAGGGTGGTGACCTTGGTGAGTGCGGTCTGGCCGGACTTGACCACGAGCTTCTTGCTGTCGATGTACGGCTGGAGCACGCTCATCGCGCCGTTGAAGAAGTACTTGGTGTTGTTGTCGTCGTTGGAGCCGGCGAACAGCTCGATGTTGAACGGGCCCTTGCCGCTCTTCAGGCCCAGCTTGTCGACGATGTAGTTGGCCTGGAGCTGGCCGACCTTCTCGTTGTCGAAGGACGCGTAGTAGTCGACGTTCTTCGTGCCGAGGATCAGGCGGTCGTAGGAGATGACCGGGATGTTGGCGTCGGCGGCCTGCTGAAGCACGTTGTTCAGCGACTTGTTGTCGATCGCGGCCACGATCAGCGCCTTGACGCCCTGGGTGATCAGGTTCTCGATCTGCGAGACCTGCTGGTCGGGGTCGTCCTCGCCGAAGACCAGCTTGGTCTTGTAGCCCTTGGCCTGCAGGTCCTTCTCGACGTTGGCGCCGTCGGTGATCCACCGCTCGGAGGACTTGGTCGGCATCGCGATGCCGATGGTCCCGCCCTTGGAGTCGCCCTTGCTCTCCTTGCTGCCGCCCTCACCGCTCTGGCCGCAGGCGGTCAGGGTGAGAGCGAGGGAGGCGGCTCCGGCTATGGCGGCGAGTGCGGCTCTGCGAGTACGCATGATCATCATCCTTGATGTGTGTGGGGCAGGGCTCGGTCTGGCGGTACGGAAGACACTCGACGAGCGGTGCGGAGAAGACCGAGAGAGAGGGTGTGTGGGATTGTGTTCGACTACGTCTGCTTCTGTGAAGGGGGTTTGTCCGGAACGTTATGCGGAAGTTTCGAACCGCTTCAGATTCCCGGGCAGTCGCGAACCCAGGGGCGCCATCTCGCCGTCGGCTCCGTGCCGCGCGAGCAGGTCCAGGGCCAGCCGGCCGCGCCGCACCCGCTCCCGGGCGGTGGACAGCGTCACGTCTCGCAGGTGGTGTCCGTACGGGTAGATGGCCGGAGCCTTGGCCAGCCCGAACTTCAGGTAGAGCGGTGCGCCGCGCCGGATCAGCTCGGCGATCTCGTACATCCGGATGTAGCCGCCGAGGTCGTCGGGGGCCTCGATGTACATGTCCATCGGGGCGGCCGACACCCTTCGGATCTCGGTGAGGTGATCGAGCGTCAGGTCGCTGGGCACGTTGAGCGAGTCGGCGCCCAGGTTCTCGTACACCGCGTACGCGGCCGGGTTGACCGGCCCGATCAGCGCGGACACCTTGAGCGTGGTGTCGGCCGGGATGATCCCGGCAACTCGCGCCCGGTGCAGGGTCCACAGCACGCCCTCGTCGGCGACGAGGAGGCACTTGACGCCCAACTCCGTGGCCCGGACGGCGTCTTCGACGCAGCCGGCGACCGCGTCGTGGCCACGGGCCCGCAGCCCGGCACCGCGCGAGTCGGTGCGCACGCTGCCGCCGATGTCCCAGGTGCCGCGCGGGCCGGTGAACAGGCAGAGCTCGATGTCGCGTTCGGCGGTCGCGTCGACCATCTCGGTGATCTCGGCGTCGGTCAGCATCCACACGCCGCTGCCCTGGCTGATCCGGTGGATCGGCACGTCCAGGCGCGAGGCTTCCTTCAGGACGACGGCCAGCGCTTCGGGACCCTCGCACGAGGGGATCTCGGTGCGCCAGCGGCCACCGCCCGGGAAGCTGTGGGGCGAGGCGTCGGCGGGATCGAGGGTGGGTGCGCCCAGGCCGAGTGCGGCGAGCGCCTGCTCGCCGGGTCGACGGGCTGCCGGGGCGGAAGCGTCGGTCACAAGCTGTCCTTCTTGTTCGATATTTCGGACGAGGTTCGCGGCTCGGGGTACGAAAAGGCTGGGTGTACGCCGGTACGGGGTCGTCAGGTCGCCCTCGTACCGGCGTACGGCTAAGGACGGAGCAGGACCTTGCCGACCTTCGGATCGCCGGACCCCACCAGCTCGATCGCCTCGGAGAACTCGGCGAGCGGCAGCTCGTGCGTGACCAGCGGCAGCGGATCGAGCAGTCCGGCGCCGAAGACCCGCACCGTGTGGGACCAGGCGTCCGGCGGCGCACCGAAGACGGTGTGCACCTCCAGCTGCCGTACGACCAGATCGGTGGGGTCGAGGCCCTCGGCACCCGGCGCCGGGATCCCGGTCAGGACCAGCCGGCCGCCCCGCCTGAGCAGGGAGGCGGCGGTGCGCGCGGCGGACGCCGACCCGGCCGTCTCGATCACGACGTCGAAGTCGTCGGGGAGCTCTTGGTCCTTCGTACGGAAGTCGGTGGCCCCGAACCGCCGGGAGAGGGCCTCCCGGTCGTTACGGGTGCCGACGACCAGCAGCTCTCCCGGGGAGCCCGCCTTCAGGAACTGCACGGCGAACATGCCCAGCGTCCCGGTGCCGACCACCGCGACCCGCTCGCCCGGCAGCGCGTTCGCCTTGATCGCGGCGGCCGCGATGCAGGCGGCCGGCTCCAGCAGGGCGGCGGCCGTCAGATCGGCGTCGTCCGGCAGGGCGTGCAGCAGCCGGGCCGGCAGGGTGAGGGTGGTGGCCATGGCCCCCGGCTGGGTGAAGCCGGTCTCCTCGTACCCGTCGGTGCACAGCGTCGTCTCGCCCGCGTGGCAGCGGTCGCACACCTGGCAGTTGCGGAAGCCCTCACCGACGACCTTCCGGCCGACCAGCGACTCGGGCACCCCGGCACCGACCGCCTCCACCGTCCCCGACCACTCGTGGCCGGGGGTGAGGGGGTATCGGACGTATCCCTCGGGCCGGTTGCCCTGGTACACCTCGCGGTCGCTGCCGCAGATCCCGGTGGCGTGGACGCGCACCAGCGCCTCCCCGGCCTCCGGCTGCCGCGGCACGTGCGCGACGATCCGGTGTTCGCCCGGCCCCTCGACGACGACGGCGCTGCTCACTTCTGCGTGCCCTTCGGCTTGCGCTGCTCCCAGCCCTCGGCCCACAGGTCGAACCGGGCCTGCTGCTGCGGGAACTCGGCGGCGGCGTCGACGTCGAGCTCGACACCGAGGCCGGGCTCGTGGGAGAGGTGGAAGCAGCCGTCTTCCGGATTGACCTGCGGCGCGCCCTTGACGACCTTCTTGATCTCCGCGTCCGCGAAGTCGTTGAAGTGCTCAAGGATCTTGAAGTTCGGCGACGTGAAGCCGACCTGGAGGGAGGCGGCGGTCAGCACCGGCCCGCCCACGTTGTGCGGGGCGACCAGCACGTAGTGGGCCTCGGCGGTGGCGGCCAGCTTCCGGGTCTCCCAGATGCCGCCGATGTGGCCGACGTCCGGCTGGATGATGTCGACGGCCTGGCTCTCGAAGAGCTCCCGGAACTCGATCCGGTCGTGGATCCGCTCACCCGTGGCGACCGGGATGTCGACCTTGGCCGCGACCTTCTCGAGAGCCTTCAGGTTCTCCGGCGGCACCGGCTCCTCCAGCCACGCGGGCTTGAACGGAGCGAGCTCGCGGGCCAGCCGGACGGCGGTGGCGGGGGAGAAGCGGCCGTGCATCTCCAGCATCAGCTCGGCGTCCGGGCCGATGGCGTCGCGTACCGCCTCGATGAGCGAGACGGCGTACAGGCTCTGCTCGTGGTCCAGCTCGAAGTGCCCGGTGCCGAAGGGGTCGATCTTCAGCGCCTTGTACCCGCGCTCCATGACCGCCTTGGCGGCCTTGTGGTACGCCTCCGGAGTCCGCTCCGTGGTGTACCAGCCGTTGGCGTAGGCCTTGACCTTGTCGGTCACCTTGCCGCCGAGCAGCTGCCAGACCGGCACGCCCAGCGCCTTGCCCTTGATGTCCCAGCAGGCCATCTCGATGACGGCGATGCCCGACATCACGATCTCGCCCGCGCGCCCGTAGTCGCCGTACTTCATACGGCGCACCAGGTCCTCGACAGCGAACGGGTCGGAGCCGAGAATGTGATTGGCCTCGGCCTCACGCAGGTAGCCGATCAGCGCGTCGGTGTGGCCCAGCATCCGGGTCTCGCCGACTCCGGTGATCCCCTCGTCGGTGTGCACCTGGACGTATGTCAGGTTGCGCCACGGCGTCCCGACCACGTGTGTGCTGATTCCGGTGATGCGCACGGCGGTTGCCCCTTGCTGCTTCGTCGGCTTGATTGGCTGGCATCCCGACGCGTTCGAGATTTCGTCACACGTTCGAAATGCTGGCGTGACAGTAAGGATGTGGCGGCGGGAGTGTCAATGGGTCGAACACATAACGGTTTCGACAGTTTCGGAACGGCGCTTTCGGGATGATGTCGGACGCTTCCCTCCGCAGCGGGCGCTTCCCGCAAGAACCCGCGCCGTAAGGGCTGCTCTCCCACACAATTTTCACAACAGCCCCTAGGAACGTTACCCTCCGGGAACTTAGTCTTCCCGCGTCATGGACTACTGCCACCCGTGCCGACGGCACCTCAACGGCGCTCTCGCGTGCCCGGGGTGCGGCACGCCCGCCGAACAGCTCCGCGCGTACGCGCCCGCGCACGAGACCGACTCCCACGACGTCGGTGCATCGTCGTACGCGGACGCGCGTGATCACGGGGATGATCGTGCGGGTGACCGCGGGCATGATCGCGGGGGTGACGACTTCGAGTCCGCCGAGCCGGGCGGAGGCGGCCGTGCCGCCCGACGCCGGGAGCAGGGGCGTGGCGGCCGAAGACGCGGGCGTGACGACTCCGAGCGCTCCGCCGGCCGCGGGCGCGGTACGGACGACCCCGAGCGGCTCGGCGGCCACGGCCTCGGGCTGGACGACTCGGCGGAACCCGACGACGAGCCCGGCGCCAGCCGTCGCGACCGCAAGGCGGCCGCCCACCGTCGGCGCCGCCGTCGCACCGTACTGATCACCACCGGTCTCGTTCTGGCGGCCGGCGGTCTGAGCCTCGCCGAGATCGGCATCGACGCACCGGGCTTCTCCTCCGACAAGCCTGCGGCGGCCTCGGACGCGTCGGCGGAGGGCGCCGCGTCCGACGAGGCGAACCCGACCGAGACGGCCAAGCCCCTCGGCGACACGGCGGACACGGGCTCGGCCTCGGCCTCCCCGGACGCGTCGGCCTCGCCGTCGGCGTCCAAGTCGCCGGAGGACGACGCGTCGAAGGACGCCGAGACCGACGAGGACAGCCAGTCCCCGGCCGCGACTCCCACAACGCCCTCGCAAGCCCCGGCGACGACTCCGGCGGCGACGTCGACACCGTCGGCAAACCCGACCACGGCGCACCCGACGCCCGCTCCGTCGCCTTCGGAGACGTGCAGTCGGTTCCTGTGGTGGTGCACCTGAGTTCCCGTGTTGCAACGCGTTGACGGCGGACAGAGACTGGTCCTGTCGGCCGCAACGCACATCTGCCCAACTCCGCCCACGGAATCTCTGGCATCTCCCGGCAACTCTTCGCCTGGCGCGCCCACTTCGAGGCGCGGACACAGGCGCTCCGCCCCCGGCTTCTCGGATGGAGCGGTTTCATGCACGCATTCCGGCGCAACTCGAAAAAGGCGACCGTCCTGGCGTTGATAGGCGTCTTCACGCTGCTGGCCGCACAGTCGGCCGATGCTTCCGTTCCGCCACAAGCCGCCCGGGACCCGTTGCCGCAGGTCTCCTGCGGATGGCCGGCCGTAGTGAATCCCAGCAGACTGAATTTTGCGTTTCCCGAGACGAACGCGACGTACTGGCTGATGCCTTACCGTCTTGCGCAAGGTGACCAAATGGTGGTGGACGGGACGTACCCGTCTGCCCGCTTCACGTCACTGACGTCGTACGACGTCAAGGGGGCACCGATCGATTCGCTCGCCGACTACAAGATCGCCCCGAGTCAGGGCAGCCGGAACCCGTTCAGCGATCCGAACGCGGGCACGAACTCCGCGCAGCACAAGTACAAGGTCACGCTGAAGGCGGGGGTGGCGCCGGGCTCCGGAGGAAACACCCTGGCCGGCACCAGCATGAGTGCCGCGTCCGGGGTGGGAATTCTGGCGTTGCGCATCTATGTGCCTGACCGGACGTCCGATCCCGCGGGCAGCGTCCCCCTTCCGGCCCTTTCGGTACACCGGAAGGACGGCAGTGTCCGCTCCATTTCGACGTGCGCCAAGGCGGATTCGACGCAGGGGCCTGCCGGTCCGCTGGTCGGGTTCCTCAGGAAACTGGTGCAGGACAACGCCCCTCCCGGGGGTTTTGAGGGATGCGGCAAGTCCAGCGTGCAGAGCCCGGGCTTCGCCATACCCAACAAGGCGTCCGGCCTGTTCCCCAACCCGTACAACAAATACCTGTGCACGCCGATTTCCCATGAAACCGGCCGCGTCGCCGTGATCCGCGGAAAGGCGCCCACCTTCCCCAACACCCAGCTGGGCCAGTCGGTCCTGACGAAGACTCAACTCAGGTACTGGTCCCTCTGCCAGAACCAGTGGCAGCTCCCGTACCCCTCCAGCAGCTGCGCCGCCGACTTCCAGACGGCCCTGAGCAAGGACGGCCGCTACACCTTCGTGGTGTCCACCCCGCAGGACCGCCCCGCCAACGCGACCACGACCAACAGGGTGACCTGGCTCTCCTGGGGTCCCACCAACGTCAGCAGCATCCTGCTCTTCCGCAACATGCTGCCGGCCGCGGACTTCCACAATGCCGTCCAGGACGTCGGAAAGGGCGAGAACCCCGCATCCGTCATGGGCGACTACTTCCCGACGATCACCTACTGCACGAAGGCCGAGTTCGAGAAGGGCGGACCGGACGCCTGCCCGGCGAGCTGAGCTCCCTCATGGTCACCCTGGTCTACGTCTGTGGTTCACCAGGCCGGTGGCAGGGACACTCGCACCGAAGGGCCAGGAGCGGGTGCTCCCCGTCGGCGGCGCCCCGGCCTCCGACCTCGCGGTTGCCATGGCACAACCGCTGTTGTGCGTACAGGCACTCCGGCGAGGTGCCGGCGGGCGTCGTCAATGCTCCCCCTCGGCGATCCGCTTCGCCTGGCCGGCGACCTTGAAAGCCGTCCACACGGTCTTGCCGACGGTGTGTGCCGTGACGCCGATGTCGTCGGCCGACTCCCGAACCAGAAGCAGGCCTCGCCCTGAGTGCGCGTCGCAGTTCGGATCGCCGGTGGCGAGGTGCTGTGTCCCGAGAACCTGGTCACCGCTGTCCCGGACCTCAAGGCGGAGCGCGGCGCCGTCCAGGGAAAGGCTGACGCAGTACTCCCTGCCGGGCGGTGCCCCGTGCAGCATGGCGTTCGTGGCGAGTTCCGACACGCAAAGCCGTATGTCGTCGAGCCGGTCGGTGCAGCTCCAGTCCGTGAGGGTCTGAAGGACGAAGCCGCGAGCGCCGCGCACAGAGGCTCGCGATCGGGGGAAACAGCATTGGCGTGACAAGGGCACGGTGGGCCACCTCCGTGATGTCCTCGGGTGTTTCAGCCGCAAACCTTACTTCTATTCGCGAAAAGCAGCAAGATTGCCTCGTGTTGAGAGGCGATGAGATGGGGGTGGCCGGGCATGTCGCTTAACGTGTAGGACGAGCAGGGCCGGGAGAGTCCGTCGGCCGTTCGGGAGGGTGTCGTGAGCGGGAGTAGCTGGGTCAGTACGTCGTTGCCGTATCTGAAGCCGCGGGAGGCTGGGCAGGGGGATGCCTGGGGCGACGAAGCGGCGGCCCAGGGGCGACGGGGAACCCAGCGGATTCTGCACGCGGGCGAAGTGCCGGCTTCGGCCGACGTGGCGGGGTTGTTCGGGATTCCGGAGGGCGAGCCGGTCGTCGCGAGGCGGCGCCTGATCCTTCTCGACGACCAGCCGAACGAACTGACCGACACCTACTATCCGATCGGCATCGCCCGCGGCACGGGGCTTGCCGGAACGGCCAAGATCCCAGGCGGAGCCGTCACACTCCTCGCCGAACTGGGCCATGTCGGCGTCCTCGTCCGTGAGGACGTGACGGCCGCCATGCCGGAGGATGAGGAGAGGGCCGTGCTGCGAACAGCGCCGGAAGAGCCCGTTCTACGGCTGACCAGACTCACCCTGGACCGCGACGACCGGCCGATCCAGGTCGACCGTATGGTGATGCCCGCCCTCCGGCAGAGACTGCGCTACCAGATCAGGATCGGATGATCGTGCCCAAGGCCGAACCGGACGCCCCCGACCGTCGCTCGCTGCATGAGAGGATCGCGGCCGATCTGCGGGACGATATCATGAGCGGAGAACTGCCGCCAGGGGCGAACCTGCCCTCCACGGCACAGCTCAAGGACCGCTTCGACGCTTCGAACGCCACTGTGCAGAAAGCCCTGCAACTCCTCAAGGACGAATGCCTCGTGGTCGGCCGGGCGGGGGCGGCGGTCACGGTCCGAGAGCACCGCCAACGCACCGTACGGCCCGCCGCATCCCTCGCGTCGGCCGGTGCCGGGCAGTCGTACCCGTGGCTCACCGAGGCGGCCAAGCACGGCACACATGCCCGCAGCGTGATCCTCGACGTGACGGAGTGCCACCCGCCCGCCGATGTTCGTACGGCCTTGAGTCTCCCGGAGGACGCAACAGCTCTGCTCCGGAGTCAGATCGTCCTGGTCGACGACGAGCCTGCCGAACTCGTCAAGTCCTACTACCCGTTGGACATCGCCCGGGGCACGGCCCTGACGGACCGCCGCCGAATCAAGGGCGGAACTCCCGCACTCCTGGCGGAACTCGGCTATCCGCCCCGCCAGAGCGTGGACCGTGTCTCCGCCAGGATTCCCACTCAGGAGCAGTACCAGGCCCTCCATCTCACCAGCGGCATGCCGGTCCTGCGAACCCTCCGCGTCGTCCACAGCGACCATGAACGGCCGGTCGAGGCGACGGTCATGGTGAAGGCGGGGCATCTCTACGAGGTGCGGTACGAGTTCGTGCCCGAGTGACGGCGTTGCGGTACCGCCACGGCCCTGTCGGCCACCAAAACCACCCTGTGGCGTTCATCGGGATTTTGTTTGACCGTGTGCGGTCAATCCTGGTCTGATCCTCAAGTACTCGTGAAGATCGCGTGAGCCAGGGGTGGGGACGCGAACGGGGATACTTCGAGCTGCCTGGAAAAGCCGCGGGCCGGCCGAGCGAGACAATTCGTCTCCGGCCTGATGGTCACGGCACTGTTGGCGGTTCTGCCCGCGCTGGGTGTCGCCACCCCGGAAGCGCGAGCCGACGAGGCGAAGCCGACGACGTCCGAGGCCTCGGCCGCGCTGGAGCAGGCGGCGGCCTCCGGGGACGAGGTGGAGGTCGCCGGTGAGCGCGGGGAGTACTCCACGACCTATGCGAACCCGGACGGTTACTCGTTCACCCTGGAGCAGTCGGCCGTTCCAGTACGCGTGGCGAAGCCGGACGGGTCGTGGGCGACGCCGGACGCGACGCTGGAGCGCCGGGCAGACGGCTCTGTCGGCCCCAAGGCGACGGTGGCCGACATCTCGCTCTCGGCGGGCGGTGACGGCGACGGTCTGGTGCGGCTGGCGGAGGAAGGGCGGTCGCTGAGTCTGGGCTGGCCAGGCGCACTGCCAGTCCCCACGCTGGTTGGAGCCTCGGCCACGTACGCGGACGTACTGCCCGGAGTGGATCTGCGGATGACCGCCACGGTCGAGGGCGTCCGGCAGGTGTTCATCGTCAAGTCCGCCGAGGCCGCCACCAACCCGCAGCTCAAGAAGATCGAGTTCTCGCTCAAGACGCGGGGCCTGACGGTCGGCAGCCGAACCGGCGGTGGCCTGGCCGCGATTGACGAGAACGGCAATACGGTGTTCCGTTCCCCAGCCGCGCAGATGTGGGACTCGGCCGGTGACGCCGACGCGACCGGAACCTCCACCTTGTCGCCGGCCTCCACTTCCGACAGCGACCCCGTCCAGGACGGCGACGGAGAGTCCTCCGCCGACCCGGCCGACGGGCCTGGCGACGGCGACGCTTCGGCTGTCCTGCCCGTCAAGCTGACCCAGGACTCGGTCGTGGTCGAACCGGACGCGGGCCTGCTCGGCGGCTCGGACACGGTCTACCCGCTGTACATCGATCCCGACGTGGCGTTGGAGGAGTCCGAGCGCACGGTGCTGTCCTCGGACGGCGACACCTTCTACAACTTCTCCGGCGGCGACGACGGCGAGGGCGTGGGCCTGTGCGGCACGTACGTCACCGGTGGCTACGCCTACTACTGCGGTTCGGGCTACAAGCAGCGCATGTACTTCGAGTTCGCGCCGACCAAGCCGGCGGGCAAGAGCGTGCTGGATGCGACCTTCCGGGTCACCGAGCGTTGGTCGATGTCGTGCACCAAGACCGTCGTCGACCTGGTGCGCACCGGCGACATCTCCTCGGCGACGCGTTGGCCGGGCCCGACGTCGAACTGGGACGTCATGGGCGACCGGACCGTGGCGGCGGGCAGGGGTTCGCTGTGCGACCCGGACCAGCCGGATGCGCCGATCGAGTTCAACGACGACCCGGCGCAGAGCTACGAGAACCTGACGTCGACAGTGAAGAAGTTCGCCGCTGGTGACTTCTCCCGTCTGACGCTGATGGTGAAGGCGCACGACGAGTCTGACCCCAACGGCTGGAAGCGGTTCGACGACGACGCCGTACTGTCCGTGAAATTCGTCGGTCTGCCCGCTCCGCCGACCAATGCCGGCATCATCCAGGGCACCAACATGAGCTGCGAGAACAACTCCACCGACCCCGGACATCATCGCTGCTCCGAAGCCGATGCTGTCCGCGCGGCCCCAGACTGCGGCGGGTGGGGAGGGCGGTGCCCACCTGCGGGCCCACTTCTACATCCAGAAGAAGCTGAGCGACGGCAGCTGGGCAGTGGCGACCGAACCGGTACGGCCCACCGACGGATCCGTCGGTGACAACGGCCTGGTGCAGTACGAGTCGCCGATCGCGCTCACCGACGGCGTGCTGTACCGGCTCGCGGTGTTCACGCGCTCGCTGTATAACGACGACGCCAGCTACCTGGAGTCGCACAGCACCGTCACCACCCAGGACTGGTGCTACTTCAAGATCGACACCACTGCCCCCAAGGCGCCGGTCATCACCTTCGGCACCCCGTACTCTGCGTGCACCGCCGACGACTGCGCGGCGGCCGGCCAGCCGGGCACCAAGGCGCAGTTCACCTTCTCCCCGGCGGCTGGGGACGCCACCAACACCTCCTACCAGTACAAGCTCTCCACCGACGCGACCTGGTCGGCAGAGATAGCCGGCTCGACGGTCAAGCCCTGGATCACCCCGCGGCTTGCGGGCCTGACGCAGCTTCAGGTCCGAGCGAAGGACCCCAACGGCTGGAGCGCGAAGACGATCGTGGAGTTCAAGGTCGGCGAGGGACAGGGAGCCGTCGGCCGCTGGCACTTCGACGATGCGGATCCTCAGTCGGGCAAGACGACGGCCGCCGACACGGCCACCGTGGGCGCCCGGCACGATGCCACGCTGTACACCGCCGGTGCGGACTGGTCCCCGCTGGCCCGCCGGGGCGACAGCGACCGTTCGCTGTGGCTGAACGACACCTCCGACACCACGCGCCAGTCCGGGTACGCGGCCACATCGGAGTCGGTCGTCAACACCAAGTCGTCGTTCACGGTCTCGGCGTGGGCCTATCTCACGGACTCCTCCGCCTACCGCACGGTGGTCGCGGAGACCGGCAGCGACGGCGTCGGCTTCTCCCTGTACTACTCGAAGGGCATCCAGCGCTGGGTGTTCCTGTGGAACTGGTACGAGAGCGGCGTACGGAAGTACCAGGGCGCCAGCGCCACCGCCGCCGGGGTCTCGCTGAAGACGTGGACCCATTTGGCGGGTGCCTACGACGCTGAGAACCGGACCATCCGGCTCTACGTCAATGGGCGTCCCCAGGGCGGGCCGGTGGCGCTGCCCAGCACGTCGGACGCGACGGTGGCGGATGGGGCGCTGCAGTTCGGCCGGGCCGCGTACAAGCCGGGTACCTACCAGGACTACTGGCGGGGCGGCGTCGACGAGGTGGCGGTCTGGCAACAGCAGCTCACCCAGGACGCGGTTGACTCGCTGGTGGCCAGTGAGGCCCGGCTGCTGGATGCGGACGGTACCGCGGACGTCGAGCTGATGGCCGCCTGGGACCCTGCGGGAGCGAGTGGCACCATCCTGGCAGACACCGTCACCGGTTACGGCCGGACGCTCACCCTCAGCGGCGGGGCGGCCCTGGACGGCGAGGCGATCGTGCTCGACGGCACGGACGACGCGGCCACGACGGCCGGGCCGATCGTCGACGAGTCCGGCTCCTTCACGGCCACGGCGGCGGTGGAGCTGGACACCGAGGCCATGGCCGCCAAGCCTGACAACTACCGCGCCCAGGTCATCGGTCAACGCGGTACCGACGGAACGTCCTGGGGCCTGTGGTTCGAGAAGACCGGCACGGACGTGGATCCGGAGACCGAAGCGAAACTGCCTGTCGGCTACTGGTACTTCGGCCGCCTGAACGCCGACGGTTCCTGGACGGCGGTGGTCTCCGACGAGGCCGTGACCGTCTCCGCCAACAGTGTGACCCAGCTGACCGGCGTGTTCGACGCCTACACCAACACCATCAGCCTGTACATCGGCGACAACCAGAACGACTCGTCCCTCGCCTACACCGCGGTGGCCGGTTCCGATGACTTCGCGGTCGGCGAGGGCTTCGTGAACTCGGCCTGGCAGCACTACCTGGCCGGCCGGGTCACCGATGTGCGCATCTGGGCCGGGGCCATGTCCGGCCAGCAGCAGACCAGCGAGACCGTGGGCACCACCGGTGCCTGACCGATTGTTCCACCGTCTTTCCTCTGCCCGCAGCGCTTACTTGGGGAGTCGTGTCATGAGCGCCGGTATACGAGCCCGCTGGTTCAAAGGCGTCGGCAGACGCAGGGTACTTCCGGCCCTCGTGCTGGCTCTCATCGTGCCCATCGGGGTCGCGGCCCCGGCAGCCCAGGCCTCCGACGGTGGTGGACTGGGCCGTCCCGACGCGCCCGAGCAGGAGGTAGCCAAGGTCCACGCGGTCACCGGACTGGGCGCCAAGGCCGCCCGGGACCGGGTGGCCGCGACCCGGAAGGCCAACACCGCCCAAGCGCTACGCGCCAGGCAGCAGCAGACCGCCACTTGGCCGAAGGCCGCCTCGGCGGCCGTGGGGCTGACCGGCAACGGCAACACCACCCGGCTGACCGCCGGTGGCCTGCCGGTGGCGCTCGAGAGCACCGCCGACGGCGCCTCGGGCAACACCCGGGTCTCGGTGCAGAGCCGGGGGAAGACCGAGGCCGCAGGCGTGAAGGGCGTGGTCCTGACGGCGTCCGCCGCCGATCCGGGTACAGCCAAGATCACTGTCGACTACTCGGCCTTCGCCTCCGCTTACGGCGGTGACTGGTCCGGGCGCCTACGGCTGTACAGCCTCCAGGCCTGCGCGCTGACCACCCCGAACAAGGCCGCCTGCCGCAAGCGGACGCCGCTCGACTCGCACAACGACATCTCCGGGCAGACCGTCACCGCCGACGTCACCCTCGCCGCCCCCACCAGCGGCACCACGAGCCTGTCGTCGTCCAACTCCGCGGCCGTGACGGTCCTGGCCCTGGCGGCAGCCACGGGCGCGTCCGCGTCCGGCGCGGGCGACTACACCGCGAGCCCACTCTCCCCGTCCTCCACCTGGGAGGCGGGCGGCTCTTCGGGTGCCTTCACCTGGACGTCGGACATGACCGTCCCGCCTGCCGCCGCCGGACCCACTCCCGGCGTGTCGCTGTGGTACGACTCCGGCAGCATCGACGGCCGCACCGCCTCCACGAACAACCAGGGCAGCCAGATCGGCGAGGGCTTCGAGATCTCCTCCTCGTCCTACATCGAGCGCTCCTACGGCAGTTGCGACAAGGACGGCCAGGACGACAAGTACGACCTGTGCTGGAAGTACGACAACGCCTCCATCGTCCTCAACGGCAAGTCCAGCGAACTGGTCAAGGACGACACGAGCGGCGTCTGGCGGCTGAGCTCCGACGACGCCTCCACCGTCACCCGCTCCACGGGCGCCGACAACGGCGACAACAACGGCGAGTACTGGACCGTGACCACCGGCGACGGCACCCAGTACGTCTTCGGCCTCAACAAGCTCACCGGCGCGGGCACCGACGACGCCACGAACTCCGTGTGGACGGTCCCGGTCTACGGCGACGACTCCGGTGAACCCGGCTACGATCAGGGCTCCGCCTTCGCCGACCGCTCTGTCACCCAGGCCTGGCGCTGGAACCTGGACTACGTCGTGGATCCGCGCGGCAACGCCATGACGTACTGGTACACCCCGGAGACCAACTACTACGCCGAGAACGGCGCCGACACGTCCACCGCCAAGTACACGCGGGGCGGCTACCTCACCAAGATCCTCTACGGCCAGAACAAGGACACCTTGTTCTCCGGCGTGACCTCCGACAAGGTCACCTTCTCCTACGACGAGCGCTGCACCGCTTCCGACTGCTCGGACCTGAAGGAGTCCACCGCGGACAACTGGCCCGACGTCCCCTTCGACTCCATCTGCGCCTCAGGCGGGGACTGCGACGCGACCAGCCCGTCCTTCTTCACCCGCAAGCGCCTGACCACCGTCTCCACCTACGCCTGGTCGGCCACCGCGAGCGATTTCACCGCTGTCGACAGCTGGGACCTGACCCAGGAGTACCTGGACGGCGGCGACATCGGCGACACCTCCGACCAGACCCTGACGCTCAAGTCCCTCCGGCACACAGGCAAGAACGGCACCGCCATCGCGCTCGACCCGGTGACCTTCACCTACGAGATGCGCCCCAACCGGGTCGACGCCACGGACGACATCCTGCCGCTGACCCGTCCCCGCGTCAGGACGGTCACCTCCGAGACCGGCGCCATCACCACAGTCACCCTCTCCGGGGCGGAATGCGTACGCGGCTCGAACATGCCGGCCGCCGAGGACGACAACAGCAAGTCCTGCTACCCGCAGTACTGGCACGTCAACGGCGCCCAGGACGCGTCCCTCGACTGGTTCCACAAGTACCGCGTCACGGCCGTCAACACCGCTGACCCGACCGGCATCGGCGTGAACACCGAGAGCGCCTACAGCTACGCCGACCCCGCCTGGCACTACGACGACGACCCGCTGACCCCCGAGGACGAGCGCACCTGGTCCGTCTGGCGCGGCTACGGCAAGGTCACCGTCACCAAGGGCATCGCGGGCAAGACTCAGACCAAGACCGTCTCGCTCTACCTCCAGGGCATGGACGGCGACAAACGCAAGGACACCACCGTCACCCGCTCCGTCTCGGTCGCAGGCATCGATTTCACCGGCTTGGACGTGGCCGACCAGACCGACAGCGACCCCTACGCGGGCTTCCTGCGCGAGCAGATCACCTATGACGGCTCGAGCCCGGTCACCGTGACCGTCAACGATCCGTGGTCCCGCCGTACCGCCACGCAGCACAAGTCGTACGCGGACATCGAGGCGTACTACGTGCGCACGCAGAAGACGTACACCCACACCTACCTGACGGCCAAGGCAAGCTGGCGCACCCGTACCACTGCCACCACCGAGTGGGACGACTACGGCCAGCCGCTGAAGGTGTACGACGCGGGCGACACCGCCATCACCGGCGACGAGACCTGCACCCGCACCTGGTACGCGGCCAACGCCACGCTTGGCATCAACTCCCTGGTCACCCGCACCCGGGTGGTCGGCCGGGCCTGCACCACCGTCGAGACGGACCTGTCCCTGCCGACCTCGGTCGCCTCCCGCGGAGACGTCCTCTCCGACACCGCCGTCGTCTACGACGGCCCGTCCACCACCACCGCCTGGTCCGCGTCCCAGACCCCGACCCTGGGCGAGCCCACCTGGACCGGCCGCGCCTCCGCCTACCCGGCGTCGGCGACGAGCGGCGAGCGGTATCCGGCCAGCTGGCAGACGGTCAGCCGGACAACGGCCGATGTCCTCGGCCGGGTCGCCTCCGTCACCGACACGGCAGGCAACACCACCACCACGACCTACACCCCGGTTGCCGCAGGCCCGCTGACCAAAACCAAGGTCACCAACGCCAAGTCGCAGAGCACGTACACCTACGCGGACTACGCCCGGGGCCTGCCGACCAAGGTCTACGACGTCAACAACAAGATCACCGAGACGACGTACGACGCCCTTGGCCGAGCCACCGCTACCTGGCTGCCCAACCGTTCTCACGCCGGCAACGCCACCGCCAACTACGCCTACGCCTACTCCGTCACCAACAGCGCACCGTCGTGGACCTCGACCTCGGTCCTGAAGGCGGACGGCGACACGTACAACACCAGCTACACGATCTACGACTCGCTGCTGCGGTCGCTGCAGACCCAGACCCCGACCCCGCAGGGCGGTCGACTGCTTACCGACACCCGGTACGACAGCCGCGGTCTGGCCTACCAGTCGTACGCCGACGCCTTCGACACGACGTCCGGCCCGAACGGCACGTACACCCGCGTCGAATACGGCCACAGCCCCAAGCAGACCGAGACCGTGTACGACGGTGCTGAACGCCCTGTGACGAGCGACTTCTACGCCAACGGCATCAAGAAATGGACCACCAGCACCACCTACACAGGTGACTCCACCGCTTCCACGGCAACCACAGGCGGCTCGGCGACCCGAACGATCGTGGACGCCCAGGGCCGCACGGTCGAAACCCGGGAGTACGCCGGCACGAGCCCCGCCGACACCGCCTACGGTGCCACCGTCGGAGCCTCCTACACCGCCACGAAGTTCACCTACACCCGCGACGGCAAGCAGGACACCGTCACCGGCCCGGACAGCACGTGGTCGTACGCCTACGACCTGTACGGCCGCCAGACCACAGCCACCGACCCCGACACGGGCACGACGACCACCGGCTACACCAACCTGGACCAGGTCTCCTGGACCAAGGACGCGGCCGGCCGGGTCACCATCTCCGCCTACGACATCCTCGGCCGCCCCACCGGCACCTGGTCCGCCCCCGCCACCGCCGACCTGACCTCCACCACGGAGGAACAGACCGACGCGAACAAGCTCACCGCGTACGCGTACGACACCCTGCTCAAGGGGCAACTCGACTCCTCCACCAGCTACGTCGGAGGCGTCACCGGCAGCGCCTACACCAGCAAGGTGACGGCCTACGACAGCTTGTACCGGGCCACCACCACCCAGCTGGCCCTGCCGTCGACCGACCCGCTCGTCACCTCGAAGGCCGTTGCAGCGACGCTGACCTTCTCCACGTACTACAACATCGACGGCACCCAGCAATACATCGCGGAGCCCGCTGCCGGAGGCCTCGCGCAGGAGTACGTCGACTACGAGTACGACACGCTCGGCTTGAACACCAAGACCAGTGGCGCCAGCGACTATCTGCTGGACACCAGCTACTCCGCCCTCGGTCAGCCCGAGGTGCTCACCCTGGGCACCTCCGAAGCAGCGGGCATCAAAAAGGCGTACATCAGCAACCTGTACGAATCCGGCACCGACCGCCTGACCCGCTCCTCGGTCACCGACGACACCCACGCCTACAAGCTCCAGGAACTGAACTACGCCTACGACGACGCGGGCAACGTCACCTCCATCAACGACCCGACGTCCCTGGGCGGCACCGGCTCCACGGACTACCAGTGCTTCACCTACGACGGCCACCGCCGCCTGCTGGAGTCCTGGACCCCGTCGACGGCCGACTGCGCCGACTCCGGCCGCACCACGGCCAACCTCGGCGGCGCCGCCCCCTACTGGACGTCGTACACCTACAAGGACTCGGGCCTGCGCGGCACCGAGACCAGCCACACCACCGGCGCGAACACGACCAGGACCTACTGCTACGACGCCACGAAGGTCCACCGCCTCACGGCCACCACCACCGGCTCCACCTGCACCGGCGTCACCTCCGCCTACGCCTACGACACCACCGGCAACACCACCACCCGACCCGACGGCACGGCCACCCAGAGCCTGACCTGGTCGGCGGAGGACCGCCTCGACACGGTGAAGGAGGGCACCAGCACCACCGGCTACATCTACGACGCCGACGGCAACCTCCTGATCCGCCGCAACACCGGCGGCGAAACGGTGCTCTACCTGGGTGCCACCGAGGTCCACCTCGACACGTCGACATCGACCGCGAAGTACTGGGCCCAGCGGTACTACACCGGCGCCGGATCCACGATCGCCCTGCGCAGCAATAAGTCGGGTACCTCGACGCTGATGTGGCTGGCGGCTGACCAGCACGGCACCAGTTCCATCGCTGTAGACGCTTCTACCCAGGCCGTCACCAAGCGCTACAGCACCCCGTTCGGGGCGAGTCGGGGTCCGACGACCGGCGTCTGGCCTGACGACAAGGGCTTCCTCGGCATGTCTGCCGATGCCGACACGGGCCTGACCCACGTGGGTGCCCGCGAATACGACCCGTCTGTCGGGCGGTTCATCAGCATCGACCCCATCCTCGACACCAGCGACCCGCAGTCACTCAACGGCTACGCCTACGCCGACAACAACCCGGCCACCTTCAGCGACCCGAGCGGCCTCCGGCTCGCGAACTGTTACGGCGGGTACGGCGAGTGCGGAGGCGGAGCCTCGAAGCATCGTGGCCAATTCACCGACGATATCTCCGGCGTGACGCTGGACAACGACCGCGGGACCGTGACTTGGGAGGAAGAGAGCGAAAGTCAGCTCGATTACAACGGAGACGGATACGTCTCCGTATTCCCAGGGGTCAACGTACCGACCACCTGGAAGGAAGCCCCTCAGTACATCGAGGCCTTCCGCGATCAAATGTCCAGCCTGTGTGATCTTTACGGGCTCGAGTCATGCGCCGAGCTTTCGTCGACCAGCCCCGTCAAGACCGATGTGAACAACACCAAGGGCTATGCCTGCCTAGCTGCGGGGAAGAAATGTCCATCAGGGCTCGAATACGGCATGTGGACGGCAATCGCTAACGGCTTTGCAATTGGTTCAGAATACGGCGGCGAGTCCCCGGCACTCGGTACGGGACTAGGCGGAAAGTCCGGCTGTCTTCACAGTTTCGTCGCCGGAACCGAAGTCCAATTGAGTGACGGCACGGCAGAGGCCATTCAGGACGTTGAAGTCGGGGACAAGGTCGAATCCACAGACCCTGACACCGGTGAAACCGGCGCTCACGAAGTCGTGCGAACCATAGTGACCAAGCACGACAAGGAATTCGTGCAGATCACTCTGCAGGGAGACGGAGACGACCACTCGGCGGGCTCCGTAACCGCCACCACCACCCACCCCTTCTGGTCACCCTCCGCCGACAACTGGCTCGACGCCGGCGAACTGCGAGCCGGCATGACCCTGCGTGACGCGGACGGCCACAGCGTCAAAATCGCTTCGGTCCGCCACTTCACCCAGCAACAGGTGACATACGACCTGACCGTCAGCGACGTCCACACGTACTATGTACTCGCTGGGGCCACGCCGGTTCTCGTCCACAACTCGAACGGGCTTTGTGGAGTAACCTCCGCTATTCACGACGACCCGTATCTCGTGAAGGCGGCGGAAGCGGCCGGAAAGAATCAGCGAATCCAGAAGGAAATGGACGATCTGGTCATGCAGTTCCGGGGCGGTAACACGAACCCCGGTCTCGGGAATAAGTCCCTTTCTGGCACGGACGTTTCGTACCTGCGAGGCCGCAATGGAGGTCGCGTCTTCTTCCGGAATACTGACGATGGTATGCAGATCGTTGGTAAGGCCGACAAGTCGAACGAGTCTAAGGTCATCAGTCGCCTCACGGATATGTACGGAAACTAGGTATGTACGAGATCAGCGAAGAAGGCCTGACTCTCCAGGTGGAGCTGGGCGAGGATGCGCCAGACGAGGTCGAGAACGCCGATGGTTGGATCCTGCTCCCTGGTGGGGGAAGGTGGTCTGTGACCTTCTTGACGTATCTAGAGCTGGGCCGAATCTTGGATAGATGGCAGGCGACTGGTGAATGCCTGAACGGATCGTATTTCACCTGCCCTGATTTGGTTTTGACTCGCCGTCCGGGGGTCCGTGAAATGTTCGCAGCAGTGCGAGAAATGGTTGCTAATGGCGACCATGAAATGTCCCTCAAGCGGGTCGAGTAACTGCGGTACAGGTCATCCTGTGCGTGAGCGCCTTTCACGTGCAGGGCCTCGCTCGCCGCAAGGAGAAGCCCCACCGAAGAGGACCTTCGGTGGGGCTTCTGACGTTCCTGACGGCAGTAGTTGACGGCAACGTCAGCGGACGGGCGCGGCGCACAGGGTTGGGTCGTCGCCGTCGTCGGGGTCGCCGGTGATCTTGGAGGGGTTGCGGAGGGCGCTGCCAAGAAGGTCGATGGCGTCGCGCTGGAGGCGGAGTCGGACGTGGGCGTAGACGGTGGCGGTGACGCCGATGTGGGCGTGGCCGAGGAGTTCCTTGATGACGACGAGTTCGACGCCCTGTTCCAGGAGGAGGGTCGCCGCCGAGTGCCGGAGATCGTGGAACCGGATGCGGCGGAGCCTGGCCCGGTGGAGCAGGGCGGTGAAGTGCCGGGTGAGAGTGGCCCCTTCGATCGGGGCACCGTTGGGCCGGGTGAAGACGTAGCCGCTGTCCGGCCAGTCCTTGCCTGCCGCCTTGCGTTCCTGGCGCTGTCGGTCGCGGTGTTGTTCGAGGGAGCGCAGGCATGGTGTCGGCAGGGCGATGCGCCGTTCGGAACTTTGGGTCTTGGTCGGTAGGGCGGTCAGGCCGCCGGAGTTGGTGCGCTGGAGGGTGCGGCGGATGCTGGCGGTTCCGCCGGCCAGGTCGAGGTCTTCCCAGCGCAGGCCGAGGAGTTCGCCCTTGCGGAGCCCGGTGTGCAGGGCGAGTTCAAACAGCGGCTGCAACCGGTGACCGCTGACGGCGGCCAGGAACTCGCGCGCTTCCGCGGCGGTGAGGGGTTCGAAGCGGCGGGGCCGTGGTGTGCCGGTGCGGACGTTTCGGGCGACGTTGCGCGGGATTTCCTCCTCGCGTACCGCGTGCTCCAGTGCGGACTTGAGCACGGAGTGCACGTAGGCCAGGGTCAGCGGTGAGAGCCGCTTGGAACAGCACTTGCTGGCGGCGCAGCAGCGGGGCTGGTCGCGGGCAGTGTCGAGGCCGCGGGTGCAGCACTGGCAGGTGGTGCGGAGCTGGTTGAGCCAGGTGCGGACGTCCTTGGCGGTGAGCTTGGCGAGCTTCTTCCGTCCGAGTCCGGGGATGAGGTAGAGCCGGGCGACGGCGGTGTAGCGGGTGTGGGTGTTCTCGCGGAGCTGATGGACGGCGACGTTCTGAAGCCAGTACGTCAGGTACGTAGCCAGGCTGCCCTGCGCGGACGGAGCGGGGACACCACGGTTGCTGGCGGCGATCTTCTCGGTGAGCTTGGCGAGGGCTTCCTTGCGGGTGGTGCCGTAGACACGGATGCGCTTGCGGGTGTTGCCGGGGGCGAGGACGTATCCGGCGGCCTCCCAGCGGCTGTCCTTGCGCTGGTAGACGGTGCCGTCGCCGTTCGCGCGCACGCGGCGGGAGGCGGGGGTGTCGCGGGGTGTGGTCGTCATGCGGCTTCCTGGTCGAGGCGGGTGTGGATGAAGTCGGTGAGGGCGTGGGTGGGGATGCGGCGGGCTCGGCCGAGGGTGAGGGAGGCGAGTTGCCGGGTGCGGATGAGGTCGTAGACGGCGGTGCGGCCGAGTTGGAGGCGTTCCATGACCTGGGGGACGGTGAGGAGTTCTGTGCCGGCGGTCACGCGAGGGCCCCCGTCCGGATAGCACTGGTCAGCCGGTGAGTGGAGTGACCGACCAGGTGACCGGCGGAGTGGTCAGCGTGGTCACTGGAGTGCTCCGACCGGGTTCGGGTCGGTTGCTCGGGTCGGGTCTGCCGTTTTGCGGTCAGGAGGTTGGCGAGGTGTTCGAGTTCGGGCAGGAGGCCGGTTCCGGCGTACTGCCAGTGGGAGATGACCAGCGTCGTATCCGAGTCCACGCGCTGACCGGCGATGTTGCGGTGACCGGGGCGGTGACCGGCGGCCAGGTCGGTGGAGTGTCCGGCCTGGTCACCGATCGGCCTGCCGTCCGTCTGCCCGGTCTGTGCCTCAGCCGGTGCTGGGGCTGTGGTCTGGGTGTCGGGTCGGCGGGTTCGCCAGGCGGTGCGTTCGGCCCGGAGGTGGGCGAGGGTGGTGGAGTAGTGGCGGGTGCGGGTGGAGAAGTGGCCTCGGAAGCCGAGCATGTGGGCCCACTGGCGCAGGCGAAGGTGGGCGTGCCGGCGGTTGGTGGCGAGGTGCCAGGCGGTGTGGATCATGCGGGCGTGATCGGTGATGTCGTGGGTGGCGAGTTCGGCGAGGAGGCGGAGGCGGCGGTCGAGGGTGCCGGTGGTGGTCTCGGCGCCCTTGGTGGCGTACTTGGCTATGTAGGCGGCGACGTGCCGCTCGGTGACCGGGCCGTCTCCAGTGAAGTCGGTGCCGCGGATCGCCCGGACGTCGATCTGCCGCCCGAACCGGAACACCAACCACCCCGCCCGATCTGAGCCTTGAGGCGAGGAGGCGGGGATGTGCCCGGCGGGCTGTGGTTGCTTCGGCGGTTCGCCCTCGTGGTGGACGCGGGTGCGTATGGCGGCGGCGCGGATGGCGTGGTCGAGGAGTTGGGTGGTGGCCCAGGCGGGCGGGGTGCTGGTGGGGCCGGTGGGTCCGTCGAGGCGGATGATGGCGTGGAAGTGGACCTGACCCCGCTTCTGGTACTCGGCGACCTTGGCATAGGAAAGCTTGGCGTGGTGGCGCAGGGCCCGCTGCGTCACCCCAGCCGCCTTGGCGATCTCCCGCCGCAGGTGGGTGGTGAAGCGGGCCCACAGCGCTGGGGCATGTGCGTTCCACAGCACCGCGCCCGCGTAGTCGTACCGCTCGGGGTCGAGCGGGGTGCCCAGCAGCCGGTCGTTGTCGGAGTGGACTTGGCCGCAGTGGCAGCGGCCGGTGTCGGGCTGGTTGTGGACGGGGCCGAAGCCGGGTGCGGTGAGGGTGGCGAAGACACGGGGGTGGGCGGCGACGCTGGTGGGGACGGTTTTGCCGCCGCGCAGTCCGGCGGCGATGAGCTGGTAGGTGTCGTAGCGGTAGACGGTGGAGCAGGCGGGGCAGCGGGTGGCGCGGCGGTTGCCGCAGCGCACCAGCAGTTCGCCCGCCGGGAGCCTGCCGGAGTTGAAGTGGTCGAGGATCTCGCCGGTCGCGCTGTCCAGACGGCTGCGGTGCCCGGTGAGGCGGATCGGATGCGTGCAGCCGCCGAGCGCGCTGATCTGTCGTGCGAGGGGTGCGAGTTGGCCGGTGGCGGCGAGCTTCGCCAGCCTGCCGGTGAGCCTGGCGCGGCGCTCCAGCGCCGACCGCCCTGCCGGTGAGGCGCTGACGTCCGCCGGGCAGGTCGGTGTCGTGAACGTCGGCGACGGACGTGAGGCGGCTGGAACGGTCGCGGGGTACGGGAGCTGGAGCTGTGCGGGCATGCGGAAATGGGGCCTTTCGGCGGGAGCGCGGAAGCGGTACGGCGCGGGGCGGCGTGGGCAGGCCGAAGTGATCGGCTCACAGAGGAACAGGCGCCTCGAAGTGGGGCGCGAGGGCCGGACCAGGGGGGCCTGGTCGGCGGGGCTCGGTGGTGATCACCGGCGGGTGCGTGACGTTAACATCGCCTCACAGGCGCATTCAAGTGCATCCCTCCTGATTCCTTTCTTGCGGGTGGTGGGACGCGGGTAGTGTGGGGCCGGTTTCCCGGTTTGGACGGGCCGCATTTTGCTGGTAGAGGGCGTGGGAAGCGGGGGTGACCGGAGTGATGGTGGGGCGGCGCGGGCGCAGGCCGGCTGGTGGCGGGGTGCAGCTGACGTTCGAGGTGATCGCCGAGACCCTGCGGGAGCGGATCCGCTCGGGTGAGCTGCGGCCGGGGGACGCGCTGCCGACGCAGGCCGTGCTGATGCGGGAGTTCGGGGCGGCGAGCCTGACCGTGCAGAAGGCCATGGCCCTGTTGAAGCAGGAGGGGTGGGCGGTCTCCCGCCCCGGCAAGGGCGCCTTCGTCGTCCACCACGACCACGTCGCCGACGCTGATGACCTCGACGGCGCGGAGGCGACCGCACCCGTCGGCGGGACGGCGGCCCGCGTCGAGGCGCTGGAACGGGCGCTGGCCGAGGCCGTTCAGCAGATTGCCGACCTTCGTGGCCGCGTCGAGACCCTGGAGTCAGGCGGCGGCGAGCGGGGCCACTGACCCGCCGTGCCGGGCGGGCTGGGGGCGTGCGTTCAGATTTTCTCTACGAGGTTCAAGGCGGCTCCCGCCCACTGGTGTGGGCCGCCGACGCCGACAAACCCGCCGTTGAGCGAGCAGCCGAGGCCCGCGCGAGGTGCTGGCAGACGGCCGGACCCAGGTACGAGCTGGGCCCAACCTGGCACGGCCGGGAGAAAGTTGTGGGCGTGGAGCCCTCGCGCTTCGCACAGCAAGTTGTCGCCTACGACCGTCCTACGGCCGGATCGCAGGCACAGGGCCAGCCAGGGGGCCGACCCTTCACGTCCGTCGCCGGGCTCACCGAGGGCGGTGGCTGGCGTCGCCTCCGGCGGGGCAATCGTCCCCGACCGCACGTCGCCGGAGGTTCACCGTATGCGGTGGTCCGCGGCCGGAAAAACTCTGACGGCGTCGCCCGGCATGCCAGACTTTCATCTATGACGCACGCACTGCACCTGACCGCCGCCATCATCCGTGAGGACGAGTGGTATGTGGCCCGCTGTCTCCAGGTCGAGGTCACCAGCCAGGGCGAGAGCATCGAGGAAGCCCTGGCCAACCTCCGCGAGGCGCTGGAGTTGTACTTCGAGGACGCCCCCGCCCCCGAGGTCGTTGCCGACGTGATCACCGCACCGATCGAGGTCCGCGTCGCATGAGCCCCGCCGTCCCCCATGGCCTGTCCGGCACCGAGATCACCAAGGCGCTCGAACGCGCCGGCTTCGGCCACATCGCGACCCGGGGCAGCCACGCCAAGTATCGCAAGGACGACCGCACCGTCATCGTGCCCCTGCACCGCTCTCTCGCGCCCGGCACCCTCCGCTCCATCCTCCGCCAAGCCGACTGGACCGTGGACGACCTCACCGAGCACCTCAAATAACCCAAAAGCCCAGACCGGGCCAGCTCGACCCTTGACGGCAGTAGCGACGGCAACAACCACGAACAACCCCGGCCGAACTCGTACCTCAGCGGACCGCCGAATATCGCTTGACCTGCGAAAACGCAGGTAGAGAGGGGCCGCGTAGCACACGTACTATGTGCTGGCGGGCAACACTCCCGTCTTGGTGCACAACTGCCCGTCCGGATCGACTTCCGGTCGCGACATCCATGGCACCTTTCGGCAGGCGCATCGCGATGTCGATGTAGACGAGGTGTGGTCGAAGGGCGATATGTATGTCCAAGACGACGGGCAGATTGTGAAGACCCTGAGTAATGGTGACGGGACGAGTCAGGTCGTGATTCGTGACATGTCGAACCCGAGCGGGAAGCCCACCACGGTCATTGAGGGAATGTCGGACGTTTCGATTGAGCGCAGAGTTGAGGACGGCCGTTGGTCATGGGAGAAGACTCGTGACAGATAGCATTCCCAGGGAAGGCTGGATTCCCAGTCGCAGCGACGTGGAGGGTTGCTGGTTGGCCTTGCTTGCGGGCACGACCTCGAGGCGTGAAGTGCATGACTGGGCAGAGCAGTGGGTCGGGGACGAAGAGGACAGGATTCATGATCCCATGGTTCGCGCCGCACTTCAGCGGCTGCACGGATTCGATCTGGTAGCGGATTCCGAGAGGCCTGGCGTGGTCCGCCATGGAAGCAGCCAGGAATATATCTGGTCGCTGGATGAGATCGAGAATGAACTGCAGTCCTGGCAGGCCAAATGCGCCCGTTATGATTCAGACCCTCAGGAATATCGGAGGGTGATGCGTGAGCGGCTTCGCGCGTACATAGAAAACCCCGAAGCCGGAGATTATTGATCGTAACGGCCTCCGCGATAAACCCCACCAACCCAGCTCGTGGGGTTCATCGCTTAGCAATGCTTCTCGTCGGCAGGGATTGCCGGCCGGTGTGCGGGCCCGGCCGCTACGGTGCCGCCCCGCTCACCGAAGCCGGCCCCTAGCCGCGCACAACCAGCACCCCGGAACAGCCAGTCGACCGCAGGATCTCCCGACGCGCCGACACCCGGTGGCCCAGATCGGCCGGATATGAACCCGTGCCGACGCCACCCCCGGCAGAGGGCTTCGCGGCACACGCGTTCGAGGGCTCGCTCCCTGTGGCGAAGCCTGATGTCAGCAGGTGAGAGCGACCGTATGCTGGCCGTGGAGCCGGTTTCCGCCCTCCTGGAGGTCCTGATGAGCACGCCCGCCCCCGAAGACTTCAGCTACCCGCAGCCCAGGCCGCGCCTGTCGGTCGAGGAGCTCCTGGCGGCGAAGGGCACCCAGCCGATCCGTTCCCTGGACGACCTCGCTGCCGACACCTTCGAGTCGGACGAGGAACTGGACGAGTTCCTCGCCTTCACGTACGCCGAGCGCCACCGAGACGCAGCCTGAGGCCACCACCGCATGCAACCCGTCATCCTCGACACCGACGTCGCGTCCCTGCTGCACAAGCGCAAGTTGACCGGCCTGCTCGCAACCCGGCTCATCGGCCGCAAACCGCTGATCACCTTCGTGACCTACGGCGAGCTCACCAAGTGGATGGAGATCCGCCACTGGGGCACCCGCAGCCGCCAGGAACTCGCCGACTGGCTCACTGCCATCCCCGTTCTGCCCGGCGATGAGGCCGTCGCCACCACCTGGGGACGGCTCTCCGCGGCAGGGATACAGCGGGGACGGCCCCGCCCCACCAACGACATGTGGATCGCCGCCACCGCGCTCACCTACGACCTGCCACTGGCCACCCTCAACCTTAAGGACTACGAGGACTTCCGCCTCCACCACGGCCTCCGCATCCTCGGCATCGAGTAGCAGCGGTCTGACGGCAACGCTGACGGCAACCGCGTCCACCAACGGCGTATGTCAGCGGACTCCCACGGACGTACGGATCGGCGTCACCTGCGAAAATGCAGGTGAAAAGGGGCTGCCCGGCACACGTACCGTTTGCTGGCGGGCGCGCGGCCTGGCTGCCCGGCTGCCGACGCCTCCACCGCCGCTACGAACGCAGGGCCGAGCGCTTCCTCGCCCGCACTCTCGTCTGCTACCGCAGACTCACCGAGCGAGGCGGCCTGTCAAAGTCCTGCCGCCAGCATCCGCTGTAGCAAATCCCGCAAAACCAGCCGCTCCGCGTCCGACAGCCCCGCCAGCGGCTCCCGCGCGAAGCGCAGGCCCTCCCGCAGGCCCTTGGCCACCTGCCGTCCCTCCTCCGTCGCCGCCGCCAGCTTCACCCGGCGGTCATGGGGGTCGGGGCGGCGTTCCACCAGGCCGCGGGATTCCAGGCGGTCGACGATGCCCGTGACGTTCGACGGCTCGCACTTCAGCTTCTGGGCCAGCTTGCGCATCGGCAGGGGCTCCAGGGAGAGCAGGCTCAGCAGGCGGGCCTGGGCGCCGGTGAGGGCGTGGTCTCCGGCGGCGGCCTCGTAGTCCTCGTAGAACCGGGACACGACCTCGCCGATGAGTTCGACGACTTCCATGGTCAGGGCGTCGGGTCGGCGCGTCTGCTGTGGGGTGGGCATGACTTCAGGGTACCCCTTTACTTGACATCCTGAAATATTCAGGAGCATGGTTGTTTCAGGTACTGAAGTATTTGAAGCATGTGAGAAAGGCCCAGGTTCCATGTCCGACACCCCCACGCTCCCCGCCGTCAGCCGTGAATGGCACCTGCTCAGCCGGCCGGTCGGCTGGCCGAAGCCCGAGGACTTCGCGCTGGTCGAGGCGGAGATCAGGCAGCCCGGCGCCGACGAGGTCCTCGTACGCAACAAGTACCTCTCCGTCGACCCGTACATGCGCGGCCGGATGAGTGCCGCCAAGTCGTACGTGGCCCCCTTCGAGCTGGGCAAGGCCATGCAGGGCGGCGCCGTCGGCGAGGTCGTCGCCTCGGGCGTCGAGGGCATCGTCCCGGGCGACCACGTGCTCCACTTCGGCGGCTGGCGCGAGTACGCCACGGTCGACGCCAAGCAGATCGTCAAGGTCGACCCGGAGGCCGCGCCCCTGTCGACGTACCTGGGTGTTCTCGGTATGACCGGTCTCACCGCCTACGCCGGTCTGCTGCGCACCGCCTCCTTCAAGGAGGGCGACTCCGTGTTCGTCTCCGGGGCCGCGGGTGCCGTGGGCAGCCAGGTCGGGCAGATCGCCAAGCTCAAGGGCGCCTCGCGCGTCATCGGGTCCGCCGGGTCCGACGAGAAGGTCAAGCTGCTCGTCGAGGAGTACGGCTTCGACGCCGCCTTCAACTACAAGAACGGCCCGGTCGGCGAGCAGCTCCGCGAGGCCGCTCCGGACGGTGTCGACGTCTACTTCGACAACGTGGGCGGCGATCACCTGGAGGCCGCGATCGGGCAGCTCAACCGCGACGGCCGGATCGCGATCTGCGGCATGATCTCCGTCTACAACAGCACCGAGCCCGTGCCCGGCCCGAAGAACCTCGCCCGGCTCATCCAGACCCGCGGCCGCATCGAGGGCTTCCTGGTCGGCGACCACTACGACCTCCAGCCGCAGTTCGTCCAGGAGGTCGGCGCCTGGATCCGCTCCGGCGAGCTGAAGTACCGCGAGACCGTCGTCGAGGGCATCGAGAACAATCTGGAGGCGTTCCTCGGTGTCCTGCGCGGCGACAACACCGGGAAGATGATCGTCAAGCTCTGACCCGGTCTCTGATCGAGAAGGCCCACCGGGTCTGTCCGTACTCGAAGGCGACTCGCGGCGACATCACCGTGACGCTCGTCTGACGGCGGTCGTTGCTCACGATGAAGGCCGCACTCCTGGACGTGGGGTGCGGCCTTCATAGGCGAACCGGCGTCGCGGGTAGCCGTAGGCCGGTCCGGTGCGCGGATCCGCGAAGGCCTGGCAGCCGCCCGCGCCGCGGTGCCTTCGGCGACTTCAGCCGCCGTGCGCGTGTGCCATGGCGATCAACGCCTGTCCGACCTGGGGGAAGTCCCCCTTCGGGTGGTCCCGGAAGAGGGGCTCGGTACCGAACAGGACAGCGTGCGGGCCGCTCACGACCGAGGCCTGCCCGCCCGCCGCGGCGGGCCCTCCCGAGCCGTCCTTCAGCGGCCGCCAGTGGCCGGAGACGAGCGGGTTCCCGGCGGCGTACGACTGCTCCACGCGTACGCCGGGCCCCAGATCGGTGAACCAGACGGGCGCGTAGACGAAGCCGTGGTCGGGCGCGCTCGCGGTGACCGGACCCGAATTCACCACGCGGACCACGCCGTTGGCGGCCCCGTTGCCCTCGACGGGCTTCACCGCCAGCAGCCCGGCGGCGGCGTTCAGCGCCGCTCCCGTCGTGCCGCGCCCGACGAGTCCGTGCCCGGCCAGGAAGGCGTCCAGGGCGGTGCGGGCGGCCGGGATCAGGCCGTCGTACCCCAGCCCCGCCGACACGAACAGCACGTCCGCCGCCGACCAGTCGAAGCCCGCGTTGAGGACGTCCGTCGAGACGGGCGTGACCTCGAAGTTCATCTCGCGCAGGGCGAAGAGCTCGCCCGGGGTGACGGCCGCGGCGACGCGGACGCGGTGCAGCGGAACCGTACCGGGGAGGGTCGTGGCGTCGAAGGCGACGTCGTACGTCCGTGCCGCCTCCTCGGCCAGGGCGCGCGCCGACCCGGGCACGATCGCACTCCCGTCCGCCGCCTGACGTACGGAAACCCCCTGTCGGAGCAGCGAGTTGAGGGCGGCGATCCCGCTCGGGTCGTCGAGGCGCAGGCGCAGCGTGCCGCGCGGGGCCACGTACCCGACGTGCGCGGCGGCCGTGACCTGGCGCAGCGACACCCCGGACAGGGTCCCGCCCGTCACCGGCCGCACCGTGGCGCCCCACAGCCGGCCCAGGCTCCAGCCCGAGATGTCGTACATCACCGACACCCTGTCGCTGATGTCCCGGCCGTCGGCCAGCAGGACGTTCGCCAGACCCCGCTTGGGCTGGTGCATGTCGACGACGTACGAGCCCTGCGCGTACGTCCGTCCGCCGAGCCGGAAGGCGGTGGTGGCGCGGGAGACGCGGACGTCGTTGGCGATCAGGTGGTCGACGAGGCGGGCGGCGGCCGTGGCCGAGCGTTGCGCCCCGGTGCCCGCCGGGATGACGTAGGCGCGCGGGAAGGTGGTCGTGTAGACGTCCTCCGGCCCGATGCCCGGAACTCCCGGCACGGTCTCCTCGGACACGGGAACCTGCGCTGCGCCGGTCGCGCCCCGCCGGAAGACCTCGATCTGGTCGGCGACGACGGAAGCGCGGTGGGTCTGTACGTAGTCGAGGGTCGCGCGGATCGCCGCACCCGCGACGTCGACGTTGATGGCGGACCGGCGCCGCAGCTCGTCCACCGGCAGTTTGTCGTAGGCGGAGTTGTTGACCGTCATCGGGATCTCGACGGTGTGCGCGGCGACCGCGCCGTGGAAGGCCGCGTACTGCGGGGTGAAGATCGGGGGCCAGTCGTCCCAGCCCTCCTGCTGGTCGCGGAACGGGATCTGGGCGGGCTGGACGCCGTCCTTCGCGGGGGTGTGTCCGAGGCCGTTGACGGCGGCCTCCATGCCGAGGGCGTTGGCGTAGGTGTTCTTCAGGAACAGGTCGTACTCGTAGTTCTCGCCGTGGGGCGGTGTCGTCGGCTCGATGAGGGTGCCGTTGACGTAGCCGTGCAGGTCGAGCATGACAGCCGGCTGCTTGTCGATGCCGATCCGACGCATCGCGCGCACCTCGGGCTGCGAGGCGGTGACGAAGTCCCGGTTCAGGTCGAAGCCGTTGGCGTTCGCGCGGGTGCCGGCGATACGGCCGTCCGGGTTGGCGGTGATGTTGAAGTAGAGGCGGGTGTGGGCCAGGAGGTCGGCGGTCCTGGCGTCGTTCGCGGTGGCGAGCTGCTCGATGAGCTTCAGGGAGGCGTCGGTACCCTCCCACTCGTTGCCGTGGATGTTGTTGTCGACGAAAACGGGCGTCTTGTAATCGGCCTTGATCTCAGGGGACTCGGCCGCCGTGGCGGGCGCGTTCTCGATGAGCTCGCGCATCCGCTCCTGGGCCCTGGCCCGAGGGGCGGTCTCCGGGGCGGTGACGGTGACGAGATAGAGCCGGTGCCCGCCCGCCGACCGCCCGGCGACCTCGACGCTCACCCGGTCGCCGAGGGCCTGTAAGGCGTTCAGCTTCGGGGCGATGGCGTGGTACGGGATGAGGCCGAGCTTGATGGACTTGTCGGCGGGGTTCTCCGGATCGGGGGAGAGGACCTGTTGCCGGGGGTAGCCACGGGTGGCGTCGGCATCGGCGTCGGCGTCGGACAGATCGGTGACGGGTGCGGTGAGGGCCCCGCGGGCGGTGCTCGCCGGGGACCGGGCGGCGCTGCCCCGGTCCGGTCCGGCACCTTCCCGGGTGACGGCCTTCGGTTCGGCGCCGGCCGCGGTGTGGGGGGTGAGCAGGAGCGAGCTCGCCGAGGTGAGGGCGAGGGTGAGGGCAGCGATCAGGGCGGTTCTCGCGGGGACGGATCTCGCAGGGACGGTTCTCGCGGTGCGCACGCGTACCTCCTCCGGGCTTCCTGAGATCGGTACGGCGAGGTGTACCTGTTCGACTCAACAGCAACAAGAGGCTGTTGGTGTCACCGATGGCCCAGATGGCGTACGCGAGGCGCCCGAAGAGGCCCGCGCGTCAAGGCGGCGTGGTGTTGCCGGCACGTATGTGGTTTTCGATACGCCGAACGCCGATGTGGTTTTCGATACGCCGACGATATGTGCCGACTCATAGCCTCGAAGCGTGCGTGTACTGATCGTCGAGGATGAACAACAATGAGGACATTCAGCAAGTGAGTGGACCAATACGCGATTTTGCGGATGCGCGGCAACAGGCAGAAGCCGAGGAGCGCGCCGAGACCCTGGACACGGCGGAGACCGGACAGGGCGGCGCCGGCCGCCGGGACTCCGGCTCCGGTACCCGGCGCACGGGCCTGCGCCGGGCGATCCGCCGGGCGATCCGCGCCGCCTCCCGGCCGGGGCCCTGGAGACGCGGCCCGGTGCTCGCGGCGCTGGCGCTGCTGCTCGGCCTGTTCATGCTGCTGCACGCGAAGATCACGGATCGCGGGGGCCTCGGCAGCCTGGTGGAGACCTTCTTGCCGTGGTTCGGCCTGTTCGTCCCGGTGCTGCTGGCCGGGGCGCTCTGGCGCCGCTCCGCCTCCGCGGTGGTCGCGCTGGTGCTGCCGGTCATGGTGTGGCTGAACCTCTTCGGCGGGCTGCTCAGCGACAAGTCCCACTCGGGCAGCGACCTCACCGTGGCCAGTCACAACGTCGACGCCGACAACCCCGACCCGGCCGGCACCGCCCGCGCCCTGGTCGCCTCCGGTGCGGACATACTGGCCCTCGAGGAGATCACCGCGCAGGCCCGGGGCACGTACGAGAAGGGGCTGGCGAAGGCCTACCCGTACCACGCGGTGCTGGGCACGGTCGGGTTGTGGAGCAAGCTGCCGCTGTCGGACACCCGGCCGGTCGACATCAAGCAGGACGTCGGGCCGCTGGCGGACACCAAGTCGGCCGAGGACAAGATGCCCTACAACCGGGCTCTGCGCACAACGGTGACCACAGACCACGGGGCGCTGGCGGTGTACGTGGCCCACTTGGGGTCCGTGCGCGTGAATCCCAGGGCGGGCTACTCGACGGTTCATCGGGACAGGAACGCGCAGGCGCTCGGCGAGGCCATCGCCGCCGAGCAGAACGAGCGGGTGGTGCTGCTCGGCGACTTCAACGGCACCACGGACGACCGCGCGTTCGACGGCATCACCTCGCGGCTGCGCTCGGCCCAGGAGGAGGCCGGGGACGGCTTCGGCTTCAGTTGGCCGGCGAGGTTCCCGGTGGTGCGGATCGACCAGATCCTCGTCAGGGGCGTGGAGCCGGAGAGCTCGTGGTTGCTGCCGGCCACAGGCAGCGATCACCGGCCGGTGGCGGCCGGAATCAGCTGGTGAACACCGCGTAAAGGCTCCGCGCAGGGAGACGACCGGTTCGGCGGGAGGAACGATCAGCTCGGCGCAGGGTGATCGCACGCTCGGCGAAAGGTGCAGGGAACCGCTCGATAGAGTTCGGCCATGCGCGATCTCGGGGTGGGTTTCAGCTATCTTCTGCAGGGCCAGCGCTGGGTGGCCCGGCACGGAAAGCAGTACGGTTTCGGCCTGTTGCCAGGCCTGATAACCCTCGTCGTCTACGCGGCGGCGCTGGTCTGTCTGGCCCTGTGGGGCGAGGACTTCGTCTCCTGGGCGACCCCGTTCGCGGACGACTGGTCGAGCCCCTGGCAGGGCCTGTTCCGCGGCTTCCTCACGGCCGTGCTGTTCGCCCTGGGCCTCCTGCTGTCGGTCCTCACCTTCACCGCCGTCACGCTCGTCATCGGCCAGCCCTTCTACGAGAACCTCTCCGAGAAGGTCGACCGTGACGTCTCGCCCGACGGCACCGCACCCGAGTCGGACCTGCCGCTCTGGCGTGAGCTGTGGATCTCGGCGCGGGACGGCCTGCGCATCGTCGTCCGCGCCGTCCTGTGGGGCATCCTCCTCTTCGCCCTCGGCTTCCTCCCCGTCGTCGGCCAGACGGCCGTCCCGGTGATCGGCTTCTTCGTCACCGGCTTCTTCCTCACCGAGGAACTCGCCGCCGTCGCCCTTCAGCGCCGCGGCGTCGAACTCCGCGACCGCCTCGCCCTCCTCCGCTCCCGCAAGACCCTGATCTGGGGCTTCGGCACCCCACTGGGCCTGGCCTTCCTGGTCCCGTTCGTCGCGGTCTTCCTGATGCCGGGCGCGGTCGCGGGCGCGACCCTCCTCGCCCGCGATCTGCGGGGCGAGGAGATCGCCGACGAAGAGGCCCGTGAAGAGGAGAACCTCACCTCGTGACAGGGGCGGCGTCGGACGCCACCGCCACAATCGCCCGCAGCTGCGCCGCCCTCCGGTTTGCCGCGCCTTCGAGATTTGGGACGAGAAGGCGAGCTCGTGGGCATTTGTGAAGGGTTCGTACGAACTTCGCCTCGGCCGCTCGATCGTCGACCACGGGGTCACCATGACCATTAACGTCTGACACGGGCCCTCGCGCCCCCTCAGAGCAGCCCCGGTCCGGTGACCTGACCTCCGGACCGGGGCTCATTCTCTCTCCGGGCCTCCCGGGCACTCCCAGCCTCAGCGCGTGGAGAACGCGTAGACCGTCTCCGACCGGAACACCGCGCCCGGCCGCAGCTCCGTGCTCGGGAACTCAGGACGGTTCGGCGAGTCCGGGAAGTGCTGCGTCTCCAGCGCGACGCCGTCGCCGGGCGCGAACGGCTCGCTGAGGTGGTCCGCGGTGTACACCTGGATCCCCGGCTCGGTCGTCGCCACCGTCAGCACCCGCCCGGACGCCGGGTCGTGCAGCTCGGCCACCTCCTCGGGGGCCGGTGTCACACCCTTGTCGAGCACGAAGTTGTGGTCGTAGCCGGCGCCCACCTTGCGGACTGCCCGGAAGTCGAAGCGCGTGCCCGTCACGTCCTCCAGCTCGCCGGTCGGGATCAGGTCCGCGTCGACCGGCGTGTAGCGCGAGGCGGCCAGCCGCAGCTCGTGCCCGCCGGTGTTCCCGGCGCCGCCCAGGTCGAAGTAGCTGTGGTTGGTGAAATTGACGACCGTCGGCGCGTCCGTCGTGGCCTGGTACGCGATCCGCAGCGCGCCGGACGCGTCCAGGGTGTACGTCGCCGAGACCTCCAGCCGGCCCGGGAAGCCCTCCTCGCCGTGCGGGCTGACCCGGCTCAGGCGCAGGCCGTGCTCGACCGGCGTCACCTCCCAGACGCGCTTGTCGAAGCCGCGCTCACCGCCGTGCAGCGAGTTCGGCGCGTTGTTGGGCTCCAGCGCGTACGACAGCCCGTCCAGCGGGAAGCGGCCGCCCGCGATCCGGTTGGCGTACCGGCCGATCAGGGCGCCGAAGTAGGGTTCCGTGTGCGTCAGGTAGCCGTCCAGGCCGGCGAACCCCAGCACCACGTTCCCGGACCGGCCGTCCCGGTCGGGGACCTCCAGGGACTGCACGATCCCGCCGTAGGACAGGATCCGGACCCGCACGCCGGCCCGCTCCAGGGTCCAGCGGTGGACCGGAGTGCCATCGGAAAGTGTGCCGAAAAGTTCGCTCATGTGGGAAACACTAGGTCACGGCTCCCGCGCCGTGACGGTGCGGTACGCGATCTCCGCCAGTCGCGCCTGACCGACCGTGCTCGGGTGGAACCAGTCCCAGTGGCTCAACTGGTCCGTGCCGAAGTGGTAGTCGAACACCGCGTCCCCGTCGAAGCGGCACCGCGTGTCCTTCGCACAGACCTCCTCCAGGACCTTGTTGTACCCCTCCACCCGGTCCTGCACCGTGTCGCGCCGCGTCGTCGCCGCCGCGTCCAGGGCGTCCGCGTCGCTCAGCATGGACGGGCAGATGCCCAGCTTCCAGATCTGCTTGCCCAGCGGGTTGGTGCGCCCCTGCGACCACAGCCGCTTCAGGTCCGGCACGCTCGCCACGTACACCTGCGTCTTCGGCAGCTCCTCGCGCAGCGTGCGCAGCGACTCCTCGAAGTCCGCCCGGAAGTCGGCGACCGACGTCATGTCCGAGGTCGTCGACCGGCAGGCGTCGTTCGCCCCCACCATCACCGTCAGCAGCTGCGGCCGCCGGACCACCGCCCGCCCGACCTGCGCGGGCAGATCGGCCATGCGGGCCCCGGTCATCGCGTAGTTCCAGCTGTGCGTGGCCGCGCCGGTCTTCCCCAGCAGCCGCACGGCGAGGCTGTCGACCTCCGCCGAGCTGCCCGTCGCCCAGGACACCTCCGGGCAGTCCGACAGGACCGCACAGGCGTCGAAGCCGCGGGTGATGGAGTCGCCGACCGCCGCGATCGAGTCCGGGCTGCGGTCCCAGACCGCGGTGGGCGACGGCTTCGCCTCGGCCCGCGGGCCGCTCGGGCCCGGGGACCCACCGCCGACGGCGTCGCACCCGGCGGCCCCCAGAACGGCCGCCGCCACGACGGCGACGACGGCTCGCGCACGGTTGCTTCGCTTCCGCATCCCCTGGTGATCCCCTCGGTCGTCCGGCAAGTCTTCCCCCCCCATGACAACGCGCGAGGGTTCCCGCCCCGACTCGGTGCAACGGCACACCCCTGTACAAGCGTCCCCCTGGGTGAATGGCGGACGTTTCCGGGCGCCGGGACCGACGGTACGTCACACTCCTTGCGCCGCCGCACGGTAGCCTCGCCATCAGGTGGCCGACGTGCCACTGCGCTTGGCCCCAGTAGCAAGATGTCCCGCTCTGCCCGGAGGTCCCGGTGACGACACGTGGAGTTCTGTACGTGCACTCCGCGCCGCGCGCGCTGTGCCCGCACGTCGAGTGGGCCGTCGCCGGGGTGCTCGGTACGCGCGTCAACCTCGACTGGATCCGGCAGCCCGCCGCGCCCGGCACCTGGCGCTCGGAGTTCTCCTGGCAGGGTGAGGTCGGCACCGCCTCCAAGCTCGCCTCCGCCCTGCGCGGCTGGCACCTGCTGCGCTTCGAGGTCACCGCCGAGCCCTGCCCCACCGCCGAGGGGGAGCGCTACAGCTGCACCCCCGAGCTCGGCATCTACCACGCCGTCACCGGCATCCACGGCGACATCCTCATCCCGGAGGACCGGCTGCGCGCCGCCCTCCAGCGTTCCCAGCGCGGCGAGACCGACCTCGAGGCCGAACTCGCCAAGCTGCTGGGCAAGCCCTGGGACGACGAACTGGAGCCGTTCCGGTACGCGGGCGAGGGCGCGCCGGTGCGCTGGCTGCACCAAGTGGTCTGACATCCGCTCAGCACGCGTGAGCTGACGTCCGCTCAGCACACGTGAAGGGCCCCCACCAGCCGGTGGGGGCCCTTCACGTGCGTACGGGGGCGTCTCAGACCGTGCGGAACGCCAGCACCACGTTGTGGCCGCCGAAGCCGAACGAGTCGTTCAGCGCGGCGATACGGCCCTCGACGGGGAGCTTGCGCGCCTCGCCGCGGACGACGTCGGCGTTGGCCTCCGCCTCCGGGTCGATGTTCTCCACGTTGATGGTCGGCGGAGCCACCCGGTGGTACAGGGCGAGGACGGTCGCGACGGACTCGATACCGCCCGCGCCACCGAGCAGGTGACCGGTCATCGACTTGGTCGCGGAGACCGCCATGTGGTCGGCGTCGTCGCCGAAGACCTTGCGCAGCGCCTTCAGCTCGGCGATGTCACCGGCCGGCGTCGAGGTGGCGTGCGCGTTGACGTGCACGATCTCCGCCGGGTTCAGGTCGGTGCTGTCGAGCAGGTTCTGCAGGGCGTGCGAGATACCGCGGCCCTCCGGCTCGGGCTGCACGATGTCGTGGCCGTCGGCGGAGATGCCCTGGCCGACCGCCTCCGCGTAGACACGGGCCCCGCGCTTGGCGGCGTGCTCGGCGGACTCCAGGACGATCACGCCGGCGCCCTCGCCGAGGACGAAGCCGTCACGGGCGACGTCGTAGGGGCGCGAGGCGCCCTGCGGGTCGTCGTTGTTCTTGGACATCGCCATCATGTTGCCGAACGCGGCGATGGGCAGCGGGTGGATCGCCGCCTCGGTGCCACCGGCGACGACGATGTCGGCGCGGCCGGTACGGATCATCTCGATGCCGTAGCCGATGGCCTCGGCGCCCGACGCGCAGGCGGAGACCGGAGTGTGCACACCCGCACGGGCGCCCACGAGCAGGCCCACGTTGGCCGACGGACCGTTCGGCATCAGCATGGGGACGGTGTGCGGGGAGACGCGGCGGACGCCCTTCTCCTTGAGCACGTCGTACTGGTCGAGCAGGGTCGTCACACCGCCGATGCCGGAGGCGATGACGGCGCCGAGGCGGTCGGGGTCGACGCTCGCGTCTTCACCCGCCCTGGCGGTGAAACCGGCGTCGGCCCAGGCCTCCTGGGCCGCGATCAGCGCGAACTGCGCGGAACGGTCCAGACGGCGGGCCTGCGGCCGCGGGATGACCTCGGTCGGCTCCACGGCGACCGGGGCCGCGATTCGGACGGCCTGATCGGCCGCCCAGTCCTGTTCGAGGGGCTTGACGCCGGAACGACCGGCGATCAGACCCTCCCAGGTAGAGGCTGCGTCGCCACCCAGCGGTGTGGTTGCGCCGATACCGGTGACGACCACGGTGCGATTGGTCGGGCTCACGGGAATTCTTTCTCCAACGGATACGAGGATTCAGCGGCGCCACCGCCGGGTGGCGGGGCCGGCAGCTCCCGGCCTAAGGGGTGGCTCAGGCCTGGTGCTTGAGGATGTAGTCGGTCGCGTCGCCGACGGTCTTGAGGTTCTTGACGTCCTCGTCCGGGATCTTGACGTCGAAGCGCTCTTCGGCGGCGACGACGACCTCGACCATGGACAGCGAGTCGACGTCCAGGTCGTCGGTGAAGGACTTGTCCAGCTGGACGTCCTCAACCGGGATCCCGGCGATCTCGTTCACGATCTCCGCGAGACCGGCGACGATCTCTTCCTGAGTGGCGGCCATGTCGGCGCTCCTTCGTAGTGTTCCAGAGGGTGTGGCGCCCGCCGCGGTGAGCGGCGGGTGTTGCGGTTCCCGTACCGGAATGATGATCCGGCACGGAGTGCCTAGGGGAGGGTAACGACCGTCGCGGCGTACACGAGACCCGCCCCGAAGCCGATGACGAGCGCGGTGTCGCCGCTCTTCGCCTCGCCGGTCGCCAGGAGCCGCTCCATCGCGAGCGGAATCGAGGCGGCCGAGGTGTTGCCGGTGGTGCGGACGTCCCGGGCGACGGTGACGGTCTCCGGCAGCTTGAGTGTCTTCACCATCGAGTCGATGATCCGCTCGTTCGCCTGGTGCGGGATGAAGACGTCCAGATCGCTCGAGGTGATCCCGGCCACGTCCAGCGCCTGCTGGGCGACCTTGGCCATCTCGAACACGGCCCAGCGGAAGACCGCCTGGCCTTCCTGGGTGATCGCGGGGAACTTCTCGACCGTGCCGTCGCGGTAGTCCGTCCACGGCACGGTCTGCTTGATGGTCTCCGACTTGTCGCCCTCCGAGCCCCAGACGGTCGGGCCGATGGCCGGCTCCTTGGAGGGGCCCACGACGACCGCGCCCGCGCCGTCGCCGAACAGGAACGCCGTGGCCCGGTCCTCCAGGTCGGTCAGGTCGGACAGCCGCTCGACGCCGATGACGAGGACGTACTCCGCCGACCCCTCGACGATCAGGCCCTTGGCGAGGGTGAGGCCGTAGCCGAAGCCCGCGCAGCCGGCCGAGATGTCGAAGGCGGCGGCCTTGTTCGTGCCGAGCTTGTCGGCGATCTCGGTGGCGACGGCCGGGGTCTGCTTGAAGTGCGAGACGGTCGAGACGACGACGGCGCCGATCTGCTCGGCGGAGATCCCGGCGTCGGCGATCGCCTTGCCGGACGCCTCGACCGACATCGCGGCGACGGTCTCCTCGTCGTTCGCCCAGTGCCGTGTCTCGATGCCGGAGCGCGAGCGGATCCACTCGTCGGACGAGTCGATCGTCTCGAGGATCACCTCGTTCGGCACGACCCGGGTGGGACGGTAGCCGCCCACGCCGAGGATGCGCGCGTACGGGGCGCCCTTGCTGGGCTTGATCTTCGGCATGATCGGTCGGCTCCTTGGGGCGTCAGGCATGCTCGGCGATGAGCTCGCGAGCCGCGTCGAGGTCGTCGGGGGTCTTCAGGGCCAGCGTCTTGACGCCGGGCAGCGCACGCTTGGCGAGGCCGGTCAGCGTGCCGCCGGGGCACACCTCGATCAGGGCCGTGACGCCGAGCTCCTTGAAGGTCTCCATGCACAGGTCCCAGCGGACCGGGTTGGCGACCTGGCCGACCAGCCGCGCGACGACCTCGTCACCGGTGGCGACGGTCTGCCCGTCCTTGTTGGAGACGTAGGTGAACTTCGGGTCGGTGGGCGTGAGTTCCTTGGCGGCCTCGGCCAGCTTCTCGACCGCGGGGGCCATGTGGTGCGTGTGGAAGGCGCCGGCCACCGTCAGTGCGACGACCCGGCGCACGCCCTCGGGCTTGTCCGCCTCCAGCGCGGCGAGCTGCTCCAGCGTGCCCGCGGCGACGATCTGGCCGGCGCCGTTGACGTTGGCCGGGGTCAGGCCCAGCTTCTCCAGGTGCGGGACGGTCACCTCGGGGTCGCCGCCGAGCAGCGCCGACATCCCGGTCTCGGTGATCGCGGCGGCCTCGGCCATGGCCAGGCCCCGCTTGCGGACGAGGGCCAGCGCGGCGGCGTCGTTGAGGACGCCCGCGAAGGCGGCGGCGGTGATCTCGCCGACGCTGTGGCCCGCGACCGCGCCCGGCCCGATGTCCGCGATGTCACCGAGTGCCGAGGCGGACAGCAGCCCGGCCGCGACCAGGAGCGGCTGCGCGACAGCCGTGTCCCGGATCGCGTCCGCGTCGGCCTTCGTGCCGTAGTGGGCGAGGTCCAGCCCGATGGCGTCCGACCACATGGCGAGGCGGTCGGCGGAACCGGGCAGTTCGAGCCAAGGGGTCAGGAAGCCGGGCGTCTGAGCGCCCTGGCCGGGAGCGACGAGTACGAGCACTCTCACACTCTCTCTTGGGGACGGCCACGGCCGCCCGTGAGGACAAGGACGAAGAACAGGAGGGGGTTTTGTGGGCCCCCGACAAAAGCCTAGGTCTGCGGATCTCCATCGGCCAGACGCCCCAGGATCAGCGCGATGCGCAATGTGAACGCGGATCGTACATCGGAAGGCGACCAACCCGTGACGTCAGTCACACGTCGAAGCCGGTAGCGCACGGTGTTGGGGTGAACGAACAGCATCCGGGCAGCGCCCTCGAGGCTGCTCGCCTGCTCGAGATAGACGCTGAGCGTCTCCAGGAGCGCCGAGCCCGCCTCCTCCAGCGGTCTGTAGATCTCCTCCACCAGCTGCTCGCGCGCACCGGGATCACCAGCGATCGCGCGCTCCGGAAGCAGATCGTCCGCCAGCACCGGCCGCGGGGCGTCCTGCCAGGCGAAACACGCCTTCAGGCCCGCCGCGGCGGCCTGTGCGGACCGGGTCCCGGCGAGCAGATCGGGCACGACGGGACCGGCCACGACCGGCCCCTGTGCGAACGGCCCGATCAGCGACTTGGCCACCGCGAGGGGGTTGTCGCTGCCGCCGGCGATCACCACGAGCCGGCTGCCGAGCACCCCGGTGAGCACCTGGAGCTTGGCGTGCCGGGCGGCCCGCCGGATGGCCTCCACGGTCAGTTCGGAGTCACCGTCGGGGGCGGTCCCCAACACGACGCACACATGCTCGGGCGCGTTCCAGCCCAGCGCGGCGGCCCTGCTCACCGCGCCCTCGTCGGCCTCTCCGCTGAGCACGGCGTTGACGACGAGCGACTCCAGCCGCGCGTCCCAGGCACCGCGTGCCTCGGCGGCCTGGGCGTAGACCTGGGCGGTGGCGAAGGCGATCTCGCGGGCGTAGACGAGCAGAGCCTCGCGCAGCACGCCTTCGTCCCCGGGGGCCGCGACCTCGTCGATCGCGCTCTCCATGACCTCGATGGTGGTACGCACCATCTCGACGGTCTGCCGCAGGGTGATGGCCCTGGTCAGCTCGCGCGGCGCGGTCCCGAACACATCGGTGGAGATCGCCTGTGGGGCGTCGGGGCGCCGGAACCACTCGGTGAAGGCGGCGATTCCCGCCTGCGCGACGAGCCCGATCCAGGAACGGTTCTCCGGGGGCATGGCCCGGTACCACGGCAGCGTCTCGTCCATCCGCGCGATGGCCTGGGCGGCGAGAGTCCCGGCGGACTTCTCCAGCCGCTTCAGGGTCGCGGAGTGCTGGTGGACGTCGTGCACTGCGGTTCTGGGCTTGCTGGCTTCGGGTTCGGGCACGGGACAAGACTGCCTTATCGGGACGGGAGCGTGTGCCGCCGGGTCGCGGGTGCGGTCCTCGGCAGGTCCTGAGCGGGTCTACGGTGGGGGACGTGATGGACGTACGGCGCGCAGGTGAGCGCTACCGCGGAGGGGACCCGGAGGCCGGGATCGACTCCCGGCACGCCTTCTCCTTCGGCCCGCACTACGACCCCGACAACCTGCGCTTCGGCGCGGTGATCGCCTGCAACGAGGAGCACCTCGTCCCCGGCGCCGGCTTCGACGAGCACCCCCACAGTCACACGGAGATAGTGACGTGGGTGGCCGAGGGCGAGCTGACCCACCGCGACTCCACGGGCCACGAGACGGTGGTGCGCCCCGGGGACGTGCAGCGCCTGAGCGCGGCGGCCGGCGTCCGGCACGTGGAGCGCAACGACGCCGAGACCCCGCTGACCTTCGTCCAGATGTGGCTGGCCCCGCGCGCCCCCGGCGGCGACCCCTCCTACGAGATCGTCCGGGGCATCGCCGACTCCACTCCGTACGCGGTCCCGGAGGCGGGCGCGATGCTCCATGTACGGCGCCTGGGTGCGGGGGAGCGGACGGCGGTACCGGACGCGCCCTACGTGTACGTCCATGTCGTGCGCGGTGAAGTGCGGCTGGACGGCGAGGAGTTGGCGGCGGGCGACGCGGCGCGGATCACGGAGGCGAAGGATCTGGAGGCGGTGGGGGTGACGGGGGCGGAGCTGCTGCTCTGGGAGATGACGGCAGGCTGACGCGCCGACAGGTCGCCGCTGTGTTCCTTCTCTCCTCCCTTCTCTCCTCACGCCAGGCTGTCGAGTTCGCGGGTGAGGCGGGCCCCCTCGCGGGCCATGATCTCCGGGTCGCGCAGGGCGTTGGAGAGCAGGGACATGCCCTGGTAGGCGCCGACCAGCGCCAGCGCGTGGCCCTCGGGGTCGGTCACGCCGATCTGGCGGTACTGCTGTTCCACCCAGTCCAGCAGCTTCCGTATGACCAGGCCCGCCGTGATGTCGAGACCGCCCTCGGCCCGCTTGTCGAGTTCCGCGGCGAGGGTGCCCGTGGGGCATCCGTGACGGGCCGCGATGTCGCGCTGACCGACCCAGGCGTCGATGAGCGCCTTGAGGCGTTCGCGCGGGTCGGGGAGCTGGTCGAGGCGGCCGGTGAGGCTCTCCAGATGGCTGGCGTGCTCGGAGAGGGCGGCCTCGATCAGCTCGTCCTTGGTCTTGAAGTAGTAGTACACGTTTCCCGTCGGGACATCGGCGGCGCGGGCGATGTCGGCGATGGTCGTGCGCTCCACGCCCTGCTCGTGCAGGACCCGGGCCGCGGCGGCTGTCAGCTGCTGCCGCTTGCCGCGGGCTTTCGTCCGGGAGCGCCGGGAATCCCCTGAGTCCTTTGAGTCAGTCACCCGACTGACTATAGACAGCCGGTGGCCGGCCTGTGCTAGCGTCTCGATCGACCGAGTCAGTTAGCTGACTGACTAACTTCTGGGGCGGGGAGATCGACATGTTCGTGGTGACAGGCGCGACCGGGAACGTAGGGCGGGCGCTGGTACGGATGCTCACCGAGGCCGGGCTGCCGGTGACGGCGGTGGCCCGGCACATCACCCGGGCCGATGTGCCGCAGGGGGTACGGGCGGTGGCGGCCGATCTGGCCGAGCCGGTCGGCCTCGGGGCCGCCTTCGACGGCGCCGAGGCGCTGTTCCTGCTGGTGGCGGGCGAGGACCCGCACGGCGTCCTGGACGCGGCGAAGACCGCCGGGATCCGCAAGGTGGTGCTGCTGTCCTCCCAGGGCGCGGGGACCCGCCCGCAGGCGTACCGGCACCCGGGCCGATTCGAGGCGGCCGTACGGGAGTCCGGGCTCGACTGGACGGTTCTGAGGTCGGGCGGGATGGCGACCAATGCCTTCGCGTGGGCCGAGTCGATCCGAACCCGGCGGGAGGCCGCGGCGCCGTTCGGTGACGTCGGCCTGCCCTTCGTCGACCCCGACGACGTGGCCGCGGTCGCCGCCGCCGCCCTGCGACAGGGCGCGCACCTCGGGGCCACCTACACCCTGACCGGTCCCGCGCCGACCACCCCGCGCGAGCGCGCGGCCGCGATCGCGACCGCGCTGGGCGAACCGGTGCGCTTCGTCGAGCAGACCCGTGAGGAGGCGCACGAACTGATGGCGCGGTTCATGCCGCTGCCCGTGGTCGAGGGCACCCTGGCCATCCTGGGCGAACCGACCGAGGACGAGCGGCGGCCGAGCCCCGACGTCGCCCACGTCCTGGGCCGTGCGCCGGGCAGCTTCGCCGCCTGGGCCGAACGCAACGCGGCTGCCTTCCGGTGACGGTGACGGTGACGGTGCCGGTGACGGCCGCGGCCACGACCGGGAGCCGTCGCGTCAGTGAGCGAGCTCCGCGAGCACCGCGTCGGTGAGGGGCGGCCAGGCCTCGACGGCCCACGGGCCGAAGGGGCGGTCGCTCAGGGCGACGCACGCCGCCCCCGCGTCCGGGTCGATCCAAAGGAACGTACCGGACTGCCCGAAGTGCCCGAACGTCCGCGGTGAGGACGAAGAACCCGTCCAGTGCGGCGACTTGGAGTCCCGGATCTCGAAGCCGAGACCCCAGTCGTTCGGGTTCTGGTGGCCGTAGCCCGGCAGGACGCCCTTCGTGCCCGGGTACTGCACGGTCATCGCCTCGGCGACCGTACGCGGATCGAGCAGCCGCGGCGCCTGCACCTCCGCGGCGAACCGCAGCAGGTCCGCCACCGTCGACACGCCGTCCTTCGCGGGCGAGCCGTCGAGGGTCGTCGCGGTCATGCCGAGGGGCTCCAGCACCGCCTGCCGCAGGTACTCGGCGAAGGGGATGTCCGTCGCCTTGGCGATGTGGTCCCCGAGCTGCTCGAAGCCCGCGTTGGAGTACAGCCGCCGCTCCCCGGGCGCCGCCGTCACCCGGTGCTCGTCGAAGGCCAGCCCCGAGGTGTGGGCGAGCAGATGACGGACCGTCGAACCGGCCGGACCGGCCGGCTCGTCGAACTCGATCGCCCCCTCCTCGTAGGCGACGAGGGCGGCGTACGCGGCGAGCGGCTTGGTGACCGAGGCCAGCGAGAAGCGCTGCCCGACCGGCCCGTGGGTCCCCAGGACCGTGCCGTCGGCCCGTACGACACCCGCCGCAGTGGTGGGAACCGGCCAGTTCTCGATCAACGTCAAGCTCTTCAAGGACATGACGTCGAGCCTAAGTGCGTCAGAGCTTCAGCTCCATCAGGGGGTCGGGCTTGGGCTTGAAGCCGAGGGAGGCGTACAAGGGCTCGGCCTCCGCCGACGCGGTGAGGTGGACCTGGGCGGCGCCGCGCGCCCGGAACCACTCCAGCAGTTCGTCCATGCACGCGCGCGCGTATCCGCGGCGGCGCGCGTCCGGGTCGGTGGCGACGCTGAAGACGAAGCCGATCGTCCCCCGCGGATTGCCCTGCCGACCGATCCGGTACTCGATCGTCCCGGCCACCAGCGCCGCCAGCGCCCCCGGCCGCTCCGGATGGTCCACGACGAACGCGGCGAAGTCCCCGCCGGGCTCGGACAGCCTCGCCCGCAGCGTCGGCAGGGACTCCGCGTGCCAGTCGGTGGACGGATCTGCGGCGAACAGCGAATCGATCATCACTTGGCGAAGGCGCAGCACTTCCTGCGCGTCCTCGGGCACGGCACGGCGTACGAGACTCATGCCCGCACGCTAACCACCCTGATCACGCCACGTCCCGTGGATTTCTTACCTTTTCCGCTTGCTTGGAGTGCACTCGAAGGCCATAGCGTGGAGGCCATGACGGTGATGCAGACCACGCCCGCGGCCACCGAGCAAGGCCCAGCACCCGCACCCGTAGACACCTGCTCCGCCCCGCCCCCCGGGCATCCGCGCCCCGACGGCCAGGACACGTACACGATCAGCGAAGTCGTCGCGTTCACCGGTCTGACCGCGCACACCCTGCGCTGGTACGAGCGGATCGGCCTGATGTCCCACATCGACCGTTCGCACACCGGCCAGCGCCGCTACAGCAATCGCGACCTGGACTGGCTCGACCTCGTCGGAAAGCTGCGGCTGACCGGCATGCCGGTCGCCGACATGGTCCGGTACGCGGAACTGGTGCGCGAGGGCGAGAACACCTACGACGAGCGGCGCGACCTCCTGGAGGCGACCCGGCGGGACGTCCAGGCGCGGATCGCCGAACTCCGGGACACGCTCGCCGTGCTCGACCGGAAGATCACTTTCTACTCGGACGCCGGGCGCGTCTACGAAACGGAGCGGGCAGGATGACCGACGGCAGGATTCCCACGGCACGGCTCGGTGACGGCGGCCCCGAGGCCGGCGTTCAGGGACTCGGCTGCATGGGCATGAGCTGGGCGTACGGCACGCCCGACGCGCAGGAATCGCGTGCCGCCCTGGAACGCGCGCTGGAGCTGGGCGTCACGCTCTACGACACCGCGGAGGGATACGGCGACGGCGCCAACGAACGCTTCCTCTCACCGTTCTTCAAGGCGCACCGGGACGAGGTCGTGATCGCGACCAAGTTCGGTGTCCGGGTGCCGACCGGGGACCGCAGCAAGCGGATCATCCGCAACGACCCGCCGTACGTCCGCCAGGCCGTCGAGGGCAGCCTCGAACGCCTCGACGTCGACGTCATCGACCTCTACTACATGCACCGGCGCGATGTGAACGTGCCGATCGAGGAGACCGTCGGCGCGATGGCCGAGCTGGTGCGCGCGGGGAAGGTCAGGCATCTCGGCCTGAGCGAGGTCACGGCCGACGAGCTGCGCGCGGCGCACGCCGTGCACCCCATCGCCGCCGTGCAGTCGGAGTGGTCGCTGTTCAGCCGGGACATCGAGGCCCGGGTGGTGCCGGCCGCCGCCGAGCTGGGCGTGGCCCTCGTGCCGTACTCGCCGCTCGGCCGCGGCTTCCTCACGGGCGGCTTCTCCGACGCCGCGAAGGACCTGTCGGACGACGACGTCCGCCGTACGATGCCCCGCTTCCACGGCGAGAACGCGGCTGCGAACGCGGCCCTCCTGGAGCCGATCCGCACGGTCGCGGAGGCCCACGGCGCGTCCCTCGCCCAGATCGCGCTGGCCTGGGTCCAGCAGCGCTCGACGGTGCACGGCCTGCCGGTGGTGCAGATCCCGGGCACGACGAGGCGCGCGAGGGTGGAGGAGAACGTGGCGGCGACGCGAATCGTCCTGACGGACGACGAACTGGCCCTGCTGGAGCCGATCGCGGACAAGGTGGCGGGCACGCGCTACCCGGACATGTCCTTCGCGTCGGCGGGCCGGGAGTAGTCCGGGAGCAATCACAGCTCCGCCAGCAACTCCGCCTTCTTCACCGAGAATTCCTCGTCCGTGACCAGCCCCGCCCGGTGCAGTTCCCCAAGTTGCCGAATCCGCTCGGCGACGTCGGCGGGATCGCGGCGCGGGGCAGCCGCGGAAACCGCAGGCACCGGCGCGCTGGACCGTACCGCCGCCAGCACCGTGGCGGCGAACGGCAGCGATTCGTGCACGGGCCCGTATCCCAGCCCGAACACCACCGCCGCCGGATCCTGATCGGCCTGCGCGGGCTGCTGTGCCGTCGCGTCGCGCCGCAGCAGCCGTAGATGCCCCTCGAAGACCTCGGGGGAACGCCACTCGACCCCGGCGAGGCCGGTGACCGGGAAGCTCTGGTCGCCGGCCTTCCACTTCGCCGACGACGCGCCCGTCCAGAACCAGCGGAAGGAAACCGTCCGGCCGTCGAAGGACACCTTCGCGTCGTACGCCTTGAACTGCCGGGGCGGCTCGGGCGCGGGCACCAGATGGCGGTCGGCCGGTCCGGACTCGGTCAGCCGGTCGCGCAGCTCGTCGGCGTAGTACTCGGCGAGCGTCTCGCGCTCGGCCGGCAGTACGAGCCGGTAGGGATCGGCGCCCTCCTTGAGCTGTCCGGCGGCCGCCTCCATCAGCGGGTCGGCACCCGGCCGGGGCTCGGCGCGCAGGACCACGGTGCCGCGCTTGCCGGGGGTCAGGGTCACCCCCTCGATCGCCGTGAGGGGGATGCGTCGTTCGCCCAGCGCCTGGAACAGCTTGGGTGTTCGCATCCCCCGTTCGTAGCGGATGAGCACGGAGTCGGAGTCGAACTCCCAGACGGCATGAAATCCGGCCAGTACGTCACCCATGCGGCTCATCGTATGCGGCATGCGCTCCTCCGTCGCCTCCCCGGGCAGACCGCAGTTTCTGCGCCTCTACGCGCGTCCTGCCGTCGCCTTGCCGGGCAGACCCGCCCGGCACCCGTCATCGTCGTGTGCGCACTCGACCGCCTGGTACACGCCGGCGCCGATGTCGGCGAGGTTGCGCAGGCTGTCCGTGCCCGGCTCGAAATAGCCGCTGTGACCCTTCGCGTCCCGCGCCGACAGCACCCGCGCACCGAACGCGGCGGACACCGGGTCGGCGCCGTGACCGAGGCCCCCGACCTCCAGGTACGGCACGTCCTGCACCCAGTCGTCGGCGTCCCGCATCGCCCACACCTGGGCGGAGGTGCCCAGGTGCGAGGCACTGGCCACCCGCATGCCCGGGCTGGCGGCCACGGCTATGTCGGTCACCCGGCGCGGCATGCCGCGCGCGGCGACCCCGCAGACCACGGAGCCGTAGCTGTGGCAGAACATGGAGACCGGCGAGCCGCCGGGCAGCGCACGCAGCAACGCGTTCAGCCGGACGGCCCCGTCCTCGGCGCGCATCGCGGTGGCCGAGTCGATGCCGAGTCCGGCGGGTGCCGTGTAGTCGGCCCAGGCGATCACGGCCGTACGGGTCGTGGGGCTCGCCGCGCGCTCGGCGGCGTAGAGGGACGTGGCCATGCCGACGGGTGCCGAGTACTGGCGGTTCGTGCGCTGGAAGGTGAGCAGGTCGGTGTCGACGCCGGGGACGACGACCGAGATCCGCTCGGCCTCGTCGAGGTCCCCGAGCACCTCGGCGGCGCGGCCGGAGCCCTCCGGGTCGAAGGCGAGGATCTGGCGGCCACCGCTCATCATCGACTCGAAGCGGTGCATACGGCGCCCCGCCTCCTGCTGCCCGGCCGGACTGAGCCTGCTGTCGTGCATGCGTTCGCTCTCGACCTCGCGGGCCTGGTCGAGCGCGACACGGTTGGCGCGGTAGCGGAGCTTGACGGGGGCGCCGTTCATGTTGCCGACCGCGAGCGGGTAGCGATGTGCGAGCCGGTTGCGCTGCTGTGCGGTGAGCGAGGCGAAGAACCGGGAGAGGCGGTCGGGGGCCGCGTGCGGGTCCGGCAGCCGGTGCCCGTCGACGCTGCCCTGCTGCCATGCCGTCAGCGAGATCTGGAGGGCGGAGGTCTCCCGGTGCTGGCGCAGAGCGGTCCAGCCGGTGGTCGCCAGCATCACGAACACAACGGCCAGAGCGAGCAGTGCGCGCCAGACGTTGAGTTGCGGGGAGGTGTCGAAGGAAGTCACTGGGAGGACACACTAGGAGAACGAGAGGGTCTCGCGTTAACCGAGTGACAGGGATCACGTTTCGATGAACGTGACGATGACCTCAGACGATGGAATCAGGGGGCGCGCCAGTGCCCGGTGAGCGCCGGTCCGACCTGATCGAGGTACGCGGCGGTCAACTCCCTGATCGCCTCCGGGCTGAAGTCCGCACCCGTGCTCCACTGACGTTCCGTCACCCGTATCACCCCGCCGAAGACGGCCACCGCGAGGCGCGGCCGCGGATCGGCGTCCACGTCGAGACCCTCGCGCTCGGCGAGCACGCGCGCGATCTTCTCCTCCGTCTCCACGGAGCGGCGCAGATGGGCGGCGAGCAGGGCGGGCGTCGACTCGATCGTCCGGTACATGCGCACGTACAGCTCGACGGGGGCGACGGCCGCGATGGCCTCGCTGAGGGTGTCCCAGCCGTCGAGGACGGCCTTGCGCATGGCCTCCATCGGGGCCTCGTGCGGCGGCCGCGCGCCCACCAGCGCGACGAAGTGCGCCTCCACCATCTTCTGGACGGCGAACGCGGCCTCCTCCTTGCCGGCGAAGTAGCGGAAGAAGGTGCGCTGCGAGACGTCGACGGACGCGGCGATCTCGTCGACGGTGGTCTCCTCGTACCCACGCGTGGTGAACAGTTCCAGGGCGGCCCGCAGCAGCGCGCCCCGGGTGCGCCGCTTCTTGCGCTCGCGCAGCCCCGGTGCCGTCGCCGTGTCCATGGGTGACTCCTGTCTGTTCGGTGCGGGGCGTGACAGTTACCGACTTGTGAACTCGATTGTCAATTGTCAGCGGCTGTCACTAGCGTGGGGCGCATGACTAGTCAGACCATCGACACGACGGGGCCGGGGGACAAGGCGCCTGCAGCCCCGTCGGACGTGCCGCCGGCCAAGGGGCTGCGCGGCCACCCGTGGTTCACCCTCATAACCGTCGCTGTGGGCGTCATGATGGTGGCCCTCGACGGCACCATCGTGGCCATCGCCAACCCGGCGATCCAGAAGGACCTCGGCGCCACCTTCGCCCAGGTCCAGTGGATCACCAACGGTTACTTCCTCGCCCTCGCGGTCTCCCTGATCACCGCGGGCAAGCTCGGTGACCGTTTCGGCCACCGGCAGACCTTCCTGATCGGCGTGGTCGGCTTCGCCGCCGCCTCGGGCGCCATCGGCCTGTCCGACAGCATCGCGCTCGTCGTCACCTTCCGCGTCTTCCAGGGCCTGTTCGGCGCGCTGCTGATGCCGGCCGCGCTCGGCCTGCTGCGGGCCACCTTCCCGGCCGAGAAGCTCAACATGGCCATCGGCATCTGGGGCATGGTCATCGGTGCCTCCACGGCGGGGGGCCCGATCCTCGGCGGTGTGCTCGTCGAGCACGTCAGCTGGCAGTCGGTGTTCTTCATCAACGTGCCGGTCGGCATCGTCGCCCTCGTCCTGGGCGTCCTGATCCTGCTCGACCACCGCGCCGAGAACGCCCCGCGCTCCTTCGACATCCTGGGCATCGCGCTGCTCTCCGGTGCGATGTTCTGCCTGGTCTGGGCCCTGATCAAGGCGCCGGCGTGGGGCTGGGGCGACGGAAGGACATGGGCCTTCATCCTCGGCTCCGTCGTGCTCTTCACGGCGTTCGCCGTCTGGGAGACGAAGGTCAAGGAACCCCTCATCCCGCTGGCGCTGTTCCGCTCGGTCCCGCTGTCGGCGGGCGTGGTCCTGATGGTCCTGATGGCCATCGCCTTCATGGGCGGCCTGTTCTTCGTGACGTTCTACCTGCAGAACGTGCACGGCATGAGCCCGATCGACGCCGGCCTGCACCTGCTGCCGCTCACCGGCATGATGATCGTCGGCTCGCCGCTGGCCGGCGCGATGATCACCAAGCTGGGCCCGCGCATCCCGCTGGCCGGCGGCATGGCGGCCACCGCGCTCGCCATGTACGGCATGTCCACGCTGGAGACGGACACCGGCAGCGCCGCCATGTCCCTCTGGTTCGCCCTGCTGGGCCTCGGCCTCGCGCCGGTCATGGTCGGCGCCACGGAGGTCATCGTCGGCAACGCCGCGATGGAGCTCTCCGGTGTCGCCGGCGGCCTCCAGCAGGCGGCGATGCAGATCGGCGGCAGCCTCGGCACGGCCGTCCTCGGCGCCGTGATGGCGTCCAAGGTCGACAGCGACCTCCCGGCCAACTGGAAGGACGCCGGGCTTCCGCAGCTCACCCCGACCCAGCTGGACCAGGCCTCCGAGGCGGTCCAGGTCGGTGTGGCGCCGGTGGCCAAGGGCACCCCGGAGGCGATCGCCGCGAAGATCACGGACGTCGCGCACGACACCTTCATCTCCGGCATGAGCCTGGCGTCCCTCGTCGCCGCCGGCGTGGCGGTGGTGGCGGTCTTCGTCGCCCTGCTCACCAAGCGCGGTGAGAACGCGGAGGCGGGCGCGGGAGCGGCGCACATCTAGCGGAACTCTGACGGGATTTCAACTTGGGTCCCCTATCAGGGTGACAACGCTCAAGATCCCTGTCCACCGGTACGCGCCGCACGTCACAGTGGGTCAAGCCCTCCGGTACGGCATGTTCCACAGGCAAGTTCGTACACCACGGAGGGAGGCCCGGGCTGCGGCGCGCTGCCGGAGGGGGACAGCGCGCCGAGGCCCGTGGGCCGAGGACTTGAAGCCCGTATCGGGGGTACTCGCACCACCGGACCCCGACACACAACCAACTCACCCCGGGGTTCTGGGAGTTGATGATGGCGGGCTTCGGACACGGAACGCGCAGGTACCCCCGCTCACGTGGCCGGATGGGGTCACGGACCGGGCCGGATCGCGCAACGCTCGGAATCATCGGAGTCATCTGCGCGGTCGCCGGCTTCTTCGTGCTGGGGATCATCCTCGGCCCCGCGGCGATCGTCTGCGGCTGGCTCGCCATGGGCCGCACCTTGTCGGGCACCCGCCCGATCCCGGCCCTGATCGCCTTCGTACTGGGGTCGATAGACACCCTGCTGGCGATCATCTGGCTGGCAGGAGCGGCAGGTCCGGGCAACGGCCTGCTGTAACCGGCACAGCCGCTGGGGGAGGGTGGGCGCGGGCGCACCCCGCAGGCGCAGGGTTGCGCGCCCCACCCCCGCCCCGGCGCCGGTCAGCAGGTCAGCGGGGCTGCTCCTCCCCGACCCTCTCCGGCAAGCCCCCCGCACGGGCCAACTCCGCGACCTCCTCCCGAAGCGCGCGGACCTCCTCCGCCAGCTTCTCGATCGCCTCCGTCTGCCGCCGCTCCTCCACATCGTCCTTCTCGAACCGCGCGATGAACCAGGCGGCGATGTTCGCGGTCACCACACCCAGCAGGGCGATCCCGGACAGCATCAGCCCCACGGCCAGCATCCGCCCCAGTCCGGTGGTCGGCGCGTGGTCCCCGTATCCGACGGTCGTCATCGTCGTGAAGGACCACCACACCGCGTCACCCAGCGTCCGGATGTTCCCGTTCGGCGACTCCCGCTCCACCGACAGCACGGCCAACGACCCGAACATCAGCAGCCCGACGACCGCCCCGGCGACGTACGTCGTCAGCCGGATCTGCGAGGCCATCCGCGCCCGCCGCCCCACCAGCGTCAGCGTCGCCACCAGCCGCAGCAGCCGCAGCGGCTGGAGAATCGGCAGCACCACCGCGCACAGGTCCAGCCAGTGTGTGCGGACGAACTCCCGGCGGTGCGGCGCTGTCGCGAGCCGCACCAGATAGTCGGCGGCGAACGCCCCCCACACCACCCATTCGGTCATCGTGCACGCGGCCGTCAGCGAGTGCCCGGCCGAACTGTCCACGATCGGCACGGCGTAGGCGACGGCGAACAGCACGGCGAGGGCCAGCAGCGGCCGTTGGGTGCGCTGCTCCCAGCGGGCTTGCGCCGATTGTTCCTGCATGACCGCATCGTAAGGAACGCGCAAAGGGCGGCGGGACCACGAGCCCCGCCGCCCTTCACCCGCTCAGGCCGCGCCGCGCTACGCGTCGCCTCCGGCCGCCCCCGGATCCGCCGCCGCGACGTCGAGCAGCTGGTACCGGTCGATGGCCTGCTTCAGGACCGACCGGTCGACCTTGCCCTCGCGCGCCAGCTCGGTCAGCACCCCCACCACGATCGACTGCGCGTCGATGTGGAAGAACCGCCGGGCCGCGCCACGGGTGTCCGCGAAGCCGAACCCGTCGGCGCCGAGCGACTGGTACGTCCCCGGCACCCACCGGGCGATCTGGTCCGGAACCGAGCGCATCCAGTCGGAAACCGCCACGAACGGTCCCTCGGCCACGCTCAGCTTCTGCGTCACATACGGCACGCGCTGCTCCTCCTCCGGGTGCAGCAGGTTGTGCCGCTCGACCTCCACGGCCTCGCGCCGCAGCTCGTTCCAGGAGGTCGCCGACCAGACGTCGGCGCGTACGTTCCACTCCTCGGCCAGGAACCGCTGCGCCTCCAGCGCCCACGGAACGGCCACGCCCGACGCGATGATCTGCGCCGGAACAGAGCCCGCCGAGCCGACGGCGACGCGGTGGATGCCCTTGACGATGCCGTCCACGTCGACGTCCGACGGCTCGGCCGGGTGCTGGATGGGCTCGTTGTAGACGGTGAGGTAGTAGAAGACGTCCTCACTGTCCGGGCCGTACATCCGGCGCAGACCGTCCTGCACGATGTGCGCGATCTCGTACCCGTACGCCGGGTCGTAGGCGACACAGCCGGGGTTCGTCGAGGCGAGCAGCTGTGAGTGGCCGTCCGCGTGCTGGAGCCCCTCGCCGGTCAGGGTCGTGCGTCCGGCGGTCGCGCCCAGGACGAAACCGCGTGCCATCTGGTCGGCCATCTGCCAGAACTGGTCGCCGGTGCGCTGGAAACCGAACATCGAGTAGAAGACGTAGACCGGGATGAGCGGCTCGCCGTGTGTGGCGTAGGCCGAGCCGGCGGCGATCAGTGACGCCGTGCAGCCCGCCTCGGAGATGCCGTCGTGCAGCATCTGCCCGGTGGGCGACTCCTTGTAGGCCAGCAGCAGGTCGCGGTCCACCGACTCGTACTGCTGCCCGAGCGGGTTGTAGATCTTCGCGCTCGGGAAGAAGGAGTCCATGCCGAACGTGCGGTACTCGTCCGGTGCGATCAGTACGAATCGCCTGCCGATCTCCTTGTCCCGCATGAGGTCCTTCAGCAGTCGCACAAACGCCATGGTCGTGGCGATCGACTGCTGACCGGAGCCCTTCTTCACGGTCGCGTACGTCTTGTCGTCCGGCAGGGCCAGCGGCTTCGCGCGCACGACACGCGTCGGGACGTACCCGCCGAGCCCCTTGCGCCGGTCGTGCATGTACTGGATCTCCTCCGAGTCGCGACCCGGGTGGTAGTACGGCGGCAGGCCGGACTCCAGCTCCTTGTCGGAGATCGGCAGGTGCAGGCGGTCCCGGAAGCCCTTGAGGTCGGCGACCGTCAGCTTCTTCATCTGGTGCGTGGCGTTGCGGCCCTCGAAGTTCGGGCCCAGCGTCCAGCCCTTGATGGTCTTCGCGAGGATGACCGTGGGCTGGCCCTCGTGCTCGACGGCGGTCTTGAAGGCGGCGTAGATCTTCCGGTGGTCGTGACCGCCGCGGCCCAGGTGCAGGATCTGGTCGTCGGTCATGTTCTCGACCATCGCGCGCAGCCGCTGGTCGTCCCCGAAGAAGTGCTCGCGGATGTACGCGCCGGACTCGGTCGCGTACGTCTGGAACTGGCCGTCCGGGGTCCTGTTCATCTTGTTGACGAGGATGCCGTCGCGGTCCTGGGCGAGCAGCGGGTCCCACGTCCGGTCCCAGATCAGCTTGATCACGTTCCAGCCGGCGCCGCGGAAGACCGACTCCAGCTCCTGGATGACCTTGCCGTTGCCGCGCACCGGGCCGTCGAGCCGCTGGAGGTTGCAGTTGACGACGAAGGTCAGGTTGTCCAGGCCCTCGCGCGCGGCGATGGTCAGCTGGCCCAGCGACTCCGGCTCGTCCATCTCGCCGTCGCCGAGGAACGCCCACACGTGCGACCTGGAGGTGTCGGCGATCCCGCGCGCGTGCATGTAGCGGTTCATGCGGGCCTGGTAGATCGCGCCGATCGGGCCCAGGCCCATCGACACGGTCGGGAACTCCCAGAAGTCCGGCATCAGCCGTGGGTGCGGGTACGAGGACAACCCGTACGGCGCCTTCGACTTCTCCTGACGGAACGCGTCGAGGTTCTGGTCGCTCAGGCGGTCCAGCAGGTACGCGCGCGCGTAGATGCCCGGGGAGGCGTGGCCCTGGAAGAAGACCTGGTCACCGCCGTCGCCCTCGTCCTTGCCGCGGAAGAAGTGGTTGAAGCCGACGTCGTAGAGCGAGGCGGAGGAGGCGAAGGTGGCGATGTGGCCGCCGACGCCGATGCCCGGCCGCTGGGCGCGCGAGACCATCACGGCCGCGTTCCAGCGGGTCGCGTTGAGGATCCTGCGCTCGATCTCCTCGTTGCCCGGGAAGAAGGGCTCGGCCCTGGTGGGGATGGTGTTGACGTAGTCCGTGCTGCGCATCTCCGGCACGGCCACGCGCTTCTCGCGGGCCCGCTCGATCAGCCGGAGCATGAGGTACCGGGCACGCTCCCGGCCGCGCTCGTCGATGGCCGCGTCCAGGGAGTCGAGCCACTCCTGGGTCTCTTCGGGATCGAAGTCAGGAACCTGACTCGGAAGGCCGCCAATGATGATCGGGTTTCGATCGGATCCGGAAGCCACGCTGTTCCTTACCTGTCAGAGGGCTGTTTTTGCTGTTCTTTCCCGGGTTCTCGATATCTCTGCACCGTCCCCCATCGTGTACCTCGGGGAGAGAAACGTCATCTCTACTCAGAGGTAACCCGGATCTGCGTCCGCCTCATCGGATTCCCAAACGGACAAAGGGGGCACAAGGGTGTGGTGTGGGTCACTCTCGGCCGCGACGGCGTGCCTGGAGTTGGGGCGACACGGCCCGGATCGTCACCGTTTCGGCGGTCTGAACCGCCGGGTACTTGCGCGATCCGCCCCGCCCGTGTGGACTACGGCCAATGCTTCGCGCACGCGCGTGGCTGAGATATTCACCAAGACATGATCAGGAGGCAACCCGTGAGCGCGACCGCGGACCACGCGGAGGAGCGGACGAACCCTGCCGTCAGGCTGGGGTTCCAGCCCGAGCAGGTGGTCCAGGAGATCGGCTACGACGACGACGTAGACCAGGAACTCCGCGAGGCCATTGAAGAAGTAGTCGGCAGCGACCTGGTGGACGAGGACTACGACGACGTAGCCGATGCCGTGGTGCTGTGGTTCCGCGACGAGGACGGCGACCTGACCGATGTACTGGTGGACGCCACCACGTACATCGAAGAGGGCGGTGCGATCCTGCTTCTCACGCCGAAGACCGGACGTGATGGCTACGTGGAGCCGAGCGACATCTCGGAAGCCGCGACGACGGCGGGGCTGTCGGCCTCCAAGAGCGTCAGCGTGGGCAAGGACTGGATCGGCAGTCGGCTGCTGACCCCGAAGGCGGCCAAGACCAAGAAGTAAGTCCCGCTCCCACCCCCCCCGGACGGGCTGACGGTCAAGGTCAGCCCGTCCGCAGGCCTGTCGTGCGTGCTGCGTAGGGTGTGCTCAGCGTTCGGTGTTCTCAGCGTTCGCAGATTTCTCAGCGTTGTTCTCAGCGCTCTCACCCGAGCAGCCCACCGAGAGGGAAGCACGACGATGGCGATCCAGGTCGGCGACAAGGCCCCCGATTTCGAGCTCAAGGACAACCACGGCGCGACCGTGAAGCTCTCCGACTTCCACGGCAGCAAGAACGTGGTCCTGCTCTTCTACCCCTTCGCCTTCACCGGCGTCTGCACCGGCGAGCTGTGCGAGCTGCGTGACAACCTGCCGCAGTTCTCCGAGCGCGACACCCAGCTCCTCGCCGTGTCCAACGACTCCATCCACACCCTGCGCGTCTTCGCCGAGCAGGAGGGCCTGGAGTACCCGCTGCTCTCCGACTTCTGGCCGCACGGCGAGGTCTCGCGCGCCTACGGCGTCTTCGCCGAGGACAAGGGTTGCGCGGTGCGCGGCACCTTCGTCATCGACAAGGAGGGCGTCGTGCGCTGGACCGTCATCAACGCCCTGCCGGACGCGCGTGACCTGAACGAGTACGTCAAGGCGCTCGACACCCTGTGATTCTTCAGCTCCAGGGCCTGCGGGGGGCGGGAACCCGTTACTAGGATCGACTCGTTGATCCGATGTCACAGCACGACGGGGCACCCCGCCCCTGGACACCAATGGAGGACTCGTGGGAGTCAGCCTCAGCAAGGGCGGCAACGTTTCCCTGACCAAGGAGGCCCCGGGCCTGACCGCGGTCATCGTGGGCCTGGGGTGGGACGTACGCACCACCACCGGTACCGACTTCGACCTGGACGCCAGCGCACTGCTGCTGGACACGTCGGGCAAGGTCGGCAATGACGCCAACTTCGTCTTCTTCAACAACCTCAAGAGCCCGGACGGCTCGGTCGAGCACACCGGCGACAACCTCACCGGTGAGGGCGAGGGCGACGACGAGCAGATCAAGGTCAACCTCGCCGGCGTCCCGGCCGACGTCGACAAGATCGTCTTCCCGGTCTCGATCTACGACGCCGAGAACCGCCAGCAGTCCTTCGGCCAGGTACGCAACGCGTTCATCCGCGTGGTGAACCAGGCCGGCGGCGCCGAGATCGCGCGGTACGACCTCTCCGAGGACGCCTCGACGGAGACCGCCATGGTCTTCGGCGAGCTGTACCGCAACGGCCCGGAGTGGAAGTTCCGTGCCATCGGTCAGGGCTACGCCTCGGGCCTGCGCGGCATCGCGCAGGACTTCGGCGTCAACGTCTGAGACACGACCGACGTCTCAGGCCTGACCGACGCCTCGGAGGCGACCGACGTCAAAGGCGTGACCGACGTCCGAGACGCCGACCGACCTCAAAGGCGTCAGACCCGTCCGGCGCCGCACCGTTTACGGGTGGCGCCGGACGCGCAGGACAACCGAAGAAGCACCACCTAGGGGAGGACCAGCATCATGGGCGTCACGCTCGCCAAGGGGGGCAACGTCTCCCTGTCCAAGGCCGCGCCGAACCTCACGCAGGTGATGATCGGGCTCGGTTGGGACGCGCGCTCCACCACCGGAGCCCCCTTCGATCTGGATGCCAGCGCGCTGCTGTGCAAGGACGGACGGGTGCTGGGCGACGAGTGGTTCGTCTTCTACAACCAGCTCAAGAGCCCGGACGGCTCCGTGGAGCACACCGGCGACAACCTCACCGGTGAGGGCGAGGGCGACGACGAGTCGATCCTTGTGGACCTCTCCAAGGTGCCCGCCCAGTGCGACAAGATCACCTTCCCCGTCTCCATCCACATGGCCGACGAGCGCGGCCAGACCTTCGGCCAGGTCAGCAATGCCTTCATTCGCGTCGTCAACCAGGCCGACGGCCAGGAACTCGCCCGCTACGACCTCAGCGAGGACGCTTCCACGGAAACGGCGATGATCTTCGGCGAGGTGTACCGGTACCAGGGCGAGTGGAAGTTCCGAGCCGTGGGACAGGGGTACGCGTCGGGTCTGCGAGGCATCGCTCTGGACTTCGGGGTCAACGTTTCGTGAAGGCACGTGGCTAGCTGCCGGACCCCTCGGACCTGCGATTCTCCGGGCGCCTGGGCCCGACCATGCTGCCCGGAGTCCCCTGCATCTAGACTCTGTGGTCAACACTTCGTAAAGCCGAGTACGGCGCGGGGGAGACCCGTACACACAGGATTGGGTAGCCAGTGCTTCTGAAAACCTTCGGCTGGTCGTTCGCGATTACCGCGCTCGGCCTGGTCGCAGCGGTCTTCTACGGGGGGTGGGAGGCCTTCGGCATCGTGGCGATCCTTTCCATCCTCGAGATCTCGCTGTCGTTCGACAACGCGGTGGTCAACGCCGGAATCCTGAAGAAGATGAATGCCTTCTGGCAGAAGATCTTCCTCACGGTCGGTGTGCTGATCGCCGTCTTCGGCATGCGGCTGGTCTTCCCCGTCGTCATCGTCGCCATCAGTGCCAAGATCGGTCCGATCGACGCGGTCGACCTCGCGCTCAACAACAAGGACCGCTACCAGGAGCTCGTCACCGACGCCCACCCGGCGATCGCCGCCTTCGGTGGCATGTTCCTGCTCATGATCTTCCTCGACTTCATCTTCGAGGACCGGGACGTCCAGTGGCTGCGCTGGATCGAGCGGCCGCTGGCCAAGCTCGGCAAGGTCGACATGCTGTCGGTCTGCATCGCCCTGATCGTCCTGCTGATCACCTCCTTCACCTTCGCGACCCACGCCCACCAGCACGGTGGCACGCACGTCGACAAGGCGCAGACGGTGCTGATCTCCGGCATCGCGGGCCTGATCACCTACATGGTGGTCGGCGGCCTCTCCGGCTTCTTCGAGGACAAGCTCGAGGAAGAGGAGGAGCGCGAGCACGAGGAAGAGGAGGAGGCCGAGCGGACCGGCAAGAAGAAGCCGGCCATCGTCCTCGCGGGCCAGGCCGCGTTCTTCATGTTCCTCTACCTCGAGGTCCTGGACGCGTCCTTCTCCTTCGACGGTGTGATCGGTGCCTTCGCCATCACCAACGACATCGTGCTGATGGCGCTGGGTCTGGGTATCGGCGCCATGTACGTCCGCTCGCTGACCGTGTACCTGGTCCGCCAGGGCACCCTCGACGACTATGTCTACCTCGAGCACGGCGCCCACTACGCGATCGGCGCGCTCGCCGTGCTCCTCATGATCACCATCCAGTACGAGATCAACGAGGTCATCACCGGCCTCGTCGGCGTCGTCCTGATCGGCTGGTCCTTCTGGTCCTCCGTACGCCGCAACCGGGCACTGGCAGCGGCCGAGGGAAAAGCGGGCTCGGACGAGAAGGCTGAAGTCTCGTCCGGGGTGTGATCACCAGCTGAGTGAGGAACGCTCAGTGCGGGGCGGCCGGCGAGGACGTGTCCTCCGGCCGCCCCGTCGGCTTTTCGAGTGAACGTGAAGGTGGGGGTGGGGGCGGCATGGGCTTCTTCGACGGGCTGTGGCGTGGGCGTGAGGCCGACTTCGACTCGGGCAGCGCGGCCAGCAACGCGATCGAACTGACCAAACGGCACCACCAGGTCTCCCTCACCAAGCAGGGCGCGGCCACCGGCAACCTGCGCATCAACCTGACCTGGCGGATGCGGACCTCCGACATCGGCGGTTCCCAGCGGGAGAGCCTGCTGCGGCACCCCTTGAAGGCCCTCAGGCCGGCTGAAGTGATCGGTCACAGCCAGAGCATGGTCAACGTGGACCTCGACCTCGGCTGCCTCTACGAGCTCAAGGACGGCACCAAGGGCGTGGTCCAGCCCCTCGGCGGCTACCTCGGCGACGTCAACGCGCCGCCGTACGTGAAACTCAGCGGCGACGACCGCTTCGGCTCGGCGTCCGGCGAGACGGTCTACGTCAACCTCGACCACCGGGACGACATCAAACGCCTCCTGGTGTTCGTGTACATCTACGACCAGACCCCCGCCTTTGACCGCACCCACGCCATCGTCACCCTGTACCCGAGCAACGGCCCGCGCATCGAGGTCGGCCTCGACGAACGCCACCCCCAGGCCCGCTCCTGCGCGGTCGTGATGATCGAGAACGTCAAGGACGAGCTCATCGTCCGCCGCGAGGTGAAGTTCGTGTACGGCTTCCAGGCGGAGCTCGACCGGCTGTACGGGTGGGGGTTGCAGTGGGGGCGGGGCTACAAGACGAAGGCCGAGCGCTGACCGGCGAGCCCTCCGAGCCCCTGCTGCCTCGAGGGCGCGGGGCTGTGTCGACATGCGGCTCCGCCGCGTGGGCACGGCCGGCCCCCACCGGCCCGCGGGTTCGTCATCGCGCTTCCAGCGCAGCGCTCAGCGCCCGATGAACTGCGGCCCCTGCGGCGGCAGCCGGAACTCCGTCGCGGGGGCCGCGGCCACCGGCTGCGGGTATCCGTACGCCGGCTGGCTGGTCGGCTGCGGATAGCCGTACGCGGGCTGGCTGGTCGGCTGCGGGTACCCGTAGGCCGGCTGGGTCGCCGCGGGCGGCTGTGGGTAGCCGTACGCCGGCTGAACGGGGGCGCCCGTCGGCTGCTCCGGGGGCAGCGGCTGGGACGTGGTGGGCGGCGTCGGCTGGACCGCCTGCGACTCCTCCACCGCCTCCGCCTCGTCCACCGAGATGCCGAAGTCGGTCGCGAGGCCCTTCAGCCCGTTCGAGTAGCCCTCGCCCAGCGCCCGGAACTTCCAGCCCTCCCCGCGCCGGTAGAGCTCACCGCAGATCAGCGCGGTCTCCTCGCCCGTCTCCGGCTTGACGTCGAAATGCGCCAGCGGTTCCCCGTCGGCGACCGAGGCGTCGTACAGCAGGATGCGCAGTGACCGTACGCGGTCGAAGGTGACGCCGTCCGCCGAAGCGACCAGCAGAATCTGACCGACGCCGGACTCGACACCGGCGAGATCTGTCTGGATCGTATCCGTGAGGCCCTCGGCGACCCGCTTCTTGCCGAGCCGCCAGACCTTCCCGGAGGGGTGCCGGGGCTGGTTGTAGAAGACGAAGTCCTCGTCGGAGCGCACACGACCGTCGGGGCCGAGGAGCAGCGCGGAGGCGTCGACATCCGGGACCCCCTGCCCGGGCGTCCAGCGCAGCACGGCGCGCACCGTCGTGACCTCGACCGGGACGTTCGACCCCTTCAGCATCGCGTGCGTCATGCGGTCATCCTGCCCTCTCGGTCCTGACCACGACAATGCGGGGTGGACCCCCGGCACGGTGACCAGCACGGTGACCGAGTGTGTTTGTCAGCGTTACCTGAACTTCACGCCCGGAGGGAACCTCCGACATGGATCCCTACGTACTATTACCGGCCACCTCTAGACACTTCACAGACACATTCACAGGCACATTGACCGGCACATACACACCACGTTCCGTCACCACGGGGGAGTTCAATGCGTCATTTCGGGCATATCGCCCCTGAGGTGCGGCAGCACCTCTTCCACCAGGAGCCGTGCGAGTTCACCACGGACTCCCCGGCCCGGCTGCTCTCCGCGGCCCTGGGCGCCACGCTCTACAGCCCGGCCACCCGGCCGCAGCTGGCCGACGACATCGTCAAGCAGGCCGGTCGGGGCGTGGTCTCGATGGTGCTGTGCCTGGAGGATTCGATCGACGACGCGGACGTCGAGCACGGTGAGGAGAACCTCGTCCGTCAGTTCGCGGACCTGGACGCCCGCACCGGCACCGACCTCCCGCTGCTGTTCATCCGGGTCCGTACCCCCGAGCAGATCCCCGATCTGGTCCGACGCCTCGGCCCCACCGTCCGGCGGCTGTCCGGGTTCGTCATGCCGAAGTTCACCGAGGAGCGCGGCATCCCCTTCCTGGAGGCGCTGTCCACGGCGGAGACGGCGAGCGGCCGGCGTCTGTTCGCGATGCCGGTGCTGGAGTCGCCCGAGCTGCTGTACCGCGAGTCGCGCGTCGACACCCTGGAGGGCATCGCCCGCGCCGTCGACAAGTACCGCGACCGGGTGCTCGCGCTGCGCCTGGGCGTGACCGACTTCTGCTCCTCCTACGGCCTGCGCCGGGCCCCCGACATGACGGCGTACGACGTCCAGATCGTCGCCTCCGTGATCGCCGACGTGGTGAACATGCTGGGCCGCGCCGACGGCACCGGCTTCACGGTGACCGGGCCGGTGTGGGAGTACTTCCGCGTCCCGGAGCGCATGTTCAAGCCGATGCTGCGGCACAGCCCCTTCCTGGAGGGACAGGCCGTCGAGCTGCGCGAGATACTGATAGAGCACGCGATGGACGGGCTGCTGCGGGAGATCTCCCTGGACCACGCCAACGGCCTGCTCGGCAAGACCTGCATCCACCCCTCCCACGTGCCGGCCGTGCACGCGCTGTCCGTCGTCAGCCACGAGGAGTTCAGCGACGCGGCCGACATCCTGCGGCCCGAGCGCGGTGGCGGGGGTGTACTGAGGTCGGCGTACACGAACAAGATGAACGAGGTGAAGCCGCATCGCGCCTGGGCCGAGCGGACCATGCTGCGCGCGGAGGTCTTCGGCGTCGCGAACGAGGACGTCAGCTTCGTGGACCTGCTCGCCGCCGCCATCCCCGGCTGAACCGGCCGAAGAAACCCGCCGCAGAACCGGCCGAAGAAACGCGCCGAAGAACCCGTCGAAGAGCCGGCTACACACAAGGGACGTATGAACAACGCAGTGAACAACGGGGTCTGGTCCGGGACCTGGGTCGCCCAGCGGCTCGGGCTCGAACTCGAGGGCGACGACAAGCTGAGCGACCTGCTGGGGCTGGCACTGCGCCGCAACCCCAAGCGCGCCCATCTGCTGGTGTCGAACGTCCTCGGCAAGCACGTACCGCAGTCGCCGTCCGTGGTCTACGGCTACGGCTTCGCCCTCGGCCGCCGGGTGCGCGACCTGCTCGGCGCCGAGGAGGCGGGCAAGGCGGTCGTCCTCGGTTACGCGGAGACCGCCACCGGCCTCGGCCACTCCGTCGCCGACGGCCTGGGCCTCGCGCCCTACCTGCACTCCACCCGCCGCCCGGTCCCCGGCGTGGCCCAGGCGGGCGGCTTCGAGGAGTCCCACTCGCACGCCACCTCCCACCTGCTGCTCCCCGAGGACCCGGCGCTGCTCGTCGGCGACGGCCCGCTGGTCCTGGTCGACGACGAGTTCTCCACCGGCAACACGGTCCTCAACACCATCCGGGACCTGCACGGGCGGTATCCGCGCGGACGGTACGTCGTCGTCGCGCTCGTCGACATGCGCTCGGCGGCCGACGCGGCCCGCCTGGCGGACTTCGCTCGGGAGATCGGCGCCCGGGTGGACCTGGTGGCGGCCGCCTCGGGGACCGTACGGCTGCCGGAGGGTGTGCTGGAGAAGGGGCAGGAGCTGGTCGCCCGGCACGAGTCGGCCGCGGTGCCCGCACAGCGCTCGTACGGCCGGATCCAGCGCGTCGACCTGCTCTGGCCGGCGGGTCTGCCGGACGGCGGCCGGCACGGCTTCACGCCCCGGCACCGTATGCGCCTGGAAGCCGCTCTGCCCGCGATGGCGGCCCGCCTCGCCGAGGCGATACCCGGCGACGCACGGCGCGTCCTCGTCCTCGGCTTCGAGGAGCTGATGTACGCACCGCTGAGGCTGGCCCGCGAGCTCGAACAGGTCGTCGCCGCCGAGGTGCGCTACTCCACCACCACCCGCTCGCCCGTCCTGGCGGTCGACGACCCCGGCTACGCGATACGCAGCCGTCTGGTCTTCCCCGCCCACGACGACCCGGCCGACGGCGCCGGTGAGCGCTACGCCTACAACGTCGCCGGCGCCGGCTTCGACGCCGTCGTGGCGGTCGTGGACTCGGTCGCCGACACGGCGGAGCTGCACGCGCCGGGCGGCCTCCTCGCCCAGCTCGCCGCGCACGCCCCGCACGTCCTGCTCGCGGTCGTGCCCTCGTACGTTCCCGTACCGCTGTACGTACCCGAAAGGCCCGCCATGCTGCCCGAGCCCCTTCGCGGCCCCGCCTTCTCCTCGTACGCGCCCGAGGAGGTCGGCTGGCTGCTCCAGGACCTCTCGGACGTGACGCTGGAGGCGCCGACCGAGGAGCGCGAGGAGGCCATCCAGAGCGGCGGCGCCCACTACGCCGAGTCGCTGCCGGTGGAGTACCAGCCGAGCGAGCAGTACCAGGAGCTGTTCCACGCCGCCCTGGAGACCTCGGCGGCCCGCATCGCGCAGGCCGTCGGCGTGGTCACCGAGACGGTGATCGCCGAGCGCTCGCCGCGCCCGGTGCTGGTCTCGCTGGCCCGCGCGGGCACGCCGGTCGGCGTCCTGATGCGCCGCTGGGCCCAGTACCGGCACGGCCTCGACCTGCCGCACTACGCCGTGTCGATCGTGCGCGGCCGGGGCATCGACGCCAACGCGCTGCGCTGGCTGGCCGCCCACCACGACCCGTCCGACGTGGTCTTCGTCGACGGCTGGACCGGCAAGGGCGCCATCACCCGCGAACTCGCCGACGCTGTCGAGGAGTTCGAGGAGTCCGACGGCATCACCGGCTTCGACCCGGAGATCGCGGTCCTGGCCGACCCGGGCTCGTGCGTGCGTACGTACGGCACCCGGGAGGACTTCCTCATCCCCTCCGCATGCCTCAACTCGACGGTGTCGGGCCTGATCTCGCGGACGGTGCTGCGCGCGGACCTGGTGGGACCGCACGACTTCCACGGCGCCAAGTTCTACCGCGAACTCGCGGGCACCGACGTCTCGGTGGACTTCCTCGACGCGGTCGCCGCGCGCTTCGGCGAGGTCGCGGACGCGGTGGACGCGGCGGCCAAGGAGCTGCTGTCCACCGACCGCACCCCCACCTGGGAGGGCTGGGCGGCCGTCGAGCGGATCAGCGAGGAGTACGGCATCCACGACGTGAACCTCGTCAAGCCCGGCGTCGGCGAGACCACCCGGGTGCTGTTGCGCCGGGTGCCGTGGAAGATCCTGGCCCGGGCCGGGGCGGGCGCCGACCTCGACCACGTACGCCTGCTGGCGGAGCAGCGGGGGGTTCCCGTCGAGGAGGTCGGCGAACTTCCCTACACCTGCGTGGGGTTGATCCACCCCAAGTACACGCGCGGTGCGACGGGTGCCGACGGCAAGGCGGTGGCCCTCTGATGCCGGTACTGGTGGCGAGTGACCTCGACCGTACGCTCATCTACTCCGCGGCGGCCCTGGCGCTGACCATGCCCGACGCGCGGGCACCGCGGCTGCTGTGCGTGGAGGTGCACGAGAGCAGGCCGCTGTCGTACATGACGGAGACGGCGGCCGGACTGCTCACGGACCTGGGCGACGCGGCGGTGTTCGTGCCGACCACCACCCGGACGCGCAAGCAGTACCTGCGCATCAACCTGCCGGGCCCGGCACCGACGTACGCGATCTGCGCCAACGGCGGGCATCTGCTGGTGGACGGCGTGTCCGACCCGGACTGGCACGCGCGGGTGACCGCGCGGCTGGCCGACGAGTGCGCGCCGCTGGCGGAGATCCAGGAGTATCTGGCGCGCACGGCGGACCCGCTCTGGCTGCGCAAGCAGCGGGTCGCCGAGGACCTGTTCGCCTACCTGGTCGTGGAGCGCGAGCTGCTGCCCGAGGAGTGGGTGAAGGAGCTCGCGGCCTGGGCGGAGAACCTCGGCTGGACGGTGTCGTTGCAGGGCCGCAAGATCTACGCGGTGCCGAAGCCGCTCACCAAGAGCGCGGCCGTGCGGGAGATCGCCCGGCGCACGGGCGCCGACCTCACCCTCGCGGCCGGCGACTCCCTGCTGGACGCGGACCTGCTGCTCGTCGCGGACCAGGGCTGGCGCCCGGGGCACGGCGAACTGGCGGACGCGAGCTGGACGGCCCCGGCGATCACGGCGCTGCCCGAGCGGGGCGTGCTGGCGGGCGAGCGCATCCTGCGGGAGTTCCTGCGCGTGTCGCGGCCCTCGCACCGGTCCTAGGACCTGTCCGAGACGTACGTCAGCCGCAGCAGCCCCCGCCGCAGCACCCGCCCCCGCCGCTCGTCCTGGGCGCCGGGGCCGGGGCGCCGGCGGAGCCGCCCACCGCGACGGTTGAGAGAAGTTTCACTGTGTCATCGTGTCCGGCCGGGCAGCTCGCCGGCGCGGAGGACTCGGCCATGGGACGGCTGAGTTCGAAGGTGTCGCCGCAGGTCCGGCAGCGGTACTCGTAGCGAGGCATGCGCCCAGGCTAACGGGCGGGACCGTTAACGCGAGCTCTTAGTTTGCTGTGCGATCGCTTCTGTCCGTTTCTCATGCGGAGAATTTGCAAAGATCGCTGGTAATTTGTCAGAGCCGCGATGAGCCGCAGGACCTAGACCCGGTCCTGGTCCGGCAACACAGGGGGATCGCAGCCGCTTACGCGGCAGCTGTGTCGACCCGCGCGAGCACCACGGAGTGCGGAGGGAGACGCAGTCGTGACCGAGGATGGGCAGGGGGCGGAGGGCCGGGGGGACGGCCGTCGCCCACACGGTCGCCGCGCGGCGCCGAAACGTTCCCGTCGGCGCGGTACGGAGGGTGAGGCACCGGCCGAGGAACCCCTGCCGTCGGACGAAACCATGCAACTCCGGTTCGCGCCGCCTCCGCTGTCGGACGAAACCATGCAACTCCGGTTCGAGCCACCCCCGCTGTCGGACGAAACCATGCAACTCCGGTTCGAGCCGCCCCCGCCCGCGGACGCCACCATGGAACTGCGGGTGGTCCAGTCCTCGGAGCCGCCCGCCCGGCCCACCGAACGCCGCATGACCCTGCCGGCCTCCGCCTTCGCACGCCTCACCGCCGTCGCAGGGCCACTCCTGGCCTCACTCGGCCGGCTCCTGGCTCCGTTGGGCCGGCTCCTGGCCCCGCTCGGCCGGCTCCTGGCTCCCCTCGGCCGTCGCCTGGCGCCGTACACCCGTCGCCTGGCGCCGTACGCCCGCAGACTCAGGCCGCAGTACCCGCGCCCCGGCCGCACCGACTGGCGCCGCTGGATACCCTCCTGGCGGCAGTCGGTGGGCGCCGCGCTGTCGGCCGTGGGCCTGACCGGCGCTTTCCTGGCCGTCGCCTACGCCGCCACCGACATACCGCAGAACCTGAACAGCTACGCCACTCAGCAGGACAACGTCTTCTTCTGGTCCGACGGGACGCCCATGGCCCGCACCGGCTGGGTGCAGCGGCAGGACATGCCCCTGAAGGACATACCCGAGGACGTCCGCTGGGCCGTGGTGGCGGCGGAGAACGCGAGCTTCTACTCCGACCCGGGCATCTCCGTCTCCGGCATCGGGCGGGCCCTGTGGAACACGGTCGGCGAGGGGGACACCCAGGGCGGTTCCACCATCACCCAGCAGTACGTCAAGAACGTCTACCTGAACCAGAACCGGACGGTCAGCCGCAAGCTCACCGAGGCGATGATCGCCCTCAAGCTCGACAACCGGATGAGCAAGGACAAGATCCTCGAGGGCTACCTCAACACCAGCTGGTTCGGCCGCGGCACCTACGGCATCCAGCGCGCCGCCCAGGCCTACTACGGCAAGGAGGTCGGCGAGCTCAACGTCAGCGAGGCCGCCTTCCTCGCCTCCCTGCTCAAAGGCGCCGGCCTGTTCGACCCGTCGCTGAGCCACGCCAACCACGCGCGTGCCGTGGAGCGCTGGGGCTGGATCCTCGACCGCATGGTGGACATCGGCAAGCTGTCGTCCACCGAGCGGGCCAAGTACAAGAAGTTCCCCGAGCCGCTGAAGCAGTCCCGGACCTTCGACACCGGCAACCAGAGCGACTACCTGGTGGAACTGGCCGAGCAGTACGCCAAGAAGGCAGCCGGCATCTCGGACAAGGACTTCGACCTGGGCGGCTACCAGATCTACACGACCTTCGACCGCAAGCGGGAGACCGCGCTCACCGACGCCGTCGCCAAGGCCCGCAAGCAGGCGAAGCAGGACGACCCCGGCGCCGCGAAGACCGCGCACTACGGCGCGTCGTCGGTCGCCGCCGACGGCCGGATCCTCGCCGTCTACGGCGGCCCCGACCACCGTACGCAGGGCTACAACGAGTCCAACGCCACCACGGTCCCGGCCGGCTCGGCCTTCACCCCCTTCGTCTACGCCGCCGGTCTGGAGAACGGCGTCCGCAAGACCCGCGACGGCTCCACGACCCCGGTCGCCGCCGAGTCGCTCTACGACGGCGACGACGGCGTGCCCGTCACCACGCCGGAGGGGCCCTACTGGGACCGCAGCGGCAAGAAGGTCTCCGCCCACAACGACGGCAAGAAGTCCTACGGGCAGATCAGCCTGCACCAGGCGCTCGCCGAATCCGTCAACACACCCTTCATGCAGCTCGGCATGGACACCGGCCTGGACACGGTGCGCAGCACCGCGGAGGCGGCCGGCCTGCTCTCCTCGAGCTTCGGCGCGCAGGTGCCCGCGCTGTCCCTGGGCAACTCCACGCCCAGCGCGATCCGCATGGCGAGCGGGTACGGGACGTTCGCCGCGGCGGGCACGCACGTCGAGCCGTACTCGGTGAGCCGGATCACCCGCAACGGCTCCGAGGTCGTGCTGAAGAAGCCCGCGTCCCGGCGCGCGGTGAGCGCGAAGGTGGCTGAGGAGGTCCAGTCCGCGCTCACGGACGCCTTCCGCGAAGCCCGTCCCACGGTCGCCGCCTCCGCGCAGGTCGCGGGGAAGATCGGCACCACCCAGGACGACACCGCCCTCTGGTACGTCGGCACCGCCGAGTCCGTGTCGACCGCCGTCGTGGTCTACCGCATCGATCTGACCAAGAGCCTCGAACCACTGCCGCTGAAGGGGATCGCGGGCACGGTCGCCGACAGCGTCCCGTACGACATCTGGTCGGGCGCCATGAGTCCGCTCGGCTGACCTCGGCACCGGGCATCCGCACCCCCCACCCCCCTCGGAGAATGAGCCGCGCATGAATGCACCGTCCGGCCGCCGCCGCAGAGGCCGCGCCCCGCGCCGCACCGCCCGCCCCGGGTTCCTCACCCTGGCGGTCCTGCTGGTCGCGGCGTCCCTGGTCGCGGGCTACCTGGTCCTGACCCGCTCGGACAGCACCGCCCCGACGGCGTCCTCCGGGTCCGGGGGCGGCAAGGCGGCGACGCCCAAGGTGAGCGAGTCCCCGTGGGACGGCAAGACGAAGGTGCTCGGGGACGGCTCCACCTCGTACACCGGCCCGCAGACCGGCCAGTTGAAGGCGGAGCCGCTCAAAACGGGCGAGAAACCTCCCCAGTTCGTCGTCTTCTCCTGGGACGGCGCCCTCCAGGGCGATGACGAGCTCTTCTCGCACTACCGGGAGCTGGCCAAGGAGTACAACGCCCACATGACGTTCTTCCTCACGGGCATCTATCTGCTGCCCAAGAGCAAGAAGAACCTCTACAACCCCCCGCAGCACTCCCAGGGTTCGGCCGCGATCAGCTACCCCACCGACGAGCACATCCGCACCACGCTGGAACAGCTCGGCAAGGCCTGGGAGGAGGGCAACGAGATCGGCACCCACTTCAACGGCCACTTCTGCGGCGGCAAGGGCGGCGGCGACTGGAGCGTCGAGGAGTGGAAGAGCGAGATCGACCAGTTCTACTCCTTCGTGGAGAACTGGAAGACCAACACCGGCTACAAGGACATCGCCCCGCTGCCCTTCGACTTCAAGAAGGAGGTCGCCGGCGGCCGCGCCCCCTGCCTCGAGGGCCAGGCGAACCTGCTGAAGGCCATCAAGAGCTACGGCTGGACCTACGACGCCAGTTCGGCCGGCGACTTCCAGATATGGCCCGCGAAGAAGAACGGCATCTGGGACTTCCCGCTCCAGGCGCTCCCGTACGACGGCGGCTCCTACCAGGGCCTGTCCATGGACTTCAACTTCCTGGCCAACCAGTCCGACGGCGAGCCCGAGGGCGACCCCGCCAAGTACGGCGAGTGGCAACAGGAGACCACCGACGCCTACATGAACGGTTTCAACCGGGTGTACTACGGCAGCCGGGCCCCGCTGTTCATCGGCAACCACTTCGAGGAGTGGAACGGCGGCATCTACATGAAGGCCATCGACGACGTCATCAAGAACGTGTGCACCAAGAAGGACGTCAAGTGCGTGTCCTTCAAGGAGCTCGCCGACTGGATGGACGTGCAGTCGCCCGCCACGCTGGAGCGGCTGAGCAGCCTGGACCCGGCGCAGTCACCGGACTGGTCGACGGTGGTGAAGTGACGGCCGTGACAGCGACCGTGGCGCCCACCGTGGCGAAGTAACCAAACCTCAACCGTATCCCCCTTCACAGGAAGCACACACGGCGTGCGAAGATTCCGTCCCCCGGCGTCCCCAGTGCCGGGGTAGAGGGGAAACATCAGTGAAGTCAAGGAAATTGAGCCGCACGCGCCGCCGCGCCACCATATTCGGGGCGGCCGCCGCCTCGGTCGTCGCCGGTGTGGCGCTGCTGCCCAACTGGAGCGCCGGCGCCGCGGTCGTCGACGACCCCACGGTGGACGCCAAGACGAAGGCCACCTTCCAGCGGCTCGCGGACGCGGTCTTCACCGACCGTACGGACGCCCTGGTCGACGGCGAACAGGGCGACCGCGCGAAGCCGTTGACCAACGGCTTCTCCGGGGACGTCCGGCTGTCCTCCGCGCAGGCCCGCACCGAGGACGCCGCCCTGTCCACGCTGGACCACCGCAAGGACCGTCTCGCGAAGCTCGGCGAGAAGTACAGCAAGGCCGGCACGACCGTCACCCTGGACGCCACGAGCGTCAAGGGCCGCAAGGCCAAGGTCGCGGTCACCGAGACCACGACCCTCACCTACGAGAAGGTCCGCGGTGGCGAGCCGAAGACCACCGGCTTCCAGGCCCACCACGAGTTGACGTTCACCGCCGACCGCCAGGGCGACTGGCAGCTGACCGGCATCCGCGACACCGACCAGGGCGGCCTCGCGGTCAACGCGGTGGCCAAGCCCTCCGTCAAGGCGACCACCGCCGACGACACCATGCCGTCGGCTCCGCGCGCGGCGACCACGAAGCCGGCTCCGGCCAATCCCAAGACGCTCACCGGCACCGCCCTGGACTACAAGGCCATGGCGACGTACGCGGAGAAGTACTGGAGCACCTACAACAAGGACTACCCGGACTACAACGGGCACGGGGCCGGCGGCGACTGCACCAACTTCGTCAGCCAGTCCCTGAAGGCGGGCGGCTGGAAGCACGTCCCCGGCTACGTGTACGACTACACGAAGTGGTTCGGCAACGCCGACATCCAGTCGGACTCGTTCGTCGGAGTCAACGAGTGGTCCTGGTTCGCCCAGAACTCCAAGCGGACCACCAGCCTCGCCAACGTCTACCAGCTGGACGTCGGTGACGTGCTCCAGATGGACTTCGACAAGGACGGGTCCAAGGACCACACGATGATCGTCACCTACCGCAGCCCGCAGGGCGTGCCGTACGTGACGTACCACTCGAACAACACCTACCGCCGCTCGGTGGCGAGCCTCGTCGCCGCGTACCCGAACGCCGCGTACTACGCCTACCGCACCTGATTCGCCCGCTCCCGCCGGGCCGCTCCGCGCGGCCCGGTCGGGATGGGCGCCGGCACGGGTTGTCGTGCCTGCCGGACTCGGGGCCACTCAGTGGCCCGAGCCGCGTTCCTCCCGGATCTGCGAGACCACCCGCGCCACCGACTGCCGGACCGCTTCCGTCTCCGTCAGGAAGTGCCAGTAGTCCGGGTGGCGGCCCTCCAGCGTGCCGATCGCCCGCTCCAGACGGGCCACCGAGTCGTCCAGCGGCCGCGCGTGCCGGGGATCCGGCGTGGTACGCCCCGACATGGCCAGCCGCTGCGCGTCCCGGATCGCGAACCGGGTCCGCTCGATCTCCCGCTGCGGGTCCTTCTGCACGGCGTTCAGCCGCGTCAGCCGGTCACCGGCCGCCGACACGGCCTCGTCGGTGGTGTTCAGCAGCGCCCGCACGGTGGACAGCAACGCGGTGGCGTCCGGCCAGCGCTGCGCCTCCCGCGCGGCCTGCGCCTCCTTCAGCTTCACCTCGGCCTGCCGTACGTTCTCCACGGCCTGCTCCGGCACGCGCTGGAGGTCCTGCCAGCACGCGGCCGAGAACCGCCGCCGCAGCTCGCTCAGCACCGGGTCGACCTGCCCGGCACGGGTGGTCAGGGCCTGTGCCCGGGTCCGCAGCGACACCAGCCGGTGATCGATCTCGGCGGCCTTCTCCGGCAGCCGCCCGGCCTCCGCGCGGATCGCCTCGGCCTCCCGGGAGACCCGCTCGGCCCGCTCCAGCGTCTGCGGGACGCCGTGCTGCCCGGCGCCCTGGTTCAGCCGCGTCAGCTCCGGCCCGAGAGCGGCGAGCCGGGCGGCCAGGTCGTCCGCCCTCAGCCCGGCCTCCCGTACGCCGTCCAGGGCGTTCGAGGCGCCCAGCAGCGCCTGTCGGGCCCGCTCGACGGCGGGCGCGAGCCGGGCCAGCTGGGTCTCGGCCTTCCCGAGCAGCGGCCCGAGCCCGTCCGTGAACCGGTCCAACTCCTGCTTGACGCGGTCGAGTTCGTCCTTGGCCCGGGTCAGCTCGGTACGGGCCTGGGCGGCGGCGGACGCCTCCAGGTCGTCCCGGTCGAGGTCGTGCGAGTCGACGGCGCCGATGTACTGCCGGCTGGCTTCGTCGATCCGTCTGCCGATCGCCTCGAAGTCGGCGACCGCGCGCCGGGCGGCGGGGGAGTTGTCGACGGCGGTGATCGTCTCGATCGAGATCCGCAGATCGCGCTGGGCGGTGTCCAGTTCGTAGAACGCGGCCGCGGCGGCGTCCTTCGCGGCCTGCGCCTCCGCCCGCTGGTTCTCCGCCCGCCCGCCGAACCAGCGCCGGGTACCGCCGCCGGCGAACGCGGCGGGCAGCGCGAGGGCCACGACGAGCGGCAGGCCCATGAGGGTCAGCGTGTCCCGGAGCGCGCGTCCCACGGGATGGGGTGCACCCGGCACCGACGGCGAGTACGGCTGTCCTGGTGTCGCCGTCACATCCCTCTCCCGTGCTGTGATCCGCCCTGCCCGGTGTCATTCTCCCACCGGTTAAGGACGAACACACGGGCCGGTAAGTTCGCGGTCCGGAGCGTGACTTTCCCGTCGCCCGAGCGCGCGGACACGACAGGGGAGCTGTCGTCGTCCCGGGGTGCGCGGCTGAGCAGCGGTCCTGGACACAGGTCGCGTTCACGCTCAGTCTTCAGGATGGCTACGTTCTGCCCGGCTCTCGGTAAGAGTTTGCGGGGCAGGAGCTCGGACAATGTAGGCTGTCGGCTTGTCCCGGGTGCGTAGCTCAGGGGTAGAGCGCCTGCCTTACAAGCAGGATGTCGGCGGTTCGAAACCGTCCGCGCCCACCAGGACCGGCGTGAGCGTCGGTGTGAAGGCCCCCGCAGAGGCTGCGGGGGCCTTTCGCGTGTTGCGGACGGGCCCGTCCTAGGATGACCCCGTGATCCGTCCCGAGCACGTCCCGCGACCGCCCGTGCGGTGGTGGCGGGCGGTGTGCCTGCTGGGACTGCTGGCCGGGCTGCTGGGCATGCACGGGCTGGCGCCCGGTGGGGCGATGGCGGGGCATCCCCATGAGCGGCCCACAGCGGCCGCCGCTGCCGCTCCTGCCGCTTCTGCCGCTTCTGTCGCCGTGCACGGCGGCTGTTCCGGCGAGGGCGACGGGCACTGTGGTGGCGGACATGTCATTCACGCCGACGCGACCTGCGCCTCGGGTGCGGTGAGTGGTGGGCCGTCGCTGCCCGCTCTCGTTCCCGACCCGGTCGCCGTGCCCGTACGAGCGGATGCCCCGTGTCCGTACGCGGCTGCCGGCCCGCAGGGTGCCCGCGCGCCCCCTTCCCTGGCCGAACTGCAACTCCTGCGGATCTAGAGACACCCGCGCCACGTCACGACCTGACGTGGTGCTTCGGCGTGTCCAGAATCCCTTCCTCCCACAGGAGTTCAAGCATGAGCAGCACCCTCCGTACTCTGACGCGCCGGACGGCCCTCGCGGCCGCGACGGCCGTCGCCGGGCTCGTCCTCGCCGCCTGCGGCGGTGACGGCGGTGACAGCGGCGGCGGTCACGCGGGCCACGGCTCCGCGTCCGCGACCGCCACCGCGGGAGCGCACAACGCCCAGGACGTCACCTTTGCGCAGGGCATGATCCCGCACCACCAGCAGGCACTGGAGATGGCCGCCCTGGCCGCCGACCGGGCCTCGTCCGCGCAGGTCAAGGACCTCGCCGCGCGGATCGAGAAGGCGCAGGACCCGGAGATCACGACGATGACCGGCTGGCTGAAGGCCTGGGACGAGGACGTGTCCCCCTCCGGCATGCCGGGCATGCCGGGGATGACGAGCCATGACGGCATGGGTGGCATGACGGAAGGCGACATGGCGAAGCTGGAGAAGGCCTCCGGGGCGGACTTCGACTCCATGTTCCTGACCATGATGGTCGAGCACCACAAGGGCGCCGTTGAGATGGCCACGACCGAGAAGGACAAGGGTGCGTACGGCCCGGCGAAGGCTCTCGCCGACGACATCGTCAGCGCGCAGAACGCCGAGATCGAGGAGATGGACGAGCTCCTGCGCAAGGACTGACCTCCTGCGCGGGGGCTGAGCGGGTTATTCGCCGCTTTCCCCGGGTGGGGTCTCGTGTGCGTGCTTGAGCCGCATGCGGGCCTCCACCCGGTCCCCGGCCGCGACCTCCGCCCAGAACCGGTGGCAGCTCACGAACACCGCGAGCTCGTGTTCGCGTTGCCGGAGCTTCTCCACCTCGGCCTGTTCGTCGGCCGTCCAGCCGGGGGAGGCGGGGCGTTCCACCTTGCGCCAGCCGTTGTCGTCGCTGAAGCCGTCCAGGGGCTCGACCGACCAGGGGAGCCGCTTCAGCAGGGCCGACAGCTCGGCCCGGACCTGATGCAGCTCCTCCTGGCCGGTGCGGAGGTCACTGGGGAAGTCATAGGTCGTAGCCACACGGCAATGCTACGCCTGTTCGATTTTGCGGAGCGAGTTTCTCCCGGAGGTTCATGCGAACGAGTGTTCCGAACAGGTGTTCGGTATGGGCGCTCACCCTCCGAGGGTTCAGTGCCCGGCGTCCCTCAACTCCCGTACCAGGCGGGCCGTCACGGGCACCGAGATGCCGTGCCGTTCGGCTGCCCGCAGCAACGCTCCGCCGATCGCGTCGAGTTCGAGGGGGCGGCCCGCTTCGGCGTCGCGCTGCATCGACGACTTGGTGGGGGGTGGGAAGGCGTCGTAGCGGGCGAGTGCCGCGGCCGGGTCGGCGGGGCCGCCGCAGGCGCGGCTGACGGCGGCGGTCTCCGACACCAGGGCGGTCAGCTCGTCGCGGTGGTGGGTGCGTACGTCGCCCAGGGGGAGGCCGTAGCGGGTGGTGAGCAGGGCGAAGGGGGCGAGGAACGACATCTTCGCCCACAGCGCGGCCGCCTCGTCGGGCAGGACGCGGGTGGCCGGGCCGGCGGCGGCGAAGGCGTCGGCGAGCGTCTCGAGGCGGGCGCGCGGGACCAGGTCGCCGGTGAGGTCGACCTCCGCGAACGGGCTGCCGTGTTCGATCACGCCGGGAGCGAGGCGGGTCGACTCGACGCGGATGACGGCGGGGGCCACGCGGTCGGGGCGGTAGCGGGTGCGCAGGGTCGCCGGGTGTTCGACACCGTTGAGGAACGGTACGAGGAGGGCGTCGCCGAGGGCCGGGGGCGCGACCCGGGTCAGGGCCGCGTCGAGGGCGGTGTGCTTGACGGCGACCAGACAGGCGTCGACCGGTTCGCGCAGCTCGGTGTCCGCCTCGACGCGGGCCGTGAAGTCGCCGAACAGTCCGCTGCGGACGCGGACTCCGTCCGTACGGAGGGTGTGTACCGTCTCGTCGCCGGCCAGGCAGATCACGCGGTGTCCGGCGCGGGTCAGCAGCGCGGCGAGCAGGCCGCCGATGCCGCCGGGGCCCAGTACGGCCACCGTGAGTTCGTCGTTCGCCATGATGTGGTTGTTCCTCTCGTCGGTCGGCCCCGGGACCGGTGGCCGCCTCGGAGGGGATCATCGCAGAGATTCCGTGCGGGACTTGCGCACGGAGGGTCACACTGGAGGCATGTGCCGCAGCATCAAGACGCTCCGTCCGCCCGCGTTGCCCGAGGAGGCCACGGAGGAGGAGATCCGCGCCGCCGCCCTGCAGTACGTGCGCAAGGTCTCCGGTTTCCGCGCCCCCGCCGCCCACAACCAGGAGGTGTTCGAGCACGCCGTCGACGTGATCGCGCAGGCCACGGCCGAGCTCCTCGACGGGTTGGAGATCCGGGGGCAGACGGTCCGGGAGGCGAGCTGATCGGAGAGGCGGACCGACCGGAAGGTCGGGCCGGTTCGAAGGGCGGGTGGGCCCTACGCCGGCTTCCGGCGCATCAGGTAGGCCGCCCCCGCGCCCGCCCCGAACAGCGCCAGCACCGACACGCCCGTGGCCAGCCAGGTCGCGCCCAGCCAGTGGGCGCCGAAGTAGCCGAGGGCGACGCTGTAGACCGCCCAGGAGAGGCCGGCCAGTGCGGACCAGGGCAGGAAGTCGCGGGCGCGATGGTGGGCGGCGCCGGCGCCCAGGGAGACGACCGAGCGGCCGGCCGGGGCGAAGCGGGCCAGAATGACCAGGGCGCCGCCGCCGCGGGCGAGGGCCGCGCCGAGACGTTCCTGCGCGGTGCGCAGCCGACGGGAGCGGGCGATCGCGCGATCCAGGCGTTCGCCGCCGAGCCAGGCCAGGCGGTACGCCGCCAGGTCGCCGAGGACCGAGGCGGTGGCGGCGGAGAGCGTCAGGAACAGGATGTCGGGCACCTGGCCCGGCACCTCTCCGCCCGCGGCGCCGGAGCCCGCGGCCGCCGCCGTCGCGGCCGTTATCACCAGGACACCGCTCGGCAGCACGGGCACGAACACGTCGAAGAGGACCGACACGGCCACCATGGCGTAGATCCATGGGCTGCCTGTCAGCGCCCCCACATCCTCCAGCACTGCGACTCCCCGCTACTCCCCCGTGGGCCGTACGTGCCGCGACGTCGCGAGGGAGCGGCAGGGGCGGCCATGACGGCTATACAGCGTACGCCTGGGGTGTGACAGGGGAGCTGCGGGGGGCTCGTGGGTTACGGGAGGGGTAATGAACGCTCAACAGCGGAACGTCAACGACGGCTCACATCCGTTCCGGATCGGCCGTAGGGCGTGTTCCTGGTGACAGGACTCGGCCATTGCCACGGTTCCGTTCGCGGTTCCGCTTCCGTTCCCGCCGCACGTAGGGCCGCTCTCGCGATCGCGTCGGCATCCGAAAGCGTGACCGAATCCACACCGGGCCTGGCTCCCGCCGCGGTCACCCAGTGCACGCCCTCCGTGGGTACTCCGAAAGCGAACCTCCTTGCGTGCGGACGGCCCTCGCGGTCGATCAGGTGATACGGGCGCTGTGTCACGTCCAGTCCCCCCGTCTCGTAGCCGTCGACCGTGTGCGGGCGGCACCGTCCGGTCTTCAGCAGCTGGGTGAGGAGGTCGTCGGAGGTACGGCGCAGGTCCGGTTCCGGGAGCCGCGCCTCTATGAGGGTGGTCACTCGCACCGCCGAGCCCGGCACGTCAGGGGAGTGCGCCACCCAGGCCCCGTCCTCGCACCGCACCTGGAGTCGCGGCCCGAGCACCTCGATCACGCCCGCCTCCAGCAGGGCCACGAGCTCCTCGACGCGGCGCCGGGGCGGGCCGATGGACAGGAAGGCGTTGAGCGGGGTGTACCAGCGGTCGAGGTGGTCCCGGCGGGAGGGGCCGGTCAGTCCGCCGTGGTCGACGATCAGCCGGAGCTCGTTGCGCAGGTCGCGCAGCACGTCCAGGGCCGCCTTGAGGGGGCCGCGCGTATTGCCCAGGGCGGCCTGCGCGGCGTCCTCGCGCAGATACGACAGCAGCCAGTCGCGCCACTGCCCGGGGTGTTCGAAGTCCCGTTCCGCATACGGGCGGGAGGTCCGGTCCCAGCACCAGCGGTCGGTGAGCGGCACGTCGAACTCGTCGAGGAGCAAGGCCTCTTGGGGGTCGCGGTGGGGGACGGCGAGGAAGCGCTCGGTGAAGTCGGGGCGGCATGTCAGCGGTATCAGCGAGGTGTAGTACACCGTCTCCACCTCCTTCGCCACCAACGGCCATATCTCCGCCAGGAAGTCGGGCGCCTCGCCGGAGTCCGCGCGCTTGCGGAAACCCGCGACGACCTCCGGTGTGAGCACCAGCGGGGTGTGGCGGCCGTACGGGCCCTTGGCGTTGTCGCCGCGTGCCTGGTACGGGATGCCGCGCCGGGAGTCGGCGTACAGGCGCGGCTCGCGGCCGGAGGGTATGTATCGCAGTCGCCCACCACGGGCGTCGTGGACGAAGTGGCCGTCCCTGCCGGTCGTCAACAGTGCCATGTGGTCGAAGAAGTTGAGGCCCAGGCCGCGCAGCAGCACCGGTTCGCCGGGCGCGAGCCCGCAGAGGTCGACGTCGGCCGGGTTGGCGGGCGGGACGTGGCGCAGGCCGTGGCGTCCGGCGTACGCGGCCAGGCGCTGCTGTGTGCCGTCCGCGGCCGTCGGCAGATGGCCCTGGGCGAGCACCACGGCCGACAGGGCGGGCAGGACGCGGCCGTCGTCGAGGGTCAGCACCTGGCGGCCGTCGGAGGCGTCGTCGAGCCGTACGGCGCGCGCCCGGTGCGTCTCCACGCGCACCGTGTCCGGCGCCTCCCGCACCGCCTTCGCGAACACCCACTCCAGATAGCGGCCGTAGGCGGCGCGGGTCGGGTAGTCGTCCGGACCCAGCGCGCCGTCCGCCCACTCGTACAGGCTGGGTCCCGGGCGGACCGGGCCCGAGCAGTCCACGCTGTCGTCGGTGAACAGGGTCACCTGGCAGGCCACGGTGTTCATCAGCAGCTCCGCCGACTGCGCGGTGCGCCAGACGCGGCCCGGGCCCGGCGGCGCGGGGTCGACGACGTGCACCGTCAGCCGTACGCCGGGCGGCAGCAGCTCCGGCGCGGAGGCGCAGAGGCGTTCCAGGACGCTGGTGCCGCGAGGCCCGGCGCCGACCAGGGCGACGGAGACCGACGTCGCGGCCGGAGCGTCGGGACCGTCGGGACTGTCGGCGTTCTCCGCGTTCGCTGCAGACGTGGGGGACAAGGAGTAACTCCCGGGCGTGGGGGGCGCAAATGGAGCAGACCGCCCCTGGGAAGCGGACGGTCCGCCTCATCATGCCGTCGGACGCCACGGAAGCCAACGCGTGCCCCACACGCCCCGGATGCCCCTCATGTGGTGGTCAGGACGGACTCCTCCACGGTCCTCAACTCCCCGTCCGCCCGCGCCTGGTCGAGCCGCAGCGACGCCGAACGCCCGCGCAGCGTCAGCGTCATGAGCTGGTTGCCGAACCAGGGCCCGCCGGTCCTGCGCCAGCCGACGGAGGGGCGCGGACGGCGGCCGTGCCGGACGAGACGACGGCCGAGGAGTCGCGCTACGGCGCTCCAGCCGAAGCGGAAACCCAGCCGTATCGACAGGGGGATGGAGTTGTGGACGGGCGAGCAGGTCAGTTGCAGGACGCGGGCGTCCGGTCCGGCGCCCTCGGCCCGCGATGCCCGTGCTGCCCGCGATCCCCACGATGGCTCGGCGACGTACGCGTGATGCACGTCCCCGGACAGCACGAGCACCGTCGCCGGTGCCTCCGTCCCCGAACCGGCCTCGGCGATCAGCTCCGTCAGCGCCTCGAAGGACGCCGGGAACGCCGCCCAGTGCTCCAGGTCGGCCCGCCGCCGCAGCCACTCCCCGAACCGCGCCCACCGCTCGCCCCGCTCACCCCGGCACAGCGCCGCGTCCCACGTCTCGGCGTCGTGCACGAGGTGCGGCAGCAGCCAGGGCAGGGAGGTGCCGATGAGGAGGTGGTCGCAGGAGCCGGGCGCGTCCAGCGCCTGCGCCCGCAGCCACTCCGCCTCCCCCGGGTCGAGCATCGCGCGGCCGTCCTCGTCGAGGACGCGGGCGGCCCGGGTGTCCACCATCAGCAGCCGTACGCGGCCGAGGTCGCGCCGGTAGCTCCAGCGCACGGAGGAGGGGTCGGCGTCGGCGCGGGCGGCGAAGGCGCGCAGGACGTCGGTGCCGTCGGGGGTGCCGCGCACGGCCGCGTAGAGGGCGTCGGCGGCGAGTTCGGCGGGAGAGAGGTTGCCCAGGTGCTGGTGCACCCAGTACGACATCAGGCCGCTGAGCAGCCGCTCCTGCCACCAGCAGGTGGCCCGCATGTCGGCGAGCCAGGCGGCGGAGGTGTTCCAGTCGTCGATGACGTCGTGGTCGTCGAAGATCATGCAGCTGGGCACGGTGGACAGCAGCCAGCGCACCTCGGGGTCGAGCCAGGACTCGTAGTAGAGGCGGGTGTACTCCTCGTAGTCCGCGACCTCGTCGCCCGGCGCGTCGCGCAGGTCGCGGCGGGCGGCCAGCCAGCGGCGGGTGGCGTCGGAGGTTTCGTCGGCGTACACCTGGTCGCCCAACAGCACCAGTACGTCGGGCCGTTCGCCGTCGGGGCCGGCGGCGACGCGGGCGGCCAGGCTGTCCAGGGCGTCGGGGCCGACCGGGTCCTTCTCGTCGGCGGGCGGCGCGGCCCAGCGGCAGGAGCCGAAGGCCACCCGGACGTCGTCCCCGGGGGCGGGGGAACGGATGACCGAGGGCGGGAAGGGGGAGCCGGGCAGCGGCCACACGCGTGTGCCGTCGAGGAGCACCTCGTACGACGGTGAGGTGCCCGGTATGAGCCCGGTCACCGGTATCAGGGCGTAGTGATGGCCCTCGATCTGGAAGGTGCGGGAGGTGCCGCCGGCGCCGTCCGCGCAGCGCACCTCGGCGGCGCACGGGCGGCTCGCCTCGACCCAGACGGTCGCGGACGAGCCGTCGGCATACCTCAGCAGTGGTCCCAGGCGCAGTTCCGCCATGGTGATCGCCCTCCTCCGTCGCCCCGTACGGTACGGAACGACGGAGGCGAGCGGGGAGGCCCCGGCGCGCGAACCGAGCGAACCGACTCGACTTGGATCAGCAGCCGCTGAGGACCGAGCTCAGCTTGGTCTTCTCGGCGGAGTCGACCTTGAGGTTGTAGTAGTACTTCACCTGTACCCAGGCGCGGACGTAGGTGCAGGCGTACGAGCTGAGCGGGGGCATCCACTCGGCCGGGTCCTGGTCGCCCTTGGACTGGTTGACGTTGTCCGTGACGGCGAGGAGCTGCGGGCGGGTCACGTCGTTGGCGAAGGCCTGGCGCTGCGCGGTGGTCCAGGCACTGGCGCCGGAGTCCCAGGCCTCGGCCAGCGGGACCAGGTGGTCGATGTCGACGTCGGAGGCGGCGGTCCAGGTGGCGCCGTCGTAGACGGAGTACCAGCTGCCGCTGGTGGCGGCGCAGGCGGAGTCGGTGACGACGTTCGAGCCGTCGCGCTTGAGGATGTACTCGCGGGTGTTGCAGGTCCCGCTGATGGTGATCCAGGTCGGGAACAGGTCCCGGCTGTAGCCGGTGCGGTTCTCGGTCGCCACGGTGAGGGAGGCGAGGTAGGTCCGGGCCGTGGCGGCGCTGACCGGGGTGGGGAGGGCGGCGGAGGCGGTCGGGGAGTTGAAAAGTCCGACCGAGGCTATGAGGCCGGTGAGCGCGGCGAGTATGCTCACCCGTCGACGCGCGTAGAACTTCGGCATGCGAACTCCCTTGGGGTGTGGGGGCGTTGGGGTGCGAGCGAGGGAATGCTCGCGGCGCCGGATTGCGGGGAGGTGTGCGGTCGGTAAGAAGTTAGTGACGCGTACATGACACAACAAGGGGCGCGGGTGACTTTTCATGGGACTTTCGGCCCTGGGGCTGGTTGAAGCGTCACGTACTATGGATGGAGCAGAAGGGGAGTAGCTCTTCGCCGGACCGTCGACATACTGCTCAGCTCGTCTGAGCCGGCGCCCGGAGGCAGGCCTCGATCACGGGGTCGGCCAGCGAGACCTTCGGCAAGCAGTGCATGCCCGCGCCTCATGGCGCGGGTGCCGTGTGCTGCCGTGCCGAGGTGTCGCGGAAACGCAAATGCAGCACTCTCGGTGGGGCAGCCCCGACCGATTGAGGAACCTTGATCAGCCTTACCGTGATGGCGCTCGTCTTCGGCGTCGTCTTCCTCGCCGAACTGCCGGACAAGACCGCGCTCGCCGGCCTCGTCCTCGGCACCCGCTACCGCGCCTCGTACGTCTTCGCCGGCGTCGCCGCCGCGTTCGCGCTGCATGTCGTGCTCGCCGTCGCGGCGGGCAGCGTGCTGACGCTGCTGCCGCAGCAGATCGTGCACGCGCTGACCGGTGTGCTCTTCCTCGGTGGCGCCGCGGTGCTGCTGCTGAAGAAGGACGACGGCGAGGAGGAGATCCGCAAGCCCGAGAACCAGTCCTTCTGGAAGGTCTCCGGGGCGGGCTTCATGCTCATCCTGGTCGCCGAGTTCGGCGACCTCACCCAGATCATGACGGCGAACCTCGCGGCCCGTTACGACGACCCGCTCTCCGTCGGCCTCGGCGCGGTGCTCGCGCTGTGGGCGGTGGCCGGGCTCGGCATCGTCGGCGGAAAGGCGCTGATGAAGAAGGTTCCGCTGGCGCTCATCACCAAGATCGCGGCAGTGCTGATGCTGGCGCTCGGCGTGTGGAGCCTGTGGGAGGCGGTCGCGGGCTGAGCCGCGGCGCGAGCCGAACTCCCGGTGAACACTTCCCGGGGGGTGGTAGCGGGAGGGGGCCATTGTTTTGTACCGTAGAGAAACAAAGTGGCTCCCGCCCGTTTACCCTGACCGGCGGGCGGGGCCGCCTTGTTTCCCGCCCCGCGCTTTGGAGCTGCCGATGACGGCCACCACCGTCCTCACCGCCCGCGCCCTCCTCCTCGACATGGACGGCACCCTCGTCAACTCGGACGCCGTCGTGGAACGGATCTGGCGCCGCTGGGCCGACCGGCACGGGCTGGACGGGGACGAGGTCATGAAGGTCGTCCACGGACGGCAGGGGTACGCGTCGATGGCGCTGCTGCTGCCCGACCGGCCCATGGAGCACAACCTCGCCGACAACGCCCGCATGCTCGCCGAGGAGACGGCCGACATGGACGGCGTCGTACCGGTGCCCGGCGCGGCGGAGTTCCTCGCGTCCCTGCGCGGGGTGCCGCACGCGTTGGTGACGTCGGCCGACGTCGCCCTGTCCACGGCGCGGATGGCGGCGGCCGGGCTCGGGCTGCCCGATGTCCGGATCACCGCCGAGTCGGTCGGGGCGAGCAAGCCGGACCCCGAGGGATTCCTGAAGGGCGCCGCCGAACTGGGGACCGCCCCCGCCGACTGCGTGGTCTTCGAGGACTCCGGGGCGGGGATCGCGGCGGGGCGCTCCGCGGGGATGCGGGTCGTGGGGGTCGGGCCGCGGGCCGGGTTCCATCGGGCGGATGCGGTGGTGCGGGACCTCAGGCAGGTGCGGGTGGAGGTTGTGGGGGACGGGACGGTTCGGCTGCACGTCGGCTAGGGGCGGCCAGGGGCTGTCCGAACTGCCGGACAGGCCCTGGGCCGGATTCCCGGCAGTCCTACGGCTCCGTCGTCTCCGCCTCCAGCTTCGCCCGCGTCGCCGCCCCGTACACCCCCAGGTCGTCGGTTCCGACGCCGCGTGACCACTGGTAGTTGCGCAGGGCGTCCTGGACGCGGCCGTTGAACCTGCCGTCGATCTGGTCGTTGTACAGGTACAACTGGTGCAGGCGCTGCTGAAGCTCGGTCACCTCGGGGCCCTTGTCGCCGACGCGCAGCACCGGGCCGGTGCTCTGGCCGTCGTTTCCGGGGGCCAGGGAGGCGGTCGCGCCCGCGCTCGTCGCGGTTGCCGTCGGCTCGGCCGAGCCGGACGGTGACGGGGAGGCGCTGGAGCGGGTCGGCGAGGGCGACGGGCTCTCGCTGCGGGACGGGGACGGCGAGGGCGACTCGGACGTCGGTTCCGCGGATGCGGAGGCCGCCGTGGCCGACGGCTCGGAGGCCGCGCTGGTCGAGGTGTCCGGCACGGCGGCCCGTACGTCCTCCGGCGCCGCGGCGTCCCGTGACGGCGTCTCGTAGGAGAACAGCCCGCTGGCGAAACCGGCCGCGGCAACCACCGCCACCACCGCTCCCGCCACCCCCAGCAGCGCCGTGCGCCGGTGGCGACGGCGTGGCGGCTCGGGGGCGTCGAGCGGGTCGGCGTACGGATCCCGGCCCGCACCCTCGAACAGGCTCAGGTCGCCGGCGCTCGGCTCGCCCGGCGGCGGCGCGAGGGGTGTGGGGAGCGCGGACGTCGCCTCGACCCGGCGCAGGGGCATGGTGACGTCCGTGGCCTGCGGTTCTGTCGTCGGTTCTGTCGTCGGTCCTGCGGAGCGCCGGCCCGTGCTGCCCGGCCTGGCGCCCTCGAGCTCGACGTACGGCCGTATCCGCAGCGGGTCGAAGTCCTCCGCCGCGGCCGCCTCGGCCGTGCGGGCATCGCGCAGGGCGTCGGACGCCCGCTGGGTGCAGGCGCACGACGGGGTGTTGTCCGCCCCCCTCAGCGCCCCGCACTCCGGGCACCGGCGCCCTCGCCCACCCCCGTTCGGATCGGCCCCGGCCCCGCGTTCGGCCCCGCGCTCGTCCACGTGTTCGTCCCTCCCCATGAGAACTCCAAAGATTATGCAGACCCTCCACACGGCACGGGATCCGAAACCTCCGGAATATCGGGCTCCAGCAGGACTCGACAGGCCATAACCGGTCACACCGACCACGATGGGAGTGTCACGAGAGCCTCAGGAGGTCTCCATGGCCGTGGACGCGCACGCCAGGACGGGGGACGCGGCGCAACAGCACGTGTCCGGCAACGTCCTCGTATCGATCGGTGCCCTGCTGCTCGGCATGCTGCTCGCCGCCCTCGACCAGACCATCGTGTCGACGGCGCTGCCCACCATCGTCAGCGAGCTCGGCGGCCTGGAGCACCTGTCCTGGGTGGTCACGGCGTATCTGCTCGCCTCGACGGCGGCGACACCGCTGTGGGGCAAGCTGGGCGACCAGTACGGGCGCAAGAAGCTGTTCCAGACCGCGATCGTGATCTTCCTGATCGGTTCGGCGCTGTGCGGCATGGCGCAGAACATGCCGCAGCTCATCGCCTTCCGCGCGGTCCAGGGCCTGGGCGGCGGCGGGCTGATGGTGCTGTCGATGGCGATCGTCGGCGACATCGTCCCGCCCCGCGAGCGCGGCCGCTACCAGGGCCTGTTCGGCGCGGTCTTCGGCGCGACCAGCGTGCTCGGCCCGCTGCTGGGCGGGCTGTTCACCGAGCACCTCAGCTGGCGCTGGGTCTTCTACGTCAACCTGCCGGTCGGCGTCGTCGCCCTCGCCGTGATCGCGACCGTCCTGCACATCCCCCGCAAGGCCACCCCGCACGTCATCGACTACCTGGGCACCTTCCTCATCGCCTCCGTCGCCACCTGCCTGGTCCTGGTCGCCTCGCTCGGCGGCACGACCTGGGGCTGGGGCTCGCCGCAGATCATCGGCCTGGCGGTGCTGGGTGTCGTGCTGGTGGTGGCGTTCGTGGCCGTCGAGCGGCGGGCGGCGGAACCCGTTCTTCCGCTCAAGCTCTTCCGCATCCGCACCTTCACGCTCTCCGCCGTGATCAGCTTCGTCGTCGGCTTCGCCATGTTCGGCGCGATGACCTACCTGCCGACCTTCCTCCAGGTCGTCCAGGGCGTCTCCCCGACCCTGTCCGGCGTCCACATGCTGCCGATGGTGTTCGGCATGCTGCTGTCCTCGACTCTCTCCGGGCAGATCGTCAGCCGCACCGGCCGCTGGAAGGTGTTCCCGATCGCGGGCACCGGCGTCACCACCCTCGGTCTGCTCCTCCTCCACCGGATGGACGAGCACAGCTCCACCGCCGAGATGAGCGTCTACTTCTTCGTCTTCGGCCTCGGCCTCGGCCTGGTGATGCAGGTCCTGGTCCTGATCGTGCAGAACGCCGTCTCGTACGAGGATCTCGGCGTCGCCACCTCCGGCGCCACCTTCTTCCGCTCCATCGGCGCCTCCTTCGGTGTCGCCATCTTCGGTACGGTCTTCGCGAGCCGCCTGGCCGACAAGCTGACCGACGCCTTCCGGGGCGTGAGCCTTCCGGCCGGCATCTCCGTGGACTCCCTGCAGGCCGACCCGCGCGGCATCGCGGGCCTCCCCGCCGCCCTGCGCGGGCCCGCCCTGCACGCCTACGCCTCCTCCATCACGGACGTCTTCCTCTACGCCGCTCCCGTCGCCCTCCTGGGCTTCGTACTGGCGTGGTTCCTGAAGGAGGACCGGCTGCGCGGCTCGGTCACGGCCCCCGACGTCACGCAGACCCTGGCCACCAACCCCGTGGAGCGCTCGTCCTACGACGAGGTCTGCCGTGCGCTGTCCACGCTCGGCACCCGCGAGGGACGGCGCGAGGTCTACCGGAAGATCACCGCGCGGGCGGGCTACGACCTGCTGCCCGCCGCGAGCTGGCTGCTGCTGCGGATGAAGAAGTACGGCTCGGTCGAGCCCGGCGTGCTCGCCGAGCGCACCACGGTTCCGATGACCGTGGTCATCGAGGCCGCCCGCCAGGTGGAGGAACGGCACCTCGCCGTCCGCGAGGGACTCGACCTCACCCTGACCGACCAGGGACGCGAGGTCGCCGCACGGCTGGCGCGGGCCCGCGAGGAGTCGCTGGCCGAGCTGCTCGGCGACTGGTGGTGCCCGGACCGGCCCACCGACCTGACCCGGCTGGTGAAGGCGCTCAACGACGAGCTGTGCGGCTCGGACCAGGAGCAGCCGCACAACGGGGTTCCGCTGCGCGTCAGTTGAGTTCCTCGAACTCCTTGAGCTCCTTGCGGAACCAGTGCTCGGCGTACTTGTCGGCATTGTACGGCTCGGTCTCCGTGTAGCCGAGCCGGGCGTACAGGGCGCGGGCCTCGACCAGGTCGCCGCGCGTGTCGAGCACCAGCCGCGCGGCGCCGAGGGCACGGGCGGCGTCCTCGGCGGCGGACACCAGGAGCGCGGCACCGCCCCGGCCGCGCATCCCCTCGTGCAGGAACACCCGGGTCAGCTCGGCCGTCGCCGCGTCCAGCAGCCGTACGCCCGCGCTGCCGGCGGGCTCACTGCCGTACCGTGCGACGAGTAGCTGCCCGCCCGGCGGGACGAGGTCGGCGCCGGTGCGCGCGGCGATCTCGCGCTCCAGCTCCTCCGGGTCGGTGCGGCGCCCCTCGTGCAGCAGGTACCAGCGGTCGCTGACCTCCGTGTAGTAGGCCCGCCACAGGGCGGCGGCGACGGGGGAGTCAAAGGGTTCGGGGGCCACGGTCCAGGTCATGACCGCCATTGTCAGGAGTGTGTCCGCACCGCCCGCAACCGAATATGCGTGACCTCCGGCGGACTGACGGGTGCTGCTCCGGGCGGCGCTGCGGGCGCCGCTCGGTTGTCGTTTGGGCGGTGTCTTCCGGGTAACCCGGATCGAGAACCGGCCCGTTGGGCCGAGATTACGGAAGGCAACCATGTCCACAGGCGTGATGATCGCTCTGATCGTGATCGTGGTGGCCGTCGTCGCAGTGGCGGCCGCCCTGACCCTGCGGGCCCGAGGCTCGCGGAGCGGAGGGGGCCTGAAGCGGCGCTTCGGGCCCGAGTACGACCGGGCCGTGGCCGGGCACGACGGCGACGTGCAGGCGGCCGAACGGGAGCTGTCCGAGCGCGTGGAGCGGCATGGCGGGCTGCGCGAGCGGCCGCTGGAGCCGGCGGAACGCGAGCAGTACGAGGCCCGCTGGACGGCCGTCCAGGAACGCTTCGTCGACTCGCCGGCGGAGGCGGTCACCGAGGCCGACCGGCTACTCGCGGAGGTGGCCGGAGCCCGGGGCTTCCCGGACAGCGCGCAGTACGAGGAGCAGCTCGCCGCGCTCTCCGTGCACCACGCCGACCATGTGCAGGGCTACCGGCGCGTGCACCGTGCTGTCGCCGTGCGGACGAACGCCGGGGACGGCGGCACAGGCACCGAGGAGATGCGGGAGGCGCTGGTCGAGGCCCGCGGCCTTTTCGAGGACCTGATGGCCCCGGCCCGCCAGGACACCGGCCGGCACCGCGCGGGCCACGACTCCGGGCGGACCCCGGACGACCGGCGGCCCCCGGCCCGCTCCAACGGCCACGGCGCCCCGTGGGCGTTCACCAGGCGTCACGCGAAGGGGAGTTGAGCCACATGTCGGATGTGAAACGACCTGCGACCGGCGGTACGGGCACGGGTCCGGAGGAGCCGCGGCGCACCGACCCGTCGGCGTCGCGCGGCGCGGGCACGGAGGCGTCGCCCGGCACCCCCACCGAGCCGCCGGCCAGCGCGGGCGAGGCCGCCGTACGCGAGGGCAGGACGCGTGAGGGTGAGGCGCACGAGACGCCCGAGGCATACAAGGCACCTGAGACGGCCGAGACGCGCGAGGCACGCGAGGCGCCCGGTGCGGCGACGGCCGCCCGCTCCGACGACAAGGACCGAGGCCGCACCGCCGCCCTCCTCCCGCACGACGAGACAGACAAGCTCGCGCTCCGGCTCCAGCAAGCGGTCACCGGATTCGTCGACACGCCCCGAGGCTCCGTGGAGGAGGCCGACCACGTGCTCGAGGAGATCGCCTCCCGCGTCACGGACGCCGTGGCCCGGTGCCGCCGCACCCTGCGCATGTCCTGGCAGTCAACCGACGACGAAGGCACCTCGGCCGCCACCGACACAGAACAACTCCGCCTGGCCCTACGGGACTACCGCGAGCTCGCGGAGCGCCTGCTAAGCGTGTGACGAGCCCTGCTTCCCATCGCCCGCGCCATCCATCGCCCGGCGCTCCCGCCACTCCCGTACGACCTGCTCGACGTCGTACGGCTTCATGCCCAGCGGGGGGCCGGGCGGCGGCTTGAACATCATGTCGCGGATCTTGACGTTGACGTCGGTGAGGATCTTCCGGGCGATCCGCTCGGAGGGTGCCGCGTAGGCCGCCGCGAGGGCGTCCTCGGCCTCCTTGCGCAGGGCCAGCGCCGGAGGCAGGACCGAGAGACCCTCGCGGGCCATCTTCCGTTTGATCCACCACAGTTCGTCGTACGTCGTGTCCGTGCCCTCCGGCAGCGGCTTGCCCGCGCCCGTCAGGTGGGCGAACTCGCCACGCGCCTCGGCGTCGCGGATCTGCTTGTCGACCCAGGACTCGAACGGGACACCCGGTGGCTTTCGCTCGGTCATGAGTTCATTGTGCCGGACGCGGTAGGGCCGGGCGATTTAACATGCGGCGGCGGTGCGTCAACCAGGCTGCCGTACACAGACATTCCAGAAGGAGCGCACGTGCTCGAACTCACCATGGCCTCCGTCACCGGGACGGATGGCGGCGCCACGGCCGGCATGCTCATGGCCGACGCGCCCAGCGACCCGGGCGCCGTGCTGCGGGTGGGCCGGGACGCGTCCGTGTGCCGGCTAGCGGCGCCCGACGACTGGCTGTTCGTCTCGCGGGTCCACCTGGAGTTCCTGTGCGGACCCGAGGGCACCTGGCAGGTGTCGTGGCTGCGCGGCTCGCAGCCCGACCCGTCCTCCGAGGTGCGCGTGTTGACCGGGGAGTACGCCCAGCCCATCGCGTACGGCGGGAGCGTGCCGCTGCCGCTCGGCGGGTCCGGCGAGATCGTCATCCAGGACCGCACCGGCCCGCGCAGCGTCAACGTCGGCTTCTATCACGAGGCATAGCCCTCGCCGGGGGTGGCCCTAGTCGGTCTGCTCGAGCACCCGCGCCAGCGCGAAGCCGTCGTGGCCCTTGCTGCCGACCGTCTGGATCGCCGTGCCGCTCAGCCTCGGGTGGGCGGCGATCAGTTCGATGGCGGCCCGGGTGCCCTGGACGTCCGGTGCGGTGCTCTCCGCGTCGATCACACGGCCGCTCCGTACGACGTTGTCGACGATGACCAGGCTGCCCGCGCGCGTGAGCCGCAGCGCCCACTCCACGTAGCGCGCGTTGTTGGCCTTGTCGGCGTCGATGAAGACCAGGTCGAACGGGGGCGGGTTCTCGTCGGCGAGCTTGGGCAGCGACTCCAGGGCCGGGCCCACGCGCACCTCGACGATCTTGTCGAGGCCCGCGCGGGCGATGTTGCGGGTCGCGACCTCGGCGTGCCGGGCGCTGTACTCCAGCGAGACCAGGCGGCCGTCGGACGGGAGCGCACGGCCCAGCCAGATGGTGCTGTAGCCGCCGAGTGTGCCGATCTCCAGGATGGTGCGGGCCCCCTGGATCTGCGCCAGCAGCTGGAGCAGCTTGCCCTGCGGCGGCGTGACGGCGGCATGCGGGAGCCCGGCGGCCTCGCTGTCGCGCACGGCCGCCTGGAGGGCGTCGTCGTCCGGCGCGAGGTGGCTGGAGAAGTAGAAGTCGACGTCGTCCCAGAGCTGCGACCCGCTCATGCGTTCTACCTTTCGAATGCCTAGTTAGGGATGCTAACTAAGCCGCTGACGAATGTAGTCACAGACGGGTTCCCCGTCACCTGATTTCAGCGTCTCCGATTGGCTTGGTGATCACCAGTGCTGCCGCTCGGAGATGCGCACCAATTTTCCTTCGGGTCCGCGTCGGCGGCCGTCGCCGCCCGCCGGCGGCCACGTGCCGGGGTCCCCGCCGCGCGGGGTGGACCCCGCCGGCCCGCGGGCGCGCCCGTGCCGGGGCGACCGCGGGCCGGTGGGTGGCGGTTACGCCGCCCGTTCCACCGCCGGCGCCGAACCCGGCAGCGGGCGGCCCGCCGACTCCGCCATGTACCAGACCGCGACGCCGCCGATCAGGGCCGCCGCCATCATGTAGTACGCGGGCATCATCAGGTTCCCGGTGGCGCCGATGAGGGCGGTCACCACCAGCGGGGTCGTGCCGCCGAAGAGCGACACCGACACGTTGAAGCCGATGGACAGCGAGCCGTAGCGGACGCGCGTCGGGAACAGGGAGGGCAGTGCCGCCGGCATCGCGGCCGTGAAGCAGACCAGGAGCAGGCCCAGCGCGCCCATGCCGAGGGCGACCGCGAGCAGGCTGCCCTGGCGGATCAGCAGCAGGGCCGGGATCGACAGGAACAGGAAGCCCGCGCAACCGGCCGCGATCACCGGGCGGCGGCCGATCCGGTCGGTCAGCGCGCCGGCGAAGGGCTGCACGATCATCATCAGTGTCATCACGCCCAGCACCACCAGCAGGCCGTGCGTCTCGTCGTACTTGAGCTCACTGGTCAGGTAGCTCGGCATGTACGACAGGAGCATGTAGTCGGTGACGTTGAAGACCAGCACGAGGCCCATGCACAGCAGCAGCGCCTTCCACTGGCCCGTGACCATCTCGCGCAGCGGTACCTTCGGGCGGCTCGCCTCGGCCTTCTCGACCTCCGCCCGGAACGCCGGGGTCTCCTCCAGTCGCATCCGCAGGTAGAGGCCGATGATGCCCATTGGGCCCGCGATCAGGAACGGGATCCGCCAGCCCCAGGACACCAGGTCCGCGGAGGAGAGCAGCGCGGTCATGAGGGTCACCAGACCCGCGCCGCCGATGTATCCGGCCAGCGTGCCGAACTCCAGCCAGCTGCCCAGGAAGCCGCGCCGCTTGTCGGGCGCGTACTCGGCGATGAAGGTGGACGCGCCCGCGTACTCGCCGCCGGTCGAGAAGCCCTGCACCAGGCGGGCGGCGAGGAGCAGCAGCGGTGCGCCCACGCCGATCGTCGCGTACGACGGGATCAGGCCGATCGCGAACGTGCCCGCCGCCATCATGATCATGGTCAGGGCGAGGACCTTCTGTCGGCCGATGCGGTCGCCGAGCGGCCCGAAGACCATGCCGCCCAGCGGGCGGACCAGGAAGGCCGCGGCGAAGGCGCCGAACGTGGACAGCAGCTGGGCGGTCGGGTTGCCCGACGGGAAGAAGACCTTGCCCAGGGTGACCGCGATGTAGCTGTAGACACCGAAGTCGAACCATTCCATCGCGTTGCCGAGCGCGGCGGCCTTCACGGCACGCCTGACGAGGGCGGGGTCGGTGGTGGTGACCTCACGGGTGGTGCGGGTCGTGGGGGCCGGGGGAGCGGCGACTGTGGCAGCCGACAAAACCTCGCTCGCCTACCTTTCGACGGGGACAGGGAAGCAGCCCGGAGAGCGGGCCGAAAATCGACCATACGAGCCTTTGCTCCGCTCACCTGCTGTACGCAAGTGACTGCATAGAGCACATAAAGGGCGTGTACGCAGGCACGCAAGCCCGCCTCCGGACGCTTCCCGCGGCCTCGCTTTGTGATCCTTGTCGCGCCCCGCGGGCGCAACCGCACCGCCCGCGCACTATCGTCATTCGGACAAAAGGCGAGCGGACGTCAGGTGAAGCGGGGGTTGCCTGCGTCTCTCCCCGGGGGTGGTGCGAGCCTCATATGGTTCGCAGAGGGAACCCGACGTATGAGACGCGTGGGACGAACGGGGCGGGAGGCCGACGAGGCGTGGCGAATGCGGAGCACACCGGGCGACCGGCGGAAGCGTTCGGAGCGACGGACGCGGGCGCGGCCAGAGCACGGCTGAGCGCGGCGCGCCTCGGCCTCTGGATGATCGCGGCGATCCTCGCGGTACGGCAGCTGGCCGTCGTCCTGAGCACCCCGCGCGGAGAACGGCTGACGTACCTGGAGACCTGGATCGGCCCCGACGGCGTCCTGCACGTCACGGGCTCCCTCTACGACTCCACGCGCTTCACCGGCACCCCCTTCGGCGGACTCGTCCTCAAGCCCCTCACCAGGGCCGCCGAACAGGCCCTCGGCTGGGGCTGGACCTTCGGCACACTCCTGCTGGTCGTCGCCCTCGGCCTGGTCGCCGCCCGCGCCCTGCCGCAGCCGGTGAACAGACGGACCTCCCTGCTCGCGGCCCCGGTCGCGGTCAGCCTGCTCATGCTGTCGCTGCCGGTGCGCAACACCCTCTGGCTGGGCCAGACCAGCATCATCCCGGTGCTGCTCGTCCTGCTCGGCTGCTTCGCCGTACGCGGTGAGAAGGCGAGCGGCGTACTGATCGGCCTCGCCGCCGCCCTCCAGCCGACCGTGCTGCTCTTCGCGCCCCTGCTCTGGTTCACCGGCCGCCGCCGCGCCGCCCTCTCCGCCGGCGTCACCTTCGCCGTCTCCACGGCTGCCGCATGGGCCGCGATGCCGCACGACTCGTACACCTACTGGGTCCACCACATGGCGGGCGCCGGCCTCGGCGGACAGGCCGACGCCCTCGCCAACCAGTCCCTGCACGGCGCCCTGCTCCGCCTCGGCATGACGGGCCCCCTGGAGATCGGCGTGTTCCTGGTGCTGGGCGTGGCCGTGGCGGCCCTCGGCCTGCGCCGCGCCGTCCGCTACGCCCACGACGGCCAGCTCCTCCTCGCCGTCGCCGTCACCGGCTGCGCGGCCATCGCCGTCTCCCCGACGACCTGGCAGCACCAGTTGCTGTGGGTACTGCTCGCGGTGGTGGGCCGGGTGGGCAAGCGCGCCTCCGACCGCTATGTGTGGCCGGTCGCCGTACTTCTCGTGATGACCCTCCCGGCGAAGATGATGCTGCCGAACATGGCAGTCGTGTACCCGCTGCGCGACAACGTGGTCCTGCTGGCCGCCCTCGCCGCGGCCACCGTCATCCCCTTCCTCTCCCGGACCTCTCCGCACTACCGGGCGCCGATCCCCACGGAGTACGCCCCGCCGGTCCCGGCCCTCGCTCCGAGCCCTGACGGCCCGGGAGGTACGCCCGGGCGGCGCCTTCCGCTGCTGCCCTTCCTCCGCCGGGTCCTGACCCGTCCGAACCTCCTCCTGGAACTCCTCCTCCTCCGGGTCACGTACGCCGCCTACCAGCAGGTCCGCCTCGCGGCGACCGGCGGCAGCAACTCGGCGGGCCGGGCGAGGGCGGAGGAGCACGGCCGCGAGGTGCTCTCTCTCGAACGCTTCCTCCACATCGACATCGAGCACGCGATCAACCACGCGGTCGTCAAGGTCGACTGGATCCGGAACTTCTTCGACTTCTACTACGAGTCGTTCCACTTCGTCGTCCCGCTGACCGTCCTCGGCGTCCTGTACTGGCGCCGCCCCGTCGACTACCGCTGGGCCCGCTCGTCCCTCGGCTTCGCCACGCTGCTCGCCCTGGTCGGCTTCTGGCTCTACCCGCTGGCCCCGCCGCGCCTGCTCCCCGGCCTCGGCATCATCGACACGGTCCACGGCGTCCAGGACTTCTCCAAGCCGGACTACGGCACGTTGACGGCCCTGACCAACCAGTACGCGGCGATGCCCTCGTTGCACTTCGGCTGGTCCCTGTGGTGCGGGCTCGTCATCGCGATCGTCGCGCCGAAGTGGTGGATGAAGGCCCTGGGCCTGCTGCACCCGTTCTTCACCGTCTCGGCGATCGTCGCGACCGGCAACCACTGGGTGCTGGACGCGGTCGGCGGCGCGACGGTGGTCGGCGCGGGCTTCGGCCTGTCGTACGTGTTCCAGGGACCGCGGGCAAGGACGGTGACGGCTGCTGCCGCCGGCGTCAGCAGTTCGGTGCCGGTGCCGGAGAAGGACCGTACTCCGAGCTGATCCGGTACTCGCCGGGCGCGGGGACGGTGAGCCGGGTGAACTCGCCGTCCCGGGCGAGGCACCCTCCGTCGGTCTCCAGCCACGGCGAATAGGCGATCCGCACGGTCACCGCACCGGCCCGCGACGCCCGCACCACGACATCCGCGCTCGTCGTCCGTACGACGGTGCCGGGCGCGGAGACGAGCGGCACGGCGTCACGCACCCGGTACACCCGCCAGTGTTCGTCCTGCCAGACGGGTTCGAGCCAGTCGGGCCGCTGGTTCCCGCCCACGAGTCGGGCCTCGTCCTTCGCGTATCCGTCGGGCTGTCCGAGAGGCAGTACGACGAACCCGACCGCCCACCTGTCCAGCCAGGCCCGGTAGGTGGTGGCGGAGAAGGTGCCGTCGTAGAACAGCCGGGCGCGCTCCATGTCCAACTGCCGGTTCCAGCCGCGGGCGAGATTGACGTGCGGGGCGAGTTCGGCGGCCTCGCGGTGGTTGCGGGCCGGGACGGCCTCGACGCGTGCGCGTCCGGCGCCGAGCCCTTCCAGCGCGTCGACGACGGGCTGCGGCTCGGCGGCCCACGCCGGAACAGCGGTCGACACTTCCAGATCGTCGACGGTCTTCTTGCCGACCCAGGCGACGGAGAAGACCAGAGCGACGACGAGGAGATTGCGGACGAGGCGCCGGAGGCGGGGCGCGGTCAGGAGCGCCGCCAGCAGCACGGCCGGCGCGAACAGCTCCGCGAACCGCTCGACGTTCGTACCGACGGGGGAGGAGACGAGGTACGCGAGCACGGTCCCGGCCGCGTAGACGGCCCCGCTCCAGCGGGCGACCTGCCAGGCGCGGGGCGCGAGTACGGCGACGGCGAGACCGAGGGCGACGGGCGGCCAGATCCGGGCCGCGGGCATCAGCTGCTCGCCGGTGAAGGGAAAGAGGAGGGTCGTGGCGCCGACGACGGCTGCGGGCGGAGCGAGGAGGGGGAGCGCGCGCTTCCAGTCCCGTACGCAGAGGAATCCGGACCCGACGACGGCCAGGAACAGCCCGGCCACCGGGCTGGCCATGGTCGCGAGCGTCGCGTACACCCCGGCCGGCACGGCCCGCCGCTCCCCCGTCAGCAGCACACAGGCCGCCAGCCCGAGAGCCACCCCGAGCGCGAACGTCGTACGTCCCGAGGCCACGTTGCACCACAGCGCGAGCGACGCGAGCAGGGCGGGCCCGAGGGGTGCGCCGACCGGAGCGCGCCGGATCAGCACGGCCGCCAGCCAGGTGGCGGCGATCCCCGAGACGACGGTGACCGTCCGCACGCCGAACGCGGCCATCAGATACGGCGATATCAGGCTGTAGTTGGCGGTGTGCATCCCGCCGTACCAGAAGAGGTTGTACGCGGATCTCCCGTGCCGGGCCGCGAAGTCCGCCCACGCTTCCTGCGCGGCCAGATCCCCGCCGCCCGTGGCGAGGAACGCCCACCAGATCGCGTAGAGGGGCAGGGCGGGGAGCGTGGCCAGGAGCGGGATGCGTTGGCGGGTCCACAGGGAGCGGAAGGGGCGGTTCCGCGGGGTGGGCGCGTGGGCTTGCCGGACCAGGGTTTGTTCGGCTGGGATCACAGGGGTGAAGACGTGGGACGGGGCGGGAACGTTGTGTGGCGGCTGAGGATGGCAGGCATCTGTGTGCCTCCAGAGGTGATCAGGGCGGCGATCACCAGCGCAGTGTCCTGTCTGGTGATCGCCGCCCGGCTGTCCTCACTCAGGCGGGGCCGACAGGGCCTTGCTCCTGGACCGTCTTCGCGGACTCCGCCGCGGAGGACCCCGCTGCGCAGCGCGGCTCCGACGGGGCGCGACGCCGGGCGATCAAGGCGGCGGCCGGTTCGGTGAAGCGGGCGGTGAGCGGGCCGAGGACCACGAGAATCAGCACGTAGGCGGTGGCCAGCGGGCCGAGTGACGGCTCGATGCCGGCGGTGACGGCGAGTCCGGCGATGACGATGGAGAACTCGCCCCGTGCGACCAGAGTGCCGCCGGCCCGCCAGCGGCCCTTGGTTCCCACCCCGGCCCGCTTCGCGGCCCAGTACCCGGTTGCGATCTTCGTCAGGGCGGTGACGACCGCCAGCAGGAGGGCGGGCAGCAGGACCGGCGGGATGCTGGCCGGGTCGGTGTGCAGGCCGAAGAAGACGAAGAAGACGGCGGCGAAGAGGTCCCTCAGTGGCGCGAGCAGGTTGTGCGCGCCCTCGGCGACCTCGCCGGACAGGGCAATGCCCACCAGGAACGCGCCCACGGCGGCCGAGACCTGGAGCTGCTGGGCGACCCCCGCGACGAGCAGGGTCAGGCCGAGGACGACCAGCAGCAGCTTCTCGGGGTCCTCGCTCGAGACGAAGCGGGAGATGTGCCGTCCGTAGCGCACCGCCGTCAGCAGGACCAGCCCGGCGACGCCGAGGGCGATCGCCAGGGTGACGCTGCCCGCCGCCAGGCCGGACCCGGCCAGCAGGGCGGTGACGATCGGCAGATAGACGGCCATGGAGAGGTCTTCCAGGACCAGGATGCTCAGGATGACCGGGGTTTCACGGTTGCCGAGCCGCCCGAGGTCGCCGAGTACCTTGGCGATCACACCGGAGGACGAGATCCAGGTCACCCCGGCCAGCACGACCGCGGCGACCGGCCCCCAGCCCAGCAACAGCGCCATCGCGGCGCCGGGCAGGGCGTTCAGGGCGGCGTCGACGAGGCCTGACCGGTACTGGGTCTTGAGGTTGGAGACCAGGTCGCTGGCGGTGTATTCCAGGCCGAGCATGAGCAGCAGCAGTATCACGCCGATCTCGGCGCCGATCGCGACGAACTCCTCGCTGGTGCCCAGCGGCAGCAGCCCGCCCTCACCGAAGGCGAGCCCGGCCAGCAGATAGAGGGGGATGGGGGAGAACTGCATGCGTCCGGCGAGCCGGCCGAGCAGACCGAGGCCGAGGATGATCGCGCCGAACTCGATCAGGAAGGTGGCTGAGGAGTGCATCGGTCATTCCCGTCCGAGTATCGCCGCGGCCGCCTCCACACCCTCGCGGGTGCCGATCACGATGAGGGTGTCGCCGCCGGCCAGCCGGAAGTCCGGGGTCGGCGAGGGGATCGCCTGTGCCCGCCGCAGCACAGCGACGATGGAGGCGCCGGTCTCGGTCCGCATCCTGGTCTCGCCGAGGACACGCCCGTTCCAGTACGAGACCGCGGACAGCTCGATCCGCTCGGCCACCAGTCCCAGATCGGTCGTGGACAGCAGGCTCGGGCTGTGGTGGGACGGTGTCAGCGCGTGGATCAGCGAGGCGGCCTCCGGCTCGGTCAGACGCAGTGATTGCGCGCATGCGTCCGGGTCGTCGGCCCGGTAGACGTTCACGGTCCGGGTCCCGTCCCGATGAGCGATCACCGACAGATGGCGATGCTCCCGCGTCGTGAGGTCGTACTGGACACCGATTCCCGGCAAGGGCGTGGTGCTCATCCGAGAAGCAGGCACGACCCCTCCCTCCCTTTTCGTCGCGACGGTGGTGCGGCGCACGGCGGATCACCGGCGGAGATCACTGGTCGTGATCACTGATGGTCCGGCGCGGCAAAGGCCCATGTTGCCAGTCGCGAACAGGCCGGGGATATGGGTGTCAGCACGGATGGACGCGGCGCGCCCGCAGCGGTCAGAGTGGGGCGGGGCAGTCCGCAGGTCGGACCCTTGAAACGGGGGCGGACCGGCGGTGGCAGGAGACAGTGGAGGTGAGGACCACCAGGAAAGGAACACCCGATCATGACGCTGTACTGGCGGATCTTCCTCTTCAACGCCGTGGTGCTCGTCGTCGCGGTTCTCCTGCTCCTGGGCCCGGTCACCGTCTCCACCCCGGTGCTGTTCGGCGAGGCACTGATTCTGATCGCCGGGCTGGTGGTGATGCTGATCGCGAATGCCGTCCTGCTGCGGATCGGACTCGCACCGCTGGCCCGTCTGACCCGGGCCATGGCCACCGCCGATCTCCTCAGGCCCGGCAGCCGCGCGATCGTCAGCGGACCCGGCGAGATCTCCGAACTCACCGAGACCTTCAACGCCATGCTCGCCCGGCTCGAGGCCGAACGGGCCACCAGCTCGGGCAGGGCCCTCTCCGCGCAGGAAGCCGAACGACAGCGCATCGCCCAGGAACTTCACGACGAGGTCGGACAGACCCTCACCGCCGTCCTCCTCCAGCTCAAGCACGCGGCCGACCAGGCCCCTCGGTCCGTGCGGGCCGACCTCCGTCAGGCGCAGGAGACCACCCGCGCGGGCCTGGACGAGATCCGCCGCATCGCCCGCCGCCTGCGCCCCGGTGTGCTGGAGGAACTCGGCCTGCACTCCGCCCTGCGCGCCCTGACGACCGAGTTCACGACCTCCAGTACGAGCGCGACCGCGTACATCACCCCTGGTCTGCCCCACCTCGACCCGGCGACCGAACTCGTCCTCTACCGCATCGCCCAGGAAGGGCTCACCAACTCCGCCCGCCACGCCCGCGCCACCCGAGTCGAAGTCCACCTGCGCCCCCTGCCGGACGCCGGGGTGGGACTGCTGGTCCGCGACAACGGCCAGGGCATCGGGGCGGCGCCCGAAGGCGCCGGCATCAGCGGCATGCGGGAACGCGCCCTCCTCATAGGCGCCGACCTCGACATCGGCCAAGGCCCACACGGCGGAACCGAGATACGCCTGCGCGTGACCGGCGGCAAGGCCGTCGACCGCGGCACCCAGGAGAACGTGCGATGACTGAACCGGCCCGCATCCTGCTCGCCGACGACCACGCCCTGGTCCGTCGTGGTGTCCGCCTCATCCTCGATGCCGAGCCGGACCTGACCGTCGTGGCCGAGGCAGCCGACGGTGCCGAAGCCGTCGTCGAGGCCCGGGGCAACGACATCGACCTGGCCATCCTCGACATCGCGATGCCCCGCCAGACCGGTCTGCAGGCCGCCCGTCAGCTCTCCCGTCTCCGCCCCGGCCTGCGCATCCTGATGCTGACGATGTACGACAACGAGCAGTACTTCTTCGAAGCGCTCAAGGCGGGAGCCTCCGGCTACGTCCCCAAGTCCGTCGCCGACCGCGACCTGGTCGAAGCCTGCCGTGCCGCCCTGCGCGACGAACCCTTCATCTACCCCGGTGCCGAGACCACGCTCATCCGCACCTACCTCGACCGCGTGCGAACGGGCGACCGGCTGCCCGCGCGGCCCATCACCGAACGCGAAGAGGAAATCCTCAAACTCGTCGCCGAGGGACACTCATCCAAGGAGATCGCCCTCCTCCTCGTGATCAGTGTCAAGACGGTCGAACGCCACCGCGCCAACCTGCTCCAGAAACTCGGCTTGCGCGACCGCCTGGAACTCACCCGCTACGCCATCCGCGTCGGCCTCATCGAGCCGTAGACCGACCGGCCACCCCAGGCCTCACGGGCCTGCTGCTCGCCATCGCGCCCGCCCGCAGCCCTTGCCGCGTTCGTGTCGGGGCCGGCGGCTACAACCGCTGGATGATCGTGCCGGTGGCCAGCCCGCCGCCCGCGCACATCGTGATGAGGGCGAACTCCTTGTCGCCGCGCTCCAGTTCATGGAGCGCGGTGGTGATCAGCCGGGCCCCGGTCGCGCCCACCGGATGACCCAGGGCGATCGCACCGCCGTTGACGTTGACCTTCGCGAGGTCCTGTTCGAAGACCTGGGCCCAGCTCAACACCACCGAGGCGAAGGCCTCGTTGATCTCGACGAGGTCGATGTCCTTCAGGGACATGCCCGCCTTGCCCAGGACGGCCTTTGTGGCGTCGATGGGCCCGTCCAGGTGGAAGTGCGGGTCCGCGCCCACCAGTGCCTGGGCGACGATCCGCGCCCTCGGCCTCAGCTTCAGCGCCCGTGCCATCCGCTTCGACGCCCACATGATGGCTGCCGCGCCGTCGGAGATCTGGGACGAGTTGCCCGCCGTGTGGACCGCCGTCGGCATGATCGGCTTGAGGACGGACAGGGCCTCCATGGTCGTGTCGCGCAGGCCCTCGTCCTTGTCCACCAGGCGCCACATGCCCTGGCCCGCCCGCTGCTCGTCCTCCGTCGTCGGTACCTGCACCGCGAACGTCTCCCGCTTGAAGCGTTCCTCCGACCAGGCGATCGCGGCCCGTTCCTGGGAGAGCAGGCCGAGGGAGTCGACGTTCTCGCGGGTCAGGGAGCGGTGGCGGGCGATGCGTTCCGCCGCCTCGAACTGGTTCGGGAGGTCGACGTTCCACTCGTCCGGGAACGGCTTTCCGGGGCCGTGTTTCGAGCCTGAGCCCAGCGGGACGCGGGACATCGACTCGACGCCGCACGAGATGCCCACGTCGATCACGCCCGCCGCGATCATGTTGGCCGTCATGTGGCTCGCCTGCTGCGAGGAGCCGCACTGACAGTCGACCGTCGTCGCCGCCGTCTCGTAGGGCAGGCCCACGGTCAGCCAGGCGGTGCGCGCGGGGTTCATGGACTGTTCGCCGGCGTGGGTCACCGTGCCGCCGACGATCTGCTCGACGCAGTCGGAGGGGATGCCGGTGCGGCCGAGGAGTTCGCGGTAGGTCTCGCCCAGGAGGTAGGCGGGGTGCAGATTGGCGAGCGCGCCGCCGCGCTTGCCGATGGGGGTGCGTACGGCTTCGACGATCACGGGTTCGGCGGCCATGGGTGCGGGGTCCTCTCCTCCGAACTGATACGTGTTCTAGTTCTGTGTGCAGTCTGCGGACGAGGCGTCCGCCGCCGCAAGGGTCTTGCAGACTCCGAAGTCGGGATCTGCACGAATTCCGCACCTGATTCGGGGCGTCGTACCCCTTGCTACTTGTAGAACCCGTTACTACCTTCGCGGCAGCTCTATTCCTGATGGGTCGTCAGATGGCTGGAGTGAGTTGCCGATGCCCTGTCCAGCGCTTCCCGACGGGTTCGATTTCACTGACCCCGATCTGCTGCAACACCGCGTGCCGCTCCCGGAGTTCGCCGAGCTGCGCCGGGCCGAGCCGGTCCGCTGGATCCCGCAAGCGTCCAACGTCGCAGGTTTCCAGGACGAGGGGTACTGGGCGGTCACCCGGCATGCGGACGTCAAGTACGTCTCCACGCACCCGGAGATCTTCTCCTCCTACCTCAACACCGCGATCATCCGCTTCAACGAGCACATCGAGCGCGACGCGATCGACGCGCAGCGGCTGATCCTGCTCAACATGGACCCGCCCGAGCACACCCGCGTGCGCCAGATCATCCAGCGCGTCTTCACTCCGCGCGCCATCCGCGCCCTGGAGGACAATCTGCGCACCCGTGCGGAGGCGATAGCGGCGAACGCGCGCAACCGCTCCGGGCCCTTCGACTTCGTCACCGAGGTCGCCTGCGAGCTGCCCCTCCAGGCCATCGCCGAACTCATCGGCATCCCGCAGGACGACCGCGCCAAGATCTTCGACTGGTCCAACAAGATGATCTCGTACGACGACCCCGAGTACGCGATCACCGAGGAGGTCGGCCAGGAATCGGCCACGGAGCTCATCGCGTACGCGATGAACATGGCCGCCGCCCGCAAGCAGTGCCCGGCCAAGGACATCGTCACCACGCTGGTGGCGGCGGAGGACCAGGGAAACCTCGGCTCCGACGAGTTCGGCTTCTTCGTGCTGATGCTGGCCGTCGCCGGCAACGAGACGACCCGTAACGCCATCACCCACGGCATGCACGCCTTCCTCACCCACCCCGAGCAGTGGGAGCTGTACAAGCGGGAGCGTCCGGCGACGGCGGCCGAGGAGATCGTGCGCTGGGCCACCCCCGTCAACTCCTTCCAGCGGACCGCCACGCAGGACACGGAGCTCGGCGGCAAGCTGATCAAGAAGGGGGACCGGGTCGGCATCTTCTACGCCTCCGCCAACCACGACCCCGAGGTGTTCGACCACCCCGACGCCTTCGACGTCACCCGCGATCCCAATCCCCACCTCGGCTTCGGCGGCGGCGGGCCGCACTACTGCCTCGGCAAGTCCCTCGCCGTCCTGGAGATCGACCTCATCTTCAACGCCATCGCCGACGCCATGCCCGGCCTGCGCCTGACCGGCGACCCGCGCCGGCTGCGCTCCGCCTGGATCAACGGGGTGAAGGAACTGCCGGTCAGCACGGCCGGCACGGTCTGAGCGGACGGTGCTCGATCGGCGATCGATCACCGTCCGCCCGTCCCGAGGGAGGCAGGAGCAACCCCGTCCCTTACGCCCCGCCCCTGCCTCCCCCGAGACGCATCCCCTACTCGCGCCCCGAGGCCGTCACCGCCAGCACCCCCGTCATCGCCGCCGCGACCAGCAGCGGGACGCCCAGCCCGTGGTGCAGTACCAGCCATGCCCCGAGCAGCGCGCCCGCCGCCATCGTGACCACCGCCGCGGCGCGGCGCGGAGCGCCCCGGCCCGAGCCGCCCGCGGTGCGGGAGTCGGCGGCCAGCCCGGTCAGTGTCATCGTCAGTACGGTCGTCGTCGTCAGGGCCGACACGTCCAGCTTGCGGACGGCCGCGTTGCGCATGCCCATCGCGAAGGCCGTGAGGGCGATGAGTGTGTACGTGGTACCCGCGGTGCCCGGTGCGGCGAAGGCGACCGCGGCGGCCGCGCCCACCAGGGCCGCTTCGGTGGCCAGTGTCAGCCGGGTCCAGGTCCGGCGCGAGCAGTCGCCCACCCGTCGTGCGACGCGTCCTCCGGCCACCGCGCCCGCGACGAAGGAGACGAGCGAGGTCGCCGTGTGCGGCACCGAGAAGCCCGGTGCCCCGGCCGCGGCGAAGCCGAGGACGACGACATTGCCGGTCATGTTGGCGGTGAAGACCTGGCCGAGGCCCAGGTAGGCCACGGCGTCGATCAGCCCGCTCACCACGGTCAGGATGAGGAGCACGGCCACCAGGGGCAGGCCACGCGCCTCGGGATCGTACGTCTCGGACTCCGTCGTCACCGCTTCAGTGGACCACGGGCAGGCGGGAAAAGGGTGAAGGCGGCGGCCCCGGGGATCGGGGGCCGCCGCCTTCACGTGCGGTGCGGGAGGGTGGCTCAGTACCAGCCGTTGGCCTGCCAGAAGTTCCAGGCGGCGGCCGGGCTGCCGTAACGGGAGTTCATGTAGTCCAGGCCCCACTTGATCTGGGTGGCCGGGTTGGTCTTCCAGTCGGAGCCCGCGGAGGCCATCTTCGAGGCGGGCAGCGCCTGGACCAGGCCGTAGGCGCCGGAGGAGGAGTTGGTGGCCTTGTGGTTCCAACCGCTCTCGTGCGACACGATGTTGCTGAAGGCCTTGAACTGCGCGGCGTCCGGGATCATCTTGTGCGCGATCGCCTGGGCCGAGGAAGCAGACGTGGTGGCCGCCTGGGCCGGAGCCGCGGACAGGGCCATACCGGCGGTGGCGGCGGCCACGGCGGCGATGGTGAGGGCCTTCTTCGGGCTGGCGATGCGGCGGATGACGGAGACGGACACGGAGAACCTTTTTCTTCGGGGACAGTGGGTCACCCACCTGCCGGAACCACGCGGTGCGCGGCGGGGGCATGTGTCGGCGCCGGGGCCCTGTGGGCTTGTCGGCGCCTGGCGACGTCCTCTACAGAAGCAGGCTCGAGGGCCGTCCGCAATGACCCCCTTTACTAGTGGTGGTCGCATATGAGGGAAACGCCGCTTGTGTGATCTGGCTCTCAATCCGCAGGTCAGCACGCGTAGAGTCGCATACATATATCCCATTTGCCCCTACTGTCCACCTTAGTAGGTGATGTGGGTCATGTGGGGTGCTTCACGGTGTAAGTAACGGTGTGCGTGCGGGGGCTCACGATGTGGGTGCGTCGAATGTGACCGCGGTCTCGAAAGCGGCCCGGCGCGTGGCACGGCGCAGTGCCTTCAGGACCGCCGGGCCGACAGCGAGGGTCAGGACGACCGTGACCAGGGCGCGACCCAGGTCCCAGCCGAGCGACGTGGCCAGGCAGTACGCGACGAAGCGGGCGAGGTTCGCGGGGACGGTCGCGTGCGGGTCGAAGGCGATGTTCGAGGCGCTCTGGGCCATGAAGGTCCAGCCGGCCATGTCCATCACCGTGCCGTAGGCGAAGGCGGCCAGGAAGCCGTAGACGCAGAGCAGGGCCAGCTCGGCGCGGCCGCGCAGCCGGTCCGGGCCCGGCAGCAGGCCCGCGCCCATCGTGAACCACCCCATGGCGAGCATCTGGAACGGCATCCACGGCCCCACCCCGCCCGTGAGCAGCGCCGAAGCGAACATCGTGACCGAGCCGAGCACGAACCCGAAGCCCGGTCCCAGGACCCGTCCGCTCAGCACCATCAGGAAGAACATCGGCTCGATGCCGGCCGTACCGGCGCCGATCGGGCGCAGCGCCGCGCCGGTCGCCGCCAGTACGCCGAGCATGGCGACCGCCTTCGGGCCGAGCCCCGACTCGGAGATCGTCGCCGCCAGCACCGGGACCAGCAGCACCAGCAGGCCCGCGAAGAGCCACGGGGCGTCCTGGGCGTGGGCGGTGAGCTGCGAGGCGGGCGGGGCCAGGAAGGGCCAGGTGAAGGCGACCACGCCGACGGCGCTGACCAGGGCGAGGGCGGCTGTGGAGCGAGGGCCGAGGCGGACCGCTCTTGCCTGGCGGGTCATCGCAGGGCCTGCCTGACCTGGGTGACCGTGAGCCAGCGCTGCGGGGCCAGGATCTTGGTGACCTGCGGGGCGTAGGACGGGGAGGAGACGACCACCTCGGCCGTCGGCCCGTCGGCGATCACCTCGCCGTCGGCCAGGAGGACGACCCGGTGGGCGAGCTCGGCGGCCAGTTCCACGTCGTGGGTGGCGAGGACGATCGCGTGGCCCTCGGCGGCGAGACCGCGCAGCACGCCGACGAGACGGGCCTTCGCCGCGTAGTCCAGGCCGCGGGTCGGCTCGTCGAGCAGGAGGAGGGGAGGGCGCGCGGTCAGGATCACGGCGAGCGCGAGTGCCAGACGCTGGCCCTCGGAGAGGTCGCGGGGGTGGGTGTCGTCGGTGACGCCGGGGAGGAGGTCCGAGACGAGGGCACGGCAGGTGCCCGGGGCCGCCTCGGCATCCCGGTCCGCGGCCACGCACTCGGCGGCGACCGTGTCGGCGTACAGCAGGTCGCGCGGCTCCTGCGGGACCAGGCCGACATGGCGTACGAGATCGCGGGGCGCGGTGCGGTGAGGGTCGGCGCCGCCGACGCGGACCGTGCCGGCGGTCGGCTCGACGAGCCCGACGAGGGTGTTGAGCAGCGTGGACTTGCCGGCGCCGTTGCGGCCCATGAGGGCGATGGTCTCGCCGGGGGTGACGGTGAGGCCGACGTGGCGGAGGGCCTGGACGCGGCCGCGGCGGACGGCGAGGGAGCGGACCTCGGCGACGGGAGGTGGTGGGGTGGAGGCGGCGGCCACTTCTCGTTTTCTGCGCAGGCGCCAACGGGGGGAGGCGGCCGGGCGGGGCGAGGGGGCTCGTACCGGTGCTGGTATCGGTTCCGGCGCGGGTGCCGGCTCGTCCCGGAGCCCCGTCAGCCGTTCCCGGAGGTCGCAGGCCCGGCGGCGGGCGTCCCGCACCGTCAGGGGGAGCGGGGACCAGCCCGCCAGGCGGCCCAGGTCGACGACCGGCGGGTACACCGGGGACACCGCCATCACCTCCGCCGGGGTGCCCAGGACCGGGGTGGCGCCCGGGCCCGGCAGGAGAGCGACCTGGTCGGCGTACTGGACGACGCGTTCCAGACGGTGTTCGGCCATGAGGACCGTGGTGCCGAGGTCGTGGACGAGGCGCTGGAGGACCGCGAGGACCTCCTCCGCGGCGGCCGGGTCCAGTGCGGAGGTCGGTTCGTCGAGGACCAGGACCCGCGGGTGCGGGGTGAGGACCGAGCCGATCGCGACGCGCTGCTGCTGGCCGCCGGAGAGGGTGGCGATCGGGCGGTCGCGCAGGTCGGCCAGGCCGAGGAGGTCGAGGGTCTCCTCGACGCGGCGGCGCATCACGTCCGGGGCGAGGCCCAACGACTCCATGCCGTAGGCGAGTTCGTCCTCGACGGTGTCCGTCACGAAGTGCGAGAGCGGGTCCTGGCCCACCGTGCCGACGACGTCGGCGAGTTCGCGCGGCTTGTGGGTGCGGGTGTCACGGCCGGCCACCGTGACGCGGCCGCGCAGGGTGCCGCCGGTGAAGTGCGGGACGAGACCGCTGACCGCGTCGAGCACGGTGGACTTGCCGACGCCCGACGGGCCGACGAGCAGGACGAGTTCGCCCTCCGGGACCTCGAAGTCCACGCCCCGGACGGTGGGTTCGGCGGCACCGTCGTAGGTCACGGAGACGTCCTCGAAGCGGATCACGACGACTCCTTGTGGGCGGGGGCAAGGGCGGGGGCGGGGGCGAGGAAAGCGGGGAGCAGACCGAGGAGTACGGCCGCGGCGGCCCGGAGGGGGAGGGTGGGGGCCACGAGGGGGACGACGCCGGGGTGCAGGGCCGCCGGGTCGGCGGACGCGGCGAGGGTGAGCAGCACGGCGACGGCGGCACCGGAGCCGGCGACGAGGCAGGCGCGCAGGTCCCAGCGGTCCGGGCGGTAGCGGGTACGCGGGGTACGGCGCCCGCCGAGCCACAGGCCGCCCAGTGCGGCGGCGAGTCCGGCGAGCAGGACCGGGATGCCGTACGTGCCGCCCTCCGCGGTGAGCAGGCCGTACGTTCCGGCGCAGACGCCGAGCAGCCCGCCGAGGGTGAGGGCGGCGGTGGTACGGCGGACCGGGGAGGGGACGGCGGCGGTGCGGCCGTAGCCGCGGGCGTCCATCGCGGCGGCGAGGGCGACGGACCGCTCCAACGCGCCCTCCAGGACCGGGAGTCCTACGTGCAGCAGGCCCCGTATGCCCTTGTCGGGGCGGCCGCGCAGGCGGCGGGCGGCGCGCAGGCGCTGGACGTCGGCGATGAGGTTCGGGGCGAAGGTGAGGGCCACGACGACGGCCACGCCGGTCTCGTAGAGGGCGCCGGGGAGGGACTTGAGGAGGCGGGTGGGGCCGGCGAGGGCGTTCGCGGCGCCCACGCAGATGAGGAGCGCGGCGAGTTTCAGGCCGTCGTACAGGGCGAAGAGGAGGCCCTCCGCGGTGACCCTGCCGCCGAGGCGGATGCCCTGGGCCCAGTGGGGGAGCGGGACTTCGGGGAGGGTGACGATCACGTGCGTGCCGGGGATGGGGGAGCCGAGGGCGATGGCGAAGGCGAGGCGGACGAGGAGCACGGCGAGGGCGAGTCTGACGAAGGCGCCGTAGGAGCGGGACCAGGAGGCGTCGGCGGGCCGGCAGGTCGCGACGACGTAGGCGGAGACCGCGATGAGGAGGGCGAGGAGGAGGGGGTTGGTGGTGCGGGTGGCCGCGGTGCCGAGCGACAGGGACCAGAGCCACCAGGCACCTGGATGCACGGTGGCCCGATGCCCGCGGCTACGCATTCCTGCGCCGCCGGGCCTGCCAGATCGCTGCCGCCGCCAGCGCGGCCACCGCCGCGGAGCCCGCGATCAGGCCCACCGACGGGCCCTCGTCCGTCGTCTTCTTCGTCGCTGTCTTCTTCGCCGGCGCCGTCGGCTGTTTCCCGGCCGACACCTGCTCCCCGCAGCCCTGTTCCGGATATCCCGCGATCGCGCACAGCAGGGCGCTCGTGTCGTAGCGGAGTGGCTTGGCGACCGCTGCCAGGGCCTCCGCCGTGGTCGCGTCGGAGGGTACGCGGGCGCAGACCGTCCGGGGTGAGGGCGGGGTCTCGCCGGAGGGCGCGTCGGACAGCGTGCCGAAGTCGATGACCAGGGCGACCCGCTTCTTCCCGTCCCGCGCCGGCGTCGTCGCGCAGATCGTCGCGAAGTCGGCGGTGCCGCGCGGCACCGTCGCGTCCTGGGAGTCCACGCTGACCGCGAAGCGGAAGCCCTGGACGTCGCCGTCGGACGGGCGGACGGTGGACGGGCCCTGGGTGGCGTACGTCCAGTGGTCGCCGGCGCGGTCCCAGAAGGACCAGTAGCGGTAACCGGCGGCCTGCGCCTGGCCGGCGGCCCCCAGCAGGGGCAGCAGGACGGCCAGGAGCAGAGCGGTGGCGGCGCGGCGGCGGCTCACGACCGGCGCTTCCTGCCGCGCACGAAGAGCAGGTAGCCGACGGCGACGACGACGAGGAGAAGGCCGCCGCCGGCGATCCACACGATGTTGCCGGAGTCGTCGTCCGCTGCCGCGGCGTCCCCGGAGCCGCCCGGGGACGTCGATTCGGCGTCCGGCACGAACACGGGGCCCGGGCCGGTCGCGTCGAGGAGCTTCACCAGGTCCTGGCCGCCGAAGTCGCGCGGGTCCTGGGCCGAGGCGTTCGCGGCGAGGATCAGCTGCGCGTACGCGGCCGGGCCGCTCTGCTGCGCCCACTTCACGGAGTTGGCCTGAAGCCAGCGCACGGCGGGGACCGTCGCCTTGACCTGGCCGGCGGTGGCGAGGGCGACGACCGCGTCGGCGGTGTTGCCGTAGTCGGGCTGGTCCTCGGCGCCGGGCAGCGCCGACGTGAGGTGGCCGTCCTTGGCCAGCGCCTCGACGAGGTACGCGGCACCGTTGCGAGCGGCCTGCCCGGGATCGGCGGAGGCGTCCTTGCAGGTCAGGTCGGTTTCGGCCGCCTTCGGGGCGGTGCCTGCGAGCCCCTTGCCGAGGGCGGCGACGACGGCTGCCGCGGTCGCGTCCGCGTTGGCCGTGAGGTCGCCCTTCTTGTCGGGCTGGTAGGCGAAGGCGCCGCTCTGGTCGCTGTCGCTGTCGCAGGGGAGCGCGAACTTCAGCAGGGCGTCGTACGGGGACTTGCCGCCCTTGCGTATGTCCTGCGGCTTTTCGCCCGTCGCCGTGAGCGCGCCGATGACGACGGAGGTGGAGTTCGCGTCGCTGGCGCCGCCCGGGGAGTAGCCCCAGCCGCCGTCCGCGTTCTGCACGGACTTCAGCCAGGCGACGGACTTCTCGGTGACGGCGCCGTGGCCGCCGAGCGCGGCGAGCGCCTGGACGGCGGCGGCCGTGCTGTTGGTGTCGACCATGAGCCCCGCGTCGCAGGCCTTGGCGGTGTCGGCGCGGAAGGCGGCGAACGCCCCGTTCGCGCACTGCTGCCCGATCAGCCAGGCGATGCCCGACGAGGCCGGCCGCACGCCCACGGAGTCCTGCGCGAGCAGGGCGAGGGACTGCCGCCAGACACCGTCGTACGTGGGATCGGTGCGGCCGTACAGCCCGGTGGGTATCGCCACCGAGGGCGACGGGGACGGGTCGGCGGCGACGGCGGGCCCGGCGGCGCCGATCACGGCGGTGGCGGCCAGAACCGCGGCACTGCGGCGGACGTTCATGATCGGCGGATGCCTCTCCCTGCGGGGAGCCGGGCAGCACGGGACACCCCGGGCGGCTCGGCTCCGTAGACCTCGACGGTGCCGTACACCGGCGGACGGCCGGTGCGCGTGAGCCGGTCACGAACCGTACGGAGCGATCCGGCTCGCCACGCTGCGGTGGCTCACGGTTGCGGGTCAGCGCCGGAATTGCACCGGCTTCCCCCCGTACAGGTGTGATGACGACGCCGCCACTCTACCGGCCCGTAGAAACACGCTGAGGGGCGGCTGTGGAGCCGCGTTGGGGGGCGGCGAAGGCACGGGTAGGTTCGCGCCATGCCACCGACGGGGAGACTGCTGGGTTCCGGCCGCACGGCCGACGTGTACGAGATCGACGGGGCGTGGGTGCTGCGCCGCGACCGGGACGGCCGGGGGAACGCGGCCGCCGAGGGGGCGGTGATGGAGTACGTACGCGGCTATGGCTACCCGGTGCCTCGGGTGCGGCTCGGGGGCGACTCGCGGACCGACCTGGTGATGGAGCGGCTGCCGGGGCCGACGATGCTCCAGGCGTACGCGGCCGGTTCGCTCGGTCCGCAGGAGGCGGGGAGCGTGCTGGCAGGGCTGCTGGGCGCCCTGCACGCCATTCCGGGCCGCCGCTCCGCCTCCACCCGCGTGCTCCACCTCGACCTGCACCCCGACAACGTGATCCTCACCCCCGACGGCCCCCGGGTGATCGACTGGGCCAACGCCGAGGAGGGTGATCCGGGGCTCGACTGGGGCATGTCCGCGGTGATCCTCGCCCAGGTCGCCGTCGGCGACGAGCCTGTCGCCCAACCGGCGCGCGCGATGCTGACCGCCCTGCTCGCCGACCCCTCCGCCCTCACGGAGACCGGCCTCCTGGAGGCCCGGCGGCGCCGTGCGGCCAACCCGACGATGAGCAGGCGGGAGGTCGAACTCCTGGGACCGGCCGAGCACTTGATCCGGTCGCTGGTGTCCTAGGGATCGTTTCGCCCTACGACGCTCGTGGTGTCGGGCCGCCGAACGGGAGGAAGAGGACCCGGGAGGAGAGCAGCCATCGGTCGTCGGTGCGGCAGAAGGCGAAGGTGTCCTCGTAGTGGCCGACCTGGACGGGCGGGCCGGCGGGCACCGTGCCGCCCGCGTAGCCGTCGAGGCGGTAGGTCGCGAAGTACGACGTGGCGGTCGCCGTCTCCGGCGAGGTCACCGTGACGCGGATGTTGGACATCAGGCGTCGGGAGAGCCGGTCGGCCGGGCGGGAGCCGAAGTACGCGCGGAGCGCGTCCCGCCCCTCGACCAGCCGCTCACCCTCCGGCCACGCCCAGGTGCCGTCCTCGGTGAACAGCTCGGCGACGGAGGGCGGTTCGCCGAGGTCGAGGCGGTGGACGAAGTCGAGGATGAGGCGCTCGCAGGCACGTTCGGTGAGGAGCCGAGCCATGGGATCCATGGGGCCCGGGGGATGCGTGTTGTCCATGCCTGTTGGTATCAGCAGGGCCCCCGCGGCTACGAGCGATTTACACCGCCACGTACGTCACCGGCTCGCCCCCCGGCACCGCCTCCGCCCGCCCCAGCTTCACCAGCCGCCGCAGATGGGCCTCGGCCTCCGAGACCGCGATGTTCCTTGATCCGTACGGGATCTGGTCCCAGGGCCGGTTCCACTCCATGCGCTCGGCGAGCTGCCACGGGGTGAGGGGTTCGGCCAGCAGGGTCAGGAGGTCGTCGAGCCGATCCTCGTGATGGGCCAGCAGCTCCCTTACCCGGGACGGTGCGTCGGTGAAGGTGTGCTGGTGGGCGGGGAGCACCTCGGCGGGGGCGAGGCGGCCGATGCGTTCGAGGGAGTCGAGGTAGTCGCCGAGGGGGTCGGTGACGGTGGCGTCGTCGGGGTCCTCGTACAGGCCGATGTGCGGGGTGATCTCGGGGAGCAGGTGGTCGCCGGAGAACAGACGGCCGTGGCCCGGGAGTTGGGAAGGGTGCTCCTCCTCCAGGTGGAGGCAGACGTGGCCGGGGGTGTGGCCCGGGGTCCAGATGGCGCGCAGACGGCGGCCCGGCAGGTCGAGGAGTTCGCCGGGGACGATCTCGCGGTCCGGCAGCGCGGGCGCGAGGCCGGGCAGGGTGCGTGGGCCGGCGCCGCGCAGGGGTGCCAGGTGCTCCTCGGGGGCGCCGGCCGCCGCGAGTTTGCCGGCCATGTAGGAGAACCAGCGGTCGGGCCGGGTCCCGCGAGCCCGCCGGATGAGTGCGATGTCCGCCTCGTGCATGGCGATCCAGGCCCCGGACGCCTCGCGCACCCTGCCCGAGAGGCCGTGGTGGTCGGGGTGGTGGTGGGTGACGACGACCCCGTGGATCTCGCCGACCGAGGTGCCGCACGCGACGAGCCCCTCGGCGAGGGTGTCCCAGGAGGCGGGGTCGTCCCAGCCCGTGTCGACCAGCACCGGTCCGCGGTCGGTGTCGAGGACGTACACGAGCGTGTGACCGAGGGGATTGTCCGGGATGGGGACCTTCAGGGACCGTACGCCCCCGCCGTGGTCCGTCACCTGTGACATGAGCCCCCCTGTCGCCGCGTTCCAGCCACTATAACTAGAACCGGTTCCAATGGGAGCCCAAGTCACCTGTCAGGCTCAGGACTCGCGAAGTCGGGGAGGTGGGGTGAACCGGTGTGAGGCCCGTGGACTCCTTCGAGGGGAACTGGTATCAGTTCTTCGTATCTGATGGATCGTCAGAGAGCCTTGTCTGGGAGGCAGTCGCCATGACCGAGCTCGTGGAACACGGACAGCTGTTCATCGGCGGGGAGTTGACCGACCCCTTGGGCGAGGACGTCATCGAGGTGATCTCGCCGCACACGGAGGAGGTCATCGGGCGTGTGCCGCACGCCTCGACGGCCGACGTGGACCGGGCGGTCGCCGCCGCGCGGAAGGCGTTCGACGAGGGGCCCTGGCCGCGGATGACGCTCGACGAGCGGCTCGAGGTGGTCACTCGCATCAAGGACGCGATCGCCGTACGGCACGAGGAGATCGCCCACGTCATCTCGTCCGAGAACGGATCGCCGTACTCCTGGAGCGTCCTCGCGCAGGCGCTCGGCGCGATGATGGTGTGGGACGCGGCGATCACGGTCGCGCGGAACTTCGTCCACGAGGAGAACCGCGACGGCGTCCTCGGGAAGATCCTGGTGCGGCGCGAGCCCGTCGGGGTCGTCGCGGCCGTCGTCCCCTGGAACGTCCCGCAGTTCGTGGCCGCCGCCAAGCTCGCGCCCGCGCTGCTCACCGGCTGCACGGTGGTGCTCAAGCCGTCGCCGGAGTCGCCGCTGGACGCGTACATCCTCGGCGAGATCGCGAAGGAGGCCGGGCTGCCGGAGGGGGTGCTGTCGATCCTCCCGGCGGACCGCGAGGTCAGCGAGTACCTGGTGGGGCACCCCGGGATCGACAAGGTGTCCTTCACGGGGTCGGTCGCGGCCGGCCGGCGCGTGATGGAGGTGGCCTCGCGCAACCTCACGCGCGTGACGCTGGAGCTGGGCGGCAAGTCGGCGGCGGTGGTCCTGCCGGACGCGGACATCGCGACGTCCGTCCCCGGCATCGTCTCGGCGGCCTGGATGAACAACGGGCAGGCCTGTGTGGCCCAGACCCGCATCCTCGTGCCGCGCTCGCGCTACGACGAGTTCGCGGACGCCTTCGCGGCGGCGGCGAGCGCGCTGGTCGTGGGCGATCCGCTGGATCCGGCGACCCAGGTCGGCCCGCTGGTGGCGCGGCGCCAGCAGCGGCGCAACCTCGACTACATCCGCATCGGCCAGGAGGAGGGCGCGAAGATCCTCACGGGCGGCGGCCGTCCGCCGGGCCTGGACCGCGGCTGGTACGTCGAGCCGACCCTCTTCGGCGACGTGGACAACTCCATGCGCATCGCCCGCGAGGAGATCTTCGGCCCGGTGATCTGCCTTCTCCCCTACGGTGACGAGGCCGAGGCCGTGAAGATCGCGAACGACTCCGCGTACGGGCTGAGCGGCAGCGTGTGGACGGCCGACGTCGGGCACGGCATCGAGGTCGCGCGCCAGGTCCGTACGGGCACGTACTCCGTCAACACCTTCAGCCTCGACATGCTCGGCCCGTTCGGCGGCTACAAGAACTCCGGTCTGGGGCGGGAGTTCGGCCCCGAGGGGTACGGCGAGTTCCTCGAACACAAGATGATCCACCTCCCGGCCGGCTGGGAGGCGTGAGGGATGGGGGTACCTCCCGCGCGAGCGAAGTCGAGCATGGGGGTGGGTGACCGCTGGCACGTCGACGTCGACCGCTCCCTGTGCATCGGCTCGGCCCAGTGCCTCCACCACGCCCCGGCCGGCTTCCGCCTCGACACCGCGCGCCAGTCCCATCCCGTCGACCCCGACACGGACGCGAACGAGCGGGTGCTGGCGGCGGCGGAGGGCTGTCCGGTGGAGGCCATTCTGATCACGTTGGTGGGGAGCGGGGAGCCGGTGTTCCCGCCGGAGGAGTAGGGCTGGGAAGAGCCGAGAAGAAGGGCAGAAAAAATTCCGATTAGGGGTGTTGTGTCCGGCTCTGCGTGTTCTATCCTGTTATTGGCCTACGAGGCGAGTGAGGGAGTTCAACCGGAGTAGCCGACTTTGGCGAGACGCAGAGGCACCTGCCGAAGCATCCGCTGTGGCCGACGTCGACGGTTGGGCTGAGAGGCCTGAAGGTAGTAGTCGGACCAGAAGGCGACCCCCATCACCTGATCCGGGTAATACCGGCGAAGGGAACCCGTCTCGTAGGTCCTTTGCGTGCCTGCCCTCAGCCCTGTTCCTGCGGGGACGTGAGGTCGATCAGCCGGCACACCGTCTCGATGTCGATCCTGACCTGGGCGATGGAGGCGCGGCCCGAGAGCCAGGTGATGAGGGCCGAGTGCCAGGTGTGCTCGATGACGCGGACCGCGGAGAGCTGCTCGGGGCTGGGATTCTCCAGCCCCATGGCGTCCAGGATGATCACCGTGGTCTGCCGGGAGACCTGGTCGACCTCGGGGGAGACGCTGCGGTCCGCGAAGGTCAGCGCGCGGACCATCGCATCGGCCAGGTGCGGCTCGCGCTGGAGCGCCCGGAAGGCGCGCATCAGCGTCTCCGCGACCCGCTCCGCGGCCGTGTCGCCCGTCGGTGGCTTCTTCCGCAGCGTGCCGTGCATGTGCTCCAGCTGGTCCTGCATGGTGGCGACCAGCAGGTGCACCTTGGACGGGAAGTAGCGGTAGAGCGTGCCGAGCGCCACCTGGGAGGACTCCGCGACCTCGCGCATCTGCACCGCGTCGAAACCGCCCCGGCTGGCCAGCTGTGCACTCGCGTGCAGGATGCGGCGCCGGCGCGCCTCCTGCCGCTCCGTGAGGGGCGGGAGGGCCGGTCTGTCGGCGCTGGCTTCCACCTTAATCACCTTGGCTTCCGCAGGCATGGATCCCGTTCCGTGACAGTCGGTGAGGGTGAGTGATCAGACAGCATGGCAGAGTCGTCCGCCGTGGCGTGAATCACCTGATCCACTGCTCACAGCTCCCCTACCTGCCGGTAGATTCAGAGCCTCCCGAACGATCAAGTCTGAAACTTGTTCTAGATTAGCGTCCCGGCGTAATGTCGCGGGACAGTGCACGCAGAAGGGGGCCCAGAGTGACCGCTGAGGCCAGTCAGGCGGGTCCTCAGGAGGATCTCGCCGCGGACGGCGAGCGACCGCTCAACATCGCGCTCCTCACCTATAAAGGGAACCCGTTCTGCGGCGGCCAGGGCGTCTACGTCCGCCACCTCTCCCGCGAGCTGGCCCGCCTCGGCCACCGCGTCGAGGTCATCGGCGCGCAGCCGTACCCCGTACTCGACGAAGGCTACGACGGGCTCGGCCTCACCGAGCTGCCCAGCCTCGACCTCTACCGCCAGCCCGACCCCTTCCGCACCCCCGGCCGCGACGAGTACCGCGACTGGATCGACGCGCTCGAGGTCGCCACGATGTGGACCGGCGGTTTCCCGGAACCGCTGACGTTCTCCCTCCGCGCCCGCCACCACCTGCGCGCCCGGCGCGGCGACTTCGACGTCGTCCACGACAACCAGACGCTGGGCTACGGGCTGCTGGGCGACGTCGGCGCGCCCCTGGTCACCACCATCCACCACCCGATCACCGTGGACCGCCAGTTGGAGCTGGACGCGGCGGACGGCTGGCAGCGGCGCTTCTCCGTACGCCGCTGGTACGGCTTCACCCGCATGCAGAAGCGCGTGGCGCGCCGGCTGCCCTCCGTGCTCACCGTCTCCGGCACCTCCCGCCAGGAGATCGTCGACCACCTGGGCGTCCGCCAGGACCGCATCCACGTCGTCCACATCGGCGCCGACACCGACCTGTTCTCGCCCGATCCGTCCGTCCCGCAGGTGTCGGGCCGCATCGTGACCACGTCCAGCGCGGACGTGCCGCTGAAGGGCCTGGTCTTCCTCGTCGAGGCGCTGGCGAAGGTACGCACGGAACACCCCGACGCCCATCTCGTCGTCGTCGGCAAGCGCGCCGAGGACGGGCCGGTCGCCCAGGCCATCGAGCGGTACGGCCTCGAAGGCGCCGTCGAGTTCGTCAAGGGCATCTCCGACGCGGAACTCGTCGACCTGGTGCGCTCGGCGCAGGTCGCCTGCGTGCCGTCCCTCTACGAGGGTTTCTCCCTGCCGGCCGCCGAGGCCATGGCCACGGGCACGCCGCTGGTCGCCACGACCGGCGGGGCGATCCCCGAGGTCGCCGGGCGCGACGGCGAGACGTGCCTGGCGGTACCGCCCGGCGACGCGGGCGCGCTGGCCGCCGGGCTCAGCAGACTTCTCGGCGACCCGGAGCTGCGGCTACGACTCGGTCGCGCCGGCCGTGAGCGGGTGCTGGCCCACTTCACCTGGGCCCGCGCCGCAGAGGGCACGGTGGCCCACTACCGCGAGGCCGTCGCCCGCTCCACGGGCAGAAGCTCCAGCCCCTCCGCGGGCATGAGTTCCGGCCTTTCCGCATCCGCGACCTCGACCTCGACAAGCGTTACCGGCGTCTATCCCGAAAGCAGGGCCACGTGCTGACCGTCGACTTCTCCCGGTTCCCGCTCGCCCCGGGCGACCGAGTCCTGGACCTCGGCTGCGGAGCGGGCCGGCACGCCTTCGAGTGTTACCGGCGTGGTGCGCAGGTCGTGGCCCTGGACCAGAACGGCGACGAGATCCGCGAGGTCGCGAAGTGGTTCGCGGCGATGAAGGAGGCGGGCGAGGCCCCGGCCGGCGCCACCGCGACGGCCATGGAGGGCGACGCGCTCGCCCTCCCCTTCCCCGACGAGTCGTTCGACGTCGTGATCATCTCCGAGGTCATGGAGCACATCCCGGACGACAAGGGCGTACTCGCCGAGATGGTCCGTGTGCTCAAGCCCGGCGGGCGCATCGCGATCACCGTGCCGCGCTACGGCCCCGAGAAGGTCTGCTGGACCCTGTCCGACGCCTACCACGAGGTCGAGGGCGGCCACATCCGCATCTACAAGGCGGACGAGCTCCTCGCGAAGATCAAGGAAGCCGGTCTCCGCCCGTACGGCACCCATCACGCCCACGCGCTGCACGCGCCGTACTGGTGGCTGAAGTGCGCGTTCGGCGTCGACAACGACAAGGCGCTGCCGGTGCGGGCGTACCACAAGCTGCTGGTCTGGGACATCATGAAGAAACCGCTGGCCACCCGGGTCGCCGAGCAGGCGCTGAACCCGCTGATCGGCAAGAGCTTCGTGGCGTACGCGACCAAGCCGCATCTGCCCCGTCTTTCCGGGACGTCCCAGGCGGACGCCAAGTGACCACCCCCCGGACAGAACACCTGGTCCTGCCCGGGGTCCTCACCGCCGAGCAGGCTGCCGCGACCGTTCGCGGCATCCTCGACGTGCAGCGGGAGGACGGCGCGATCCCGTGGTTCCGAGGGCACCACCTCGACCCGTGGGACCACACCGAGGCCGCGATGGCGCTGGACGCGGCGGGCGAGCACGAGGCCGCCGACCGGGCGTACACCTGGCTGGCGAGGCACCAGAACGCGGACGGCTCCTGGTACGCGGCGTACGCGGACGGGGCCTTCGACGACGTCACCGACCGGGCCCGCGAGACGAACTTCGTCGCCTACATCGCCGTAGGCGTCTGGCACCACTACCTCTCCACCGGCGACGACACCTTCCTGGACCGGATGTGGCCGGCGGTCGTCGCGGCGGTCGAGTTCGTCCTCGGGCTCCAGCAGCCGGGCGGGCAGATCGGCTGGCGGCGCGAGGACGACGGGACGGCCACCGCGGACGCGCTGCTGACCGGCAGCTCCTCGATCCACCACGCGTTGCGCTGCGCGCTCGCGATCGCCGAGCAGCGCGAAGAGCCGCAGCCGGACTGGGAGTTGGCGGCGGGCGCGCTCCGGCACGCCATCCGGCGCCACCCGGAGCGGTTCCTCGACAAGGGCCGCTACTCGATGGACTGGTACTACCCGGTGCTGGGCGGCGCCGTGACCGGAGCCGAGGCCAAGTCCCGGATAGAGGAGGCCTGGGACCGCTTCGTCGTTCCCGGCCTCGGGGTGCGCTGCGTGATCCCCAACCCGTGGGTGACCGGCGGCGAGTCGGCCGAACTCGCCCTCGCGCTCTGGGTGATGGGCGAGTCCGACCGGGCGCTGGAGATCCTCCAGTCGATCCAGCACCTGCGGGACGCGGACAGCGGCCTGTACTGGACGGGCTACGTCTTCGACGACGAGACGATCTGGCCGCAGGAGCTGACCACCTGGACGGCGGGCTCCCTGCTTCTGGCCGTGGCGGCCCTGGGCGGCCACGATGCCACCTGCGCGGTGTTCGGCGGCGAGTTCCTGCCGATGGGCCTGGACCCGGACTGCTGCGAGTAGGTCCTCTGCGAGCAGGTCCTCGTTTCGTCTGTCAGTGCCGGTGGACGCGGTTGGCGATGGCGTGGCCGACGAACAGGTAGACCACGGCGGCCAGGCCGTAGCCGGCGATGACGCGGGCCCAGGCCTTGTCGAAGGTGAACAGGTCACGGGACCAGCCGGCGAGCCAGTTGGCCGCGTCGTGGACGAACTGCACCAGGTCGTTGGCCGGGTTGGCGTCCAGCAGGTACATGAGGATCCACAGTCCGAGGATGACGGCCATGACGTCGGCGACCACCGCTATGACCGTCCCGGCGGAGTTGGAACCAGTGCGATATCGAGTGGACATGTTTTCCGTCTGGCCCCGGATTCCCGTTTGAAACCTGGAGAAAACCGGTGCGTCCGGGGGGTATCCGCCCGTTCCCCCAAGTGGCGGACACGGCGGTGCGGGGTGAACCTGCCAGGAGAACCCCTCACACGTAGGGAGGACTCCGTGCCCGTACCGATACGCCGCCTCGTCGTGGCACTCACCCTCTGCTGTGCCCTGGTCGCCGGCGCCACAGCCTACGCCAGCGGGGGAAACTCCGCGCAGGGCACCGTCGCCGTCGCCGCCGCCAGTCCGACGGCCTCCGCCAGTCCGACGGCCTCCGCCGAGCGGCAGAGGCTCGCCAAGACCCGTTTCGTCGCCAACGCGGGCCTCGCGGCCGGTGCCGTCTACCAGTGGATCGTCAAACCCTGGAGGGCCGGAAAGTTCGAGCAAGGCGCCAAGGGCAGGAGGCTCGCCCTGGTGAAGGCCGCCGCCGCGGGCGGGTTCGCGTACAACCGGCTCAAGGCCGCGGCGCGCAACGCCCAGGGCGACCCCGCGCTCTCGAGGGCTGTCGCCCCCCTCACCGAGGGCATCGAAGCGCTCAGGAACCTGCCGTCCATGCTGCGCAGGGGCGACTCGACCGACTCGGTCGTGGGCGCCTTCGACGACATCATCAACCAGGTCAAGGGAGCCGGTAGGAGCGCGGGCGCCGAGGTGACGAACACGGTGCCGTCGGCCGGTCAGCTGAGCGGCTCGTAGGGCGTGCCCTGGCCGGCTAGGAGTTGAGCTCGGCGAGGACGCGCAGGGTGTGGGGGTCCCGTACCAGGGCCAGCAGGTCCGTCACGGGACCCTTGCGCCACGACTCCAGCCGCTCGGCGATGCGTTCACGGGGTCCGACGAGCGATATCTCGTCGGCGAAGGCGTCCGGGACGGCCAGTACCGCCTCCTCCCGGCGGCCGGACAGGAACAGTTCCTGGATCCGCCGCGCCTCCTCCTCGTACCCCATGCGCGCCATGAGATCGGCGTGGAAGTTGCGGGCCGCGTGGCCCATGCCGCCGATGTAGAAGCCGAGCATGGCCTTGACGGGGAGGAGGCCTTCGGCGACGTCGTCGCAGACCCGCACCTGGGCCATGGGCGCGACGAGGAAGTCACCTCCGCTCGATCCCTCGCGGGTGTCGGGCAGGTCGGCGACCGCCGGCCCGTACACCTCGGGCCGGTTCGGCGCCCAGTACAGCGGCAGCCAGCCGTCCGCGATCCGGGTCGTCTGCGCCACGTTCTTCGGGCCCTCGGCGCCGAGCAGGACCGGCAGGTCGGGGCGCAGGGGATGGGTGATCGGCCTCAGTGGTTTGCCGAGGCCGGTGCCGTCCGGGCCACGGTAGGGGTGGGAGTGGAAACGGCCGTCCAGCTCCACCGGCGCCTCCCGCCGCAGCACCTGCCGTACGACGTCGACGTACTCCCGGGTCGCGGTCAGCGGCGACTTCGGGAACGGGCGGCCGTACCAGCCCTCGACGACCTGCGGGCCGGACAGCCCGAGGCCGAGCAGCATGCGCCCGCCGGAGAGGTGGTCCAGCGTCAGCGCGTGCATCGCGGTGGTCGTCGGCGAGCGGGCCGCCATCTGGGCGACCGCCGTACCCAGCCTGATCCTTGAGGTCTGGGCGGCGATCCAGGTCAGCGGGGTGAAGGCGTCCGAGCCCCAGGACTCGGCCGTCCACACGGAGTCGTAGCCGAGCCGCTCCGCCTCCCGCGCCAGCGGGACGTGGTCCGCGGAGGGGCCGCGGCCCCAGTAGCCGAGTGCGAGACCGAGCCGCATACCGCCTCCAGCCGTCTGACGGAGTGTCAGTCAGGGGTGGTGACTGTACGACAACGGCCCCCCGCCCGGAAGGGCGAGGGGCCGGTCAGGTGACGAACGTCAGCCGCGCTGGATCCCGGAGGTGTCCCGCAGCACGCCACGGCGGCCGTCCTGCGTCTGCGCGACCAGAGCCGGACCGTTCTGTTCGACCGCCAGGTACCAGGTGCCCGGGGCGAGTTCGGCGATCGGCGTCGGCGAGCCGTCCTCCGCGAACAGCGGACGCGGTACCGGTACGGCGAACCAGAACGGGGAGAAGTCCCCGGCCGGCGGCGTCGGCTGCTGGGCCTGCGCCTGCGGCTGGGGCTGCGGCGGCTGGCCGGCGTACGGGGCCTGACCGCCGTCGAACGGAGGCTGACCGCCGTACTGCGGCTGCGGCGCGCCCGGGTAGCCGTAACCGCCGGGCGGCTGGGCGCCGTAGGGCTGCGGGGCCGGGGGCTTGGGGGCCGGGACGAGCGGGGCCTGCAGCGCGGCGACCAGCGGGCTGGCGACTGCCGCCGCGGCCAGGATGAGCGTGGCGATCAGGGCCAGGATCAGGCCCGTGCCGGCGGTGGGGCCGCTGGAGTCGTTGCCGACGTTGTCGTAACCGCCGGCCGGGTCGAAGACGTTGCCGAGCGCGCTCCACGCGGCGAACACCGCGAACGCGACGCCGAACTGGCCCAGGTCCAGACCCGCGACCTTGGGCGGCTGCGGCAGACCCCGGGAGACGACGATGAACACGGCGCCGATGATCCCCGCCAGCACGACCCCGAGGACGACCCCTCCGCTGCCCCACAGGCTCGGGAGGTCGTAGCTGTCGGGGATCCCGTCGATCGAGTAGAGATCGAAGAACGACGCGATGAACAGCAATACCGCTGCTCCGATCACCACGCCGTCGCCTCGAGTGAGGGAGCGGATATTCACTTCAGGTCCTTCGTCAGTCGTCTCGTCATCGGTGGAGGCATCGCTGTCACCATGTCGCCTGCCGGCCCTGGTGTGAAGCGCGGGGGTGGCCCCATCGTAGGGATTGACATTATCGTCCGAACGATCGGGCTGTCCGCCTGGATCAGCGCGCTGATCACTACCCGCGCAGGAAACTCACGATTCCCTCAGAGATCCCCTGCGCCGCTTTCTGCCGCCAGGCGCCGCTGGTGAGCAGTGCCGCGTCCTTGGTATCGCGCATGTTGCCGCACTCGATGAACACCTTGGGAACCGTTGACAGATTGAGACCGCCCAGGTCCTTACGAGTGACGAGACCGGTGCCGTCGCCGATGTAGTTGGAGGGCGCACTGCCCGTGACGCGGACGAAGTCGCCCGCGATGCGCTCGCCGAGGTCGCGGGAGGGAGCGGCGATGGCGCGGGTGTCGGCGGACCCGGCGTGCACGGACGCCGGGAGGATCACATGGAAGCCGCGGTTGCCGGCCGCCGAGCCGTCCGCGTGGATGGAGACGACGGCATCGGCGTGGGCGGTGTTCCCGATCCGGGCCCGCTCGTCCACGCACGGCCCGTACGAACGGTCGCCGTCCTGCGTCAGCTTCACCGTGGCGCCCTGCGACTGGAGGAGCGCGCGCAGCCGCTGGGCCACGTCGAGGGTGAACCTGGCTTCCGCGTAACCGGAGTTGGTGGACGTGCCGGTCGTGTCGCACTCCTTCCGGTTCGTGCCGATGTCCACCTTGCGGTTGATCTCGGCGGTGTGCCGGAAGTTGTTCGGGTTGTGGCCCGGGTCGATGACGACGACCTTGCCCTTGAGGAAGCCGGAGGTGGTGGGGGCCGGCGTCGAAGGGGGCTGCTCGTCATCGGCGGTGGGGGAGGAACCGGTGGGGGAGACGGGACCGCTCGTCGGCGCCCCCACCGCCGCCTGGTCCGAACCGCCCGCGTCACCGGGGCCGGCGTCCGCCGCGTACACCACCCAGCCGAGCAGCGCCCCCGGCACCAGCGCGGCGAGCGTCACGACCAGCGGACGGCGCAGCGGGGAGCGGCGGGGCTGGGCGGGTTCGAACTCCGGGCCTCGGTACGACACGACAGCCACCCTAACCGTCCCGCACCCGGCGCCCGGGTCGGCCGTCCCGGACCGTCGAGGCGCGACGCCGGAAATTCGGATGCCCGCCCGGTGACCTCGGGCTACGGTGGTGGTCGTTCAGGTGCGCAGGTTGCGGGTACTTCTCCTGTCAAGAGAGCGACGCGGGTTCGAATCCCGCCGCCGGCCCCGGCCGGTGTCGTCCAGCGGCCCAGGACGCTTACGTCGCCGCCGCCGAACCGGATCTCTGAACACCAGGACACGAGCCGTCCGCCACGGGGGAACCAGGCGGACGGCTCGGTCGTGTCCGGGCGGCGACCGGGCGTCCCGGCGGCCCGGCGGCCGTTCGTCCCGGCGTCCCGGCGTCCCGGCGTCCCGGCGTCCCGGCGGCCCGGCGACCCGGCAACCCGTCGGTCCGGCGTCCCGGCGGCCCTTCGGTCTCCCGGTCCCTCAGCCCTTGAGTCCCTCAGCCCCGTTAGATCCCCACGCCCGTGCGCCGCAGCACCCGCAGGGAGTCCGTCGCCGAGACCTCGGTGAACGCGCCCGACTCCAGCGCCCTGAGGTAGACGCGGTACGGGGCTTGCCCCGTGAACTCGTCGGCCGGGTCCGGGAAGACGTCGTGGATGAGCAGCAGCCCGCCCTCGGCGACATGGGGTGCCCAGCCCTCGTAGTCGGCGGTGGCGTGCTCGTCGGTGTGGCCGCCGTCGATGAAGACGAGGCCGAGGGGTGAGTTCCAGAAGGCCGCGATCTGCGGGGACCGGCCGACCACGGCCACCACGTGGTCCTCCAGGCCGGCCTTGTGCAGCGTGCGGCGGAAGGTGGGCAGCGTGTCCATCAGGCCGATCTCGGGGTCGACCGTCTCCGGGTCGTGGTAGTCCCAGCCCGGCTGCTGTTCCTCGCTGCCCCGGTGGTGGTCGACCGTGATCGCGGTGACCCCGGTCGCGCGGGCCGCGTCGGCGAGCAGCACCGTGGAGCGGCCGCAGTAGGTGCCGACCTCCAGCAGCGGCAGCCCGAGCGCGCCCGCCTCGACGGCGGCCGCGTACACCGCGAGCCCCTCGTCCACGGGCATGAACCCCTTCGCGGCCTCGAACGCGGCCAGGATCTCGGGCTTGGGTGCCGCGGGCATGGGGGTCCTTTCGGTCGTACGTACCTCTGGGCGCCCATGCTGCCGCACCCCCCGTCGGCGGGCGACAGGGGGTGCGGGCAGCGATGGTCGGGCGGGGTCAGGTGGTGGTCAGGCGGTGACCGTCTCCGTCGGCAACGGCAGGTCCAGGTCCACCGGACGGTCGTCGCCCGCGTGGGTCGCCGACGAGGCGAGGGGGCCATGGCCGGTGGCGCGGGCGGCCACGACGTAGGCGCCCTGGGCGGGGACGGCGAGGGCGTAGCTGCCGTCGTCCGAGGAGAGCGTCGCGCCCGCCTGGCGGCCCCGGCGGTCGATCAGGGTGACCTTGGCGCGGGCGACCGGCGCGCCGTCGGCGTCCAGGACGCGGCCACGGAAGCCGCGCAGCACCTCCTCGGCGCGCTCCAGGTTGGCCTCCTCCTCGCTGCTCGCGCGCAGTTGCGTCCTGGTGGCCGGGCGCGCGCGGGGCAGGAGGAGGGCCATGATCAGACCGACCGCGACCGCGCCCGTCGCGATCAGGAAGGAGACGCGGAAGCCGTGCATGGTCGGGATCGCGACACCGTTCACGTTGTTCGCGGTGTTGGCGAGGACCATGCCGATCACGGCACTCGACACCGACGTACCGATCGAACGCATCAGGGTGTTGAGGCCGTTGGCCGCGCCCGTCTCCGAGGCCGGGACCGCGCCGATGATCAGCGCGGGGAGCGAGGAGTAGGCGAGACCGATGCCCGCGCCCAGGACGACCGCGATGACGAGGCTCTGCCAGGCGGCGCTCATCAGGCCGAGCCCGGCGCCGTAGCCGATCGCGATGATCACCATGCCGATGATCAGTGTGACCTTGGGGCCGTACTTCGCCGACAGACGGGCGTAGACGGGCGCCGTGAGCATCATCGTCAGGCCCAGCGGCGCCACCAGCAGGCCCGCGGCGACCATCGACTGGCCGAGGCCGTAGCCGGTGGCCTTCGGGAGCTGGAGCAGCTGGGGCAGGACGAGGGAGACGACGTAGAAGGAGACGCCGACCATGATCGAGGCGAGGTTGGTGAAGAGGACGGCGGGGCGGGCCGTGGTGCGCAGGTCCACCAGCGGGGCCTTGACGCGCAGTTCCATCACGCCCCACAGGACGAGGACGACGACCGCCGCGCCGAACAGGCCCAGCGTGGTGCCGGAGGACCAGCCCCAGTCGCTGCCCTTGGTGACCGGCAGGAGGAACAGGACCAGGCCGACGGACAGGCCGAGCGCGCCCGGCAGGTCGAAGGTGCCCTCGGCGCGGGCCGGCGACTCCGGCACGACGAGGAGGGTGAGGACGATGCAGACGACGCCGAGGGCGGCGGCGCCGTAGAAGAGGGCGTGCCAGTCCGCGTGCTGGGCGACCAGGGCCGCGGCGGGCAGCGCGAGGCCGCCGCCGACGCCGATCGAGGAGCTCATCAGGGCCATCGCCGAGCCGAGCTTCTCGCGGGGCAGCATGTCGCGCATCAGGCCGATGCCGAGCGGGATGGCACCCATCGCGAAGCCCTGGAGCGCACGGCCCACGATCATGGTGATCAGGTCGCTGGTGAGGGCGCTGACCAGCGCGCCGACCACCATCACGGCCAGGCTGAGGACAAGCATCCGCCGCTTGCCGTAGAGGTCGCCGAGGCGGCCCATGATCGGCGTGGCCACGGCTCCCGAGAGCAGCGTCGAGGTCAGGACCCAGGTGGCGTTGCTGGGCTCGGTGGCCAGCAGCTGCGGCAAGTCCTTGATGACCGGGACGAGCAGGGTCTGCATCACCGCGACAACGATGCCCGCGAAGGCGAGGACCGGGACGACGGCCCCGCTCGCTCTCCGGGTGGGCTGGTCGGTCGTCGTGTGCGTCATTGAGTGAGGCCTCCAGGCCGGAAGAAACGTCGAGGGAGTGGGATCCGTGCGGGATCGTGGGAGTCGAATCCGTGCGGGATACGTGGAGGCTGAACCCGTGTGCCCGGGCAACTATTCCGATGCTTTGGCGTACTAACGAATTCTTGACCTTGTCTTGGGGAAGCGGCCTTGGTGATGTTGAAGTAACCTGCGAGCTGACCTTTGCCCAGCGGAGTGACCTGGGCCCCGCGAAGTGGGCCTAGGCCCTGCGGCGGAGGACGCTCGGGCCGAAATCCCGATGCAGGCGGTGCGGGCCGGTTGAGACCATGACGCCCATGCCCGGAGCCGCTGACATCACCCGCGTGTCCCGCCGTACGGCGCCGCCCCCCACCTGGCTGGTGGTGGCGCTCGCCTGTGCCGGACAGTTCCTTGTCGTGCTCGACGTGTCCGTCGTCAACGTGGCGCTGCCGTCGATGCGCTCCGACCTCGGGCTGAGCGCCTCGGGGCTGCAGTGGGTGGTGAACGCGTACGCCATCGCCTTCGCCGGCTTCATGCTGCTCGGCGGCCGGGCCGGTGACCTCTACGGGCGCAAGCGGATGTTCCTGACGGGGCTCGCCCTGTTCACCCTGGCCTCGCTGGGCGGCGGGCTGGCCCAGGACGACTGGCAGCTGCTGCTCGCGCGGGCCGTGCAGGGGCTGGGCGCGGCGGTCCTGGCGCCTTCGACGCTGACGATCCTGACCTCCGCCGTCCCGGAGGGCGCCGCGCGGGCGCGGGCCATAGCGACCTGGACGGCGGTCGGCGCGGGCGGCGGGGCCGCGGGCGGTCTGGTCGGCGGGGTGCTGGTGGACGTGCTGTCGTGGCGCTGGGTGCTGCTGATCAACGTGCCGATCGGCGCGGTCGTCCTCCTCGGCTCCCTGCGGTGGCTGGTGGAGAGCCGCGCCGGGGACGGGCGGCGGCTGGACCTGCCGGGCGCGCTGCTGGTGACGGGCGGGCTCGCCACGCTGGCGTACGGCATCTCGCAGACGGAGGCCGAAGGGTGGACGGCGGCGGCCACGCTGGTGCCGCTGGCCGCCGGGCTCGCGCTGATCGGGCTGTTCCTCGCCGTCGAAGCCCGTACGGCGGCCCCGCTGATGCCGCTCGGACTGCTGCGGCTGCGGTCGGTGGCGTCCGCGAACGCGGGCATGTTCACCAGCGGATCCGCGATGTTCTGCATGTGGTTCTTCATGACGCTGTACGCGCAGAACGTGCTGGGCTACACCCCGCTGGAGGCCGGTTTCGCGCTGGTGCCGAGCTCCCTCGCGGTCGTCCTCGGCTCCAAGCTCGCGCCGCGGCTCATGCGGACCGCCGGGGCGCGCACGGTGGCGGTGCTGGGGACGCTGGTGGCCGCCACCGGCTTCGGCTGGCAGTCGACGATGGGCGCGGACGGGGCGTACGTCACCGCGATCATGCTGCCGGGCATCCTGATGATGCTGGGCGCCGGCCTGGCGGCGACCCCGCTGGCCGCGCTGGCCACGTCGGGGGCGGCGCCGGGGGAGGCCGGGCTGGTGTCCGGGCTGGTCAACACCTCGCGCACGATGGGCGGGTCGCTGGGGCTCGCGGTCATGTCGACGATCGCGGCAGCGCGCACGGGAGGCAGCGGGACGCCCGAGGCGCTGACCGAGGGCTACGCGCTCGTGTTCCGTACCTCGACGGCGGTGCTGCTGGCGGGCGCGGTGCTGATGCTGCTGTGGCTGCCGCGGAAGTCCGCCGCGACTTCGGAGTCTTCGGAGTCTTCGGCGAGTTCGGCGAGTTCCGTGACTTCTGCGGGTTCTGGGATTTCGGGAGGTTCCGGGAGTTCTGGAGGTTCTGCGAGTTCCGCGGAGTGAGGCAACGGAATCGCCTTCCTGAGCTTGCGAAGGGAGGAGAGCACTTCAAGTGATCACAGCCACCCTTGGCGGCGGGCCTCCCGCATCGCCTCCATGCGGTTGCGGGTGCCGGTCTTGCCGATGGCGGAGGAGAGGTAGTTGCGGACGGTGGACTCGGAGAGGTGCAGCCGGGCGGCGATGTCGGCGACGGTCGCGCCGTCCGCGGAGGCCTTGAGCGCGTCGCACTCGCGGGCGGTCAGCGGGTTGGGTCCCGCGCTCAGCGCGGCCGCGGCGAGCACCGGGTCGATCACCGTCTCCCCGGTCAGCACCCGGCGGATGGCGACGGCCAGTTCCTCCACGGGCCCGTCCTTGACGAGGAAGCCCGCGGCTCCCGCCTCCATGGCCCGCCGCAGATACCCGGGCCGCCCGAAGGTGGTCAGGATCAGCACCCGGCAGTCGGGCGCCTCGTCGCGCAGCTCGGCGGCGGCGTCCAGGCCGCTCCGGCCCGGCAGCTCGATGTCGAGGAGCGCGACGTCCGGACGGTGGGTCAGCACCGCGTCCACGATCGCGTCCCCGGCGGACACCTGCGCCACGACCTCGATGTCCGCTTCCATCCCCAACAGCAGGGCCAGCGCCCCGCGCATCATTCCCTGGTCCTCCGCGAGCAGGACCCTGATGGACTTCGCGGTCCGGTGATCCCGGGGCATCTCGTTCACGGGGCAAGGGTAGGGCGGTCGGGTCTGAGCGGGGGCGCGTGGCTGGGGCGGGCGCGTTGAGTTCCGCCCCGCTCACGCGCACGCTCGCCCCGCTCACGCCCCCGTCTGTCCCGCCGTCACCCCGTCCAGTTCCGTCGTGTCCACCGGGAGTTCCGCGCGCACCACGAAGCCGCCCCGGGGGCCGGGGCCGGCCGACAGGGAGCCGCCCGCTGCCGCGAGGCGCTCCGTCAGGCCCTTGAGGCCGGTGCCGCCACCGGACTCGGGCGCCGGCCCGGTCGTCGGGCGGGTCGTCGGGCCGGTTCCGTCGTCGGTGACCGTGAGCTGGATTCGCTCCTCGCTTCCGGACACGACGATCTCGCAGCGGGCGGCGCCGCTGTGCCGGACGATGTTCGTGACCGCCTCGCGCACCACCCACCCGAGCAGGGCCTCTGCCTGGGACACCAGTGGCGGCCCCGACTGCCGTACCGCAGGTTCGATGCCTGCCGCGGTCAGTGCGGAGCGGGCCCGGTCCAGTTCCGTGGCCAGGCTGCCGTCGCGGTAGCCGGTGACCGCCTCGCGGATCTCCGTCAGCGCCTGGCGGCCGACGGACTCGATGTCCGCGATCTGGGCCAGCGAGGCCGTCATGTCCCGGGGCGCCAGCCGTCGCGCCGCCTCCGACTTCACCACGATCACCGACAGCGTGTGCCCGAGCAGGTCGTGCAGGTCGCGGGAGAAGCGCAGGCGTTCCTTCTCGACCGCGCGCCGGGCCAGTTCCTCACGGGCGGCGCGCAGTTCCCGTACGGCCTCGGAGAGGGACAGGATCGCGGCGGTGACCATCGTCGACAGGAACGTGCCGTAGGCGACGTTCACCGCGTCCCAGCCGGCCCGGACCGAGGACACGAGTGCCGCGATCGCGGTCAGGGCGAAAGCGATCCGGCCGAGCCACGGGCCCCGTACGACCGCGCCCGTGGCCAGTCCCAGCAGCGGGAAGAAGTACAGCCAGCTGCCGCCGTATCCGATGGCCAGCCCGCAGGTGACCAGGCCCATCACTACGAGCGCCCCACGGGTCGAGAGCGACTCGCGCGCCTCCTTCACGAAGGAGCGGAACACCACGTAGATGTAGAGGGAGTTGAAGACGAACAGGCCCACGCCGCCCAGCCACGGCTGAGCGGTCCGGCCCTGGAGGAGGTTGGAGAAGGCGCCCATCCCCATCAGCAGCCACGGCAGCAGGGAGAAGCCGGTGGGCGCCGGGCCCGGGTGCTCGACCCGTTTGCCGGTCCTGCGAGCGGCGCGCCGGTCGGCCTTGAACCGCTCCACCTCCGCCTTCCGGTCCGCCCGCGCCGCCTGCCACGCCTCGAGTCGGCACGACGCCTTCCGCAACCAGGACATGTCCCTGTCTCCCCCGATCAGACGTTTCCCGCACTGCGGCGGTACGAGAACACAGCGTACGAACCGAACAGCAGCAGCCAGGCCGTCAGTACGAGCATCGCGCCGGGCGTGGGAGCGTGGCCGTCGGCGACGGACCTGCCGAGCTGGGCGAAGCGGTTGGTGGGGGTGTACGCGGACAGGGAGCGCAGCCAACCAGGGAACACGGCGACCGGGAACCACAGGCCGCCGACCACCGCGAGACCCAGGTTGCACACCATGTTCGCCACGCCCGTCGTCTGCCCGGTCAGCCGGTAGCCGTTGCCCAGGCCGAGCAGCGTGAAGGGGATCGAGCCCAGCCACAGCAGCACCGCGATCGCCGCCCACTGCCAGACCGCCAGCCGTACGCCGTTGACCAGGCCGCCCGCCGCGAGCACCGCGACGAGCGCCGGGAGCACGGTGACCGAGCCGGTCAGCGCCCGGCCGGTGACGACCTCGCGCGGGGTCATCGGGGTCACCCTCAGCTGCCGCAGCCAGCCGATCGCCCGGTCCTCGGCGACCCCGCCGCCGGTGTTGAGGGCGGAGCCGACCGCACCGTAGGCGGCCATGCCGACCATGGAAACCGTCTTCCAACTCCGGTCGTTCTCGCCGAGGTTGGTGAAGAGCAGGTACATCATCACCGGCATCGCGATCCCGCCGATCACGAAGCCGGCGTCGCGCAGCGTCCGGCGTACCTCGAGCCGCAGGTAGTCCCACATCACACCGTCTCCTTCGCGCGTGACGTCAGGGCCAGGAACGCGTCGTCCAGCGACGCCGGTACGACCTCCAGGCCACGTATCGCACCCAGTTCCGCCAGCGCGATCACCGTCGCGTCGGAGTCTTCGGAGCGCAGCAGCGCCCGTTCCCCGCGGACCTCCACCGAGCGCACGCCAGGCAGCAGGGACAGGCCCTCGGTGCCGCGGCCGGCCAGGTCGAAGGAGACCAGGTTGCCGCCCGCCGCCCGCCTGAGCTGCTCGCCCGTGCCGTCCGCGACGATCCGGCCGCGGTCGACGACGAGGATCCGGTCGGCGTGCGCGTCGGCCTCCTCCAGGTAGTGGGTGGAGAACAGGACGGTGTGGCCGCGGCGGGCATGTCCGCGCATCGAGCCCCAGAAGGCGTGCCGTGCCTCCACGTCCAGGGCCGCGGTCGGCTCGTCGAGGACGATCAGCGCGGGGTTCCCGGCCAGCGCCACCGCGAACCGCACGCGCTGCGCCTGGCCGCCGGACAGCCGGTCGACGCGCCGCCCGGCCAGCTCGGCGATACCGGCCAGCTCCAGGGCCTGCCCGACGGGCATCGGTGCCGGGTAGCGGCCGGCCACGAAGGAGACCAACTCGCGGACCGTGACCCGGGGGACGGCCCGCGCCTCCTGGAGCATGGCGCCCACCAGGCCCGCACGCACGGCCCGCTCCGGAGGGCCGCCGAACAGTTCCACTCTGCCCGCCTCGGGTTCGTACAGCCCGAGCAGCAGTGCGATCGCCGTGGACTTCCCGGCTCCGTTGCGCCCCAGCAGCGCGACCGTCTCTCCGCGCGCGATCTCCAGGTCGAGCCCGTCGACGGCGCGTACCGCGCCGAAGGCCTTGACCGCCCCCGTGAAGGACACGGCCGGTTGCGTCTGTGTCATGCCGTCGACGTTACGGACCGGGGTGCCCGCCGGGCAGATGCGCTTGTACGGACTCGGGCAGGACAAATGTCATTGCCCCCGGATGTCACCGGTATCAACGGTATCGACGGTGTCACTGGTGTCACCGGTGTCACTGGATCCGAAGCTGACACTCCGTCAGGAGGCTTCACAAGTGCTGGGGCCTGGGCTATACAGGGGTTCGCCGTGCTGGAACGCGTTCTAGAACTGGCGGGTTCCGTGGCTCCGTGACGACCTCGGTGCGGCCGACGGTGCGGACGGCCGTACCGAGGTCTTTCCCGCCGTCCCCGCCGGCCGTCCCTGTCAGCCGCCAGTGTCAGCCGTCACCCTCAGGAGTCCCATGCCCATCGACGCAGCCAAGGCACTCGCCGCCGAACCCCGCATCGGCGAGATCACCTGGGACAGCAAGGACGTCCTGCTCTATCACCTCGGCATCGGCGCCGGCGCGAATCCTGACAAAATCAGCCCCGCCACCGACCCCGACGAGCTGCGCTACACCCTGGAGTCCCGGCTGCACGTCCTGCCCAGCTTCGCCACCGTCGCCGGTGCCGGCAAGCCCGGCGTGATCGGCGGACTGTCCATGCCCGGCGTCGACGTCGAACTGGCCCGCGTCCTGCACGGCGGGCAGTCGCTGACCATCCACCGCCCCATTCCCGTCCAGGGCACCGCGACCGCCACCGGCCGGATCGCCGCCGTGTACGACAAGGGCAAGGCCGCCGTCCTGGTCATGCGCACCGAAGCCGCCGACGCCGACGGCCCGTTGTGGACCAACGACGCGCACATCTTTGTACGCGGGGAAGGCGGCTGGGGCGGCGACCGCGGCCCGTCCACGCGCCTCGACCCCCCGGCCGGCCCACCGGACCAGGTCGTCGAACGACCCGTCCGCGAGGACCAGGCCCTCCTCTACCGCCTCTCCGGCGACTGGAACCCGCTGCACGCCGACCCCGAGTTCGCCAAGGTCGCCGGCTTCGAGCGGCCCATCCTGCACGGCCTGTGCACCTACGGCATGACACTGAAGGCGGTCGTCGACACGCAGCTCGGCGGCGATGTGACCCGGGTCCGCGCGTACGCCGCCCGCTTCGCCGGGGTCGTGTACCCGGGCGAGACCCTGCGCATCCGCATGTGGCGGCAGGGGGACGGGGAGACCAGGGTCGTCGTGAACGCCGTCATGGGGGTCCCCCCGCTCGAGCGAAGCCGAGAGCGGGGGAGGGACGACGCGCCCGTCCTCGCCGACACCGTCGTCCAGCACTCCTGAGCCCACCGTCTGAGTCCGCCTGTCCGAGTTCGGCCCTTTGAGTCCTACGCACCGGAGTGCACCGTCTGAGTCCGCCCGTCCGAGTGCACCATCCGAGTCCGCCCATCCGAGTCCACCACCTGAGTCCGCCCCTGAGTCCCACGCACCGGAGTGCATCCGTCTGAGTCCACGTACTTGAGCCCGCCCACCGTCGAGGGGAGCCGCACCATGCGCGCAGCCGTACTGCAGGAGATCGGCCAGGACAAGCTGGAAGTCCTCGACGACGTCGAGGCGGTGGGCTTCGGCCCCGGCAGGGTGAGGATCCGGGTGCGGGCCACGGGGCTGTGCCACTCGGACCTGTCCGCGATGAGCGGGGTGCTGCCGCAGCCCGCGCCGTTCGTGCCCGGGCACGAGGGCGCGGGCGAGATACTCGAGGTCGGTGAAGGCGTCGGCCATCTCGAGCCCGGAGACCGGGTCGTGGTCTGCTGGCTGCCGGCCTGCGGCGCCTGTCCGGCCTGCAAGCGCGGCCAGACCGAACTGTGCCTGGCCGGGTTCATGAACGCCGGCACCCCCAACTTCAGGCGCCCCGGCGGGGACGTCTTCGGCTTCGCGGGCACCGGTACCTTCACCGAGGAGGTCGTCGTCGACGCCGGGTGCGCGGTCCCGATACCCGACGACGTGCCCTTCGACATAGCCGCCCTCATCGGCTGCGGTGTCACCACCGGACTCGGCGCTGCCCTCAACACGGCGGACGTGGCGGCAGGTTCGTCGGTCGCCGTCATCGGGTGCGGGGGAGTGGGCATCTCCGCGATCCAGGGGGCGCGGCTCAAGGGCGCCGCCGAGATCGTCGCCGTCGACCCGGTCGCCGCCCGCCGCGAGGCCGCCCTCAGGTTCGGCGCCACGAAGGCCGTCTCGCCGGACGAGTTGCCGGGCGCCAAGCAGCAGGTCACCGGCGGTGAGGGCTTCGACTACGTCTTCGAGGTCGTCGGCAGGTCGGCCACCGCCCGGGCGGCGTACGAGAACACCCGGCGCGGCGGCACACTCGTCGTCGTCGGCGCGGGAGCCATGGACGACCACCTCCAGCTCAACATGTTCGAGCTGTTCTTCGACGAGAAGCGCATCCTGCCCTCGATGTACGGCGGCGGAGACGTCCAGCGTTCGTACGAGCGCACCATCGCCCTGTGGCGGGCCGGCCGCATCGACCTGGCGGGCCTGATCACCCACCGGGTACCGCTGGCCGAGATCAACGAGGCCCTGGACCAGATGCGCACGGGAACGGCCCTGCGCACGTGCATCGAGATCTGAACCACCTGTACCGAAGGGGACTCTGAACCCACTTGCGGTGAAGGGCGCTCTGAACCCACCTGTAGTGAAGGGGACTTGATGTCACTGTCACCGCCACTGCCACTCGAGGGACGGTCCGCGGTCGTCACCGGCGCCGGCCGCGGACTGGGCCGGGCCGAGGCGCTGGAGCTCGCCCGGCTCGGCGCGGCCGTCGTCGTCAACGACTACGGGCAGCCGGGGCGGGACGGCTCCGGCACGGCCTCCGCCGGTCCCGCCGAGGATGTCGCCGCGGAGATCCGGGCGGCGGGGGGACGGGCCCTCGCCCACACCGGGGACGTCGCCGACTTCGAACAGGCCCGTGCGCTGGTGGAGTCGGCGGTCGGGGAGTTCGGGAAGCTGGACATCCTGGTCAACAACGCGGGCATCCTGCGCGACCGGATGGTCTTCTCGATGTCCGAGGAGGAGTGGGACTCCGTGATACGGGTCCACCTCAAGGGTCACTTCAACACGACCCACTTCGCGGCCGCGCACTGGCGGGAGCGGTCGAAGGCGGCGGGCGGGCCGGTGTACGGGCGGATCGTGAACACCTCGTCGGAGGCGTTCCTGGCCGGCTCGGCGGGACAGCCCAACTACGCGGCGGCGAAGGGCGGAATCGTCGGCCTGACCACCTCCACGGCCCTCGCCCTGGCCAGGTACGGCGTGACGGCGAACGCGATCTGCCCGCGCGCCCGCACCCGCATGACCGAGGACGTCTTCGTCGGAGCGGGATTCGAGCCGCCGGCCGAGGGCCTCGATCCGCTCGCCCCCGAACACGTCGCCCCGCTCGTCGGTTACCTGGCCTCGCCGGCTGCCGAGCGGATCAACGGGCAGTTGCTCGTCGTCCACGGCGGCATGGTGGCGATCGTGGAACGTCCCCGCGTCCAGGCCAAGTTCGACAGCAAGCAGGACACCTTCACGTACGACGAGCTCGACGCCCTGCTCACCCCGCACTACGCGGACCGTCCGCAGGGGGAGACGTTCGCGGCGGCGGAGGTACTGGGGCTGAGGCGCCGGTAGAGAGCAGGGAAGCGGGAAGCAGAGCAGCTGGGAAGCAGAGCAGCCGGGAGGCAGAGCAGCCGGGAGGCAGAGCAGCTGGGAGGCAGAGCAGCCGGGAGGCAGAAAAGCGGAAGGGGCCCGCACGCCGGCTGACTGCCGGCCGACGTGCGGGCCCCTTCCTGCGTACCGTCAGGCAGCCGCTTCGGCTTCCTCGGCCGGCCTGCGGTGGCGGCCGTGAGGGGCCGTCTCGCCGTCCTGCGCCGCGACCGGACCGCGGTGCCTGCCGTGGCCGGAGTCCTCCCAGGTGTCGGAGGACAGCGGCTGCGTCGTGCTTGCGTCGCTCATCGGAAACTTCACCCCGTCAACATGATCCTTCTTACAGCCGGGCGAGTCTAACCAACCCACCTCGGGCCGAATCCAGGCGGCCACGCCAACCGGCACTACTTCGTTACAAGACGTCCCAGCGGTGCTTGCTGCAAGGGCACAGGGCGCGGTGCGACCGGCTGCGGAGGTTCCGGTTCCGGAGGTTTCTCCGGCTCCACCGTCGCCGTCGCCGTCGGCACCGTCGCTGTCGGCAGGGCCACCGTCGTCGGAGCCGCGGGCACCGCCACCCCCGCCACCCCGCACGGCACCGCCTCCGTGGCATACGGCAGCCGCAGCACACCCTTCGGCGTCCACAGCCCGGCGCCGGCCAGCCATCCCTCGGGCGCCGCGAGATGGTGCACCTGCCGCTCGGCGGGCCGCCACACACCGACCCAGCTGCCGAGCGGCCCGTCGACGCGCAGCGCCACCGCGCAGCTCTCCGGCATCAGCGCCTGCCCCGGCTGGCTCGCGAACGGTGTCACCGTGCACTCCGGCACCCGCAGGCACTCCGGGAAGCGCACCGGCAGCATGCTCCCCAGGACCCCCCAGCCCAGCCGGCCCTCACCCGGGGTGGGCGCGTCCGAGCGGATCAGCAGCAGCCCGCTGTCCGGGTCGGCGAGCAGCACCCGGTCGTCGCTGTGAGCCGCGATCTGCAGCAGCGGCGACACCTCGCCACCGCGCTCCAGGTCCACCACGACCGCTTTGGTCCGGCCGCCCGCCTCCCGGTTCAGGGCCAGCATCCGCCCCGCACGGTCCAGCCACACCCCGCCCGAGCAGCGCCCGGGCAGCTCGGCGAGATGCTCGGGCCCGAAGGCGCCGCCCGCCACCAGCCACACGGCCGTGGAGCGCCGGCCCACGGCGAGGGCGTACGCCCGCTCGCCGCCCGGAGCCGGGGGCAGCAGCCGCAGCCGGCTGTCCTCGGGCGGGCATTCGATCGCCCCCAGGGGCAGCTCACCGGTGCCGGGACCGGTGGGGTAGAGGAGGGAGAAGGTGTGCCGTCCATCCACCAGTCGGTGGATGAGGACCCGTCCGTCCCCCATCGGCTGCACCTCGGTGCCGGGCTCCTCCGGCTGGTGGCCCGGCAGCGGCACGGCGTACGGCTCGGGGCCGTCCAGTGTCCAGCGCTCCGGGAACCAGGAGTGGCCGTCCCGCGCGAGGCGTGCCGCGTAGGAGCCGTCCGCCGTGATCGTGCAGCCCGCCAGTGGCGCACCGTCGTCCTCGTCGGCTGCCGAAGGTTCGATCGCACAGGCCGTCATCGTTCGGTCACCTCCGGCGACGAAGCTAGTTTTCGTACGCACGGACGTGGGACCGCCCAGCGGTCACTTCACACATAAGGATGGCGAAGAAGCGATTCTCCTGAGCAAACCGGGACCGATGTGCTGAGCAGACCCGGGACCTATGTGCTGAGCGGTAATGGTCCCGTGTGCGCAGTGGTGGTGGTCCCGTGTGCTGAGTGGCAGCGGTCCCGAGCGGCGCGGGCGCAGCCGGCACAGCACGGCACAGCCGGTACAACCGGGCAGAACGGCCAGGTAGCCTTGCTCCCGTGCCCCGTCTGTCTGAAGTCATCGCCGCGCTGGAGAACCTGTGGCCCGCCGCGCGGGCCGAGTCCTGGGACGCGGTCGGCACCGTCGTGGGCGACCCCGACCAGGGGGTCTCCCGGGTCCTGTTCGCCGTCGACCCGGTCCAGGAGATCGTCGACGAGGCGGTGAAGCTGGGCGCCGACCTGCTGGTCACCCACCATCCGCTCTACCTGCGCGGTACGACGACGGTCGCGGCCTCCACCTTCAAGGGCCGCGTGGTGCACACCCTCATCAAGAACGACGTCGCGCTGCATGTGGCCCACACCAACGCCGACACGGCCGACCCGGGAGTCAGCGACGCGCTCGCCGGAGCGCTCGACCTGCGTGTCGTACGTCCGCTCGTGCCGGACCCCACCGACCCCGAGGGCCGTCGCGGACTGGGCCGCGTCTGCGAGCTGGACCATCCGCTGACGGTCCGCGAGTTCGCCGCCCGCGCCGCCGAACGGCTGCCCGCCACCGCGCAGGGCATCCGCGTCGCCGGTGACGCCGAGGCGATCGTCCGCACGGTCGCCGTGAGCGGTGGTTCCGGAGACAGCCTCTTCGACCACGTACGCGCGGCCGGCGTCGACGCCTTCCTCACCGCGGACCTGCGCCACCACCCGGCGTCGGAGTTCATGGCGGATCGCGCCCACAGTCCTCTCGCGCTGCTCGACGCGGCGCACTGGGCCACCGAGTGGCCCTGGTGCGAGCTGGCCGCCACGCAGCTCGACGAGATCTCCGACCGGAACGGATGGGACCTGCGGGTCCACGTCTCGAAGACGGTCACCGACCCCTGGACCGCCCACGCGGCGTCCGCCGCCACTTCTGACCCACTGGGAGCCCCCAACTGAACGCCGCGCCCGCCGACCAGATCCGACTCCTCGACGTCCAGGCACTCGACGTCCGCCTCCAGCAGCTCGCGCACAAGCGGAGGTCGCTGCCCGAGCACGCCGAGATCGACTCGCTGACCAAGGACCTCACGCAGCTGCGCGACCTCCTGGTGGCCGCGCAGACCGAGGAGAGCGACTGCGCCCGCGAGCAGACCAAGGCCGAGCAGGACGTGGACCAGGTCCGCCAGCGCGCCGCCCGTGACCAGCAGCGCCTCGACTCGGGCGCCGTCACCTCCCCCAAGGACCTGGAGAACCTCCAGAAGGAGATCGTCTCCCTCGCCAAGCGGCAGGGCGACCTCGAGGACGTCGTCCTGGAGGTCATGGAGCGCCGCGAGGGCGCTCAGGAGCGGGTGGGCGAACTGACCGAGCGGGTCAGCTCCGTCCAGTCGAAGATCGACGACGCCACCGCGCGCCGGGACGCCGCCTTCGGGGAGATCGACGGCGAGGCCGCGTCGGTCACGAAGGAGCGCGCGGTCATCGCCGGTTCCGTCCCCGCCGACCTGCTGAAGCTCTACGACAAGCTGCGCCAGCAGCAGGGCGGCATCGGCGCGGCCAAGCTGTACCAGCGCACCTGCCAGGGCTGCCGCCAGGAGCTGTCGATCACCGACTTCAACGAGGTCCGCGCGGCGGCGCCCGACAAGGTCGTCCGCTGCGAGAACTGCGGCCGCATCCTGGTGCGCACGTCCGACTCCGGCCTGTAAGGCGCGGTAGTGGGCGGCGGCAGCCGGTAAGAGCCGGCAAGGGCCGGTAAGAGGCAGTAGGAAGCGGTAAGGGGCGGGGTAAGGGGCTTTGGGCGTGCGGGAGTTCATCGTCGAGGCCGACGGCGGTTCCCGGGGCAACCCGGGACCCGCGGGCTACGGTTCCGTGGTGATCGACGCTGCGACGGGGGAGACCCTCGCCGAGCGGGCCGAGTACATCGGCGTCGCCACGAACAACGTGGCCGAGTACCGGGGCCTGCTGGCCGGCCTGCGCGCCGCCCACGAACTCGACCCGTCCGCCAGGATCCGCGTCCGCATGGACTCCAAGCTCGTCGTCGAGCAGATGTCGGGCCGCTGGAAGATCAAGCATCCCGCCATGAAGCCGCTTGCGGCGCAGTCAGCGCAGGTGTTCCCGTCGGGACAGGTCACCTACGAGTGGATCCCACGCGAGCAGAACAAGCACGCGGACCGGCTGGCGAACGAGGCGATGGACGCGGGCAAGCGGGGCGAGCAGTGGGTGGCGTCCGCCTCCACGGCGGAGCTGGACGCCCGCGCGTCGAGGCATGCGGCACCCGAACCCGAGGGCCCGCCCGGAGACGCCGCCGCGGGCGCGGCGAAGGCACGGGCGGCGCTGGCTGCCCACGATCGTGCCGCGAAGGCCGACGCCGACGTCCGTGCCGCCCGTAGCGTGGCCACGCCCGCGTCCACGCCTGCGCTGAGGTCCGCGCCTGCGCCCTCGCCCACGTCCTCCCCCGGCTGGGCTCCCGCTGACATGGGGGCCCCGGCGACCTTCGTACTGCTCCGGCACGGGGAGACCCCGCTGACCCCGCAGAAGCGGTTCTCCGGGAGTGGCGGTACCGACCCGTCCCTCTCCGACGTCGGGCGGGAGCAGGCCGAGCGGGTCGCGGCGGCGCTGGCCCGGCGTGGCACGATCCAGGCGATCGTCGCCTCCCCCCTCGCCCGCACCCGCGAGACCGCCGGGGCCGTCGCCGCCCGTCTCGGCCTCGACGTCACCATCGACGAGGGGCTCCGTGAGACCGACTTCGGTGCCTGGGAGGGCCTCACCTTCGGCGAGGTCCGGGAGCGCTACCCGGACGACCTGAACGCCTGGCTCGCCGACCCGGAGGCCGAACCGACCGGCGGTGGCGAGAGCTTCGCGGCGACCGCCACCCGGATCGCCGCCACCCGCGACAAGCTCGTCGCGGCGTACGCGGGCCGCACGGTGCTGCTGGTCACCCACGTGACCCCGGTCAAGACATTCGTACGGCTCGCCTTGGGCGCCCCGCCGGAGTCCCTGTTCCGCATGGAACTGTCGGCCGCCTCCCTGTCGGCGGTGGCGTACTACGCGGACGGCAACGCCAGCGTGCGGCTCTTCAACGACACGTCCCACCTGCGCTGAGGGCCGCCGCCGCCCGGGCCAGCCGCTCCACCCGGTCCCAGTCCCGCGCCGCCAGCGCGTCCGCCGGGACCATCCAACTCCCGCCCACGCAGCCGACGTTGGGCAGTGCCAGGTACTCCGGCGCGGACGCCGGACCGATCCCGCCCGTCGGGCAGAACCGCGCCTGCGGCAGCGGCCCGGCCAGCGACTTCAGATAGGCGGTTCCCCCCGCCGCCTGCGCCGGGAAGAACTTCATCTCCCGCACCCCGCGCTCCAGCAGCGCCACGACCTCCGACGTGGTCGACACCCCCGGCAGGAACGGCATCCCGGACGCCCGCATCGCCGCCAGCAGTACGTCCGTCCAGCCCGGGCTCACCAGAAAACGCGCCCCGGCCGCCGCGCAGGCCGTCACCTGCTCCGGCGTGATCACCGTCCCCGCCCCGACCACCGCGTCCGGCACCGCGTCGGCGATCGCCCGGATCGCGTCGAGGGCGGCCGGCGTCCGCAGCGTCACCTCGATCGCGGGCAGCCCACCCGCGACCAGGGCCCGGGCCAGCGGTACGGCGTCGGCGGCGTCCTCGAGAACGACGACAGGCACGACGGGCGCGAGATCCAGTACCGATACGGATTCCGATACCGATACCGATTCCGAGGCAGCCGAAGAGGAGGGCAGCGGTGAGGTCATGGCCTCATCCTGCCCGCGTGATGCAGCATGCGCAAAGAACGTTGCACATACTGCAACGCGTCTACGAAGGCATCTACGGAAGGCGCCACGGAAGGTGTCTACGGAACCTCAGTGGATCTCCGTCACCACCACGTCCAACGCCCACGGCTTCCCCGTCTTCGCGGGCGCCTCCGCCTCCACCACGTATCCGAGGTCCCGCAGCGCCTCCACCAGCTCGGCCGGGTCCTTCGGCGCGATCCCCGCGGCCAGCAGGTCGCGCACGATCCGCCCCTTGGTCGCCTTGTTGAAGTGGCTGACCACCGACCGCTTCTCCACCCCGTCCACAACCTGGGAGTGCAGCACGCGCACGGTCGCCGTCCGCCCGGCGACCTCGCCCTTCGGCTTCCAGGCGGCCGCGTACGCCGACGACCGCAGGTCCAGCACCAGCCCGTCCCCGGCAGCCTCGGGCAGCGCCGACGCCATCGGCGTACGCCAGTGCGCGCCCAGCGCCCCGAGCCCCGGCAGCTTCACGCCCATGGAGCAGCGGTAGGAGGGGATCCGGTCCGTCACCCGCACCGCGCCCCACAGCCCCGAGAAGACCAGCAGGGAGCGCGCGGCGCGCTTCTTCGCGGCCGTGTCGAGGGAGGCGAGGTCGAGGGCGTCGTAGAGGACGCCCGTGTAGATCTCCCCGGCCGGACGCGCGCCCGCCGTCCGCAGCTCCACGTTCTTGGCGATCTCGCCCCGCAGGCCCTCGCTCAGCCCGAGCACCTCACGCGCCTTCTCCTCGTCGCCGGCGCACAGCTCGGCCAACTCGTCGAGCACGGCCGCCCGGGCAGCGTTGAGCCCCGGCAATGACAGCGACTCCGGCTTCAGCGGGGCGCCGCGGCCGGAGGAGGCCTTGCCTTCGGAAGGCGGCAGCAGGACAAGCACGCGTACTCCTTCTGTAGAGCTCCGCGCCAGCGTACGGCGTGACGTTGGCACTCTTGACGGCTAACGCCGTTAGCCGTACGTTTTGGCTAACGGCGTTAGCGAGCACGCCCGGCGGCCTCAGGAGGCAGAAATGAGCACGGTCACGAACCCTGTTACGAGCCCTGTCACGAGCCCGGTGACGAGCACCACCCCCGCCGGCTCCGACAGTTCCACCCGCTCCACCCGCTCCACCCTCACGGTCGTTCGCCGCGCCGCCTGGCTCGCGAACGCCCTGTTCTGGTCCGCCTTCGCGGTCCTGGAAGCCGTCAACCACGGTTGGCTCGCGGGCACGCTCGCGCTGACCTTCCTCGTCCTGCCGGACCTGACCTTCCTGGTCGCCCTCGACGACGCGCCCCGCATGGCGAAGGGGCAGCTCGCACCCCGGGCGGTGCCGTACTACAACGCCATGCACCGCGCCCTGGTCCCGCTCGCCCTCATGGCGCTCTACACCGTCACGCCCGTGGCCTGGGCCCCGGCCTTCGCGGCCCTGTGCGGCTGGCTCGCCCACATCTCGTACGATCGCGCCTTCGGCTACGGACTGCGCACGAAGGAGGGCTTCCAGCGTGACTGAGCGACTGACGCCCAGGGCGAAGGAGATCGTGACGGCCGCCCGGGAACTCCTCGAGGAGTCCGGGCCCGCCGCCCTCACCATGCGGACCCTCGCCGACCGCCTCGGCATCAAGGCCCCGTCCCTCTACAAGCACTTCCCCGACAAGCAGGCCGTAGAGGTCGAGCTGATCGCCCAGATGCTGGAGGAATCGGCGGCGGCGCTGGAGGCCGCGGAAGAACGCGAGCCCGCCTCCCTTCCGGCGCTGGCGGCGGCGTACCGGACGTACGCCCTCGCCCACCCCCACCTCTACTGCCTCGGCACCGAACGCCCCCTGCCCCGCGCCGCCCTCCCGCCCGGCCTGGAGGACCGGGCGGCGATGCCGCTGATGCGGGCGTGCGGGGGAGAAGTGGACCTGGCCCGATCCGTCTGGGCCTTCGCACACGGCATGGTCATCCTGGAGATCCACGGCCGGTTTCCCGACGACGCGGACCTGGAGGCGGCATGGAAACGCGGCCTCCAGACGTTGCACCACCCATAGCCATCAGGGCGAACACGGGGGTGTCGGGTGAGTGAGCAGGCTTTGTGGACACGGGCGCGCCTGGGCCGCTGCGGACCGCCCCTCGACCTCCTGACCGCCCGCTTCGACAAACACGTCTACGCCCCGCACGCCCACGACGAGTTCACCGTCGGCGTCTGCGTCGGCGGCTCCGAGATCATCGACTACCGCGGCGGCCACATCCGCACCGGCCCGGGCTCCATCGTCGTACTGGCCCCGGGCGAGATGCACACCGGCGGCCCGGGAAACGACACCGACGGCTACGCCTACCGCGCCCTCTACGCGGCCCCCGGCCTGCTCACCGACGGCACCCTCGGCCCAGGCCTCCCGCACTTCCGCGACCCCGTCGTCGACGACCCCGAACTGGCCGCCGCCCTACGCCTCACCCACACCGAACTCAGCACCTGCCCCGACCCGCTGGAGACCGAGTCCCGCCTGCCCTGGCTGCTCACGGCCCTAGCCCGCCGCCACTCCACGGCCCGCGCGGCCGACGACACCGTCCCCGGCGCCCACCACATCGCCCACACCGTCCGAGACCGTCTGGCCGACGAGTTGGTGGAGCCGCCCTCCCTGGCCGATATGGCCGCCGACCTGGGCCTGTCCCGCTATCAGCTCCTACGGGCCTTCCGTACGACGATGGGGATACCGCCCTACGCCTGGCTCGCCCAGCACCGGGTGACCCGCGCCCGCGGCCTGCTGGAATCCGGACTGCGCCCGGCCGAGGTCGCCCCCCTCGTGGGCTTCGCCGACCAGGCGCACCTCACCCGCTGGTTCCGCCGGGTGCTGGGGGTGACCCCGGCGGCGTACCGCAACAGCGTTCAAGACACCCGGTACTGACCGGGCCGAGACTCGCCGTATGACTGCACGCGGCTGGTTCCTGTTCTCCCTGATGGGAGTGGTCTGGGGCATCCCCTATCTGCTGATCAAGGTGGCGGTGGAGGACCTCTCGCCATCCATGGTGGTGTTCACACGCTGTGCGCTCGGCGCGCTGCTCCTGTTGCCCTTCGCGATCCGCCAGGGCGGCCTGATCCGCACCGTACGGGCGCACTGGGCGCCCATGCTGGCCTTCGCGTGCATCGAGATCATGGGCCCCTGGTTCACGCTGACCGACGCCGAGCGGCACCTGTCGAGCTCCACAGCCGGCCTGCTGATTGCGGGCGTCCCGATCGTCGGCGTCCTGGTGGCCCGCTTCTTCGGCGACACGGAGGTGCTGGGCATACGCCGGATCGTCGGCCTCACCCTCGGCCTGGCCGGCGTCGGCGTCCTCACCGTCCCGCACCTGACGGGCGGCGACGCCCGCTCCCTCGCCGAGGTACTGCTCACGGTGATCGGCTACGCCACGGCCCCCCTGATAGCCGCCCGCCGCCTGAAGGACGTCCCCACCCTCCAGCTCATCACCCCCTGCCTGACCCTGACCGCCCTGGTCTACGCCCCCGCAGCGGCAGCCACCTGGCCCTCGTCGACCCCGTCCGCCGAAGTCCTCGCGTCTCTCGCGGCCCTCGGCGCCATCTGCACGGCCGTCGCCTTCGTCGCCTTCCTCGAACTGATCAAGGAGGTCGGCCCGACCCGCTCGACGGTCATCACGTACGTCAACCCGGCGGTAGCGGTGGCGGTCGGGGCCCTCTTCCTGGACGAACGCCTCACGGCAGGCATCGTGGCCGCCTTCCTCCTGATCCTGGTGGGCTCGGTACTGGCGACGGCGGCCGGACCGAAGAAGGACTCGGACTCCGGCCCGGTACTGCGCCGAACCGGGGGAAGCAGCACCCGACAGCGGCGGCTGCGCCGCGGGCCGGACACCTGGCCGGACCGAGACGAGGCGCGCGCCCGGTAACATGGTCCACACGGCAGACGAGCCGGGCGGACGGCCGCGTGGAGTCCCTTAGGGGGCTTCCCGAGGAACGTCCGGGCTCCACAGGGCAGGGTGATGGCTAACGGCCACCCGGGGTGACCCGCGGGACAGTGCCACAGAAAACAAACCGCCGAGAGCTCCGGCTTTCGGTAAGGGTGAAACGGTGGTGTAAGAGACCACCAGTGCCCAGGGCGACCTGGGCAGCTAGGTAAACCCCACCCGGAGCAAGGTCAAAAGGAAACACCCCGGTGTTTCTGCGCGGACGTTCGAGGGCTGCCCGCCCGAGTCCGCGGGTAGACCGCACGAGGCCGGCGGCAACGCCGACCCTAGATGGATGGCCGTCTCCCCGGCCGCCGCGAGGCGACCGGGCGACAGAACCCGGCGTACAGCCCGACTCGTCTGCCTTCTCCAAGTAGGAGCAGGTCCCCGTGGACGTGAGAAGCCCGTCGTCGACCGTGTAGATCACGATCGCCGCCTTCCACAATCAGCGTGCCGCCTCAGCCTCCGGTGCCGGAACGGCCCCGGTTGAGGACTGAGAGAGGGGTGCGGAAGCAGCGAGCACAGGCTGAGGAAGACCGATCTCCGCCCACACGACCTTGCCGGACGGCGGCCATGGATCACTGCCCCACCGAGCGGCCAGGGCGTCTACGAGCAGCAGCCCGCGCCCCGTCTCGGCGGTAGGACTCGCGGTACGACGGCCCAGGGGCAGGCGGTCACCCCGTGAGTCGGCCACTTCGATACGGAGTGTGTCCGACGCCTCGACAGTGAGCGTGAGCCTGAACCCGCGCCCCCTCACGCGCCCGTGCGCGACAGCATTCGCCGCCAACTCGGCGACGACCAACGCCACGGACTCGCTCACCGCGCAGCTCGGCGGCCAGCCCCACTCGTCGAGTTGCTGCACAGCCAGGAGCCGAGCAAGGCGGGCGCCGCGAGGCGTGGCACTGAGGAGTTGGGCGAAGTGGTGGGTGGAGATTTCTGACTTCATGTCACTGAGCGTGGCCGCCCCGCTCTACCCTGACCAGGAAATCCTTCGGTACGCAGGGTGTGTGTACCGGTACGGACGGTGTCCTGTACGGGGTGTCGGCCGTGACCTGGTGGGGTGTGTTGTTCGGCAGGGCGGGTGTTGAAATGACGGTGACGGAGCAGCAGGACACGCACGACGATGGCGAGCAGGCCAGCGACCTGAACCGAGCAATCGGCAAGCAGGTCAGGGTACTTCGGGAGCGGGCGGGGCTCACTCAGAGGGAGTTGGGAGACCGCCTCGGATACAGCGAGGACCTGATCTCGTCGCTTGAGCGGGGGAGACGGACGCCGCAACGGGAGTTCCTGGAGTCGGCTGATGAACTACTGAACGCCGGCGGGTTGTTGAAGGCCACGATTGAGGACGTGGAGCAGGCCAAGGCGAGGGCGAGGGTCAGACACCCAGCTTGGTTCAAGGATTATGCGCGCTTGGAGCGCGAAGCGGTCGAGATCAACTTCTACAACAACCACGACGTCCCAGGTCTTTTGCAGACGGAGCGGCGGACCCGAGCGCTGTACGAGATGCGCAAGCCGTTGCTGGACGAGGAGACCATCGAGCAGCGGGTGACCTCTCGGATGGCTCGGCAGGTGATTCTGCCCAGTTGGCCTCCGCCCATGGTCACCGCCGTCATTGAGGAGGTGGTGTTGCGGCGCCCCCTTGGCGGGCGGGAGGTCCACGGTGAGCAGCTGGAACACCTGCTCAAGCTCGGACGCATGCGGAACGTGGAGCTCCAGGTGATGCCGACGGACCGCAGTGAGCATGCGGGGATGGGCGGTTCGTTCGTTCTCCTCACGCCGAAAGGGAAAGCCCAGCTGGGATACACCGAGGCGCAGAACTCCAGCCGACTGATCACCGCCCCTGAAGAAGTACGTATCCTGGCCGCACGGTACGGCAGCATCAGGGCCCAGGCTCTCACCATGCGGGAGTCCCTCGCCCTGATCGAGGACTTGCTGGGGGCACGATGAGCACTGCGGAACCTGCGCGACTTGCTTGGTTCAAGAGCAGCCACAGCGGCAACGAGGGCGGCGAGTGCCTCGAAGCCGCCGTCACCGCCGACACCATCCACGTCCGCGACTCCAAGATCCCTGCGCGCGCCCAACTGGCCTTCCGACGCCCGCAGTGGGCCGCCTTTGTAGACTTCGCGGCCGGACACTGACGTACCGAGGGGCTATGCACGAGCGGTTCGTAGCCCCACCGCATGCCCGCAGATCAGTCGAGTACCAACTGCTGGCCCAGAGTGACTGTCCGCCGCGCGGCAACGGCCTCCTTCCGCGCCAACGCCCGCGACCCGAAACGCCCGCTCGCACTACTCGGCCTCACGTGATCACGAACCGGACATCGCGCGACTACGCCGAAGCCCTGACGAAGGGTCCGGTCGACGACCGGACCCAGCGGTCAGAGGTCAGTCGGGAACCTTGATGTTGTCGACCGTGACGCTGTCAGGAGCACCTGGGATGGGGATCCAGACGTCAGTCAAGGAGAGCGACAGCAACCGAGCTTGCGGCTGGACAAAGTCGTCGAGTTGAATCACTCCGGTGACAAAGCGGCCAGCCGGTACCTGCCCGGGAAATGGACTGTCGGGGTCGCACTGATACGTATGACCGGTGTCGTCGTTGACGGTGCAGGTAATATACAGCGGAATGTGGATGGCCTTGGGGTAGCCGTTGTCCACTCTGACGTGCAGGAGGATAAGGCCCGCCTCGATCTCGACCTCCTGCACGGTGACCTTGACTGAGCCGCGTTGTTGGTACCAGTTCCCCTTCAGCGTCTTGTTGTTGCTCACCTGCGAGGCCGTGGCGCCGCCGCCGTCCTGCCCGGTGGAGCTGTTGCTGTCGCCCTGCCCGGTGGAGCCGTTGCTGCCGCCAGGGATTGTCGGTGAGACCGGCGCCTCCGGCTGGACATGCGACTTGTCGTCGTGCGTGTAAAGCCACGGAATCAATGCGCCCAGCACAGCCGCCACGATGCCGCCGATTACCGTGATCCAGACCGCGCGCAATCCTGTGCCAGACCGACCGCCGTCACCGTCTCCTCTCCCGTCCGGCTCGCCATCCCCGTCCCCGCCGCCACCGTTACCGGGCTCTCCCACTGACGTCGACACGTGACTCCCCCACCCAGCGTTTTCGGTACACCCCCCTGGGGCAGCCGCTGCCCCAGCCATCTGGCTTTACCCGCCGTGGGCCCGCGAGCAGTCCACGCCAGGTATCAATCCGGTGTCAGAACCGCCCCAGTGTGACTCACGCCCCGGCTGCGTGTAAGGGGGATGACAGCCGGTACGCACCCCGCGTGGATCACGCGGGTCGGGCACCCGGGCCAGGTGGTCGAGCAGCCCCTCCGGTACGGCCGGCTCCCGCCGGTGCGGCAGCGGAGCCGTCGGCGCGAGGGAGGGGGCGACGCTGGGCGCCTCGGGCATGGGCGATGATGGAGTGGCGAGCACGGCAACCTTGCGGATCTTGAAGCGTAGAGAACTCCATGATCCACGAGTGCCGTGCTCGCTTCACTTCGGGACCTCCGCAGCCGACGGTCGGGTCAAACGCGACATTCCACTACTTCTCCGGGGCACTGGAACCGCACCGACGATCAGGAATCCGAAGCCGTCCGCAACTGGATCGTCATTCGTTTCGGTGGCCGAGGCGAAGAGCATGCCAGCCAGGGTAGGCCAGCCCGGTCACCACCCCGGCAGCCAGGGGCTATGACCGAATCCGTCGGGGCGGCGGTGCGCAGTCGCGTGCCATTCGCGTGCCAGTTCCCACGGGGAACCGCGGGGAGTCGCGGGGAACGACGGTCACCAGGCATGCGGTCGGCCCCTGACCGTTGGTGCTGGTCAGCCGGTAAGCGGATGCGCCGTCTTCCAAACTGGTGCTCCAGGATCCGAGCGCGGCGGCGCTTGACTGGGTCATTCCGCCGACCTCTCGGGTGTGCACACATCAGAGCAGGTCCGGGGTTGCCCAAATGATAGGGAGCCCGCTTCTATTCCGCTCCACTAGTGGCTGATTGAGCTTGACCACCCTCGGCACGCAAGTGCGCCAAGCCTCTTCACTGGTTGGATGGATCTTCAGAGCTTTCGGCCTACCTTCAACTTTTTCAGCGTACCCCTTCGGCGTCTCATCCAAGAACCTTATTGCCATGTTCCCAGTTAGCTCAACTTTACCCTTTAAGATATCTGGATCCCCGTCTCTGAGTAGGCGCGCTGCTCTACTTCCCAACAGATCAAAACCCAACGCGATCGCCAATGCTTTTTCGCAGAAACTCTTCAGGTCCCAGGGCTGAGTGTTAGCCGTAGGATTGTGTGCTGCATCGTTGCGTAGCCGTGCGGCAGATTCAAATTCACCCTTGAGAGGAATGCTGCCGAACCCGACACGCGAAGAGATTTCTGTGATTTGCCTCCAGGCGTCTTTCACCTGTAGGCACCCGAGTATCTCGGCAATCTCCTGACTACTTACGTTTGATCCCCCGTATCCAAGGCTGTAGCGACTAATTTGCAAGGCCCCGCCTGCAGTGCTTGCGATCTCCTGTGCCGCATTTTGAAGAATGGGAAAGGGGTCTGTACCTGAACGCTGCGCCATTCGAGCACGATCCTGTACAGCGCGCATAGCGTTGAACGTAGCAGCGATTCGAAGCTGTTCCGGGAAATCCTCGAACTTCACATGAGACCTGCTTACGAGATCGAGGATCTCTCCGGTTCGTGCTCTAATGAAGTCTTCCAAGCTCGTAAAGGCAACGACCATAAGACCGTTCCTCAGCAGGCGCGCCCGGTTATTGTGCGCGGTATCAGTCAGAACGCCGTCCACGAGGAGCGCCTGGTCTGCTGCGTCAGCAATGCTTGCAAGCCGGTCGCACAGATTCTGTCTGGATACCGCGATAGAGCTCACGAAGCCACCTTAACCAACAGGTGGTGCATCTCCTTAACTCTAAAGAAAATTCGTGACGGCGTATTCGTGGCAACACGAACAGCCCCCTCGAACTCTCGGTCATCGAAGAGGCGTCGCGTTTCCTCCGTAACTGCTTCTGATCTCCCTCGGAGAACTTGGATTTGACTATCCGACAGCATGTCGACAGCGATCATTTGCGCGTCATACATGCCCGCCAACATTTGATCTCTCCAGCCATCGCGGTCAGGCCTCTTGAAGGCAAACGTTCCCCAGATCTCACTGCAGGCCAACATGGACCGCTGGAATGATCCTGAATACTCTTGCAAGACGTCATCATTAGGCCGGCGATGCCGTTCCATGAATTTATCCATAGAGCTCCGAAGGTCCCCAGAAAAACTCTTCCAGTTTTCCCTAAGAGTGAGGAACCGCAGCACCATTTCAACGTCCACCATCGCCCGATATGAAGGCGATCGAGTGTCTCGAATCTTCAATTGCGCCTTGAGGAATCGATTGGCAGAAAGGTCCATAATCAAGTCATTAAGTGGACCTCGATAAATAACGTTTCTGATTTCTTGCGCATTCAATGGTTGCCCAGCAGAGTTGAGTCGATGAAATACCTCGTACTTTGTTTCATTATCGGATTGACGCAGGATGGTGATTGCCCGAATGTAAGGGCGGACGGCGAGTGCATTCCTCAAACCCGCAGGGAGCTGCCTGTAGCGATATCCCTCGATCTCGGGAAATCTCTCCAATCCCGCAAGAGGGTATTGGTTCCTTATGAAATCACGAATGGCGGTGATCCGCTGCTTTCCATCAATTACTGAGTAGCTACCAAACTCCTCCTCTGCCAGATATACCGGCGGAACAGGGATGTTCAGCAGGAAAGATTCGATCAAAGCTGACTGGCGGCTCACTTCCCACCGGTCGCGCCTTTGAAACTGTGGCCCAACATCAATGGCAGAATTATCGACCATAGTGGCGATGGTCTCGAGCGAAAGGTCGGAAGCTTGCAACACCAGAGCATCCTGCGCCTGCTCAAATTTCTGAACGATGCTTTTTTCGCTCACCATTCCTGCTTCCCGAATCGTCCTCTAGTCATTTGATCTAAAACTTGGTTGATCACAAGTGGTTTACCACAACCGGCAGCCTGCTGACAGCAGGTTGGAGTGGATGACCTCGAAGAATCGTCTTCGTAGTGGTGCTCGTCGGCTGACTGGGCTTCGACTTCCGTTCAGTGGTGCTCCCGGTGTTGTCCGGTGTCAGCGCCTTCTACTTCTTCAACGTTCCTGTCTAGTGTGGAGCGGAGCGGCCGGTGGAGGGCCGGATGCCTGCTCCCTCCCGTGGCGCCGACACTCGGCGATCGGCCAGCTCAATCGCTGGGGGTAATCGGTTAGCCTCACCGCGATCTGCGGCATAGTCCGTGTCGCAAGCCCGTAGGTGTCTGTCAGGCTGGGGCAACTGCAACTCAGCCTCCTGCCTATGGCTTTCCCGTGTAGGAGGCTCAGGGGCGTGCGCGCGCTTAAGCACCCCGGATCCAGCGATCCACGCACTGCGATTCGGCGTCCTCGCCTCAGCCTCCAGCCAAAGGCGGTCGGAGCAGGGCAACACGGCGGCGCGTAGTCCAGTGCGTCCGCTCACGCTGCCCGGTTGGTTAGAAGTCGTCGTCCTCGACCCTGACGCGTGCACCTGCCTGTTGTGCCTTCTGCTCGATGGCCCCCTGTGCGCCCTCCGAGGTAATAAGCGTGACACTCAGGCTCATGAGCTGGTGGTTAGCGCTAGGTACATCTAGGACCTTGCTCAATTCCTTGAGGAGTTGCCAGACCTGCTCTCGAGCCTCTGGAGTGGTGATACTGCGGTTGGTGAGTTCGATGATGTACCGCTTGAAGGAGGTGGACTCCGAGCTGGTTGGAGCGGCATCTCCGGTGCTGGTCTCGCTGGCATGTCCCGGCGTGGCCCGGTACTCCTGGTCGTCGACGCCGAACAGCCCGCCGTGCCCTCCGCCGCTGACTGCCCCGCCCGGCTGCTTAGGAATAGAGATCGTCGTGGTGCCCCTGGACGCACCGCTGGCGGCGGGTACGGTCTCGGCTGCCTTGACGGCACGGCGAAGGTTCTGGCTGATGGAGCCGATCGAGATGTGTTCCGGAGAGGCGATGGCGAGCTTGTCACCGTCGGAGTCCGCCAGTTCCCAGCCGTTGCGGAGCAGAGCGAAGATTGCCTGGCGTATCTCGTCGGTCGCGGTAACCAGCGGGAACAAGGAGTTCTTGTAGAAGGATTGGACGACTTCGCGGGGTGTCAGGGTGCGCTCGAAAGTGTCCAGCAGGGTGGCGAGATAGTCCGCCGAGAGGCCTGCCGTGTTCGTTGCGCGACCAGCCTCGACGAGCGCCGCCCACACCTGGTCCCCGCGCAAGGATGACTTGCTGTCGTCGTCAAACCGCTTGAACTCCACATGTAGCCCGTCCGAGGCGCGGACGAGGTAGGTGTAGTGCTGGAAGGCCTTCGCGATGTCCTTCTTGAGCTTGTCCTCAGCCTCGGTCACCTTGGTGGTGGCCTCGCGGAACTCGTCGACGTCCTCAGGGTTGATCTGCTTGAGGACACTACGCCAGGCGAGGACCTCCCTGGCGCGCTTGCGAGCCACGTCCCGCCGCTGTGTGTTCACGCAGGCCACGACGCAGCTGGCGGCATTGTCCACGCGAAGCGCTTCGGGACCGAGCCCGAGGAGTGCGGTGATTTCGGCGCGGCTGAGGGTGTCCTTGCCGTTGAGTAGGGTCCATCGGCGCGGGTCGAGCACGACGAGGCGGGTGACGGCCGAGTCCACCCCGTCAAAGGTGCGCGGGAGGTCGATGACCCCGGTGGCGGTCGGCGCGTCGATGAAGCGGATTTCGTCGAAGGTACCGCGCCGAGCGAGTCTCTGCGTCTGCTCCCAGACCAGTCTTTCGCACGAGGGTGGGTCCACGAGCGCGAGGGAGGCGGTGAAGTACATCCGGAGCGTCTGTTTGATGGACAGGCAGTAGCGCCCGGGTGCGTTGGTCGGCTGGGTGATCTCAAGTGCGCCGAGGCCGTCTTCGCCGGTGAGGGCGTTGAAGATCTCCTCAGCGTCGGTGTAGGGGGTACCGGGGGCTGGGGTCGGCTCGAGGATGGCCGCAAGCATCTCGGCCTTGGTCGCCCCCCGGCCGCCGCGCGGGCGGGCGACCATCGAGTAGCAGAACAGGGCGGTGGCCATGCGCACGCCCGCGTGGTCCTGGCGGGCAGTGACGCCGGCAGCGCGCAGCCGCTGGTCGATGGTGACGGCGCGTCCTGCGGACCCGTCGGTGCTGGTGATGTCGGTGGTCGCGACGGAGCGATAGCCCTGGATGGCTCGGTCGTTGCCCATGAACAGGCCGGAGGATAGCAACTGCTCGAGGGCGGTGGTGAGCGGGATGTCGCCGACGCCGATGAGGGCTGGTGCCCAGCGCCCGGCCTGGTGCTCGGTGACCCAGTGCAGCGCGGTCCGGGCGAAGATCGCGACCGTGGAGCGGACGCGCTGGAAGTTCTGGACCTGTGACCACTCCTCACGCACCAGCCGCATGAGCTCGGGGTGGAACGGGTAACTCGCCTCGACTCGCTCGGCGAAGCCGGTCAACGCGCGGTTCGGGCCGAGCTTGTCGAGCACCTTGTCCCGCCAGCCGGTATCGCTCGCCGTGCCGTACTGCTTGGCCACGCGCGACGCCGCAGCGCCCACCTCGGCCGGCTCGAACAGGCGGCGCTGGATGATCGAGGCGAAGTCGTGGGACTCAGTCACCGCGACCCTGCCGTTCGGGCCGTTACGCACGAGCCGGTCGGAGATATAGCTGCGGAAGTCATCGGCGAGCGGGGGATAGCCGCGCTCGTCGAGCTCGCTGCGTATCATGACCACGACACATACGACGCGGGGAACGTCGTCGCAGGCGTCCATGAGGGCGTTGAGGAACGCCTTCTCGTTGGGCATGCGGTCGACGTTGGTCGCGTCGGCGAGCTGCAGCACATAGTCCATGAGCTCGTCGAGCAGGATGAGTACCGGCCGTCCCGCGTCACTGAGCGCCTGCTGCAGCGTTCCCTTGTTTGGCCCGCCGTCGACGTAGCGCCGGTAGCGGTCCATGTCGCCGCCGGTCAACGACCAGAGGAACCGCTCGAACAGGTTCGTGGCCGGACCGAACGTCTCGCTGGGCCTGCCCGGGCTGAAGTAGTCGGCCGTGAGAACGACGGCCTGGGCGCCGCTGAGGTCTACGTCGCGGCCGCCCTGCCCCGCCTCATCGCGGACCTTCCGGCCCAGCTCCGTGGCGAAGAACTCCTGCGGCGAGTTGGCCATGTGGTAGAGCCCGACGAGGGCGTGGCTCTTGCCTCCACCCATGCCTTGGTCCAGGTGGAACAGCGCGGTGGTCTCGGCGTCGGTGCCGAGCCGGCGAGCGACGCGGCCGAAGAAGCCGACGAGGTTCGGGGTGGGCTGGGTGATGTCGCCGTAGTAGTCGACCTTGCGGTAGGGCACGTCGACGGTCTGGTAGACGGCCTTGTGCAGACTCATCTGCAGCTCGCCCACTGAGCCGTCGGACGCGGTGACCTCGGGCCGCAGCGTGAGGACGTCGGCCCAGTGCGAAGCGGTGCCGGTCGACATGCTCAGGACTCCTTGGTGGTGAACGACAGGGTGAGCTGGTTGTCGCGCTCGTCGGCGGCGAGCTCGGTGGCGACGCGGTGCGCGAGGTTGGCGATGGTGCCGGCGTTGCGCTGAACGGCGGTGAGAGCCTTGGCCACTGTGTCGCTGGGCGGCAGCTGCGCGAGTATCTCCCCGACGACGGCCCACATGTGCGCGTCAGTGGGCTGCCGGTCGGACTGGGCGACGACAGCGGCGACGCCTTCGGTGGCGCCCTGGTCCCAGGCGGCGGCCATGGCCCGGACCACCTCGAACGTCGAGGACTTGTCGCTGACAGCGGTGGGGGCGTCGAGTCGCAGTTTGTAGCCGCTCTTGCTCTCGGTGAGTAGCGCGCCGCGCAGATCCTCCAGGCGCAGATTGTCGGCCTGCGCAAGGAAGCGGGCCTCGCCCTTTGGAACGTCTGAGCGCGAGAAGAGCCGCTGCCAGAAGACGGCGAAGCGGGTCGGCGCGTCGAACGTCTCGAGCGGCAGCTCGTCCAGCTTGAGCGCCGTAGCATCGCGGACCGCGATGCGCGCCAGCGTGAGGTAGCGGTCGAGCTCGGCCTGGCTGCCATCGGGCTTGAGAATCTTGGCGTAGCGGCCGTAGACCTCCATCGCCGGCCCATAGGCAGCCATGAGCTGGTCAGTGAGGGCCAATCCGTCACGGTCCCACTCCCGTACGGCGGTCTTGACCCGCTCGGCGACCTCACGGTCGACCTGAGCGGCGGTGGCGACCGGCCGGTTCGCGGCGGCGACGCGGCAGCCGATCGCGACTGTGACCTTGATGCTCGCCACCCCGGTCGAGGACGTCTCGGTCCTCGACGGCCAGGAGCTGGTGACGACGAAGTCGGCATCGTGCAGGGCGCCGAGCAGCCGTCGCCACGCGTCAGGGTCGGAGTGCCCAAACACGACGACGAGGTGGCCGTCCGCGCGCAGCACGCGCCGTGCCTCGCCGAAAGCACGGCTGAGCATCTGCTCGTAGAAGTCGCGGGTCCGGTGCTCACCCGGAGCGTTGCCGCGCTTGACGATGATCTCGTCGGTCTTGTCCTGCAGCCCCGGAACATCGAAGAGATCGGGGAACACGTCGAAGAGGCAACGCTTCAGCCAGACGTGAAAGAGATCTGACGCGTCGGCGTAGTCGATCATGTTGTAGTACGGCGGGTCGGTTACGACCGCATCCACCGACCCGTCGCGGAAGGGCAGGGCTATCGCGGAGGCTCGGCGGAATCGGCCCGGACGTCCTGCATCGCTTCCCTGGATGACCTTCTTAAGCGCCTGCAGGCCGCTGTCAGTGACGCTCTCCCAGGTGCCCGGACCGGTGCCCGGACCGGCCTCGAGGTAGTCGAACTGAAAGGACACCTTGCTCTCGTCCGCGAAGATGTCGTGGACCTGGACCCACGTGCCCTTACGCGAGGCGTTGCCACCGAAGGCGCGTAGCTTCGCGCCCCGAGTGGAGTACCGAAGTCGTCGCTGCATGGTGGCTGCCGCGTAGGCCGTGAGCGCGTCCGTGTAGTCGGTGGAAAGTCGCGCAGCCACAAGGTCGGTGCGAATGCCGCGTATGGCGCGGACTGTCTCCGCGAAGAGTAGGGCCTGCCGGTCGTTCATGAGGACGCCGTAGGTGCGGTAGCCGTAGCCACTGGCCCGGATTGTGTCTTGATTGCCAGGCGGGATCGCCTCGTCCGGAACAGCAGTGAAGGGGCCGAAGCCGTCGAACTGGGCAAGGTCGACGGACTTCGCGGCTCGAATCTCGTCAGCCGTCGGGGCGCGGAAGGTCTTGCCGACCCCCTCGTTCTCCTCGCCGACGGCGAGGAGTTCGTCCTCATACTGGCCGGCGAAACCCTTCGCCTTGACGGTGTCGAGCGTGTGAACGTGTCCGCAGGACGGAAACGGGCAGCGAGCGCTCTTGCCCTTGCGGCCCGCCGCGGCCGAGAACGTCGGCTGCTGGGCGGGGTCTCCGTCCACGACCTGGGGACGCCACCGGTCCCCGTCGATGACGAGTTCGAGCGACTGCCCGTAGTCCCCCTCACGCCCGGAGGGAAACTGCAGCCGCATGCCGCCGATGAGCGGGAAGCGCCGGCGGCACTGGTCACAGGGGATGCTGACGGCCCACAGGTAGGCCCAGGGCACCTTGCCGCGGCTATTGGCCGGGTAGTAGGGCGCGACAGCCTTGGCCACGCGCTTGTTCACTTCAGCGAGTACGGCGCGGACGTCGCGCAGCAGCCGCGGCTCCTCTTCGCTGAAGAGTCTGCCTTCCGGCTCGGCTCCACTGGCGAAGGGGACGGCAGCCTCGGTCGACCAGTCACGCAGCGGGTAGTCGGCCAAGAGGCGCCCACCCAGTGTTGCGACCGGGCTGAGGTCCGTTCCGACAGCGGTCACGCCGAGGCGCGCTGCTTCGAGCGGGATGATGCCTCGGCCACTGAAGATATCGAGTACGACGGGGCGACCGGTGGGGTACTCCTCCGCGATGGCTTCGCGCAGACGACGCAGCGCAGTGGTGCTACCCGCTTCGATGGCCGATCGGACATCTGCGTGAAGATCTTCGCGGTCAGGCAGAAGGGTGGTCAGAACGGCGGCACGGGCTTGCGCTATGGGGCGAGAGGCGAACCAGGTGAAGAGTGCCTTTTCGCTGCGGCCGGATCCCGCCGGGGTGCCGACGGAGGCGTCGACCGAGGAGCACGGGAACCAGTGGTCGATCAGGCGGCTGTGAACGTCACTGACTGGATCCCCGGTGGCCTCTGTGTCAGTCGACGGCGCCTGGGTGGTGGTGGTCACCGTTGCTCTCCCATCAGCCGACGCAGGTCGGCAACCTTGATCTGGAACCGCTCGATGCGCCGTGGCCCGGTGGCTAGGAGCCTGGCTGGGTCCTGGGCGCGGACGAGGACTGTCGGGGATGTGGCACAGTCGGTCACGATGTAGAGCCAGTAGTCTTGGCCGCGCTGCTGCGCCTGAGCCCATTCGTGTTGCTCCAGCCAGACCGGCTCCAAGCCCGCGTGGAAGCCCTTGACCTCGACGAGGCGTTGTTCTCGGGTCGTGCGGTGCCGGGCGAGCAGGTCGTAGCCGACGCCGGCGGTCTGGCGGTCGTCCACGTCGAAGCCGAGCCGATCCAGCTCGGTCAGGACGGTGGCTACCGCGACCGCTTCGCTGTCGGGGTCGTAGCCGAGCTGGTCGGCGCGGGCCTTACCGATGACGTGTGCCCAACCGACCAAGCGGGGAGCGCTCTGCCCGACCTTGCTGATGTCGTCGAGCTGGGCGAGACGGTGGCGCTTGAGCTCCTCGAAGCGGGACATCCGCTCACGCCGTTCGGTGGCGGGCAGCTCCTCGAGCTCGTCCATGTAGCGGTACTCGACCTGGTCAAGCTGCTGGCGTGCCTTGTCGACCCACGCCTCCCGCTCCGCGCGGGCGCGGGCGACCTCGCGAGTGAGCGCCGTGCGGGCTTCCAGTTCGCTGTCGTGCCGCAGCGCCGGGGACAGGGCCGGCGCGACGTGGCTGGCACCGGTGGGCCTGAGCAGCATGAGGGACTCCCAGGCGCTCTCGAATGCTCCGGCGCCGGAGTACCGGATGAGGACCGGGGACTTGCGTCGCTGCCGCCGAATGCCGTCGTGTACCTCGACCTCGGCGTCGTAGACGAGGAAGGTGTAGTTCGTCAGCGACGCGGGGTCGCTGAGGACCGTGCCCCGGATGAGCTCGCTCTCGCCGGTACGCAGGGCGAGGTCGGTCAGTTCGGCGAACGACTCCTCGGTAGGTCCAAGCACAACGACGTCATCCAGCCCCTGAGAGCCGTCGTTGATGGCCTGCCGAACGGAGGCACCGTCGGCAGCGACCAGCGCCTCGTGCTCACCGCCGAGTGTCGACGGCAGCAGCCGGGCCGAGGTGACACGGCGGATGCCCTTGGCCGGCCCCGGGCCGAGCCGCCACTGCTGGGCACGGGCGAGCTGGTCGACGAAGCCGTCAACGATGACGGGGTTGATCGCCTCGAGGCGGTCACTACGGAACCGGTCGAGCGCGGCCTCGGTGTTGGCGGGCGTGTGGAGCCGGTCCTCGTCGCTGACCAACTCCCGTGCCTTGGACAGCAACTCGTCTGTATCGGGAACCGTGACGGCCTGACCGGCTTGAGCGTCGATGAGCGCGCGGGTGTAGTCGAAGCCAGCACGGGCGGCGGTCGCGTCGAGCAGGTCGAAGATCCGACCCTCCAGCGCATCTCCAGCAGCCTCCAGGTTGCCGAGCATGACCTCCTGGACCCGCCCCTCACGGGTATCCGGCGCAACAAGGTGGTAGATGTGCACCGGCTTGGTCTGGCCGATACGGTGTAATCGGCCCATGCGCTGTTCGAGGCGGACCAGGGACCACGGAATGTCCCAGTTGATCATGACGTGTGCGGACTGCAGGTCGATGCCCTCGCCGCCGGCGTCGGTCGAGACGAGGACCTGGAACTCACCGGCGAGGAACCGCTGCTGGAGCTGGTCGCGCTCGTGGTGCCTGACTGCACCCTCGAGGGTCTCGACGCTGTACCCGGCGTGGGTGAACTGACTGGCGAGCCAGCGGGCAGTGTCGGCGAACTCGGTAAAGATGAGCAGCTGGCCCTGCCCCGGTGCGATGCCATGCTGCGTGAGTAGCTTCTGGGTGCGTACCCACTTCGTGGACGGCCCGGCGGTCGTGGCCAGTCGTATGGTCGCGATGACCCCGTCGATCGCCGTGAGCTCTTCGCTCTTGCTGCGGCTGCGGGCGTTGACGACGATGCCCTCGGCGCGCTCCCATGCCTCGTCGTCCTCGACGGCAAGGTTGACCGACCCGTCGCCCTGAGTGAACTCGTCAGGTATGGGGCCGTCGACCCGGCTGGACGCTGGCCCCTTGAGGGCCTCGTGTCGTCGCGTGATCGTGGCGGCGGCCGCCACCAATGCAGAGGCCGCCCGCTTGCCGTAAATCGAGCGAGCCAGGGTTGCGTTCTCGCCGTAGTAAGTGTCGACGTAGTCCATAACCGCGGTGTAGGCCGCGACTTCGGGACCGCTGAGGTCGATGGACACAGTCTCGGCGTACCGAGGCGGGAAGAGGTCATTGCCGTCGAAGCCCTTCAGCTCCTCCTTCATCCTCCGCAGGAAGGACAGAGTCGAGGGCCTCAGCGCATTGTCGTACTCGGTCTGCCGCGGGTCCCAGGGGTACAGCGTGGGGTCGAGGAGGCTGAGCAGGCCACGGAAGTAGTGCTCCTTGCCCCGGTGCGGCGTGGCGGTGAGCAGCAGGAAGTGGTGGGTACGGTTCGCCACCTCCCGTGCGGCGCCGAGGTATTGGGACGTAGGCGTCAGTCGGTGCGCCTCATCGAAGACCGTGAGCGACCACGACGCCCGGGACCCGGAGATCTTGCGCCGAACGTCCGGGGTGTAGGTGTACAGGTCCACACTCACGACCCACACGCTGACGCGCGGATCGAGGTCACGAGGGTCCCTGGCGACGTCAGGAGTGATTGTGGCCGCCTCGATCGCGAAGTAGCGGCGCAAGTCCCGCTTCCACTTCTCCACGAGGTGCGCGGGCACGATGATCACCGTCCGGCCAGGTATCAAACCTCGCCGCGTACCCTCGGCGATGTACATACCCGTCATGATCGTCTTGCCGGTGCCCGGTTCATCGGCGAGCAGGAACCGCAGGCGTGGCTGGGCCAGCATGTGGCTGAACACGGCCTCGTCCTGGTGCGCGTACGGCCGCAGTGGGCGCGTGGCGAGGACAGCGGACCGGATGCGGGGGACGGCGTACTGCATCCACCGGCCCCACAGCGCGGCGAGCGCCCGGGCAGGATCACCATCGGCGTCGTTGACAGGCACATCAGCCGCATGCAACTCAGCGAGGCTCAGCGCAACGTCAGTGAGCGTGCCGTCGCTGCGGCGCACGACGAGGTCGACTCCATCGCCAGCACCGGTAGCCGCGACGACGGTAGCCATCCCGCCGTCGATGAAGAGTTGGCTACCAGGGGACGGTAGATCGTCCGAGTCCTTCCCGCTCATATCTAACCCCGCTTGCGGCTGACAGTGCCCACCGGACCACGCCCCCTAGAAGTCCCTCGCGGCGCCCAGTACCCCCCGAACACCACAGAGAATCGTGCAGAACTGTACGTGTTTCTAGGAGAGTTGGTTACCAAGGACCTCTGGACCGCCGCCCTCGAGCATGTCGCTGACGTGCCCCCGGGATAGAGCATCGCTGGTGAGCGGTCGTGTGGATCATCATGCACACCGCGAAGACAGTGTGGAGATTGTGTGATCAAAGCGTGATCTACGTGAAGCGGCATCACGAACGCGACCAGCGTCCGTGAGCATGCGTCAGCATCGCAATCTCGGCGACATCGACCGCGCCTGCGGGTCTCTGGACGTGTGCTGCTGGCCCTCCTATCCCGGCCAAACGCCGGGGAGGCGCAGCGGCGCGGGACGGTGCCGACCTACTCCCGCCAACGCGTGCCACTGGCGTACCGCGTGCGGCGGTACGCCAGTGCGGACTACCTGTTGAACTCCCACCACATGGGGGGCAGATCGGCGAGCGGGCCTGGCGGCTTGAGCGCTTTGCCGCAGTTCAGGGGGTACCTGCTGCAAGCCCGGTTCGATGCCCCTCTTCGCGCAGAAGGACTACGTGAGTGCCAGCGCCTCGACCCCGGACGCCGACTGTATGAGCGACCGCAGCTTCTCTCGCGTCTCCGGGTCCGTCGAGTAGACGATCGTGCCGATCATGCCTCGTGTCAGCAGCACCTTGTAGGTGTTGCGGATGAGCCGGTCGATGTCCTCGTCGGGGGTGGCCTTGGTGAAGGACGGGTCCTTGGAGGCTGTCCGGTCGACGACCCAGCGGTCCGTCCGCCACACCAGATCGGGGCCGATGATCACGCCTGACCAGTCGTACTCGAAGCCTTGGGCGGTGTAGACGCAGCCGACCTGGCCGAAGCCGGCCGGGTCGGTGGCCCAGAGGGGTGCGGGCGGTGCGCCGAGCACGGACCGGTCGCCGTACAGGTTCCATGGGCGTTCCCACGCGCCGATGATCACGTCGTTCGGCAGCGCCGTCATGTCCGGGGTGATCTTCGTGGTCCACTTCCAGCAGTAACCGGCTGACATGCGAGCGCCGTAGCCCTGCGTTCGGCGCGCGACGAGGAAGTCCTCCAGTTCCTGGGGGCTCTCCGCGGTCAGCAGCTCCAGTTTGCCGTCGGGTTCCCACTGGCTGGGTGTGCCGCCCTCCAGGCCGAGCAGGTCGACCACCCACTTCTCGTACGCGTCGCTGCCGCCGCACCGGAACTGGCCGTCCAGCTCGATTACCGTGCAGTCGAGGCCCTGCGCGGCGGCGGCCCGTTCGATCTCCTGCCTGGTCCCCATCTCGCCGGGCCGCACGACCTGGTGCTGGTCGAGCAGGAACACCGGCACGCGGGCCGCGTCGATCAGCTCCGCCACCTGGGGGCGGCCGGTGCGCAACTCCGCCTTCGTGTAGCGGTTGGCGGAGGTCTTCCGCAGGCGGTGTGCCTCGTCGCAGATCAGCACGTCGAGGTCGTTCGGCTCCGCGTCCATGAAGCTGTTGAAGTACTTGAACAGCTGCTGCACCTCGCGCTTCCGGTTCCCCGCCACCCTGCGCATCGTCTTGGTGAACGACTGCGAGCCGGTCGCGTGCAGCGCGGGCACTCCGCGCCGGTACAGCTCGCCCAGGATCGACAGCGCGATCACGCTCTTGCCGGAGCCGGGACCGCCGGTCACCACGATCACCTGCTTGTGGTTGCCGCGCTTGGACTTGCGTACGGCGGACATCACCTTCTCGTACGCTTCCCGCTGCTCGGCGATGAGCACGAACTGCTCGCGGTCGCGGATCTCGGCCGCCGCGACGGACATCAGCTGCTTCGACGGCCGGATCTTGCCGCTCAGCAGTGCGTCCGCCGCCTCCGCGCCGGGCTTGGTGGCGAGCCGCGAGCGCAGGAAGTTCAGGAACGTGCCGCGCTGCTCCCCGGTGTACATCCGGCCGTGCAGGTCCTCCTTGACGGCCCGCAGTCCGGCGACGCCGAACTCGGTCGCGTTGTGCAGGAATGCCACGCCGGCCAGCGACTTGGGCATCCGCTCCAGCGCCCCGTTGAACGACAGCAGGTACTCGCAGTAGCCCCGCACCTGCTCGATCGGGTTGAGCACGGGGTTCGCGTACGCGTCGATCCGGCACAGCAGCGGCTCGTCCTCCTCCGGGTAGGCCGCGCTCCACTGCTTGAGTTCGACGACGACGTACGACGGTTCGCCGGTGGTCGGGTGCACGCCAGCGAGCACGGCGTCCGCGCGCTTGCTGGTGAGGGGCAGTCCGTACTCGACGAGGACCTCCACCTCGTCCAGCCCGGCCTCGATGAGTGCGTTGGCGAGCGCCGGGAGGCTGCGTTCCCAGGACCGTATCTCCGCCGGCGCGGGCCTGCGGCCGTGCTGGTGACGGAAGTTCTCGGTCAGATGCAGCGCCAGCGACCCTTCGAGGATGCGGGCGGCCACGGACGCCGCGGACTCACGGAACAGCAAGGAAATGCCCCCAGGCAGCACGAAGAAGACTCGTGCGGGTGGGGGCATGTCCTCCGAGTCCGCGCAGGCGGATCAGGAAGCCCGTCGGGCCGCTGAGATGGTGCTCGCCATCCTAGGTCAGCGTGTCGATCACGAGGAGGGGATGGGGCTACGGGGAGGTGGTGCGGTGGCACGCGGGTGCGGGTGCGGGTGCGGGTGCGGATCGCGAGTGCGGTCTGCGGGATGGTTGAGAGACGGTCATCTTTCCCGTCGGCTGCGGCGCCCTCCGTCGCCGCCGGCTGGATTCAGGGCTCACTCCCGCTCAATCTGTAGGAGCGGTTGCACCAGGACGGTCGTCAGACGCCGCCGTGGCGGAGGAGCACGGCTGGGCGCGTCTGGCCGGCACCCTCCAGTAGCGCGCTCGTCCATTCCTGCAAATTCTGACTGACCGTCAATATGTGATCGAATCGCACATGTTGACGGTCAGTCATGTGTTCGGGCGGTGATACGATCCCCACACTTGCGGAGCGGGCGGATGGGTGCAAGACGGCATCCCCGACTTTGGGGACGGTCCGGGCGGTAACCCCGGTGCGGGCGGTCCGCCGGTCCACCCGCATTGACGGGAATTCGGCAGCCGGCCGTCAGTCGCCTGAAGAGAGTCTTATGACGGAATACATACAGAACCCAGTGCTCTGGGCTCTTCTCGTCGTCATCCTTGTCGCGATTGCCTTGATTGTTCGCCAGCGTCGGGCAGCGCGTGCTTTACGGCAGGAGATCGACGGGTTGAGAAGTCATTACTCCGACCTGGAGAACCATTACTCACAGTCCGTCCAGGCAGCTCAGGAGCAAGCCGAGGAGGCGACCAAAACGGTTCTGAAGTCCGCGATGCGAACACTTCAGGGCCTTGCCGCCGAGCAGCAGTTGGTCATCTCGCGGCTGCAGAACAAGTACGGCGAGTCGGTCATTCTTCAAGATCTGCTTGAAATCGACCACACCAACTCGCAGTTCGGTCGGCGCGCCCAGTCCATCGCCGTGCTGTGCGAGGGCTGGCTGGGGCGGCAGCGCGACATCGCCTCCATTTACGACGTGGTACGCAGCGCCCAGGGCCGCATCCGGCATTTCCGCCGGGTGGAAATCCTCTCACAGGTGGACTTCGGTATCACCAGCCGGGCCGTCGAACCCGTGGCACTCGCACTCGCCGAGCTGCTCGACAACGCCACCAGTTATTCCAGCCCGGACACCGTCGTCGAAATCAATATCCGCACCGTGCCCAAGGGTATTTGCATCGTCGTCGACGACGCCGGTGTCGGCATGAACGACGAGGAGAGGGCCAGGGCGGAGAAGCTCCTGTCCAGCGACCGGGTCTCCGGTGTCTCCGGGCTCGGCAACCCGCCCCAGTTCGGCTTCGCCGTGATCGGCGTACTCGCCGAGCGCTTCGGCTTCGAGGTGTCCGTGGACTCCTCCTCACCGTACGGCGGCGTCCGCGCGGTCGTCCTTTTGCCGCACGACCTGCTCACCAGCATGCCCGAGCACAAGGTCCCGGCTCCGGCCGTGCCCGCCGGCGCCATGCCGGGCGCGAGCGCGCCCGAACCCGCGCTGAGCGTGTCCGCGGCCTCCGACGAACTGCCGAGGCGGCGCCGCAAGCGGCCGATGGCCATCGTGCCGGGCAGCGCGCCGACCTCGCGCTCGCCACAGCGCTCCGGCGCGGAGACGGCGGCGATCATGGGCGCCTTCCAGCGCGGCACGCAGTCGGGTCGGGCCACGCAGGCGGACCCCGGGGATCAGACGAGCAGCACCCGTGGTGCTGGCAGCGAAGGGCATGAGTACTCGTGAACGACGATCTGTCATGGATGCTCGACAGCGCCCTGGAGATTCCCGGGGCCCTGCACGCGGTCCTGATCTCCGCCGACGGGCTGCTGATGGCCCGGACGAAGGACTTCGACAAGGACAACGCCGACCGGGTCGCCGCCGCGATGAGCGGTGTGCAGTCGCTCAGCCGTTCGCTCGCCTTCTTCTGCGACGGAAACCATCTCCAGTGGCAGCAGACGCTGGTGGAGTTCGACGGCGGCTGGGTCTTCCTGATCTCCGCCGGGGACGGCGCCTACCTCGGGGTCTCCGCCTCTCCTGACGTCGACATGCAGGACATCAGCTTCCGCATGCAGCAGCTCGTCGGCCAGCTCGGCAAGGCGCTGACCACGCCGCCGCGCGAGAACCTCGGCGCACGCTCATGACGTACCGCGACGAACTGGAGCCGGAGACAGCGGAGTTAGTACGTCCGTACGTCATCACCAAGGGCCGCGGCCTGCCCGACGAGGAACAGCTGTCGCTGATCACCCTCGTCACGGCGGCCGCCGACGACCAGCGGCGCCCCACCCGGCTGTCCCCCGAGGAGCAGAACCTGCTGGATCTGTGCGACGCCGGCTACCTCTCGGTCGCCGAGATCGCCGGGCACACCCGGCTGCCCCTGGGCGTGGTGAAGATCCTCCTGTCCGCCCTCACCGAGAGCGGCCACCTCGTCACCCGCCCGCCGGTGGCGCGTGCCCCCCTCGCCGACAAGCAGATCCTGGAGGAGGTGCTGAATGGGCTCAGGGCCAAGTTTGGATGAGCGGGACTACGTGCGCGGCGGCGCGACGCAGACCGCCGTGAAGATCCTCGTCGTCGGTCACTTCGCGGTGGGCAAGACCACGTTCATCGGGGCGATCTCCGAGATCGCCCCGCTGTCCACCGAGGAGACGATGACGCGGGCCGCCGAGGCGGTCGACGACCTCAAGGGCGTGGACGGCAAGACCACCACCACGGTCGCCATGGACTTCGGCCGTCTGACCATCAGCGACCAGGTCGTGCTGTACCTGTTCGGTACGCCCGGCCAGCAGCGTTTCGTGCAGATGTGGGAGGACATGGCCCGCGGTGCCCTCGGCGCGCTGGTCCTCGTCGACCCCGAGCGGCTGGCGGACTCGTTCGCCGTCATCGACCTGATCGAGCAGTACGGACTCGACTACGCCATCGCCGTCAACCGGTTCGACGGTTCGCCGCTGCGCGAGGAGCAGGCGCTGCGCGAGGCACTCGACCTGCTCGACGACACCCCCGTCGTCACCTGCGACGCCCGGGACGAGCGATCGTCGGCGCAAGCGCTGATCACCCTCGTCCGCCACTTGCAGGAACGTGCCCACTAGGAGCAGAGATGGACGCTCAGTCCCCCGTTCCGGTGCCCCCGCCCGGGTGCCCGGCACACAACTCCGGCGGCCGGGTGCCGCTGCACGGGCCGGAGTTCGCGGCCGATCCACAGGCGTACTACGACTACATGCGCCACTACGGACCGACCGCGCCCGTCGAACTCGCCCCGGGAGTGGAGGCGACCCTCGTCACGGACTACGCGGCGGCGCTGCAACTGCTCCAGGACTCCGGCTCCTTCCGTAAGGACGCCCGGCGCTGGCGTCACCTCGGCGAGGGCAAGATTCCCCCGGACAGCCCGGTCGCGCCGGTCCTGGCGTACCGGCCCAACTGCATGTTCAGCGACGGCGCCGAGCACCTGAGGCTGCGTCAGGCGGTCACGGACAGCATGGCCCGGGTCGACTCGCGCAAGCTGAGCCAGAGCACCGAGCAGGTCTCCAACTACCTCATCGACCAGTTCGGTTCGCGCGGCTCGGCCGATCTGCTCGGCGACTACGCCAAGCAGCTGCCGCTGTTCGTGTTCAACGAGCTCTTCGGCTGCCCCGCCGACATCGGCGACCGCGTCGTCTTCGGCATCACCGGGATGTTCGACGGTGTCAACGCCGAGAAGGCGGTCGAGGTGCTGTTCGGGGCCGTCGGCGAACTGGTGGCGCTCAAGCGGGCCAAGCCCGGCGACGACGTCACCACGTGGCTGATGCAGCACCAGGCCGCGCTGACCGACGAGGAGATGGTCCATCAGCTCGCGCTCCTGCTGGTCGCGGGCAACGAACCGCTCCGCAACCTCATCGGCAACACCCTGCACCGGCTGCTCACCCACGACGCGTACGCCAACCAGGGCGGTCTGATCGACGAGGCGATCGACGACACGTTGTGGGAGAACCCGCCCATGCAGAACCTCGCGCCGCACTACCCGGCGGCCGACGTGGAGTTCGCCGGGCAGAAGCTGCAGGCGGGAGATCTGGTACTCGTCAGTTTCGCGGCCGCCAACACGGGCCCGGCACTGACGGCCGCGCGTCAGGCCGGCAGCAACCGCGCCCACCTGGCGTGGAGCGCGGGACCGCACGCCTGCCCGTCCAAGGATCCCGCCCGGCAGATCACCGTGACGGCCATCGAGAACCTGCTCAACCAGCTGCCCGACGTCGAACTCGCGGTCCCCGAGGACAGCCTGACGTGGCGTCCGGGTCCCTTCAACCGAGCCCTGGCCACGCTCCCCGCCCGCTTCACGCCCGTGCGGCCGGTACGACGTCCAGCCGCTGCCGCCGCCACCCCGGCGTCGGCGCCCCCGCCGGGGCCCCAGACCGGCGCCGCAGGCCGCAAACCGGAACGCTCCGGCATGTGGAGCCAGTTCCTGACCTGGCTGACAAGGTGATTCACACAACATCCATGGGCTTCACAGTTTTGCATGACGCTTCAACCATGGGGGTAGTGAGCAACGCGGCATAACGTGTTGGTCACGAGACAAGGGAGGTGTCGTGGACCTCATATCCACCGACGCCACTTCACATCAGCTCCCCACGGTGTTGCTCGACCCCCTCATACGGGACCTGCCCCGCAGGCAGGAAGACGAGATACCCGCCCCTACGGGCGGGTATCTTCTTGTCTTCGGGGAGGTCCGGTGACGCAGCCCCGCCTTCTCGGCCGGACGGCGCCCGGCGCCCCGACGCTCGGCGCGTTCACCGCGGGCCAGTTGGTACGGCTGTGCGACGTCGCCGGTCTGGACGCCTCCGACGCGGAGCTCTACGCGCGCATACTCATCGAGGCGCTGGGGCCCGTCGCGGACCGGCCGCTGGACCTTCCGCCGCCCTCCGACAGTTTCCTCTCCGACGACCACACCCCGGTGGAGTTCTCGCTCGCCTTCCAGCCGGACGCGCCCCCGACACTGCGGGTGCTGGTGGAGCCGGGGGCCGGCGCGGGCGGCCTGGCGGAGAGCGGCCGCACCGGACTGCGCTTCCTGCGTGCGATGGCGCGCCGCTGGGACTTCGCCACCGACCGGCTGGACGAGCTGGAGGACCTGTTCTTCCCGCCGTCCCCGCAGGGCGCGTTCGCGCTGTGGTGCGCACTGGAGCTGCGGCCGGGCGGTGTCCCCAAGGTCAAGGTGTACCTGAACCCCGCCGCGTCCGGACAGGAACATTCCGCCGAAACGGTGCGCGAGGCACTGCGCCGGCTCGGCCACCGACAGGCGTTCACGGCGCTGCCCCGAGCCGACCACCACCTGTTCTTCGCCCTGGACCTGGGCGACTGGGAGGAACCCAGGGTGAAGGTCTACCTCGCCCACCAGGACCTGTCGGCCGCGGAGGCGGGCGGCCTGTCCCGCACGGGCGGCGGACCCGGACAGGCGGAGATCCAGGCGTTCTTCCGTGCCGCAGCGGGGTACGACGCCGACCTCGGTACCGGGGACGGGCAGGACGTACGACTCGGCCGCCGGCCCGTCCAGTCCTGCCACGCCTTCACCGAGACGGCGAGCGGACTGCCGAGCGGCTTCACGCTCTACGTCCCGGTCCGGGACTACGTCCGCCACGACGGGGACGCCCTGGAGCGGGCGGTGGCCGTGCTGCGCCGACAGGGCGTGGACACCGCCCCGCTGGCCGCGGCGCTGGCCGCCGTCACCTCACGGCGGCCGCAGGACGGGACGGGGCTCATCGCCTATCTGGCGCTCGCCGACCAGCGGGGGAAGCCGCCGCGCGTCACCGCCTACATCTCCTCGGAGGCGTACCGGGTCCGGCCACCGGCCGTCCTGCTGCCTGCCGGTGCGGTCGGTGGGCCGGTGCATCGAGAACGCGTCGAGAGCGCACTGACACGGGAATGACAGGTGCATGATAAAGACGCCGGGCCTGCCGCGGCCCGGCGCCTTGCTCGTCACTCGTCTTCGCGGAGGGTCACTCCTCGCGCAGCTCCCGTAGGTAAGGAGCCACGTCGACCAGGATCGAGGACCCCTCCGCGGTCCCGTACCGCTCGGCGATGCCGGTCAGGTACGCGGTGACCTCCTTGCGCATGACCTCCGCGGACGGCAGCACGGCCTCGCCCTCGACGATCTGCGCGATCCAGCGCGACTGCGCCTCCACGAGCCGTGTGATGGAGCCCAGTGGACGCACCAGGCCGACGAAGTGCAGGCCCGGGTGGTCGGGCGCGACGACCCGCCGGTACAGCTCGACCGACCCCCGTGGGCCCACCGGGCAGCCCTCGGGCAGGAAGGGGAACGCCATGCGGAACCCGGTGCAGTAGACGATCGCGTCGGCTTCCTCCGTGGTGCCGTCGGTGAAGCGGACCAGGCTGCCGTCGATGGACTCGATCGCCGGCCTGGGCGTCACCCCGCCGTGCCGTATCCGGCTGAAGATCTCGTCCGACAGGGTCACCGCCGAGGAGAACACCGGGTGGTCGGGCTCGGGAAGTCCGTAGTCCGACAGCTTGCCCCGGGCGGTGTGCAGCGCCTTCTCGACGAAGGTGCGCTGCTCGGCGAAGGACATCTCCGTGAACCACGGGACCTCGGCCATCTCGTCCAGCGGTATGCCGAACAGCTGCTTGGGCATGATGTGCAGCCCACGCCGGACCGACAGCACGGTTCGCGCCGCGTGCCGGGACAGGTCCGCGGCGATGTCCACGGCGGACGCGCCCAGTCCTACGACGATGACCCGCTGTCCGGCGAAGTCGCTGCCGTCGCGGTAGTCGATGGAGTGGAGCATGGTGCCGGCGAAGGACTCGGAGCCGGGTGGCAGCGAATGCGGCATGGCCGGCTCGGTGTTGTGACCGGAGGCGACGACCACGTGCGTGAACCGCCGTGACGTCTCCGCTCCCTCCGCATCCCGGCTGACGACCGTCCAGGTGTCGTCCGACCCCCGCTCCACGGACACCACTTCGGTGCTCAGCTCGACCCGGTCCCGCACCCCGGCCCAGTCGGCGAAGGAGCGCAGATAGGCGGCGACGTCGCTGTGCCGAGGGTAGAGCGGGTAGGAGTCGGGCATCGGGAAGTCGGTGTAACCGGTCAGCCGCTTGACGCTGTTCAGGTGCAGCGACAGATAGGCCGGCCCACGTTCCCCGGCCTGCGGCTGCCGCCAGATTCCTCCGACATCCGGGGCCTTCTCCAGACAGACGAAGTCGACCCCCCGCTCCGCGAGAGCGTGTGCTGCCGCGAGACCCGACAGACCCGCACCGATCACACACACACTCACGGTTCCCCCTGCGGAACAGACTCGATTCCTTTACGTACGGGCAGTGACTGCCCATCGGGTCTGTCGAACACACGCACCCCACCCGTAACGAAGACCACAGTCAAGGGGGTTGTCAGCGCCGCAGTGAGCGCTCCGTGACCCTCGTCAGGTGCCGGGTGAAGACCTCGCGGGCGTCGGGCGTCAGCGTGCGCAGCGCCACCAGCGCGGTGATGACGACGTCGCACAGTTCCGCCTCGACGTCCTCCCAGGTGTGGGTGGTGCCCTTGCGCGGGTTGTGCCCGGTCACGCCGATCACCGCCTGGGCGACCTCGCCGACCTCCTCCGACAGCTTCAGCATGCGCAGCAGGAGACCTTCCCGGCCGTCGTGCGGCCGGCCGGCGTCCAGCCAGGCCCACAGGCCGTCGACGGAGGCCCAGAGGTCCACGGGGGCGGTCGGAGTTGCCGGGGCGGCGGGGGACGCGTCCTGATCACTCATGCGACGCAGCCTGCCACGCCTCCCGGCGCCGAGGACCTACTCCGCGAAGAGCGCCTCCTGCTCGCCCTCCGCCTTCTCCCGCAGCCGCTTGTTGCGCAGGCCCACGACCAGCGTGGTGACCGCGGCCGTCGTCCCGAGCGCCACCGGGACCATCCACCCCCGGTCGAATACGTGCCCGAGCGCATGGTCGAGGGAGAGCCGGCCCGGCCCCGTCACCGCGAGCCCGGTGGCGGCCAGGGCAAGACTCGCCGCGTACTCGTAGCCACCCTCCTGAGCGAAGAACCCGGCGGGAGCATGAACAGCGGCGGCTCCGGACATGGCGCCGGCCGCTGCGGCGCCCGCCGCCGGAGTCGCGAGCCCCAGCGCCAGCAGCGCGCCGCCGCCCGTCTCCGCAAGGCCCGCCGCCACCGCGCTCGCCTTCCCGGGCGCGTACCCGATGGACTCCATCCACTGGCCGGTCCCCTCGAGCCCATGGCCGCCGAACCAGCCGAACAGCTTCTGCGTGCCGTGCGCGGCCAGCACTCCGCCGGTACCCAGTCGGAGCAGCAGCAGGCCCAGATCACGTCGGTCGTAACAGGTCACGAGGACTCCCCAGAGTCGTCAGCGGGAACAGGTCCCCCCGGGTTTCCACGGTTCCACCGTCGCACTCCTGACGCCCGGCGGTCCTGCCCGGGACGCCGTTCGGGTGGCGGAGCACCGGGTCCGGTGCGAGCGTGGCCCGTATGACGATTCAGACCGCCAGACTCAGCGACCCGGCCGTCCGCGCCTTCGTCACCGCCGTCAACGCTCATGACCGCGAGGGCTTCCTGGAACTGCTCACGCCCGACGCGACCATGGCGGACGACGGTTCCGACCGCGACCTCACGGACTGGATCGACCGGGAGATCTTCAGCTCCCACGGTCACCTGGACGTCGACCGGGAGTCGGCCGGCGGACGCGCCCTCCTCGCCCGCTACAGCAACGACACCTGGGGGCGAGATGCGCACCCGGTGGAGCTTCACGGTCGCGGACGACGGCAGGATCTCGCGGTTCGAGACCGGGCAGGCGTAAAGCAGCCCCCGTACGACCTACCGGCGGCGGCCGTACGCTCGCCCGGGGCGCCCTCGCCCGGATCCGGGCGCGCGGCCCGCGCACCGTGCCGATCCAGGGCTTTTGGTCGCTCGCGCAGGCCGAGGAGAACGCGGGCGCCATCGCGAAGGGGCCGCTCACCGCCGGGCAGTTGGCCGAGGCCGACCGGATACTCGGGGAGGTGAACGGCCCCGGCGGGACCCGCGAGGGCGCTCAGTAGCCCTGGCCGCCGTGCGCCTGCTGCGCGTACTGCCGGCCGCCGCCCCGCTCGGTCAGCGTGATCTGGCCGGCCTTGATGGTGGCCAGGCGCGGGGCGCGGCGGGCGATGGACGAGTCGTGGGTGACCATGATGAAGGTCAGGCCGTACTCGTGCCACAGGCCTTCCAGCAGGCCCATGATGTCGTCGCGGGTGCCCTCGTCGAGGTTGCCGGTGGGCTCGTCGGCGAGCAGCACCTTCGGCTTCTTGACCAGCGCGCGGGCGATGGCGACGCGCTGCTGCTGGCCGCCGGACAGTTCGGTCGGGACGTGGCCGAGCCGCTCGCCGAGGCCGACCGAGCGCAGCGCCTCGGCCGCGCGCTCGCGCCGCTCGGCGGGCTTGACGCCGAGCGGGACGAGGGCGGTCTCGACGTTCTCCTGGGCGGTCAGCGTCGGGATGAGGTTGAACGCCTGGAAGATGATGCCGATCTTCTCGGCGCGCAGCCGGGTCAGCTTGGCCTCGCTGATGCGCGCGAGGTCGACGCCGTCCAGCTCGACGCTGCCCTCGGAGGGACGGTCCAGGCCGCCGATCATCTGCAGCAGCGTCGACTTGCCGCCGCCGGTGGGGCCCTGGATGACGAGCTGGTCGCCGTCCTCGATCGCGAGGTCGATGCCGCGCAGCGCCTCCACCGTCTCCTTGCCCCGCGTGTAGCGCTTGGTGACGCCGGTGAGTCTGTACATGGGTGCTCCGTGAGTTGAGGAGGAAGGGGAGGAAGAGGGGGAAGTGGGGGAAGTGGGGGAGGGGCGCCGCCTCCCGGGGGGAAGGGTGAGGCGGCGCCCCGGCACAGGGGGTGTTACGAGACGCTGCGCAGGGCGTCGGCCGGGCGCATCCGGGAGGCGCGCCAGCCGCCCATGGCACCGGCGATCAGACCGCCGGCGACCGCGAGGCCCACGGAGAGCGCGATGGTGGTCACCGAGACCGGGGCCGACAGGGCGATCTCCATGGTGTTCTGGGACGCCTGCTGGCCCGGGCCGCCGCCCGGGCCGCCGCCCATGCCGCCGGTGCTGCCGAGCTGCGCGGTCAGCTTCGGGCTGATCGCGGTGACCGTGTACGCGCCGGCCAGGCCCAGGGCGATGCCGAGGGCACCGCCGAGCAGACCGTTGACCATGGACTCGCCGACGACCTGACGGGTCACCCGGCGGCTTGGCCAGCCGAGCGCCTTCAGGGTGCCGAACTCCCGCACCCGGCGGGACACGGCCGAGGAGGTCAGCAGCGCGGCCACCAGGAACGCGGCGACCAGCACCGCGATGGACAGCCACTTGCCGACGTTGGTCGCCAGGTCGGAGGCGGTGGACAGCGAGCCGGAGACGGTGTCCGCGAGGTCGGCGGAGGTGGTGACCGTCGTACCCGAGATGTTCTTCTGGATCGTCGCCTTGACGGCGTCGATCTGCTTGGAGCCGGTCGCCTTGACGTAGATCGTGGTGACCTTGTTCTTCGAGTCGCCCAGCGTCTGCGCCTGCTTCAGCGGCAGGTAGACGTCCGTGGTGGAGTCGCTGCTGTCGGGCGTCGCGATGCCGATGACCGTGTACTTGGTGCCGGAGATCTTGAAGGTCGAGCCGACCTTGTACTTGTTCTCCTTGGCGTACGACTTGCTGAGCACGGCGACCTTGGCGTTGGTCTGCGCGGTCGTGAAGGTCTTGCCGGAGGTGATCTTCGACGTGGACAGCGGGCCCAGGTTCTGGTTGGCGACGTCGACGCCGACGACCGAGTACGCGTTCACGTCGAACGAGGCGCCACCGCCCTGCACCTGGGGCTGACCGCCGCCGCTGCTGGTGCCGCCGGGGCCGCCCTGGCCGCCCTGGCCGCTGGTCGAGCTCTGGGCCTTGCCCTGGGTGAAGGAGCCGTCGACCTTGGTGACGTTCAGGCTGAGCGCGCCGACCGCACTGGACACGCCCTTCTGTGCGGAGACCTTCGTGACGAGGGAGGACGCCAGTGCCTGACCGCCCTGCGTCATCACCCGGTCGGAGCTCTGCGTCGAGTCGGCGTCCTCGGATTTCGCGTCGAACTGGAAGTTCGGTCGCTGCGAGCTGTTGCTGGTGGGGGCCGTGCGGGCCTTGGTGACCGTCATGTCGGTGCCGAGGCCGTAGAGCGACTTCAGGACCTTGTCCTGGGCCTGATTCATGCCGGCCGACACCGAGTTGACGGTGATGACCAGGGCGATTCCGAGCGCCAGACCCAGTGCGATGACCAGAGCCGCTTTCTTGCGCCGGCTCAGCTCGCGCTTGAGATAGATGCCAAACATCCCGTTCCTCGAAGGTTCTTGGCGCCCGCTGTGGGCGCGGCCACAAGCTAGGGAGAAACCTTTGAGTCCTACTGAGTAAAGGATGTGTGAGGACTGAGAATGTGCGGCCCGGAATCAGATTTCGGTAAGACAGCTGATTCCTAAGCTGTGATGGGCTCATTGCCAGGAAAGCCCTGTTCAATCGCTGGGCCGTCGGTTTCCCAGGGATCCCCTTCACGGACTTCACGGACCCGCTGTACGGCGTCACAGACTCACTTTGTACGGTCCCAGGGTGCGCGAATCCTCCCGGCTGAGCCGGCGTTCCCTGCTCGCCCTCACCGCGGCCGTCCCGCTGGCCGCTGCCGTGCCCGCATCCGCTTCCGCATCCGCTTCCGCATCCACGTCCGCGTCCGCGTCCGCCGCGACGGATTCGCCCGGCGTGGTCGGCGGCGAGCGGCTGGCCCGTGCCGGGGTCCAGGTGCGGGGCGCCACCGGGCTGCCCGGGAAGCTCTCCGCCCGTGCCTGGCTGGTCGCCGACCACGACACCGGCGAGGTGCTCGCCTCCTACCGCGCGCACCAGCGCCTGGCGCCGGCGTCCACGCTGAAGATGCTGTTCGCCGCCACCGTCCTGGCGAAGTTCGAGCGGACCGAGCGGTACACGGTCACCGACGCGGACCTGGCCGGGATACCGGCGGGGTCCAGCCTCGTCGGCGTCAAGGCGGGGATCACGTACACCGTCGAGCAGTTGTGGCAGGGCGTCTTCCTGCGCTCCGGCAACGACGCGGTGCATGTGCTCGCCCGCATGAACGGCGGGCTGGCGCGGACGGTCGCCGAGATGCAGGCCAAGGCCGAGGACCTGCAGGCCCTGGACACGCATGTGGTCAGCCCGGACGGCTTCGACCACAAGGGGCAGCTGTCCTCGGCGTACGACCTCACGCTCTTCGCCCGGCACGGGCTGAAGGACGCCGACTTCCGCGCGTACTGCGCGACGAGGACGGCCGACTTCCCGGCGGGCGGCAAGAAGACGTTCCAGATCCAGAACACCGACCGGCTGTTGTCGGGCACGTACGGGGTGAAGACGTACAAGGGCCTGATAGGGGTGAAGAACGGTTACACCAGCAACGCCGGCAACACCTTCACCGGTGCCGCCACCCGTGGCGGCCGCACCCTGCTCGTCACCGTGATGCATCCCAAGAGCGGCTACAACGCCGTCTACGAGGAGACGGCCGCGCTGCTCGACTGGGGCTTCGCGAAGGCGGGTTCGGCGCAGGCGGTGGGCACGCTGGCCGAGCCGCTGAGCGAGGGCGGGGCGAGCGTGTCGCCGTCACGGAAGGCGGCGCGGGCGGCGGCCGGATCACCGGCCGCGGCGGCGGACGGCACTTCGCCGTGGCGGCTGCTGGAAGGGGGCGCGGGGGCGGTCGTGCTGGTGGCGGGCGGGGCGTACGCGCTGCGCAGGCGCTCGGCGGGCCGCGCCGGCCGGCACCTGGGGTGATGTGCGCGGCAGCCGTTCCACGGATCGGTGCGTACCCCGCGGTCCCACGCGAGGTCCACCCCCACCCGACGCCATGGAACGGCTGCCGCCTCCCCCCTCGGTATGGCTTGCGGAACCTCACTATTCCAAATGTGAAGCTCTTGTGTAGGTGATTTGAGCATAAGGCCGATACCGGCCGCAATGGTTCGGATGGTCGAATTCCGTTTGTGCAGGTTGAGGAGTTGACGACCCGTGGGACGCGCTCGGCCGCGCCCCGGGTACGGCTTCGTCGTCGCCGGTACGGTCGCGAACTGCACGTTCGCCTCCAGCGGCAGCTTCGCCATGTGCCGCACGGTGCGTGCCACGTCGGCCACGTCCATCACAGGCTCGGGGGCCGGCTCCCCGTTCGCCTGGAGAGCGCCCTCTGCGTACGGGCCGTCATGTCGGCGGCGGCGTTGCCGATGTCGATCTGCCCGACCGCGATTCCGTACGGCCGCCCGTTCAGTGACAGGGACTTGGTCAGGCCCGTCAGTGCGTGCTTGGTCGCGGTGCAGGCGGCGGAGTGCGAGCGGGGCGTGTGGGCCGAGATCGAGCCGTTGTTGATGATCCGGCCGCCATGGGGGCATCTCCCGCTCGAGTGAAGGTGAGATTTCCTCTGGGGTGCCACCCAGGGCAATCGCTGACCGGCACGCTGTACCGGCGGGACGCAAAGATATCAATGTGATATGCGACACCATTGACCAACATGATCGATAAACACATGATCCTCACAGCTTCTTGTAATGAAATTTTAAGAGAACGGGTGGGGGCGTGTTCACGCAAAAACGGCGGCACGGCTGGCGTCAGGCGGTGGGGAGCTGGGCGATAGCCGTCACGCTCCTGGGGGTTGCGGTTCCGGTGCTCGGGGCCGGGGCGAGTCCGGCCCTCGCCGATGACGGGGCGGCCTCGGTAGCGGGGGACCGGACTCCGGAGGCGGAGGCGAGTGCGCTCGCGGCGGAGACCGGTGAGCGGGTGTCAGTGGAGGCGGCGACCACCGAGTCGTCCCAGGTTTTCGCCAACCCGGACGGCACCTTCACGCAGGAGATGAACGCCGCTCCGGTCCGTGCACGCAAGGACGACGGCAGCTGGGCCGCCATCGACACCACCCTCGTGCGCGAGGCCGACGGCTTGGTGCGGGCGAAGAACACGACGGCCGGTCTCACCTTCTCGGGCGGCGGCAGCGGGGACGGACTGGTCACGCTGGAGGACGAGGGGCACGAGCTGCAGTTCGGCTGGCCCAGCGCGCTCCCCGAGCCCCGGCTCGACGGCGACACCGCCACCTACCCCGGAGTCCTCCCGGACGTCGATCTGAAACTGACCGCGCTGAGCTCCGGCTACACGTCGGTGCTCGTGGTCAAAACTGCGGCGGCGGCGGAGAACCCGGCGCTCGCGACGATCAGGATGACCCTCTCCGGCGGCGGCCTGGACATCACCCCGACGGCCGACGGCGGTTTTGTCGCGCGCGACGGCGACGGCACCCCGGTCTTCGAGAGCCCGGCGGGGCGGATGTGGGACTCGGCCGGTGACACCCCGGCCACTGGCACCGCCACGGCCGGCGTCACCACGCAACTCGCCCGCACTACTGCTCCTTCGGCAGAGGCCGAGGGTGAGCCGGAGGCGACGGAGGCGGCTCCGCTGCCCGCCGCCCAGGGCGAGCCGGCCCCTACGGAGGGCCCGGGCAGCGGTGACGCGGCGGCCGAGCTCCCGCTCAAGGTCACCGGCACCACCCTGGAGATCACGCCCGATCCGGCCCTGCTCCACGGCGAGGACACCGTCTTCCCGCTCTACATCGACCCGCCGACCAAGGGCATCGCGCTGGGCGACTGGACGGCTCTGGCCTCCAACGGCACCAAGTACTGGGAGTTCGACGGGGACAAGGGCGTGGGGCGCTGCTCCAACTACGCCGGCTACCTCTGCTCCAGCAGCCCGTACACCCAGCGCATGTACTTCGAGTACCCGCTGTCGTCGATCCACGGCAAGAAGGTCCTGGACGCGACACTTGAGGTGTACCAGGTGTGGACGTTCACCTGCGATCCGCACTGGTACGACCTGAGCCGTGTGGACAAGGGCATCTCCTCCAGCACCACGTGGTCGGGCCGCCCCACCGGGGTGGACCTGATGGGCGACCGGTACGTGGCCTACGGGCGGGGCGGCCTGTGCAGCCCGTCCCAGCCGGCGAACTGGGTGCGCTTCAGCGACAACGTGGGCGAGGAGACGAACGAGAACCTGACGACGACCCTCGCCTCCTACGCCGCGAACAAGGAATCGCAGATCACCTTCTCGCTGACCGCGCACGACGAGTCCGACGCGGCCTCCTGGGCGCGGTTCCGTGACGACGCGAAGCTGTCGGTGACCTACGTGTCCTACCCGGACAAGCCGACCTCGTACGGCGTGCAGCAGGGCACCACCGGGCGGGCCTGCAACGCCTCCACGCTGCCCTTCGCCACCAGCGACACCACGCCGAAGATGCTGGCCACGGTGCAGTCGGCCGACGGCTCCAGCGCCCAGGTGCGCGCCCTGTTCGAGGTGTGGAAGGCCGACGGGTCCAGCCGCGCCTGGTACGCGGCCTCGCCGGACAGTGCCTGGGTGGCCGACAACGCCGTCCGCGACGCGTCCACCAGCACGCTGCCGGCCCAGACCGACTACCGGATGCGGGTCAAGACGCAGGCGTACTACAAGACGGACCGGGGCGACACCGGTGTCCTGGACTCGGCCTGGTCGTCCTGGTGCTACTTCCGGGTGGACACCGACTCGCCGCCGCCTCCGGTGGTGACCAGCGCGGACGGCGTCTACAAGCCGGCCGAGACCGACCCGGCCGCGGGCGGGGTGGGCATACAGGGGAAGTTCACCTTCACCCCCGCGGACACCAACCCCACCACGGCCGGCGTCCAGTCGGACGTCGTCAGCTACAAGTGGAAGCTGAACAGCGGCGCGGTTTCCGCTCCGATCACCGTCGCCAAGGGCGCGGCCACCACGCAGTCGATCCCGCCGAACCAGGCCGGTGAGAACACCATCCAGGTCTGGGGCTACGACGCGGCCGGCCACAGCTCGCTCACCGGCTACTACAGCTTCCTGGTGAAGGGCGCCGAACAGCCCTCGGGGATCTGGCACCTGGACAACGCCCTCACCGACTCCACCACCGCCACCCAGCACCCGCTGACCTCCTCGGGAGCCACCTGGGACACCCTGGCCCGCAACGGCTCAGGCGCCGCGAAGCTCAACGGTACGACCGCCTACCTCTCCACAACCGGCGCGGTCTTGGACACCACCAAGTCCTTCACCGTGTCGGCCTGGGCGCGTCTGACGAAGAAGGACGTCAACTACACCGTCCTGTCCCAGGCGGGCACGAACGCCTCCGGGTTCCAGCTGTACTACTCGACGGCCTACAACGCCTGGATCTTCAACCGCCACCAGACGGATGTCGTCGATCCCGGGATCACCCGCTCGATCGGCACCAAGCCGCCGGTCCTGAACGTCTGGACCCACCTGGCGGGCGTGTACGACGCGGCCGGGCAGACCCTCCAGCTCTACGTCAACGGCGTCCCGCAGGGCACTCCGGTGCCGTTCACGACCCCCTGGAAGGCGTCCGGCAACCTCCAGGTCGGACGGCTGTGGCACGCCGCGACCGGCAAGGAGAACTTCTCCGGAACCATCGACGAGGTAAAGGTCTGGTCCCGCGCCCTCGCCGACACCGAAGTCGCCCACGACGCCTGGCTCGAGGACGAGGACCTCAGCGACGGCACCTCCGGCGACCCGGTCCCCGCGCTCGTCGCCAAGTGGGACGCCACGGACACGGCGAACGCGACCGGCACCACGGTCAAGGACACCAGCGGCTTCGGCCGGAACCTCACCCTCAGCGGGGCCGCGCTCACCCAGATCACCACCGGTGACCCGGACATCGGCGAAGAGGTCACCACCAGGCAGACAATGACCCTGAACGGCACCAGCGCGTACGCCACCGCCACCGGCCCGGTCGTCGACGACTCCGGTTCGTTCACCGCGACCGCCTGGGTCACGCTGGACCCCGCCAAGCTCGCCGACACCAGCAAGTCGTACGCGGTGCAGGTGTTCGGCCAGTCCGGGACGAGCCAGTCCGCCTGGGGTGTCTGGTACGAGCAGCCGGCCGGCAGCACCCAGGGGCGGTGGACGTTCGGCCGTCCCGACAAGGACGGCACCGGAGCGGTGTGGACCAAGAGCGAGTCCACTGCGCTCACCACGGCCCAGCTGGGCGTCCCGGTCATGCTGACGGTCGTCTACGACGCCCAGGCGGCCGCCGACCCCGACGACACCTCCAAGCTCGGCGCGCTCAAGCTCTACGTCGACAGCGCGCTGATGGGTGATGAGGACGGCGTGTCGTACTCGGCCCCCTGGCAGGCCGGCGGAGCGTTCGAGATCGGCCGGGCGAAGATCAACGGCGCTGCCGCGCGCTACTTCCCCGGGACGATCGACAGCGTCCGCATCTGGGCCGGAGCCACCTCCACCGACACGATCGCCAACCGGCGCAACACCGAGCAGCAGTAGCAGCGGGGTGGGGGGGGGGGGGGGGGGCCCCCCCCGCCCCCCCCCCCCCGGGGGGCCCCCCCCCCCGCCCCGCCCCCCCCCCCCCCCCCCCCCCCGCCCCCCCCCCCGCCGGGGGGGGGGGGGGGGGGGGGGGGGCGCCCCCCCCCCCCCCCCCCCCCCGCCCTGTTTCCGCTCGCACCACTGCGCGCCTTCACCGACGCGCCGTCGAGACCCGGCGTTCTCGGGTGCCCGCCGCTGCCCGAGCGCCTCTGCCCCTATCCAGAAAACGGGAAAACATTGTCTCCATCACCCTCCCGCCCACGCTTGCCAGGGGCGGTCATACGCCGCTGGCTCGGCCGTGGCGCACTGGTCGCCTCCCTGTCCCTCCTACCTCAGGTCATGCTTCCGTCGGGCTACGACTTCACCGCCCAGGCCCAGTCCGCGGCGGCCCGCAAGCCGCTGGAGAACCGGTCCGACGCGAAGATCGACAAGGTGGGCGTGCTCAAGCCCGGCACGTCAAAGGCCCCGAAGGACAAGGCCGCCTCCGCCTCCCGTGAGACCCGTGAGCGGCTGAAGAAAGCCGCGTGGCCGAAGGCCGGCAAGGCCACCGCCGAGGTCGCGGCGACCGGCGAGGCCGCAGTCACCGTCGGCGGGTTCGGCGTGAAGCTGGCCCAGGAGCCCGCCGCCCCGGCGTCCAGGACGGCGAAGAACAAGACCGCGGCCAAGGCCACCGGTCCGGCCGAGAAGGTGGCGCTCAGCGTCCACGCCCAGTCGGCCGCGAAGAAGGCGGGCGTCAACGGCGTCCTGCTCACCGTCGACCCGGCGGGAGCCGCCTCCGGCAACTCCACCGGCGACACCGACAAGCTCCGGGTCTCCCTGGACTACTCCTCCTTCAACGACGTCTACGGCGGCAACTTCGGCCCCCGGCTGCGCCTGGTGACGCTCCCGGCGTGTGCGCTGACCACTCCGGAGAAGAAGTCCTGCCGTACCCAGAGTCCGGTGGCGGGCGCGGACAATGACGCCGCGTCCCAGAGCCTGACCGGCACCGTCTCGGCCCGCACCCTCGCGGCCGGCACCCCGATGCTGCTGGCGGCCACCGCCGACAGCTCCGGCGGCGGCAGCGACTACGGCGCCACCCCCCTGTCCCCGACCGCGACCTGGGAGGCCGGCGGCAGCACGGGTGACTTCACCTGGAACTACCCGCTGCGGGTTCCCCCGGCGACGGCGGGCCCGTCCCCGAACCTGTCCATCTCCTACAACTCCGGTTCAGTGGACGGACGTACGGCCGGGGAGAACAACCAGACCTCGGTGATCGGCGAAGGCTTCTCGATGACCGAGTCCTACATCGAGCGCAAGTACGCCTCCTGCAAGGACGACGGGCAGACCGGCAAGGGCGACCAGTGCTGGAAGTACGCCAACGCCACGCTCGTCCTCAACGGCAAGGCCGTGGAACTCGTCAACACCTGTGCGGACAAGGCAGCGTGTGACACCGCCGCGCTGTCGCAGGCGTCCGGCGGCAGCTGGAAGGTGAAGAACGAGGACGGCTCCCGCGTCGAGCACCTGACCGGTGCCACCGGCAACGGCGACGACAACACCGAGTACTGGAAGGTCACGGACGCCTCCGGCACCCAGTACTTCTTCGGCAAGCACCGCCTGCCCGGCTGGAGCGACAAGGGCACCACGGACACCAGCGACGACGACCCGGTCACCAACTCGGTGTGGACGCTGCCGGTCTTCGGCGACGACTCCGGCGAACCGTGCTACAAGTCCACCGGTTTCGCTGACTCCTTCTGTACGCAGGCCTGGCGCTGGAACCTGGACTACGTCGTGGACACCCACGGAAACGCCTCCACCTACTGGTACACCCCGGAGACGAACTACTACTCCAAGAACGCCGACACCACCGTCAACGGCACCGGCTACATCCGCGGCGGCTACCTCAACCGCATCGACTACGGCCTGCGCAGCGACCTGATCTACAGCAAGCCCGCCGCCCAGCAGGTCCGCTTCACCTACGCCGAGCGCTGCCTGACCTCGTGCACGAGCCTGACGTCGACGACCAAGGCCAACTGGCCTGACGTGCCGTACGACATGATCTGCGCGGCCGGCACCAAGTGCAGCACGCAGATCGGCCCGTCCTTCTTCACCCGCAAGCGCCTGACCGACGTCACCACGTCGGTGTGGAGCGGCAGCGGCACCACCCAGCGGGACGTCGACACCTGGCACCTGGAGCAGGACTTCCCCGACACCGGCGACGCCTCCTCGCCGAGCCTGTGGCTGAAGTCCATCCAGAACACCGGCCAGGCCAACACCACCGCCGCCCAGCTCCCGGCGATCGTCTTCGGCGGCATCCAGTTGTCCAACCACGTCGAGGGCAGCGGCCCGGACACCCTGCGCTACATCAAGTGGCGTGTGCGCACCATCAAATCCGAGACCGGCTCGACCATCACCGTCAACTACTCCGACCCCGACTGCGTCTGGGGCTCGAGCATGCCGGCGGACGTCGACAAGAACACCCGCCGCTGCTTCCCGGTCAAGTGGTCCCAGTCCGGGGCAACCCCGGTCACCGACTGGTTCCACAAGTACGTCGTCACGTCGACCTTCCAGGACGACCCCTACGGTCACGGCGACACCGGTGAGACGTACTACGACTACCAGGGCGGCGCCGGCTGGGGTTACGCCGACGACGAGGGCCTGACCAAGGCCTCCAACCGCACCTGGTCGCAGTGGCGCGGCTACGGCAAGGTCGTGGAGACCTCCGGTGACTCCGAGGGCCCGCGTTCGAAGAAGTCCACCCTCTACATGCGCGGCCTGAACGGCGAGAAGGAACTCGACGGCACCCCCCGCGTGGAGAAGGTCACCGACTCCACCGGTACCGCGATCGACGACGCCCGCCAGCTGTCCGGCTTCGTCCGCGAGACCATCGTCTACAACGGTACGGACGAGGTCGGCGGCACCATCAACACCCCCTGGTCGTACCGGACCGGCAGCCACACCTACAGCTGGGGCACCACCGAGTCCTGGATCGTCCAGGCCGGCGAGGTGTCCACGCGCACCAAGACCACCACCGGAACCCGCACGGTCAAGCAGAAGACCACGTACGACACCACGTACGGCATGCCGATGACAGTCGAGGACAGCGGCGACACCGCCAAGACCGGCGACGAGACCTGCACCCGCACCAGCTACGCCCGCAACACGACGGACTGGCTGGTGAACAAGGTCAGCCGCGTCGAGGTCTACTCCGTCGGCTGCACGGCCATTCCGACCATCCCCGGCGACGTCATCTCCGACGCCACCACGGCCTACGACAGCCAGGCGGTCGGCGTGGCGCCCACCAAGGGCGACATCACCGCCACCTACCGGGTCGCGAGCTACGACCCGGTGACCAAGGCACCCGTCTACCAGCAGGCCTCCGGCGCCACCTTCGACAAGCTGGGCCGCCCGCTCACCGATACCAACGCCCTGGGCCGCACAGTCAGGACGACCTACGTCCCCGACGAGACCGGCTACGGTCCGCTGACGTCGAAGACCACCACCGACCCCAAGCTGTACTCCTCCACCACCGACGTGGACCCGGCGTGGGGCACGGCCACCAAGACCACCGACGCCAACGGCAACGTCACCGAGTGGTCCCTGGACGCGCTCGGCCGTGTGCGCTCGGTCTGGAAGCCGGACCGCTCCCGCGCGCTCGGCGACGCGGCCACCCTGGTCTACGCGTACGGCATCAACAACGACAAGGAGACCTGGGTCCGCACCGACGCCCTCAAGGCCGACGGACAGACCTACAACAGCTCCTACGAGATCTTCGACTCGCTCCTGCGCTCCCGCCAGAAGCAGGTCCCCGCGCCGAACGGCGGCCGGGTGATCTCCGAGACGCTGTACGACGACCGGGGCCTGGCGTACATCGCCAACGAGCAGGTCCACGACAACCTCGCCCCGTCGGGCACCCTGGCCAATACCTTCCCCGGCTCCGTTCCCGCCTCCACAGAGACGGTCTACGACGCCGCCGGCCGCGCCACCGAGTCGGTCTTCCGGGTCTACGACCAGGAGAAGTGGCGCACCAAGACCGAGTACCAGGGCGACCGCACCGCCGTCACCGCCGCGCAGGGCGGCACCGGCACCCTGAGCATCACCGACACCCGGGGCCGGATCGTCGAGCGCCGTGAGTACGGCGGCCCCGTCCCGACCGGCACGGACTACACCCGCACCCTCTTCGAGCACGACCCATCCGGCCGGCTGACGAAGATGACGGGCCCGGACAACGCCGTCTGGTCGTACGGCTACGACCTGCGCGGCCGCAAGACCACCTCCACCGACCCCGACAAGGGCACCGTCACCACCGCCTACAACGACGCCGACCAGCCGGTGACCACCACCACGACCCTGGAGCAGGTCACCCGCACGCTGATCACCGACTACGACGAGCTCGGTCGCAAGACCGGCACCTGGGACGGGGTGAAGGACAACGCCCACCAGCTGACCAAGTTCACCTACGACTCTCTCGCCAAGGGACAGGTGACCGCGGCCATCCGGTACGTCGGCGGCACCACCGGCAAGATCTACTCCCAGGTCGTCACCGGCTACGACAGCCTCGGCCGCCCCAAGGGCACCAAGACCGTCATCGCGGCCGGCGACCCCCTCGTCGCCGCGGGCGCGCCGCAGACCTTCACCACCTCCACCGTCTACAACAGGGACGGCACCGTCCAGTCCACGTCGATGCCCGCGGTGGCCGGCCTGCCCGCCGAGACCGTCGCCAACAGCTACAACGGCCTCGGCATGCTCACCGGCACCGATGGCATGACCGACTACGTCCAGAACATCGGCTACTCCCCGTACGGCGAGATCGAGGAGACCCGCCTGGGCACCTCCACCGGGGCGAAGCAGCTCCAGATCCTCAACCGCTACGAGGACGGCACCCGCCGCCTGTCGAACATGCACACGGTCGACCAGACCAACGCCGGTTACACCAGCGACGTCGACTACGTCTACGACGCCACCGGCAACGTCAAGTCGGTCACGGACAAGGCCAACGGCAAGGACACCCAGTGCTTCGCCTACGACGGCTACCGCCGCCTGACCGAGGCCTGGACCCCGTCGTCCAACGACTGCGCCACCGCCCGCTCGGCGACCGCGCTCGGTGGTCCGGCCCCGTACTGGACCAGCTGGACGTACAAGCCAGGCGGCCTGCGCGACACCCAGGTCGAGCACAAGGCCACGGGGGGTGACGCGACGACCGCCTACGGCTACCCGGCCGTCAACGCCACCGGCGGCGGCCAGCCGCACAGCCTGACCTCGCTCACGGTCAACGGAGGCACGGCCAAGTCCCTGACGTACGACGAGCAGGGCAACACCACCAAGCGGTACGGCACCACCGGTGTCGCGCAGAGCCTCACTTGGGACATCGAGGGAGAGCTCGTCCGCCTCACGGAGGGCACCAAGACCACCGACTACCTGTACGACGCCAACGGCGATCTCCTGATCCGCCGCGACCCCGGCAAGACCGTCCTCTACCTGGCCGGTCAGGAACTCCACTACGACACGGGGGCCAAAAAGTTCACCGCTCAGCGCTACTACGCGGCCGGTGACGTCACCGCCGTGCGCACGGAGACCGGCCTGTCCTGGATGGTCGACGACCACCACGGCACCGCCTCGATGGCCGTCGACGCCACCACCCAGGCCGTCACCCGCCGCTACACCAAGCCGTTCGGCGAGACCCGCGGCGCGACACCCTCGCTGTGGCCCGACGACAAGGGCTTCCTCGGCAAGCCCGTCGACTCCGGCACCGGCCTGATCCACGTCGGTGCCCGTGAGTACGACCCGACCACCGGACGGTTCCTCTCGGTCGACCCGGTCCTGGTCCCCGAGGACCACGAGTCCATGAACGGCTACGCCTACGCCAACAACACCCCCGTCACCAAGACCGACCCGACCGGTCTGCGGCCCATCACGGACTGCGAGCGCGGGTGCAGCGACGGCAAGGGCGGCACGTACCGCGACTACATGACGATGGGCCAGAACGGGACGTGGGTCTACCACTCCACCCGGACCTACACGACCAAGGTCCCGGGAACGTCCAACACGTACATCAGCGCCACGGTGACCACCCGCGCCGGCCGGACGACCTCCGTCGACGTCGCCGTCTTCAAGAAGCCGAGCTTCAAGAAGGGGCCGAACCCCGAACCGGAGCGCAAGGAGGGCAAGAAGAGCAAGGCCATGGACCTCTCCGCCCAGGAGTTGGTCATGCTGTGGGCGAAGGGCGGACCGTCCGAGGTCACCCTGCCCCCGGACGGCGAGTTCGTCCGGCAGTTGCGCACAGAGGACCACTTCCGGTCCTTCATCCGCAAGATGCAGGGCATGATCAAGGACGGTGTGTACACGGCGAAGGGATCGTTCGACAAGTCGCACGCCGACCGCACCGACGGCGAGAAGATCTGGGAAGGCCTCACGGACTTCACCGGGTTCCTCACCGAGGGCATCTACGGGGCCAGCCCGGCGAGCATGGCGCTCGGTTCCTACAACCTCGACTACGACCTGCTCGGGGTGGCCTGCGAGCCGCCCAGGACGGACTCGGAGTGGGACCACGGAGCCCTGGTCGGCCAGGTGAAGGTGTCGATCTCCAACACCATGACGGTAGCCTCGGCGACGCGCAGCCTCTCGGACGACGGGTACAAGAACGGCAGCTCCAACCCGGTCATGAAGGCGGGCTCCAACGTTGCCAAGCAGATCTGGCCCGACGGTCAGACGGACATCACCGTGAAGATCAACTGGATCGAGGAAATCTATGTGCCGTACTAGGAGAGGCAGACGGGCCCTTTTCGCCGTCGCCGTCTCCGCCGTCCTCGTCACGGGACTGTCCGCCTGCGAGAAGGAAGAAAACCTCCCCGTCCCCACGCAAGGCCAGATCGTCGGCTCCTGGAGCAACCCCGGAGGCGACGGGATCACCTTCGAGAAGGGCGGGACGGGCACCATCTCGGCAGGAGCCCAGCTCCAGCTGAGCAGCCTGATGGAGAAGTCCGACACCAAGCCGGAATGCCCGTTCTCCTGGGGCGTGGACACCGTGCCCGCAGGAGGCAGCGAGTGGATCTCCGTCACCTTCGCGGCGGGGCAGTGCGGATCGGAGCCGGGTGAGTTCGGCCTGTACTACTACTACGAGGAGGATTCCGGGGATCTTCGGCTGTCACCGGCTGTGGAGTTCCCGAAACCCGACGAGATCTACGCCCGCTCGAAGGCGACCGCGTAGCGAATGATCGGGGGTCACCGGTCCCCGGTGACCCCCACCCCTTCGGCGGGGAGACGACCTTCCGTCTCCCCGCCGAAGCCGAAACCGCGGCCATGAACGCGTCGTCACTCAGGTCCCACTCGGGGGAGCCCAGCGACTCGAGGGGCGGGGGAAATCCTGCACGACGGGTTCGATGCCGAGCTCCTCCGCACCCTGCTGAAGCTCGCCGAGGAAGGCCGCGGTGAGCACGCCGACGATCCATGACGACTCCCAGGCGTGGAGCACCGCCGCCCGCGCTTGAGCCTCGTTGTGCGCGTCCTGGACGGCCTTGTGACCGGCGGCGAGCTGGCGCCGCCAACTTCGGATGTGGGACTCAAGTCCCCGGAGGCGGGTGAGGAGTTCCCCGTCCGCCTCCGGCTGGCCGGTGGCCTCGGCCCAGGCCCGGATGTCGTCAGCCGTGGCACGGCTCGTAGCCGATCTCCAGTCGGGCGACTTCGGCGCCGACATGCTCGTGATGTGGGAGAACTCCCGGCGTCCCGCCAGCCGCGCGAATGGATCGCCGTCGCCCACGCGTGACGTTCGCCTCGTGTTGCGTCATTGCTGTGCTCGACTCCGCTTTTGTCCTGCGAGACGCGCAGGATCTCGCGCCGAGAGTGGGGGAGGATCCTGCTCCTCCATCGCCGGTACGCCGCCTGCGCGCACAGGAACGCCCCGTTGAGGTTGGTGTCCACCACGTGCCGCCACGCGTCGTACGACAGTTCCTCGACCGGCACCCCGCCCGGCCCGAACGTCCCCGCGTTGTTGAACAGCAGATCGACCCGCCCCAACCGGTCCATGGTGGCGGCGAACAGTGCGGCCACGTCCTCCGGGCGCGACACATCCGTGCGTACGGCGACGGAGGCGCCCTCCGGCGCCTGCCCCGCCGTCTCCTCCAGCGGCCCCTGACGCCGGCCCGCCGGCGCCACCGACCGGCCCGCGCGCAGCAGCTCCACGGCCACCGCACGACCGGTTCCGTAGCCGGCAGTCCGGTGGTCCGCGCTGCGGAAGCCGCTGTCCGCCGTCCGAGCGATGCGTGCGCGGCGGAGCGTGTCGTGCGTGGCCGCCTCCCCGTCTCCTCCCTCAACTGTCCGGGGAGGAATGAATGACAATCACAGCATTCCAGTCGTATCGGGTCCCGGCGTATCGGGTCTCCTCGCGGCACACGCCCGAACTCCGGGCCGCCGCCCGCCACATCGGCCGCCGCCGCTTCCTCGGCGTCACCGGTGCGGCCATGGCGCTCGCCTTCGCCGTCGACCTCCCCAGACCCGGGGTGGCGGCCGCGGCGGAGCTGGACGCGGCGCGCATCGACACCCCGCCCTTCACCCTCGGCGTGGCCTCGGGCGACCCGCTGCCCGGCTCGGTGCTCCTGTGGACCCGGCTGGCGCCCGCCCCGTACCAGCCCGACGGCGGGCTGCCCGCCGAACGCGTCGACGTCGACTGGGAGGTGGCCCGCGACGAGGCGTTCGCCACCGTCGTCAGGCGCGGCACCGCCACCGCGCACCCCGAGTTCCAGCACACCGTCCACGTCGAGGTCGACGGCCTCGAATCCGGCCGCGTGTACTACTACCGCTTCCGCGCGGGCGCCTGGCTCAGCGAGACCGGCCGCACCCGCACCGCGCCCGCCGCGGCCGGCGCCGCCCCGTCGCTCACCTTCGCCGCCGTCGCCTGCCAGGCCTACCAGGACGGGTACTTCACCGCCCACCGCCACCTCGCCGAGGACGACGTCGACCTGGTCTTCCACCTCGGCGACTATCTCTACGAGTACGCGGTCGACGCGGTCGGCGGCGCCCGCGCCTACACCGACCGCCGGCTCCCCGCGCTGTTCAACCACGAGACCGTGTCGCTGGAGGACTACCGGCTGCGCTACGCCCTCTACAAGACCGACCCCGACCTGCGGGCCGCGCACGCCGCGCATCCCTTCGTCGTCACCTGGGACGACCACGAGACCGAGAACAACTACGCGGGCGCCGTCCCCGAGAACGCCGTCTCGTCGGAGGAGTTCCTGCTGCGCCGCGCCGCCGCCTACCGGGCGTACTGGGAGAACCAGCCGCTGCGCCCGCCGCAGCTGCCCACGGGCCCGGACATGCGGCTCTACCGGCGGCTGCAATGGGGCCCGCTCGCCCAGTTCGACGTGCTGGACACCCGCCAGTACCGCTCCGACCAGGCCTACGGCGACACACCGCACGTCCCCGGCCCGGAGAGCGAGGACCCGGCGCGCACGATGACCGGCGCGACCCAGGAGAGGTGGCTCCTCGACGGCTGGCGCGACTCGACCGCACTGTGGAACGTCGTGCCGCAGCAGGTCTGCTTCTCCCAGCGGCGGATGGACCTCGACCCGGTCGCGCAAGTCTCCATGGACGCCTGGGACGGCTACCCGGCCTCCCGCCGCCGCGTCCTCGACGGCGCGAAGGCGGCCGGCGTCGAGAACCTGATGGTGCTCACCGGCGACGTGCACGTCGGCTACGCCTTCGACATCAAGGACGACTTCGACGACCCGGCCTCCCGCACCCTCGGCACCGAGATCGTGGCCACGTCGATCGCCAGCGGCAAGGACGGCTCCCAGCGGCCCGGGAACTGGGCCACGTACATGACCGCCAACCCGCACCTGAGGTTCTACGACGGGCGGCGCGGCTACGTCCGGGTCGAACTGGGGCAGGAGCTGGCCCGCGCCGACTTCAGGGCCCTGCCGTACGTGACGACGCCGGGGGCGCCGGTCACGACGGCCGGGTCCTTCGTGACGGAGGTGGGGGAGCCGGGGCTCAAGCCGGCGTGAGGGCGGGCTCGTTGGCGCCCCCGGCTTCCTCGGTCGCCTCGCCGGGGTAGCGGACGCCGACGCGGTCGCGGATCGTGTCGAGCGTGCGCATCACGGCGAGGGTGCCGTCGAGCGGGACGAGCGGGGACTCGGTCTCGCCGGCCCGCAGGGCGCGCATGACCTCCCTGGCCTCGTGCTTGAGGCTGGCGCGGGGACCGTCGGCCGGGTCGGCGGCGAACTCCTCGGCGTCGCGGCCGTCGCGGTGCAGGACGAAGCGGTCCGGGTGGAAGAAGCCGTTGGGGATGTCGATACGGCCGGCGGAGCCGGTGACCGAGGCCGTCACGGCCGTACCGCCGACCAGGGAGCAGTGCACCGAGGCGAGAGCGCCGCTCTCCCATGAGAGCAGTGCTCCCGTCTGGAGATCGACGCCCTCGTCCGAGAGCACCGCTCTCGCCGTGATGCCCGAGGGCTCCCCGAGCAGCAGCTGCGCGAACGACACCGGGTACACGCCGAGGTCCAGCAGCGCGCCCCCGCCCTGTGCCGGATCCCGCAGCCGGTGCGAAGGCGGAAAGGGACCCGCCAGCCCGAAGTCGGCGTGCACACTGCGCACCTCGCCGATCGCGCCGTCGTCCACCAGCGCCTTCAGCCGCCGCACCAGCGGATTGCAGTACATCCACATCGCTTCCATCAGGAAGCTCCCGTGCTCCCGCGCCAGCGCGACCAGTTCCTCCGCCTCGCGCACGTTCAGCGTGAACGCCTTCTCGCACAGCACGTTCCGCCCGGCCTCCAGGCACAGACCGGCGGCCGCCCGGTGCGCCGAGTGCGGGGTGGCGACGTAGACGACATCGATGTCCGCGTCCTGCGCGAGCGACTCCCAGTCGCCGTACGCCCGGGGTATCCCGAACCGCTCCGCGAACGCCTCGGCCGACGCCCGCGTCCGTGAGGCCACCGCCACCACCTGCGCGTCCGGCAGGTCCACCAGGTCCGCTGTGAACGCCGCCGCGATCCCGCCGGTCGCCAGGACTCCCCAGCGCACACTGTCTTCCGTCATCGTCATACGGCCCCCACCCTCGCTCATGTGGCCTTCGGCATTCTGTACGAGCTCACTCCGTACGAGCTGAGAGCATAGGCGGCGGATCACTCGGAGAGGGAGGGGCGTATGTCCGTGCGAGGGGCAGCGATACCGGGCCTGGAGCAGAAGACCACGACGGCGACGGAGCCGGCCGGCCGTGGTTCCCCACGCCGCACCGGACTCCTGGTCACCCTCGTCCTCGCCGGCCTGAGCGCCACACCCCCGCTGGCGATGGACATGTACCTCCCGTCCCTGCCCGACGTCACCGAGGCCCTGCACGCGCCCGCCGCGACCGTCCAGCTCACCCTCACCACCTGCATGGCCGGCATGGCGCTCGGGCAGCTCGTCGTGGGCCCGATGAGCGACCGCTGGGGACGCAGACGCCCGCTGCTCATCGGTCTCGCCGTCTACGTCGTCGCCACCGCCCTGTGCGCGCTGGCGCCCACGGTTGAGCTCCTGGTCGCCTTCCGGCTGGCGCAGGGGCTCGCGGGCGCGGCCGGCATCGTCATCGCGCGGGCGGTCGTACGCGACCTGTACGACGGTGTGGCCATGGCCCGCTTCTTCTCCACCCTGATGCTGATCTCCGGGGTCGCGCCCATCGTCGCGCCGCTCATCGGCGGACAGATCCTGCGGGTGACGGACTGGCGAGGCGTGTTCGTGGTCCTGACGGTGGTGGGGGCACTGCTGGCCGGGGTGGTGTGGGCCAGGCTGCCCGAGACACTCCCGCCGGCCGGGCGGCACACCGGCGGCGTCGGCGAGACGCTGGGCGCGATGCGCGGACTGCTGGCCGACCTGCCCTTCACCGGCTTCATGCTCACGGGCGGCTTCGCCTTCGCCGCGCTGTTCGCGTACGTCTCCGCCTCGCCCTTCGTGATCCAGGAGATCTACGGCGCCTCCCCGCAGACGTTCAGCCTGCTGTTCGGCCTCAACTCCGTCGGTCTGCTCATCGTCGGGCAGATCAACGGCAAGGTGCTGGTCGGCCGGGTCCGGCTGGACAAGGCGCTGGGCGCCGGCCTGGCAGTGGTCGTCCTGGCGGCGACGGCGCTGCTGCTGATGGCGACCGGCGCCTTCGGCGAGATGGGGCTCGTGCCCGTCGCCGCCGCGCTGTTCGTGCTGATGTCCGCGATGGGGGTGATACTGCCCAACGCCCAGACCCTCGCCCTGATGCGCGTCCGGCACGCCGCCGGATCCGCGTCCGCCCTGCTCGGTACGTCCTCCTTCCTCATCGGGGCGATCGCCTCCCCGCTCGTCGGCGTCGCCGGGGAGCACACGGCCGTCCCCATGGCACTCGTCCAACTGGCGGCCGCACTGGTGGCGCTGGCCTGCTTCGTGGGAATGTGCCGTCCCCGGAACGCACGTACGGGAGCCCACGAGGCCGCGGACGGCGGGGGTCCCCCCTGCCCGAACGAGGCCGCGAGCCTGGGGGAGGGGAACTGAGCGCGCCGAGACTGCGCAGCGACACACCGGAACGCGCCGGGCTCGACGCCGGGGAACTGCTCGACCTCGTCCGCGAGGTGCACGACCTCACCGCGGGGGAGCGCCCCTGGGCGGCGGGCGCCGTCGTGGTCGCCGGGCGCGGCCCGGTGATCGCCGTGGCGGAGGCGGCCGGCTGGGCGCTGCGGTACGCGGCCTACGACCCGGAGACGGACACGGGCGTGGAACTGCCGCCCGAGAACCGGGTGCCGATGACCGTCGACACGCCCTTCGACCTGGCCTCCCTCACCAAGCTGTTCACCTCGGTCGCCGCGGTGCAGCAGATCGAGCGGGGCACGCTCGGCATCGACGCCCTCGTGGGCGCCTATCTGCCGGACTTCCGCGCCGCCGCCGAGCACGGCATCACCGTGCGACAGCTGCTCACCCACACCTCCGGGCTGCGCCCCGAACTCCCGCTGTACGACTGCGCGGACGACGTGGAGCGGCTGGCGCGGCTGCGGGCGGAGGCGCCGGTGGGCGAGCCCGGCACGCACTGCTACTCCGACCTGAACATGCTGCTGCTCCAGCACGTCCTGGAACGCGTCACCGGTCGCACCCTCGACGTCCTCGTCCACGAGGGCATCACCCGCCCGCTGGGCATGACGGCCACCGACTTCGGCCCCTGCCCGGACGCCGCGGCGACCGAGGACCAGCGCCGCCCCTGGGCCAAGGCGGACCGGGGAATGCTGCGGGGCGAGGTCCACGACGAGAACGCCTGGGCGCTGGGCGGGGTGGCCGGCCACGCGGGCCTGTTCTCGACGGGGCGGGACCTGGCGGTGTTCTGCCGGACCCTCCTCGCGGGCGGTTCGTACGGGCCCGCCCGCATCCTCGGCACCGACTTCGTCGAACTCCTGCTGACCCCACCGGGGCTCGGCTTCGCCCTGGACCAGCAGTGGTTCATGGGGGAGCTGGCGGGACGGGGAGCGGCGGGCCACACCGGATTCACGGGCACGTCACTGGTGCTGGACCCGGCCACGGACACCTTCCTCGTCCTGCTGGCGAACACCGTGCACCCGAGGAGACGCCCGCCGGACAGCAGGCCGAGGGCAGCGGCGGGGACGCTGGTGGCGCGGGCGGTTCGGGGGGCGCGGTCCCGGGGAGCGTGAGGGGCGCGTCAGGGGCGCGTCAGGGAGGTTCCGGGAGCTGCCGCACGGGGCCGGGCGGCTGCGTCGGGCCCGTCGACGCCGACCTGAGAGAATCGCCGGGTGAACGTCCCCGTATCCCCGGCCGAGACCCTCCGTGCCGCCCTCGCCGGCCTCCTCGACGGGCTCCCGGCCAGACAGGCCGCGGGAGCCGTGGAACGGCTCATCGCCAACTACCGGGGGGCCACCCCGACCGACGCGCCGATCCTGCGCGACCGCGCGGACGTGGTCGCGTACGCCGCGTACCGGATGCCGGCGACCTTCGAGGCGGTGCGCTCGGCGCTGGAGGCGTTCGCGGACGCCGTGCCCGGGTGGACGCCCGGCAGCCATGTCGACGTCGGCGGGGGGACCGGAGCGGCGACCTGGGCGGTCAGCGCGACCTGGGACGGGACGCGGCCGGTGACCGTGCTGGACTGGGCCGAGCCCGCGCTCGCCCTCGGCCGGGAGATCGCCGCCGCCAACCCCGCGCTGCGGGACACCCGCTGGCAGCGCTCTCGGATCGGAGCGGCGCTCACCATCGAGAGCACCGATCTCGTCACGGTCTCGTACGTGCTCGGCGAGCTCACCGAGGCCGACCGGGCCTTTGTCGTCGACGCCGCCGCGAGCGCCGCCCAGGCCGTCGTGATCATCGAGCCCGGCACCCCCGACGGCTACGCCCGCGTCCTCGCGGCCCGCGACCGCCTCGTCGCCGCCGGCTTCCAGGTCGCGGCGCCCTGCCCGCACAGCGCCGCCTGCCCCATCGCCCCCGGCACGGACTGGTGCCACTTCTCGGCCCGGGTCAGCCGTTCGTCGCTGCACCGCCAGGTCAAGGGCGGCTCCCTCGCCTACGAGGACGAGAAGTTCAGCTACGTCGCCGCCACCCGCCTCCCGGTGACCCCGGCCCCCTCCCGGGTGGTCCGGCGCCCGCAGATCCGCAAGGGCCAGGTCCTTCTCGACCTGTGCGAGGCCGACGAACAGCTGCGCCGCACGACGGTCACCAAACGCCACGGCGACCTGTACAAGGCGGCGCGGGACGCGGACTGGGGCGACGCCTGGCCGCCGTACGACGTGGAGGGCTGATCCCGCCCGCCAGGAGAGGCGAGACGCCCCGTCTCACTCCCTTGATAGCGTCGCCCCATGGTCAAGAAGCCGACCCCCGACGCCACCCGCCGCAGCGAGAAGTCCCGGCGCGCGATCCACGACGCCGCCCTCGCCCTGGTCGCGGAGGTCGGCTACCCGAAGACCACCGTCGAGGGCATCGCGGCCCGCGCCGGCGTCGGCAAGCAGACGATCTACCGGTGGTGGGGCTCCAAGGCGGACGTCCTGCTGGAGGCGTTCCTCGACCTCAGCGCACAGGCGGCGCGGGAGGCGGGCGCGGAGCCGTACGTCATCCCGGACACCGGCGACCTCGCGACCGACCTCAAGGCCGTGCTGCGGGCCACCGTCGACCAGCTGAAGGACCCCAGGTTCGAGGCGCCCTCCCGGGCCCTGGCCGCCGAGGGCGTGGTCAACGAACAGGTCGGCCGGGAGTTCATGACCAAGCTCATGGAACCGTCCCTCCAGCTGTACGTCGACCGGCTGCGCTCCGCGCAGGAGGCCGGCCAGGTCCGCCCCGGGATCGACCTGCGCATCGCGCTCGAGTTCTTCATCTCCCCGCTCGCGCAGCGCTGGCTCCAGTACACGGGCCCGATCTCGTACGAGTACACCGACACCCTCGTCGACTACGCGCTCGGCGGCCTCGCCCCGCGCTGAACTCATCTCCGCCCAATCCCGGCAAAGTGAGCAATAGGTTGATATTCACGAGTGGAATACCCTTCATGCTCCCTCGTGGCCCCTGGTAACCCCTCGCAATCCCTCGTCCCACCTGCCCCGATTGGCGGCTCCGGCCCCCCGATGCGCAGGATGATGGGACGATGAGGCATGCTGTCCGCACAACAGCGAGGCGAGGCGATAGATGAGCGCGGGGTTCGGTGGCCGCAACGGCAGGCAGGGCAAACTCTCCCAGTGGCTGCGCGGACGCCGCCCGAAGGAGGCCGCCGACACCGGTGGCCGTGAGGCTCTGCTGCTCGCCGCCGCCGGAGCGGGACTGCCCCTCGCGCCCGCCGCGTACCCGGCGCCGGGCTACCGCTGTTCCTGCGACCGCGTCGGCTGTCCCACGCCCGCGCGGCACCCCGTGTCGTTCGCGTGGCAGACGCAGTCCACGACCGACCGCGCCCAGATCGAGCGCTGGGCCCGGCACCAGCCGCAGGCCAACTTCATCACCGCGACCGGCATGGTGCACGACGTCCTCGACGTGCCCCTGGAGGCCGGCCGCGAGGCCCTGGAGAGCCTGCTGTCCGCCGGCATCGCGGTCGGGCCGGTCGCCGAGAGCGACGACGGCCGCATGCTGTTCTTCACCCTCACCCGCGGCACCCCCGAGGACGAGGACGAATGGTGGCCGTGCGAGCTGGACTGCCACCCCGAGACGGCGGACGAGCACCCGGGCATGCGCTGGCACTGCCGGGGCTCCTACGTCCTCGTACCGCCGGCCCGGCTGCCCGGTGACGACGGGCGGCAGGTGCGCTGGCTGCGCGGCCCGGAGCACCCGCTGCCGGACCCGCTGACCCTGCTGGAGGCGCTCACGGACGCCTGCGCCCGCCACGTCGGCACGGAGCCCGACCACGTGGCCTCGGCCTGGCCCCTGCGCCACTGACGCACCCGGGGCGCCACTCGCCCCGCGGCACGGACGAACCGGGCGCTACTCGCCCTGCGCCGCCGTCAGCCCCTGGATCTTGCCGACCATCGACACCTGCCCGGCCCCCGAACCCTGCTTGGGGTCGAGGACCACCGCGTTGGAGACGAACTCCATCGTGAGGGACTGCTTGATCTCGCCCTTGGTCAGCGCCAGCACGCTCTTGTTGGGGGTGGGGACGGAGGCGCCGGCCGCGGCCGTCTGCTTCACGTAGTGGTGCGTGGTGAAGAACACCAGCGCCCCGCCGTCCGTGGTGCGCAGCGCCAGCGGGGCGTAGTCGTCCCGGGTCAGCGGCTCGTCGATGTACTGCGTGGCCAGACCCGGCTTGGTGGCGCTCTTCGCGCGGTTCGCCCGCAGGGCGCTGGTGTACGCGCCGTCCGCGAAGGCCTTCCCGCCGCTCTTGAGGTAGGTCGCGTAGCCCTGGCTCAAGTCCCCGGGCGCTACGGCCAGTTCCGCCGAGTCCGCCGGTACGGCCTCGGCCCAGCCGTCCTTGTCCTTCTTGAACTCCGGTACGGAGCCCGGGGCCACCAGCGTCAGATACGGCACCTGCCACGGCCCGGACAGGCCGTCCCGCCTGAACACCAGCAGCCAGTGCGCCGTGCCGCCCTTGTTGGCCTTGGCGTCGACGACGAACCAGCGCGGCCAGCCCGCCTTCTTGGGGATGGTGTACTGCGCGTCCGTGAACGTCAGCGGGGCGTGCGCCGAGTTGCCGCCCGGACTGTTGGCGTGGCCCGCCTTCAGCCGCGCCCCGTCGATGTCGCCGAGGGCGCCGGTGACGTAGTCCGCGTCCAGGGAACTGTCGTACGCCTTGTCGGCCTTGTTGTACGCGGCCGTGAACTGCTGGAGCGCCTCGGCGGCCTCGGCGCGCGTGGTGGCCGGGAGCACCTCACGCTCACCGTGCACCACCACGCAACCGCTCGCCGTCAGCGACAAAGCCGTCACCGAGGCAGCTATCAGCGCGCTCCGTTCAAGACTGCTTGGCCTCCGAGGGCCGCGAACCCTGGTCATCAGGAGCTTTCACCTTCCCCTTCCCGGAGGCGAACCCTACCGGGGCGAGGAACACCGCGAGCGTCGGGATCAGGTACAGCAGCCACACCGTGACCTGGAACACGGTCGGGTCGGGCTGGAAGTTGAAGACCCCCTTGAGGAGCGTCCCGTACCAGCTGCTCGGGTCGATGGTGTCACTGATGTCGAAGGCCAGGTTCCGGATCCCGGGGAGCCAGTTGGCCTCCTGGAGGTCGTGCACGCCGTACGCCAGCACGCCCGCCGCGACCACGACCAGCATGCCGCCGGTCCAGGTGAAGAACTTGGCGAGGTTGATGCGCAGCGCCCCCCGGTAGAACAGCCAGCCGAGAAGGACCGCTGTCGCCAGGCCCAGCGCGACCCCGACCAGCGGGCGGGGCGTGCCGTCGCTGGCCGCGTGGACCGACGCCCACACGAACAGGGCGGTCTCCAGGCCCTCGCGGCCCACGGCCAGGAAGGCGGTGGCGACCAGCGCGCCCGTGCCCATCGCCAGGGCCGCGTCCAGCTTGCCGTGCAGCTCCGACTTCAGATGGCGGGCGGTGCGCCGCATCCAGAAGACCATCCATGTCACCAGGCCGACCGCGACGATCGACAGGGAGCCGCCGAGCGCCTCCTGCGCCTCGAACGTCAGCTCCTGCGAGCCGAATTCCAGGACGCAGCCGAAGCCCATCGCGATGGCGATCGCGATGCCGATGCCGATCCAGATCGGCCGCAGGGCGTCCCGGCGGCCCGTCTTGACCAGGTAGGCGATCAGGATGCAGACGACGAGGCTGGCCTCCAGCCCCTCGCGCAGACCGATCAGATAGTTGGAGAACACGGGCTACGCCTCCTTGGAGAACAGCGTCCGGCCCCACCAGTCGTCCTTGTCGCGGACGCCGGGCGGGACGGCGAAGACCGCCGAACCCACGTGCTGGATGTACTCGTTGAGCGCGTCGGACGCCGACAGCTTGCGCTGCAGCGGGATGAACCCCTTGCGCACGTCACGCATGTAGGCCAGGAAGAACAGGCCCGCGTCCAGCCGGCCGAGACCGTCGGTGCCGTCGGTGAAGGAGTAGCCCCGGCGCAGGATGGTGATCCCGTCGTTGGAGTCGGGGTGCGCGAGGCGGACGTGCGCGTCGGGCTTCATCGCCTTCAGGAACGGCGCGTCGTGCTCCTTGGCCTTGCCGACCGGTGCGCCCTCGCCCTTGTCACGGCCGAAGACGTCCTCCTGCTCCTGGAGCGAGGTCCGGTCCCAGGTCTCGATGTTCATGCGGATGCGCCGGGCGACGAGGTACGACCCCCCGGTCATCCAGGCCGACTTGTCGTCGGTGTCGCCGTCACCGACCCAGACGAACTTCTTCAGCCGGTCCGTCTCCGTCCCCGCGATGTTGCGGGTGCCGTCCTTGAACCCCATGAGGTTGCGCGGGGTCTGGGCGTCGGGGGTCGTCGACGACGTCTTGCCGAAGCCGAGCTGCGACCAGCGGATCGCGACCTTGCCGAAGCCGATGCGGGCCAGGTTGCGGATCGCGTGCACGGCGACCTGCGGGTCGTCCGCGCAGGCCTGGACGCACAGGTCGCCGCCGGTGCGGGTCTTGTCGAGGTTGTCGCCGGGGAACCTGGGGAGGTCGACCAGCGCCTCCGGGCGCCGGTCCGCCAGCCCGAACCGTTCGAAGAACGACGGGCCGAAGCCGATGGTGAGGGTCAGCCGCGACGGCTTCAGGCCCAGCGCCTCACCGGTGTCGTCCGGCGGTGCCTCGGCGAGCCCGCCGTACGCGCCCTCGCCGACCGCCTTCCCGGCGGTCATCCGCCGGGCGGCCTCGGTCCAGTCCTTCAGCAGCTGTACGAACTCGGCGCGGTCGTCGGTCTTCACGTCGAACGCGGCGAAGTGCAGCCGGTCCTGGACCGGCGTGGCGATGCCTGCCTGGTTCGCGTCGTGGAAGGCGACCGCGGCGCCCGTCTCGGCGGCGGCCGGGTCGACGTCGTCGCCGACCCGGGTCATCGCCACCGCGCCGCCCGCCACGGCGGCGCCGAGCGCGAGGCCCGCGCCGCCCCAGCCGATCAGCGAGCGCCGGGAGGGAACGGAGCCGGGGCCGGCCTCGGCGTTGGCTTCCTGGGTGTCCGACTGAGTGTCCGTCATGGATGGGCCCCTCTTACTTCACGACGCCTGCGGCGAGCTTGGACAGCGGCTCCGCGAGCGCGTTCACCGCGTCCGAGAGCTCCTTCCGCTGGTCCTTGGTGACCTTGTCGTAGGAGACGAAGTCGTACGAGGCCTTGTCCGTGCGGTACTTGTCCAGCAGCGTGTCGAGCGCGGCGAACTGCTTGTCGAGCTCGGTGGTCAGCGCCGCGTCGTTCTTCTGCGCGACCGGCTTGAGCAGCTCGTACGCCTTCTGGGCGCCCTCGACGTTGCCCTTGAAGTCACTCAGGTCGGTGTGCGAGTAGCGGTCCTCCTCGCCGGTGACCTTGCCGGTGGCGACCTCGTCGAGCAGCTCCTTGGCGCCGTTGGCCATGGAGGTCGGGGTGATCTCGGCCTTGCCGACCCGCTTCTGCCAGTCGGTCAGGTCCGTCACCAGCTGGTCGGCGAGGGTCTTCTCCTCGGCGCCGATCTTCTTGTCCTGCCAGAGGGCCTTCTCCAGGCGGTGCCAGCCGGTCCACTTCTGGCCGTCCTCCAGGCCGTCCTCGCGGACGTCGACCTTCGGGTCGATGTCGCCGAAGGACTCGGCGACCGGCTCCGTGCGCTCCCAGCCGAGGCGGGAGGGCGCGAAGGCCTTCTTCGCGGCCTCGATGTCACCGGCCTTGACCGCCGCGACGAAGGTCTTGACGAGCGGCAGCGTCGCGTCGGCCTGCTCCTGCGCGTACTCGCGGTAGTCGGCGACGGCCTTGTCCAGCTGGGGGTCGCGCTTGGCGACCGAGCCGCCGGTGACGGTGAGCTTCTGCCGCACGCCACGGCCCTTCATGCCGGGGCGGCAGGCGATCTCGTACGACCCGGCCTTCACCTCTGCGGTCAGCGTGTACTTCGTGCCCGGCCCGATGTTCTCCTTCTCGGAGACGATCCGGTCGTCCGGGAAGAGGATCTCGACCTCGGTGGCCTTGGAGCCCTTGTTCTGGATCTTCAGCGTGACCTGGCCGGCCGGCACCGACGTGGTGGACGTCTTGCACGTGGAGTCCGCGGCGGTCACCTGGATCGCCCCGGCACCGTCGGCGTCGCTCTTCTCCGTACAGCCCGTGACGGCGGTCAGCGCGGCCGCGGTGGCGGCGGCGGTGACGACGGACAGTCTGACGGCTCGCATGCGGGCTCCCCGAGGGTGGCTGAAAAACGGCGTGACGGTACTCACAAGGATTGGTGAGGCTGGCCTAACTTAACCGAGGCTTACCTGCCTGATACCCCTGCGTGCCGTGATTCACCTCTCATCGACGCTGTATGAGCACGGGATGATCACGATCACCCAAATCGGACGCAAAGATTCGGTCATAGGAGATTCAAAGGTTCCGCTTCGGGGGTCACCTGGCGCGTGCGTGTGCGCGGGTGCGACAGCGCTCGACGGGCTGGTCGTAGACCTGTGGGAGGGGAGGCGCGGAGAACACCTCGGCCCACGGCCCGTCCCCCGCGACACGACCGGCGCACAGGAGCGCGACCCGGTGCGCGTATGTCGAACCGGCCCCAGGTCGTGCACCGCCACGGCCACCATGTCACCGGCGCGCGCCGTCACGCGCGGACCACTCGGCCGGCGGGCGAGACGCCTGGACGACCTCGCGGGCCGGGCGATGTTTCAATTTCCGAGTGACTGATTACGACGTGCTGCGTGTGTTCTGCGCGGCGAACGGCGGGTACGGGAACGAGCTGGGCGTCGTCCGCGAGGGCTCCGTACTGCCGGGCCGTGACGACCGGCAGGCCCTGGCGGGGAAGCTCGGCTTCAGCGAGACGGTGTTCGTGGACGACCCCGAGCGCGGCGTCATCGACATCTACACGCCCACCCTGCGGCTGCCCTTCGCCGGGCACCCCTGTGTCGGCACGGCATGGCTCCTGGACGTCCCCGAACTGGTCACCCCGGCCGGAGTGGTCGGGGCGCGGCAGGACGGCGAGTTCAGCTGGATCGAGGCGCGGGCCGAGTGGGCTCCGCCGCGCACGCTCCGCCAGTACGCCACGGCCGCCGAGGTCGACCACCTCCCCGTCCCCCCGCCCGGCGAGTGGATCTACGCCTGGGCCTGGGAGGACGAGCCCGCCGGCCGCGTCCGCGCCCGCGCCTTCCCGGGCCGCGACGACGGCATCGAGGAGGACGAGGCGACAGGCGCGGCGGCACTGCTCCTCACCGAACGGCTGGGCCGGGCCCTCAACATCACCCAGGGCGCCGGCTCGCAGATCCTGACGGCACCGCAGCCGCACGGGTGGGTGGAGATCGGGGGGCGGGTGTTCCTGGAACGCCAGCCGGAGCGGTAGGCGGATTCGGGGAACTCACGTGCGGGAACGCGCCCTGAAGGGGTGCGGGTCGTATCGATGTACGACTCCGCCGCGTGGGCGCGACCGGCCATGGACGGCCGGCAGTCGAACGACCGCACGTCCCGCGGAGCGCGCAGGCGCTCAGGCGCTCAGCGGGAACTCCTCACCCAGTGCCCGGAAGACCGCCGTGTTCAACGTGAACGCCCGCCTGCACTCCGTCACGATCCGTTGCTTCTCCAGGTCGTCGGCCCGGACCGCGTCCAGCAGCTCGCGGTAACCCCGCTTGAACGCGGCCGGGTTGGCGATCCCCTCGAAGACGTAGAAGCGCACCCCGTCGCCCTTGCGTTCGAAGCCCCACGTCCGCTCCGCCCTGTCGCGGATGACCCGGCCGCCGGAGAGGTCGCCGAGGTAGCGGGTGTAGTGGTGGGCGATGTATCCGGCGGGCCACTGCTCGGCGCACTCCCGCACCCGGTCGGCGTATGCGCGGGTCGCGGGGAGCGAGGTCAGGCCCGCCCGCCAGTCGGCACCCCGCAGATGCGCCAGGTCCCGCTCCAGTGCGGCCAGCCGGAACAGCTCCGGCTGGACGAAGGGCCCGGCCACCGGGTCCGCGGCCAGCCGCTCGGCCCCGGACTCCAGCGCCTCGTACACGAACCACAGTTGCTCGGTGTACCGCGCGTACGCGTCCACCCCGAGCCGTCCGCCGAGCAGGTCGCTCATGAACGTCGAGGTCTCCGCCTGCACGTGCTGCTCGTGTGACGCGGTGCGGATCACTGTCGAGAAGGAGGAGCCCATGGTTCGCATCATCAAGCCTTACTCGAGCAAACAGCTTTGCCGACGTCCTGTCGGTAAAAGCGGTACCCCGGATCCCGATCAAGGACACGCAACCCACTCGAAAGGCCCGCCCTCCGAAGAGAACGGGCCCGCGGAAACGTGCGGAGCTACGGCAGCGTCAGGATGTCCGCACCCGTCTCCGTCACCACCAGCGTGTGCTCGAACTGCGCTGTCCGCCTGCGGTCCTTCGTGACGACCGTCCAGCCGTCGTCCCACATGTCGTACTCGTGCGTCCCGAGCGTCAGCATCGGCTCGATCGTGAAGGTCATCCCCGGCTGGATCACCGTCGTCGCGTGCGGGCTGTCGTAGTGCGGGATGATCAGCCCGGAGTGGAACGAGGAGTTGATCCCGTGGCCCGTGAAGTCCCGGACCACCCCGTACCCGAACCGCTTGGCGTACGACTCGATGACCCGGCCGATGATGTTGATCTGCCGGCCCGGCTTGACCGCCTTGATCGCGCGGTTGAGGGACTCCCGGGTCCGTTCCACCAGCAGCCGCGACTCCTCGTCGACGTCACCGACCAGGTACGTGGCGTTGTTGTCGCCGTGCACTCCGCCGATGTACGCCGTCACGTCCAGGTTGACGATGTCGCCGTCGCGCAGCACCGTCGAGTCGGGGATGCCGTGGCAGATGACCTCGTTGACGCTCGTGCACAGGGACTTGGGGAAGCCGCGGTAGCCGAGGGTGGACGGGTAGGCGCCGTGGTCGCACATGTAGTCGTGCGCCACCTTGTCGAGCTCGTCCGTCGTCACGCCCGGCGCGATGATCTTCGCCGCCTCGGCCATCGCCTGTGCGGCGATCCGGCCCGCCCGGCGCATCGCCTCGATCGTCTCGGGCGTCTGCACCTCCGGTCCGGTGTACGGCGTCGGCCCGGGCTTGCCGACATACTCGGGGCGGCGGATGTTTCCGGGTACGGAACGGGCGGGAGAGAGCTCCCCTGGTACGAGCAGCGACTGGCCAGACATGCCAGCGAGTCTAACCAGCGGGGATGGGGGAACATGTCGGTGGCGAGAGGAGCTGTTCATGGCCCTGTTCAAGAAGCGCACCGTCGGCAAGCCGGGTGAGTGGTACTACTGCCTGGAGCACAAGAAGGTCGAGGAGGGGCCGGACTGCCCCGGCAAGGACCGCTTCGGTCCGTACGCCACCCGTGAGGAGGCCCAGCACGCGATGGACATCGCCCGCGAACGCAACCTCGAATGGGAGACCGACCCCCGGTGGCACGACGCCCCGGCGCCCGGTGCCGGGGACGACGACTGATCACGCCTCTGCCGGATCCGGGGCGGGATCGGGGGCGGGACTCGGAGCGGCGGCCGCGCGCTGGTCACGCAGCCGCAGCGCGTGCTCGTTCGTCCGTACGTCGTACGTCATCAGCTTCGGCAGGCACAGGGCGAGCAGCCCCACCGCTCCCGCGCACATGAGCCCGCCGGACCACACCGACGTCCGCACGCCCAGCCAGGCGGCGACCCCGCCCGTGCGGACCTGCCCCAGCGTCGGCCCCACCGAGTACGACAGCAGCTCGATCCCGGCGAGCCGGCCACGCAGCCCGTCCGGGATCGTCTGGTTCCACATGGCCCCGCGGAAGATGCCGCTCACCATGTCGCAGCCGCCGGCGACGGTGAGGAACAGCAGCACCAGCCATACGTTGCCGACGACACCGGCGGCGGCGATCGCCAGCCCCCACAGCGCGGCCGACAGCACCACCATCCGCCCGTGCCGGTGGATCCGTGAGGTCCAGCCGCTGGTCAGGCTCACCAGCAGGGACCCGGCCGGGATGGTGGCGTACATCAGGCCCAGTGACCACTCCGCGTCCAGTTCGTCGGCGAGGAACGGCAGTACGGCGAGCGGCATCGCGAGGAACATCGCCGCGAGGTCGACGGCGTAGGTGCCCAGCAGTTCCTTGCGGCTCCAGGCGTAGCGGGCGCCCTCGACGATCGACTTCAGGGACGGCCCGGCGGCCTCGTGCGAGGCGGGGGAGGGGGCGATCCGGACGACGAGGAGCACGGAGACGACGAAGGTGACGAGATCGGCCGCGTACGCCGAGCCGAGCCCCGCGTACGCCACGACCACGCCCGCGAGTGCCGGACCCGCCACGCCGCCGACCGTCCATCGGAACGAGTTGAGGGAGGCCGCCGCCGGGAGGTCGTCATGGGCGACGATCCGCGGCCAGAGCGAGTCGAGCGCGGGCCGCTGCACCGAGACGAGCGCGGAGGACAGCGCGGCGACGAGGTACAGCGGCCAGACGGCGGGCTCCGGCAGCAGGGCGTTGAGCAGCAGCGCGGCGGAGAGGAGTCCCTGGCCGGCCTCCGTCCAGACGATCAGCTTCCGCTTGTCCAGGGCGTCGGCGAGCGCACCGCCGTACAGCCCGAACACGATCAGCGGCACCAGCTCCACCGCGCCGATCGCGCCCACGGCGGCCGCCGACCCGGTGAGGTCCTTCAGCTGCACAGGCAGCGCGACGAAGGTCAGAAAGCTCCCGAAGTTGGAGATCAGGCCCGACAACCACAGCCGCCGGAAGTCGACGGAGGCCCGCCAAGGGGCGAGATCGGGCAGCAGGCCACGCAGGCCGGAGGGAGATCCGGAGGGGGAGGTGGGGGCGTCGGCGGTCACGACCGGTCATCGTCCGCCCCCTCACCACGGGCGGCAACCGTTTTTCACCGCGGCCGCCTTCACCGCGGCCGCCTTCACCACGACGGCGGCGGCGGCGCCGTCAGCTGGTCCGCCAGCCGTGACAGCCGGTCCCGCAGCCGTCGGCGGCCCCGGGGCGCCGGCAGCGCGTTCTCCCCGGCCCCGGCACTGACCAGGTGCTGCACGGTGTCCAGGTCCAGGTCGGTGCCCTCCGGTACCGCGAGCGACTCGTGGGCCAGGGAAACCAGGTCACGGTCCCCGGAACCCAGGGAGAGGACCGTCGCCCCGGCCCGGCGGGCGTCGTGCACCCGCTCCAGGAGCGGGTCGCCGGGGCCCTCGGGCGCCACCACCAGCAGGGTCTCGCCACGCCGTGCCGCCTCGATCCGTCCGAGGCCGACCGCCAGGTGCGCCGGATCCGAGGCGCGCGCGTCATGCCGTACGAGCGTGGGGGCCAGCTCGGGCGTCCCCGACCACGCGGCCTCGTCCGCCAGGTGGGCGGCCAGATGCCAGGGCTCGTACGCAGGCGTCCCCACGAGCAGCAGCCCGCCCCCGTGCGACACCACGGACCCGCGCAGCACCCCCGCGAACCGCCGGGTGGCCCCCAGCCACTCGGTCCCGGCGAGCACTTCGCGCAGCAGCGCGACCCGTACGGCGTCCATGGGGCCGCATACTGCCGCAACCGGCCACTCATGACCCGGAGTTCACCCTGAATTCGCCCGACCTGGGGAAGGAGCTCCCACGACGGATATCGCGGGCCCCGTCCGCGCCGGCCGCGAGGGCTACGCGAGCCACCGGGATTCATTCGCGGTGCACCGGTCGTGTTCGGCGGAGTGCCCGTGACGGACCTCACCTGACCTGTGGGCGGGCCGGTGCGCACGTAAAGTCGGCGCATGACCTCTACCGACAGTGCACAGAAGGCCCCCGCCAAGGACCCCTGGGACCTGCCCGACGTCTCCGGACTCGTCGTCGGCGTGCTCGGCGGGACCGGGCCGCAGGGCAAGGGCCTCGCCTACCGGCTCGCCAGGGCCGGCCAGAAGGTGATCATCGGCTCGCGGGCCGCCGAACGCGCCCAGGCCGCCGCCGACGAGCTCGGACACGGCATCGAGGGCTTCGACAACGCCGAGACCTCGCGCCGCAGCGACATCGTGATCGTCGCCGTGCCCTGGGAGGGCCACGGCAAGACGTTGGAGTCGCTGCGCGAGGAGCTGGCCGGCAAGCTCGTCGTCGACTGCGTCAACCCGCTCGGCTTCGACAAGCAGGGCGCCTACGCCCTGAAGCCCGAGGAGGGCAGCGCCGCCGAGCAGGCCGCCGCCCTGCTGCCGGACTCGCGGGTGGCGGCCGCCTTCCACCACCTTTCCGCGGTGCTGTTGCAGGACCCCGAGATCGACGAGATCGACACGGATGTCATGGTCCTCGGCGAGGAGCGCGCCGACGTGGAGACGGTCCAGGCGCTGGCCGGGCGCATCCCCGGCATGCGCGGCGTCTTCGCGGGCCGGCTGCGCAACGCCCACCAGGTGGAGTCGCTGGTCGCCAACCTGATCTCCGTCAACCGGCGCTACAAGGCGCACGCGGGGCTCCGCGTCACCGACGTGTGAGTCCGTTCCCGGGCCGACGGCTCCATGGGGGACACTGGACGGCGCAAGCAGTGTCCCCCGACAGGAGCCGACCCCATGCCCCGCCTCGCCCTCTACGCCCTCGTCGTCTGTGTGCTCGCGGTGGCCGCAGCCGTCGTCTCGTTCGTCCAGGGCAGCTGGCTCGGTGTCGTCTGGGTGCTGCTGGCGGGCCTGTCGTCCAACATGTGCTGGTACTACCTGAAGCGCGGCAAGGCCGCCGCTCCGGGCAAGTCCGTCACGGGCTGACCGAGCAGTACTCGTTCGTGCCCTGCCAGAAGCGGTAGAACTCCTGGCCGCAGTACGTGTCGAAGTCGCTGATCCCCAGGCCGCGCAGGATCGAGTCGATCACGTCGAAGAAGACGCTGTTGATCGACGGGACCCACAGCAGCGCGAACACGAACAGCAGCCCGAACGGCGCGAACGGCTCCACCTGGCGCTTCACGTTGTACGACAGCCAGGGCTCGATGACGCCGTAGCCGTCCAGGCCGGGCACCGGCAGGAAGTTCAGCAGCGCGGCCGTGACCTGGAGCAGGGCGAGGAAGGCGAGCGCGTACCGGAAGTCGCGCGGGACGCCGTCCAGCGCGTCCAGCCAGAACGGGGCGGTGCACACGGCCGCGAACAGCACGTTCGTCAGCGGTCCCGCCGCGGAGATGAGACTGTGCCGCCAGCGTCCCCGGATGCGCCCGCGCTCGATGAACACGGCACCGCCGGGGAGCCCGATCCCGCCCATGATCACGAACAGCACGGGCAGTACGATGCTGAGCAGGGCGTGGGTGTATTTGAGTGGATTGAGGGTCAGGTACCCTTTCGCGCCCACCGAGATGTCGCCGCTGTGCAGGGCGGTGCGCGCGTGCGCGTACTCGTGCAGACAGAGCGAGACGATCCACGCCGCCGTCACGAACAGGAACACGGCCACACCCGGCTGTTCGGCGAAGCCGGTCCAGGTCGCCCAGCCCGTGACCGCGGTGACGGCCAGGATCCCGACGAAGACGGGACTGATCCGCCGGTCGCTGTGGCGGGTGGTGGCGGTGGTCATGAGACGGGCTCCTGTCACTGCGTCGGGGTAGGGCGCGGGCGGTTGGAAAGCCCGACCGTACCGCGTACGGGAAAACGTCTCGCGCTCGGTCGCCGGTTCCCAAGAAGGTGGGGGCATGGGAGTTTGGCAGGTGTTCTACGCGGACCGGCGGACGGAGTGCTGCGGCACTCCCTTCGCGGTGGGCGAGGAGGTGAGCCTGCCGCTGCTGCTGACGGACGCGGACGACCTTCTCGGCGGAGGGGTGTCTTCCCCGGCGCCGGCCCCTCCACAGCTGCGCCCCCGCACGGCACGCCCAGCCGACCGAACCCCGTGACCGGCCCCGACGCCACCGGAGACAATGAACCCCGTGCGCTATCGCATCCTCGGCACCACCCAGGCACTCCGCCCCGACGGCACACCCGTCGCCGTCGGCGGGGCGCGGCTGCGCGCCCTGCTGACCGTGCTGGCCCTGCGGCCCGGACGTACCGCGACCACGAGCCTGCTGGTCGACGAGGTGTGGGAGGGCGACCCGCCCGCCGACGCGCCGGGCGCGCTCCAGGCGCTGGTCGGCCGGCTGCGCCGGGCGCTCGGCGCGGACGCCGTGGCCTCCGTCGAAGGCGGCTACCGGCTCACCGCCGCACCCGACGACATCGACCTGCACCGCTTCGAGCGGCTGGCCGCCGACGGCCTGCGCGCCCTGGCCGACGGGGACCCCGCGAAGGCCGTCGTCGTCCTCGACGACGCCCTCGCCCTGTGGCGCGGCCCCGTCCTCGCCGACCTCCCCGACCGCACCGCCCAGGCCGCCCGCTGGGAGACCCGGCGCCTCGACGTGCTGCGCGCCCGCCACACCGCCGCGCTCGCCCTCGGCCAGGGCGAGCAGTCCCTGCCCGAACTGACCGCCCTGTGCGACAACCACCCCTTGGACGAGCCCCTCCAGACGCTGCGCCTGCGCGCCCTGCGCGACGCCGGCCGCACCGCCGAGGCGCTGGCCGCCTACGAGGGCGTACGACGGCTGCTCGCGGCCCGCCTCGGGTCCGATCCGGGACCGGAACTGCGGGCGCTGCACGCCGAGTTGCTGAACCCGCGGGCGGCCTCCCGGCCCGCGCCGGAGGTTCCCGGCGCGAGCCCGGCTGCCGGGACCGACGGCTCCCGCGGCCCGCGGCTCGGCAACCTCCGCGCCCGTCTCACCTCCTTCGTCGGCCGGGAGGCCGACATCGAGACCATTCGGGGCGACCTCGCGAGCGCCCGGCTCGTGACGCTGCTCGGGCCGGGCGGGGCCGGGAAGACGCGGCTGTCGCAGGAGGCCGCCGAGGGTGTGCGGTGCGCGGCACGGGACGGGGTGTGGCTGGCCGAACTCGCGCCCGTCGACGACCCCGCCGCCGTACCGGAGGCCGTGCTCACCGCCATCGGCGCCCGCGAGACCGTGCTGCACGGCGCCGGCGCCGAGGGCATACGGGCGGCCGTCGCCGACCGGTACGACGACCCCGTGGAGCGGCTCGTCGAGCACTGCGGCAGGCGCCGCATGCTGATCGTCCTCGACAACTGCGAGCACGTCGTCGAAGGGGCCGCCCGGCTCGTCGAGGAACTGCTGGAACGCTGCCCGGAGCTGACGGTGCTCGCCACCAGTCGCGAACCCCTCGGCGTACCGGGGGAGTTGCTGCGGCCGGTGGAGCCGCTGCCCGAGCCGGTCGCGCTGCGGCTGCTGGCCGAGCGGGGCGCGGCCGCCCGGCCCGGCTTCCGGATCGGGGACGACCCCGACGCCTGCGCCGAGATCTGCCGGCGGCTCGACGGACTGCCACTCGCCATCGAGCTCGCGGCCGCCCGGCTGCGGATGCTGACGCCACGCCAGATCGCCGACCGGCTCGACGACCGGTTCCGGCTGCTCACCTCCGGCAGTCGCACCGTCCTGCCCCGCCAGCAGACCCTGCGCGCGGTCGTCGACTGGTCCTGGGACCTGCTCGACGAGGACGAACGGGACGTCCTGCGGCGCCTGTCGGTCTTCGCGGGCGGCTGCGACCTCGCCGCCGCCGAGGCCGTGTGCGGCCCGGCCGCGCTGGAGGCGCTGGGCTCGCTCGTCGACAAGTCCCTTGTGGTGGCCGCGCCTTCGTCCCCCACGTCGGAGCAGAGCCCGGAGCAGAGCTCGCAGCGGAGCCACGGGCAGAGCACCGAGCAGGGCACCGAGCACAGCTCGGACGGCGAGATGCGCTACCGCCTCCTGGAGACCGTCGCCGAGTACGCGGGCGAGCGGCTCGACGAGGCCGGGCAGCGCACCGAGGCGGAGCGCGCGCATCTGACGTACTACCGCGAACTCGCCCGCACCACCGACCCGTTGCTGCGCGGCCCCGGCCAGCGCGCCGCCATCGAACGGTTCCAGACGGAGTACGAGAACCTGCGCACCGCCCTGCGCCACGCCGTCGCCGCCCGCGACGAACAGGAGGCCCTGTGCCTCATCCTGTCGCTCGTCTGGTACTGGCAGATGCGCGACCTGCGCATCGAGGCCCGCAGCTGGTGCGCCGAGGCCATGACCCTCGGCCCCGACCCGTTCACCGAACCCGCCAGGCCGGCCCCCCCGGTGTGGCAGCGGTGCACGGACGCCCCGCCGCCCATGACCGGCGAGGTCCTCGCTGAGGCCCGGCGCGGCCTCCATCTCGCCCATCTCGCCTGCATGGACACCGAGCTGGACTCCTGGCAGACCCCGCAGGCCCAGGCCAAACTGCGCGTGATCGCCGCGACGTACGAGCCCGGGATGCCGCAGATCTGTCGCGCCCCGGGCATGCTCTGGTTCTTCGCCGTGGTGATCACCGGCGACATGGACCGCATCGACGTCATCGCCGACGCCGCCGTGCGCACCTGCCGCGACACACCGGGCTTCGAGTGGGAGCTCGCGAGCAACCTGCAGTTGCGCGCCAACCTGCGGGCCAACCGCGCCGAGTGGGCGGCCGACGCGGCCCGCGACGCCGACGAGTCGCTGGAGATCTTCCAGCGCCTCGGGGACGCCTGGGGCACCGCAGAGGCTCTCTCCGCCCGCGGCGAGGCCCATGAGCGCACAGGCGCCTACCTGCCGGCCGCCGCCGACTACGAGGCCGCCATCGAACACGCCGAGCGGCTCGGCGCCCGCGCCCAGGCGGCCATCCTCACCGCCCGGCTCGGCAGCGCTCTGCTGGAGGCGGGGCAGCACGAGCACGGCGAGCGCCTGCTGCGCGAGGTGGTCGGCCGGCAGGACGGCCCGGCCCACGAGTCGAGCGCCTTTGCCCGGCTCTTCCTGGCCGGCTGGCTCGGCATGACCGGCCGCACGGCGGAGGCACGGGAACAACTCCGGCGGCTGCGGGAGGAGTTCGGGCTGTCCCACTTCTTCGTCTTCGACGCCTTCCTCCTGGGCTCGGAGGCCTGGCTGGACGCGGTCGACGGCCACTACGAGGAGTCCCTCGCCGCCATTCGACGGGCACTGGAACATGCCTCCGACCGCCTCTCGCAGACCATCGCCCCCCATATGCGCTCCGCCTACCTGACCATCGCCGCGGTCTCCCTCACGGGGGTCGACGACGGCAGCCGCGCCCACGACGCGGCCCGCTGTCTGGGCGCCGCCGCCGCACTCCAGCCGCCGGGCCATGTCGCGAGCGCCCTGGAGCGCGCGGTGCGGACCCTGGCGGTGGACCGGACCCGGGCCGCGCTGGGCGAGGCCGCGTACGAGGCGGCGTACGCGGTGGGTGGTGGGCTCTCCTTCGAGGAGGCCGTGGCACTGGTGTGAGGGGTGTCCGCGGGGTGGCGGGCCTGCTTCGAGGAAGCCGCGGCCCTGACGTGACGCGTACCGACGGCGCCTACGCGCAGGGCGGCGGCCTCTCCCCCGGGGAGGCCGCCGCCCTGCGCGTGACGTGTACCGATGTGGCGTCAGCTCTTCGTGCGGAACTTGTGGATCGCGACCGGCGCCATCACCGCCGTGATGGCCACCGACCAGCCCAGCGTCACCCACAGGTCGTGCGCGACGGGCCCGCCCACCATCAGTCCGCGCGCCGCGTCCGCGAGCGTGGACAGCGGGTTGTAGTCGGTGAAGGCCTGCAGCCAGCCCGGCATCGAGTTCGTCGGCGCGAAGATCGACGAGCCGAACTGCAGCGGGAACAGCACCAGGAAGCCCATCGCCTGCACGGACTGCGCGTTCTTCAGGATCACGCCCAGGGTGAGGAACACCCACATGATCGACGAGGCGAACGCCGCGGACAGGCCGACGGCCGCGAACAGACCGCCCCAGTGGTTGATGTCGAACCCGACCAGCACGGCCACGATCATCAGCACGGTGGTCGCGAACAGCATCCGCACCAGTTCCACCGAGATCTTCGCGAACAGCACCGAGCCGCGCCCGATCGGCAGGGACCGGAAGCGGTCCATCACACCGGAGTTGAAGTCCTGGCTGAACCCGGTGCCGACGCCCTGCGAGAGCGTCATGCTCATCATCGCGATCATGCCCGGGATGACGTACTGGACGTACCCGTCCTGCCCGCCGCCCAGGGCCTGCCCGATCGAGCCGCCGAAGACGTACACGAACAGCAGGGTGAAGACGACCGGCATCAGCAGGGCGTCGAACATCGACTCGGGGTCCTGGCGGATCCAGAGCAGGTTGCGGCGGATCAGGGCGCCGGTGTGGCGCAGATGGCCGCGCAGCGGGATGCGCGCGTCGGCGGTGGCGACGGTAGCGGCGGTGGCGGTTGCGGCGCTCATACGGCGACCTCCTCGCGGGTGTCGGCGGGCACGGCGTCCTGCGGGGCACTGGCACGGTGGCCGGTGAGGGACAGGAACACCTCGTCCAGGCTGGGCAGTTCGGTGCTGATGGAGCTGATCGTGATGCCGCGCGCGGTGACCGCGCCGACCACGGCGGTCAGCTGCTCGTCGCTCAGGATGGGCACGAGCAGATCGCCGCTGTCCGTGTCCGCGCTGGTCGTGGCGAGCCCGGTGATGCCCAGCTCGTCGAGCATCCGGGCGAGCGGACGCAGCTCCAGCGGATCGAGCGGCCGGACGCGGAGCGTACGCCCCCCGACCCGGGCCTTCAGCTCGTCGATGGCGCCGTTCGCGATGACCTTGCCCCGGTCGACGACGGTCAGCTCGGAGGCGAGCTGCTCGGCCTCCTCCATGTACTGGGTGGTGAGCAGGACGGTCACCCCTTCCCCGACCATCGCCTTGACCTCGTCCCACACCTCGTTGCGGGTGCGCGGGTCGAGACCGGTGGTGGGCTCGTCGAGGAACAGCACCTCCGGGCGCCCGATCATCGAGGCGGCGAGGTCGAGCCGGCGCCGCATACCGCCGGAGTACGTGCTCGCCGGCCGCTTGGCGGCGTCCGTGAGCGAGAACCGCTCCAGCAGCTCGTCGGCACGGGCCCGGGCGTCCTTGCGAGGCAGGTCGAGCAGCCGGCCGATCATGTAGAGGTTCTCCCAGCCGGGGAGCTTCTCGTCCACGGAGGCGTACTGCCCGGTCAGTCCGATCACCCGGCGCAGCTGCCGGGGCTGCCGCGCGACGTCGTATCCGGCGACGGTGGCCTGCCCCGCGTCGGGGGCGAGCAGGGTGGACAGGATGCGGACGAGGGTGGTCTTCCCGGCGCCGTTCGGCCCGAGCACCCCCATCACGGTGCCCTCCCGCACGTCCAGGTCGACGCCGTCCAGCGCCTTCGTCTCGCCGTAGTGCTTCACCAGCCCCCGCACGGTGACGGCGGCGCCTCCGCCGTCGGGGTTCTTGTCGATTCGCGTCATGCCGATGACAGTGCCAGCCCCCACCGACAAACCACCGACATGGCGCCGACAGGGGCGCTGTCGGTGCCTACGGCTCACCGACAGTCCTGCCCACGGCACACCACAGCCCCGCCGACGGGGGAAGATCGGCGGGGCTGTGTGGTGCGGCAATGGCTCAGTGGACGGAGTGCTCCTCCAGCGGGAACGTTCCGCCGACGACGTCCTCGGCGAACGCCTTCGCCGCGCTGCCCATGACCTCACGCAGGTCGGCGTACTTCTTGACGAACTTCGGCACCCGGCCGCCGGTCAGCCCCATCATGTCGGTCCACACGAGCACCTGCGCGTCAGTCTCCGCGCCCGCGCCGATGCCGACCGTCGGGATGTGCAGGACCCGGGTCACCTCCGCCGCGAGCTCCGCCGGGACCAGCTCCAGGACGACCGCGAACGCGCCCGCGTCCTGTACGGCCTTGGCGTCGCGCAGCAGCTGCTGGGCGGCCTCCTCGCCACGCCCCTGGACGCGGTAGCCCATGGCGTTGACGGACTGCGGGGTGAGGCCGATGTGGGCCATCACCGGGATGCCGGACTCCACCAGCAGCCGGATCTGCTCGTGCGAGCGCTCGCCGCCCTCCAGCTTGACGGCGCCGACCCCCGCCTCCTTCACCAGCCGGGTCGCCGAGCGCAGCGCCTGCACCGGACCCTCCTGGTAGGAGCCGAAGGGCAGGTCGGCGACGATCAGGGCGCGCTGGGTGCCGCGTACGACCGCGGCCGACAGCATGGTCATCTCGTCGAGGGTGACGGGCACGGTGGTCTCGTACCCGAGGTGGCAGTTGCCCGCGGAGTCACCGACGAGCATGACCGGGATCCCGGCCTCGTCGAAGACGGACGCCGTCATGGCGTCGTACGCGGTGAGCATGGGCCACTTCTCGCCGCGCTCCTTGGCGGTGGCGATGTCGCGAACGGTGATACGGCGCGTGCCCTTGCCCCCGTACAGCGCCTTGCCGCCGTCGGAGGGCTTCGTCTGGGCAGCCGAAAGCTGCGTCATTGCAACGGCTCCTTACGTCATCTCGAGGCGCCCTTACGGCGTCCCCGGACCGCATCCATGGTGGCACCTCGTGCCACGGAGGGCCAGGGGACCCCCTGCGAGGTTTCATCCCGTGTAAGGTCTCGGTAAAGGATTTCCGATACGATACGGTCTCGTATCGGAAGTAACCTACGCTCGGAGCCATGACAAATCCTGCCGTCTCTGCCCCCCGAATACCGGAAGAGGTGCACCGGCGCCGCTGGGCGATCCTCGGCGTGCTGATGCTCAGCCTGCTGATCGTCGTCCTCGACAACTCCATCCTGAACGTCGCGATCAAGACGATCTCGACCCCCGCCCCGATCGGTCTGGGCGCCACGCAGAGCGAGCTGGAGTGGGCGATCAACGCCTACACCCTCGTCTTCGCGGGCCTGCTGTTCACCGCCGGTCTGCTCGGCGACCGCCTCGGCCGCAAGCTGGTCCTCCTCGGCGGACTCGCCGTCTTCGGTATCGGCTCGGCCCTCGCCGCCGAGTCCGGCTCGGCGACCTCGCTGATCGTCTTCCGGGCGGTGATGGGCCTGGGCGCCGCCTTCGTGATGCCCGCCACCCTCGCCGTCCTCATGAACGTCTTCGAGCGGGACGAACAGCCGAAGGCCATCGGCATCTGGGCCGGCGGCGTCGGCCTCGCCATCGCCATCGGCCCGATCACCGGCGGCCTGCTGCTCGACCACTTCTGGTGGGGCTCCGTCTTCCTCATCAACGTGCCGATCGTGGTGCTCGCGTTCGCGCTGATGGTGTGGCTGGTGCCCGACTCCCGCGACCCGAACCCGGGCCGCATCGACCCCGTCGGGGTGGTCCTGTCCGTCGTCGGCCTGGTCCTGCTCGTCTACGGCATCATCAAGGGCGGCCAGCTCGCCGACTTCACGGACGCCAAGGTGCTGGTGACCATCGCCGCCGGTGTCGCCGTTCTCGCCGGCTTCGTCGTGTTCGAGAAGCGCAGCGACCACCCGTCCATCGACATCACGTACTTCAAGAACAAGGTCTTCTCGGCCGCGATCGGCGTCATCGCGCTGGTCTTCTTCGCTCTGATGGGCGTGACCTTCTTCTCCGTCTTCTACACCCAGAGCGTGCGTGGCTACTCGCCGCTGCAGACCGGTCTGCTGATGCTGCCGCTCGCCGCCGCCCAGATGATCTTCGCGCCGCGCGCCCGGCTGGTCGTCGACCGCATCGGCATCAAGGCCACCACCACGGGCGCCATGCTGCTGATCGCCGCGACGCTCGCCGCGTTCGCCTCGTTCGAGGCGGACACGCCGATCTGGCTGCTGGAGGTCGTCTTCTTCCTCATGGGCACCGGCATGGCGCACATCATGACGCCGACCAGCGTCGTCATCATGCAGGCCCTGCCCCGCGAGAAGGCCGGCTCCGCGTCCGCGCTCAGCAACACCTTCCGGCAGGTCGGTGGCGCGCTCGGCATCGCCGTCCTCGGCTCGGTCCTGTCGGCGTCGTACCGCAGCGGCATCGAGGACAACCTCGGAACGCTGCCGGCGGGGCTGCGGGACACGGCGGGGGAGTCCATCGAGGCCACGCTGGGCGTCGCCGCGAAGCTGGGCGCCCGGGGCGAGGCCCTGGTCACGCCCGCCGACAACGCGTTCCTGCACGCGATGCACGTCACCGCCCTGTGCGGCGCCGGGATCGCCGTCATGGGAGCGGTCGTCGTGGCGCTGTTCCTGCCGGGCAAGCCGAAGTCCGGTCAGAAGGGCAAGGAGGAGCAGGAGTTGGTGACAGCGGTGGAGTAGGCGGCGTGGGGCCGGGGGGAGAGATCCGGGGGACCAGGGGGACCAGGAGGACCGGGGGACCAAGGGGACCAGGGGAATCACCCAGAATGACCTTGGGAATTCGAAGGGACGGAAGACAGTGAGCCTCGCCGACACCAACGCCGCTTCAGGGGCACCCGTCAGGGGGCGCCCCCGCAGCGAGGCTGTGGAGCGCGCCATCCTCGAGGGGGCGATGAAGCTGCTGGAGGACGGCGTGCCGCTCACCGAGCTCTCCATGGAGCGCATCGCCCGCACCGCCGGCGTCGGCAAGGCCACCATCTACCGTCGCTGGAGGGGCAAGGAGGAGCTGTTCGTCGACGTGCTGCGCGCCGCCGAGCCCCCGGACCCCGAACTCCCCGGCACCTCGATGCGCGACGACCTGGTCGTCCTGCTGGAGTCGCTGCGCCGACGCGGCCTGGCCAACCGCACCTCGGCGATCCTGCACAACGTCCGCGTCCAGATGAAGAGCAACCCGAAGATCTGGGCCGTCTACGACAGCACCGTCATCGCTCCCCGGCGCCGGCTCGGCGTCGAGATCCTGCGCCGCGGCCAGGAGAACGGCGAACTGCGCACCGACATCGACCTCGAGCTGGTCAACGACATGTTCGTCGGCCCCGTGCTCGTCCGCTCCGTCATGCGCCCGGAAAGCGCCCTCCCCGAGGACCTCGCGGAGCGGGTGGTCGACACGCTGCTCGAAGGACTACGCCCCGTCAGTTCGCCCAATCCCTAGGCCCATAGCCCGAATGCGAGCGTTTCGTCACAGACCATGCGGTCCCGTCCGCAAGCGGAACTCCTGACGCCGCGCCGGGCGTCCTCGTGCCCGTACGGCCGTCATGGGGCGGCGGAGAACGGAACCGATCATCCCCTAGGGTCTTAGGGACGCAAGGGGACGACGGTGGGCTCAGCAGGTAGTGAGGCGACGGTATGGCGCAGCAGGCGTATGTGACGGAGACGGACGACGGCGGCTCGGGGGACGAGCGCCCCCGGTTCCGGCGCCTGGCCCAGCGCCTGGTCGACGGCTGGCGGGGCGACCCGCGGATCTGGCGGCGCGGCATCGCCCTCGCGGTCCTCGCGCTGCTCCTGGCCCTGGTGATGCTGCTGCACTCGCGCATCCCGAACACCATCGGCAACCTCGGCAGCCTCACGGAGACGTTCCTGCCCTGGCTCGGCGTCCTCGTGCCCGTGCTGCTCGTTCTCGCGCTGGTGCGCAGGTCGGCGACCGCGCTGATCGCGGTGCTGCTGCCGGCGGTCGTGTGGCTGAACCTCTTCGGCGGTCTGCTCACGGACAAGGCGGGCACCGGCGGCGACCTCACGGTGGCCACCCACAACGTCAATGCCGACAACGCCGACCCCTCCGGCACCGCCCGCGCGGTCGCCGCGTCCGGCGCGGACGTGCTGGCCCTGGAGGAGCTGAAGGCGTCCGCGGTCCCGACGTACGAGAGGGCGCTGGCGTCGACGTACAAGTACCACTCGGTGCAGGGCACCGTCGGGCTGTGGAGCAAGTACCCGCTGAGTGGAGTCGCCGCCGTCGACATCAAGCTGGGCTGGACGCGGGCGATGCGGGCGACGGTGGCGACGCCGGACGGCGACGTCGCCGTGTACGTCGCCCATCTGCCGTCGGTGCGGGTGAAGATGAACGCCGGATTCACCGCCCGCCAGCGCGACAAGAGCGCCGACGCGCTGGGCGAGGCCATCGCCGACGAGAAGCTGGGCCGCAAGATCCTGCTCGGCGACCTGAACGGCACCATGAACGACCGCGCGCTCAACGCCGTCACGTCCCAGATGCGCTCCACCCAGGGCGCGGCGGGCAGCGGCTTCGGGTTCAGCTGGCCGGCGTCGTTCCCGATGGCGCGGATCGACCAGATCATGGTGCAGGGCGTCGAACCGCTGAGCTCGTGGACGCTGCCGGAGACCGGCAGTGACCATCTGCCGGTGGCGGCGCGTGTGAGTCTCGCCACAAGCGACTCCTGAGAGGTTCCCGAGAGGTCGCGGACAGGCCGCCGAGACGTCGCCGCAACCTCGTCTTCATCCACTGGAATACCGGGCCCGGCAGGCTTTGTTCCGTAGCTGAACATAAGAAACGTAGAATGTACGGAACTCCCTCTGAAAGGCCCCTCATGCCCCTGGCCCTGCTCGCCCTCGCCGTGGGCGCCTTCGGCATCGGTACGACCGAGTTCGTGATGATGGGGCTGCTCCCCGAGGTCGCGGACGACCTGCACATCTCGATTCCCAGCGCCGGACACCTGGTCTCGGCGTACGCGCTCGGCGTCGTCATCGGCGCCCCGCTGCTGGCCGCGGTGACCGCCCGCATGTCCCGCCGCACGGTCCTGATGGGCCTGATGGCCCTGTTCGTCGCGGGCAACGCGCTGTCGGCGTTCGCCCCCGGCTCCGACTCCCTCCTGGCGGCCCGCTTCCTGAGCGGCCTGCCGCACGGCGCCTTCTTCGGCGTGGGCGCGGTGGTCGCGACGACCATGGTGGCCCCGGAGCGCAAGGCGCGTTCCGTCTCCCTGATGTTCCTCGGCCTGACCGTCGCCAACATCGCGGGCGTCCCGGTCGCCACGCTCATGGGCCAGCACCTCGGCTGGCGGGCGACGTTCCTCGGCGTGAGCGCGATCGGCCTGGTGGCGATCGCCTCGCTGGCGCTGCTGATCCCGCACGACCACGCGCACGCGCCGACGACGGGCCTGCGCGGTGAGCTGGCCGCGTTGAAGTCGGTTCCGGTGTGGCTGGCCCTCGGCACGACGGTGGCGGGCTTCGGCGCGCTCTTCTCGGCCTACAGCTACATCACGCCGATGCTCACCGACGCCGCGGGGTACGCCGACTCCAGCGTGACGCTGCTGCTGGCGCTGTTCGGGGTGGGCGCGACCGTGGGCAACCTGCTCGGCGGGCGCCTCGCGGACCACGCGATGCGCCGCACGCTGTTCGGCGGCCTGGCCTCGCTGGTCGTCGTGCTGGCCGCCTTCCCGCTGCTGATGCGCACGGAGTGGAGCGCGGCGGTGGCGGTGGTCCTGCTCGGCGTGGCGGCCTTCGTCACCGGGTCGCCGCTGCAGCTGATGGTCATGGAGAAGGCGTCGGCGGCGCCGTCCCTGGCGTCGTCCGCCAACCAGGCGGCGTTCAACCTGGCGAATGCCGGGGGTGCGTGGATCGGGGGGCTCGCGCTGGCGGCCGGGTTCGGGGTGACGTCCCCGGCGCTGGCGGGGGCGGCGCTGGCCGTGCTCGGACTGGGCGTCGCGGGGGTCGCGTATGCGGTGGACCGGCGGCGTGTGGTTCTGCGGTCCGGCCGGGAACGTCTGGTCGCGGCGCACATCCCGCACGCTGCTTCCGAGACGCTGCACCACTGACCGGCCCAGCCCGCCTGGGGGAGTTCGAGGACGAGGCCCTTCGGGCCGATGGGGGGGCGGGGTGCGCAGCCCCAGGGCCGCGCACCCCCACCAGGCCGCACCGGACTAATCGAAGCGGGCCAGGTCCCGCAGCCAGGCGGTCGCCGTGCTGTCCGACGGTGCGCGCCAGTCGCCGCGCGGTGAGAGCGAACCGCCGGCCGAGACCTTCGGCCCATTGGGCATGGCCGATCGTTTGAACTGCGCGAACGCGAAGAAGCGACGGCAGAAGACCTCCAGCCACTGCCGGATCTCCGGCAGGTCGTACGCCACCCGCTTTGCTTCGGGGAAGCCCGGAGGCCAGGCGCCGGCGTCCTGGTCGTGCCAGGCGTGCCAGGCCAGGAAGGCGATCTTCGACGGCCGGAAGCCGTAGCGCAGTACGTGGAAGAGCGTGAAGTCGTGCAGCGCGTACGGGCCGATCTTGGATTCGGTGGACTGCATCTCCTCGCCCGGTACGAGTTCCGGGCTGATCTCGGTGTCGAGGATCGCTGCAAGGGTCTTGCCGGTCTCGTCGTCGAACTGGCCGCTGCTGATGACCCAGCGGATCAGGTGCTGGATCAGCGTCTTCGGCACGCCCGAGTTGACGTTGTAGTGGCTCATCTGGTCGCCCACGCCGTACGTGGACCAGCCGAGCGCCAGCTCCGACAGGTCACCGGTGCCGAGCACGATGCCGCCGCGCTGGTTGGCGAGCCGGAACAGGTAGTCGGTGCGCAGCCCGGCCTGCACGTTCTCGAAGGTGACGTCGTACACCGGCTCGCCGGAGCCGAACGGGTGGCCCATCTCCTTCAGCATCAGCCGTGCGGTCGGCGTGATGTCCAGCTCGGCCGCGGTGACGCCGAGGGAGTTCATCAGCTTGTGGGCGTTGTCCTTGGTGTGGTCGCTGGTGGCGAAGCCGGGCAGCGTCCAGGCCAGGATGTCGGTGCGCGGGCGGCCCGCGCGGTCCATCGCGCGGGCGGCGACGATCAGCGCGTGCGTGGAGTCGAGGCCGCCGGACACCCCGATGACCACCTTCGCGCCGCCGATCGACGCCAATCGCCGCTGGAGGCCCTCGACCTGGATGTTGTACGCCTCGTAGCAGTCCAGGGCGAGGCGGTCGGGGTCGGCCGGCACGAACGGGAAGCGCTCCAGACGGCGGCGCAGCCCCAGGTCGGTGAGCGGCGGATCGAGTTCGAACGTGATCGTCCGGAAGTCGCCGGTCCGCGCGCTGTGCGTACGGCGGTTGTCGTCGAACGTGCCCGTCCGCTGCCGCTCCTGGCGCAGCAGGTCCAGGTCCACGTCGGCCACCGCGTACTCGTCGCCGAGCGGGAACCGCTCGGTCTCGGCCAGCAGCACGCCGTTCTCGTAGATCATCGCCTGGCCGTCCCAGGCCAGGTCGGTGGTCGACTCGCCGAGTCCGGCCGCCGCGTAGACGTACGCGGCGAGGCAGCGGGCGGACGCCGAGCGGCACAGCAGCTTGCGGTCCTCGGCCCGCCCGACCGTGATGGGGCTGCCGGAGAGATTGACGAGGAGGGTCGCACCGGCGAGGGCCGCCTCCGCACTGGGTGGCACCGGAACCCACATGTCCTCGCAGATCTCCGCGTGCAGCACGAGACCGGGGACGTCCTCCGCCGCGAACAGCAGGTCCACGCCGAACGGTACGGCCTCGCCGCCGACGCGGATCGACCCGCCGCGCTCGTCGGCACCGTCGGCGATCTGCCGGCGCTCGTAGAACTCCCGGTAGTTCGGCGGGTACGACTTGGGTACGACACCGAGGACACGGCCGCGGTGCACGATCACCGCGCAGTTGTAGATCCGGTTGCGATGGCGCAGCGGGGCACCGACGACCAGCACCGGCAGCAGCTGAGCCGAGCCGGTCACCACCTCCTGGAGCGCCTCCTCGACCTGGTCGAGCAGCGCGTCCTGGAGCAGCAGGTCCTCGATGGAGTAGCCGCACAGCACCATCTCCGGGAAGACGGCGACGGCGACACCCTCCTCGGCGCACCGGTGTGCGTGGCGCAGGACCGCTTCGGCGTTGGCGTGCGGATCCGCGATGACGGTGTGGCCCGTACACGCGGCGACGCGTGCGAAGCCGTGCTGATAGATCGACCAGAAGTTCAAGGGAGGCACGGGCCCAGTGTAATCGTCAGAGCGACGCGATGGGTGGCGCGGGGTGTGGGCGGGGCCCACGCAAGGCGAGGGGGCGCGGGGTGATCACACCCCGCGCCCCCTCAAGGTGCCGTTACCGGCGGTGCCTCAGTGGCGGCCGAACGACTCCACGTAGCCGTTCGCGGGCGTGCCCACGCCGGTCACGTCGTCGTAGCCCTTCACGGCCGACAGCGAGCTGTCCTTGCCGAGGCTGCGGACCGAGGTGGCCAGGCCGTCGGTGGCGTCGTAGCCGTTCACGAAGTCGATGCGGGCCACGGCCAGGCCGGAGCCGGTCGGGTTGTCCGTGACGTCGTGGTACGCCTTCGTGCCGTACTTCGCGTAGATCGACGGGTTGGCGAAGCCGATCGCCTTGCCGCCGCGGGCCTCCTGGGCCAGCGCCTGCACGGCCGCGATGACCGGCGCGGCCAGCGAGGTGCCGCCGATGCGGTACTCGCTGTACGCCTCGGTCCCGTCCGCCTGGGTCTGCGTCTGGCCCACCTTGAAGCCGGTGTTCGGGTCGGCGATCGCGGAGATGTCCGGGACGACGCGGTTGCCGGCGGCGTTGTTGGCCTTGGCGAGCGTGTCCGGGACGACACCCTTCTGGTAGAAGGGCTCCGCCACCGTCGCGCTGGTGCCGCCACCCGCACCCGAGGTGAACGCGCCGGGGAAGTTCGTCCAGCTCTTGCCGTCCGCGGACAGCGTGGCCTTCTCGGTGCCCCAGCCGGTCTCCCACAGGTACTTGTCGCCCTTGCCGACCGCCAGCGAGGTACCGCCGACCGCCGTCACCCACGCCGAGTTGGCCGGGGTGTCGACCTGCTTCGTACCGGTGTTGGCGACCTCGTCGCCGTTGTCGCCGGAGGAGAAGTAGAAGCCGATGCCCTCGACCGCGCCGAACTGGAAGACCTGGTCGTAGGCGGCCGCGAGGTCCGGCGTCTGGTTGGCCTCGATGTCGCCCCAGGAGTTGGAGACGATGTCGGCCAGGTGGCTGTCGACGATCTTGCTCAGCGAGTCGAGCAGGTCGTCGTCGTAGCAGGACGAGGCACCCACGTAGGTGACCTGGGCGGCGGGCGCGACCGCGTGCACGGCCTCGACGTCGAGGGTCTCCTCGCCGTACCAGCCGGCCGCCCCGCACTCCTCGGTCTTCGTGTACTTCTTGGGCAGCACCTGGCGCAGCTGACCGGTCGTCCAGGTGGCGTCGCCGTGGCTCTTCGCGTAGGCGGCCGCGTCGTAGGCGATGGTCGGCGAGGCGTACGCGTCGGTGATGGCGATGCGCACACCCTTGCCCGTGTAGCTCCCGGCGCCGTAGGCGGCACGCAGCTGCTTGCCGGTGTAGCCCTCCACGGCGTACGGGATCTTCGTGCCGTACGCGTCCGGCAGCGTGGTCGCGATGTTCGAGCCGTAGTACGAGGAGAACGGCCCGGAGTTCTTGAACACGGCGTCCGGCGGCGGCAGTTGTTCCTTGGAGCTCGCCTTGTGCGGGGCGTTGTCCAGGCCGGTGACGGTCAGGACGGCGCCGTTCAGTGCGTCGGGCACCGAGGCCGTCCGCTGCGGCGCGCGGTACGTCTTCGAGCCCTTGGCGTAGTTGTGCAGCTGGGTGCCGAACGCCTTCTCGGCGGCGGCCACGTCACCGGTGACGGAGACGTAGTGCTGCGTCACGCCCGTGACCTTCAGACCGGCCGACGCCAGCCAGGACTTCACCGCCGCCACCTGGGCCTCGGTCGCGCCGAAGCGGGCCTGGGCCTGCTCGGCGCTCAGGTACTTGCCGTAGGCGGCGGAGGCCGGGTCGGACACGGCCTTCGCGTACGCGGCGAGGCCGGCCGCGTCCCGGCCGGCGAGGTAGACGCGGGCGGAGACCTGGGCGGCGTTCGAGGTCGCGCCCTTGTCGGCCTTGGCCGTGGCCCAGGCGGGCTTGGTGCCCGCGAGGGTGTCGCGGCCCGGATTGTCCGCGGCGTGCGCCGCGGGTATGCCGAGCGCCAGCGCGCCCGCGAGCATCGGCAGTGTCGCTGCCAGGCTCACTCCGGCGCGCACCTTGGCGCGATTGGATCTCATGGAACCCCCTGTGCGGTTCGTCGCGAGTCGATCACTCGACGGGGGTCACTCTTGCGACGAACCATTCATGCCAGGGGAATGAAATGGCCAAGAAGAGCCCAAGTGTCCACTGCCAGGGCTGATTTGGCTGTTCGGTCGCGAACTTTAGGGAAATCCCTACGGCGTTGGTGGCGGACTCCTACGGCCGCGCGGTCGCGCCCCGCTCCTTGAGCAGGTCCGCCATCAGGTCGATCTCCGACTGCTGCGCGTCGACCATGCCCTGCGCGAGCCGCTTCTCCACCCCGACCGTGCACTTGGCGACACAGCCCTCGGCCATGTGGATACCACCCTTGTGATGGTCCGTCATGAGCTGGAGGTAGAAGACCTCGGCCTGCTTCCCGCTGAGCGTGCCGAGCTTCTTCATCTCGGTGTTGGTCGCCATGCCCGGCATCAGCGCGCCGTCCTTGCCGGAGGTCATGTCGCCCATGCCCATCCAGGTCATCGGCGCGTCGGAGGACACCTTCGGCAGCCCCCACAGGTCGAGCCAGCCCAGCAGCATGCCACGCTGGTTGGCCTGCGTCTGCGCGATGTCGTAGGCGAGCCGTCGCACTTCGGCGTCCTTGGTGCGGTCGCGCACGATGTACGACATCTCGACGGCCTGCTGATGGTGCACCGCCATGTCGCGCGCGAACCCGGCGTCCGCGGAGTCCGCGGTGGGCGCGCTGTCGCCGGACCCGCCGTCCTCGGCGACGGCGTAGGTGATCGCGCCGGCGGCGACGAGCACCGCCGCCGCGGCCCCCGCGATCAGTCCGACGTGCCTCACTGCGAGAGCCCGCCCGTGCAGGCGGCGCCGGGCTCGGGAGTCTGGTCGCCCTGGACGAACTTCTCGAAGAACGCGTCCACGTTCGGGTCGCTCGCGCTCGTCACCGTGCGCTGGTGCGCCCACGCGGTGAGCACGATCGGGTCCGTCTGCTTGTCGTCGGGGCTCATCAGCGTGTACGGCGTCTTCTTCACCTTCGCCGCGAGCGCGTCGACGTCGGCCTTGGAGGCCTTGCTGTTGTACGTCACCCACACAGCGCCGTGCTCCAGCGAGTGCACGGCGTTCATGTTGTTCAGCGCCTTGGTGTAGACGTCACCGTTGCAGTTCATCCAGACCTGGTTGTGGTTCCCGCCGACCGGGGGCTCCGCCGGATACTTGACGGTCTCGGTGACGTGGGTCCGCCCCAACGTCCCCTTCCACGTCTTCACGCCGTCCTTGCCGGTGACGAAGTGCCCCGACGACTTCCCGTCGCTCGCGGTGCTGTCGTCGCCGGACTGAGACCGCACCACGAAGACACCGCCGACCACGAGCCCCGCGACGACCACCACGCTGGCCGCGACGGTAAGGATCCGATTGCGGCGCTCGCGGGCCTGCTCGGCACGCCGCATCTCCGCTATTCGGGCCTGGCGCGCCGCGCCGCTGCTCTTCTTGCCGGAAGCCATGGGATGTCCTTCGGGGGAAAGGGGCGGGAAGACGGGGGTCGATCGGGTCCGCTGATCGTAATGGGACGGACGTGACCTCTCGCAGCGAGGTCACAGGAAAGGCCGGATCGATACGATCCGGCCAGATAATTTGAAGCGCGGATGCGCATTATTTACCCTGCTCGTATGCGGCTGTTGCGCTCCACCGACCTGGCACTGCGCGTCCTCATGCGGCTCGCCGTCACCGACGGCTCCAGCCCCACGACCCGCGAGGTCGCGGAGGACATGGACGTGCCGTACACCCATGCCGCCAAGGTCGTCGCCGAGCTCCAGCACATGGGGCTGCTCGACGCCCGCCGTGGCCGGGGCGGCGGACTCTCGCTCACCGACAAGGGCCGTACCGCGTCCGTGGGCGCCGTCGTCCGCAGCTTCGAGGGCGAGGGTGACGTCGTCGAGTGCGAGGGCGCCACGCCCTGCCCCCTCAATACCGCCTGCCGGCTGCGCGGAGCCCTGCGCCGGGCCCAGGAGGCGTTCTACGGCTCGCTGGACCCGCTGACCGTCGGCGACATGGTCGCCGCCCCCACCGGACCGCTGCTGCTGGAGATCGGCCGGGCTTCCCAGGGCCGGTCCTGAGCAGCCTTGCCGAAGTCCGGTACGGCGCCCCGGTAAGGGGGCGCGGGGCCGTGTCGATGTGCGGCTCCGCCGCGTGGGCGCGGCCGGCCCCCACCGGCCCGCGGGTTCGTCACCGCGCTTCCAGCGGAGCGCTCAGCCCTCCTGCGCCTGCCACAGGTCCGGTCCGAACACCTCGTAGTGGATGTCGGCCGGTGCCACGCCCTTCTCGATCAGCTGGGTCCGCATCGCGCGCATGAACGGCAGCGGACCGCACAGGTACGCGCGCGTGCCGGACGGAACGGCGAGGTCGGTCAGGTCGACCAGGCCAGGGCGGCCGGCCCCGGTGGCGTGCTCCTCGTACCAGAAGTGGGCCGACGCGTCCGGCAGCTTCGCCGCGTACGCCTCGTGGTCGTCGCGCAGGGCGTGGTCGGCGGGGGAGCGGTCGCCGTGCACGACGGTGATCGGGGCCGGGTGCCCGGTGTCCGCGAGCTGCGCCAGCATCGAGATCATCGGGGTCACGCCGATACCCGCGGAGGCGAGCAGCAGGGGTGTGCCGGCGGCGTCGTCGAGGACGAGATCGCCGTACGGTGCCGACAGCTGAAGGACGCTGCCCTCGCGCACGCGCGCGTGGAGGTGGTTCGAGACCTCGCCCTCGGGTCCCGCGTCGCCGCTCACCCGCTTGACGCTGATCTGCCGAAGCGTCGCGTCCGGCGCCCCGGAGAGGCTGTACTGCCGTATCTGGCGGGCGCCGTCGGGGAGTTCGACCTGTAGGGAGACGTACTGGCCCGCGCGGAAGGCGGGCACCGGCCCGCCGTCGACGGGTCGCAGCCGGAAGGTGACGACGTCGGCGGTCTCCGTGACCCGCTCGACGACCTCCCAGTCCCGTCGGCCGGGCTCGCGGGACTCCTCGTACAGCCGCTTCTCGATCGCGATCAGCGCGTTCGCCATCAGCCAGTAGACCTCGTCCCAGGCGGCCGCGACCTCGGGGGTGACGGCCTCGCCGAGCACGTCGGCGATGGCGGCGAAGAGGTGCTCGTGGACGATCGCGTACTGCTCGGGCGTCACACCCAGCGAGGCGTGCTTGTGGGCGATGCGGCCCAGCAGCGCGTCCGGCCGCCGGTCCGGGTGGGCCAGCAGGTGCGTCGCGAAGGCGGCGATGGAACCGGCCAGGGCCTGGCGCTGGGTGCCGGCGGCCTGGTTGCCGCGGTTGAACAGGTCGCGCAGCAGCTCGGGGCGGGCGGCGAACAGCCCGGCGTAGAAACGCTCGGTGATCTCGCCGAGGGACGCGCCCACGACGGGAAGGGTGGCGCGGACGGTGGTGGCGGACTGCTCGGACAGCATCGGGACGGCTCCTCGGGGCTCGACGGGAACGACGCTCGGCTGCCGGGCACGTTAGTAAAACTTGCATCTGAGATGCAAATTAAACAGGTGGGGGCAGACTGACCGGGGGCAGCCATTACGGATGTCGGTCCGAGCAGGCAAGATGGGCGGCAGAGCAGTACACCTGCCGTACGTGAGGCGTTCAGGCCGATGACTCCCGGGCGATCAAGGTCCGCAACGCGCATGAAATGGTGTTGTGGTGTGATGCTCAGGTGCCCGACCGCCTCCCGTGGTGCGGGAGACAGGCGGCCTGACCAGCAAGGATGGGGAAGCGGAAGATGGACAAGCAGCAGGAGTTCGTGCTCCGGACCTTGGAGGAGCGCGACATCCGGTTCGTACGGCTGTGGTTCACGGACGTGCTGGGCTTCCTCAAGTCCGTCGCCGTGGCCCCGGCCGAGCTGGAGCAGGCCTTCGACGAGGGCATCGGCTTCGACGGCTCCGCGATCGAGGGCTTCGCCCGGGTCTACGAGTCAGACATGATCGCCAAGCCGGACCCGTCCACCTTCCAGGTGCTGCCCTGGCGTGCCGAGGCCCCCGGCACCGCCCGCATGTTCTGCGACATCCTCATGCCGGACGGCTCCCCGTCCTTCGCCGACCCGCGCTACGTCCTCAAGCGCGCCCTGGCCCGCGCCTCCGACCTGGGCTTCACCTTCTACACCCACCCCGAGATCGAGTTCTTCCTGCTGAAGGACAAGCCTCTCGACGGCTCCCGCCCGACCCCCGCCGACAACTCCGGGTACTTCGACCACACCCCGCAGAACGTCGGCATGGACTTCCGCCGCCAGGCGATCACCATGCTGGAGTCGATGGGCATCTCGGTCGAGTTCTCCCACCACGAGGGCGCCCCCGGCCAGCAGGAGATCGACCTGCGCTACGCCGACGCCCTCTCCACGGCCGACAACATCATGACGTTCCGTCTGGTCATGAAGCAGGTGGCGCTGGAGCAGGGCGTCCAGGCGACCTTCATGCCGAAGCCGTTCTCGGAGTACCCGGGCAGCGGCATGCACACGCACCTCTCCCTCTTCGAGGGCGACCGCAACGCCTTCTACGAGTCGGGCGCCGAGTTCCAGCTCTCGAAGGTCGGCCGCTCCTTCATCGCGGGCCTGCTGAAGCACGCGGCGGAGATCGCGGCGGTCACCAACCAGTGGGTGAACTCGTACAAGCGCATCTGGGGCGGTTCCGAGCGCACCGCCGGCGCCGGCGGCGAGGCCCCCTCGTACATCTGCTGGGGCCACAACAACCGCTCGGCCCTGGTCCGCGTCCCGATGTACAAGCCCGGCAAGACCGGCTCCGCCCGCGTGGAGGTCCGCTCCCTCGACTCCGGCACGAACCCCTACCTGGCCTACGCCGTCCTCCTCGCCGCCGGCCTCAAGGGCATCGAAGAGGGCTACGAGCTGCCGCCCGGCGCCGAGGACGACGTCTGGGCCCTGTCCGACGCCGAGCGCCGCGCGATGGGCATCGAGCCCCTCCCGCAGAACCTCGGCGAGGCCCTGAGCCTCATGGAGCGCAGCGACCTGCTCGCCGAGACCCTGGGCGAGCACGTCTTCGACTTCTTCCTCCGCAACAAGCGCCAGGAGTGGGAGGAGTACCGCAGCGAGGTCACCGCGTTCGAGCTGCGGAAGAACCTGCCGGTGCTGTAAGGGCAGTCACAGCGGATTTCTCGCTGATGAGACGCCGAGGGGCCGACGGTCGTGGACCGTCGGCCCCTCGGCGTCTCACTGTTCCTGGGGGATCCCGTCTTGGCGGTCCCGAGCACAACAGCGAATTCACCGGGCGTGCTGTCTTCAATCAGGTCGCAAGGGCCCGCGCCCGGTCGGCGGCCGCGCGCCCGCTGAAGGCCTGAAGCGCGGCCGCGGCGGCGCACGCGGTGCAGCCGAGGCTCCAGAGCACGAGATAGGCGGTGGTGGAGGGAATGTCCGACGCACCGATGACCAGCGAGCCGAGGACGACGGAGGAGCACGCGCCCGCGATGCTGCCGCCCAGTGTCTTGAGGTTGTTGTAGACGGCGGTGCCGCTCGCGGCGCGGTCGTGGGCGCTGCCTTCGGCGATCACCGTGGGAAGGCCGCCCTGGGACAGGCCCATGCCGAAGCCCGCCACGGAGTAGGCCGCGATGAACAGGGGCAGATCGGTGCGGGTGAGCATCAGACCCGCGTAGCCGACAGCCGTCAGGATCGAGGCGAGCACCAGCATCCGGCGGTATCCGGTGCGGGCGCCGATGAACGGGACCAGAACGGAGGCGGCCATGCCGAGGACGCTGGGGATCACGCTCCACAGACCGATCTGCAAGGTGGTCAGGCCGAAGCCGTAGCCACCCTCGGCCGGGTCGGCGGCCAGGTAGGTGACGGCGACGGACTGCCCGGCGAGCAGGACCGCGCCGAGCACGAACCCGGCCGCGTAGTGCGGGGCGAGTGCGCGCCGGGCCATCGCGCGGACGTCGACGAGGGCGTCCGGGCGGGCGAGTTGGGTGCGCAGCCAGGCCCAGCCGAGTGCGGCCGTCAGCACAAGCGCCCCCGACACGGGGAGGGAGGTCCAGCCCCAGGCCTTGGCGCGGGAGAGGGCACCGAGCAGGACGACGAGGGTGAGTCCCAGCAGGACGGCGCCCGCCCAGTCCATACGCCCCGGGGAGCGGTGGCCGGACTCCGGCACGGCGCACCAGGCAAGGACCGTGCAGAGCAGTGCGAACACCGTCAGCGCCGCGTGCGCCATCCGTACCCCGCCGAAGATTCCCAGCAGCGCACCCGAAAGGGCATGGCCGAGCAGGGAGCCCAGAGTCAGAGCCGCGACCAGCAGGCCGATCGCACGGCGCGCGCCCGGTGCGTCCAGCCTGCCGCGCACGAGGCCGATCTCCAGGGGCAGCAGGGCGGCGAGGGCTCCCATCAGGACGCGGCCGACGAGCGTCATCGGATAGCTGCCGGCGAGGGCGACCAGGAGAGTGCCGGCCGTGACGCACAGCAGCGCGATGCGCAGCAGGCGCCGGTGGCCGTAGAGGTCGCCGAGGCGTCCCAGGGCGGGCACGGTGACCGCCGCCGCGAGGTAGTTCACGGTCATGAACCACTGGGCGTCGGCGGCGCCGACGTGCCACGTGTCCTGCACCGCGGGCAGCAGGGGTGTGTCCGTGCCCTGGACGAACCCGCTGAACAACTCGAAGACGACCAGGACTCCGACGACGGCGCGGACGCGGACAGGAAGTTCCGCCCCCGCCCCCGCGAACATCGTCACGCGGCCGTTCCCGTGTCCGCCAGACGGCGCTCGGCGAGCCCGGACAGCAGCGCCGCCTGCCGGTACAGCACGCCGTCGTCGAACACCGCGCGCGGAGAGTGGTTCATCGGCGCGTCCTGCCAGTCGGCGCCCTCGGGTGCGGCACCCACCATCAGCATCGCGCCGGGGACGCGCTGGAGGACGAGGGCGAAGTCCTCGGAGCCGTTGTTGGGCTGCGGGGACTCCCAGACCTCGCGCGGGTCGAACAGGTCGCGGGCGGTGGCGAGGGCGAAGGCGGTCTCGTCGGCGTCGTTGACGGTGACCGGGTATTCGATCTTGTAGACGGCCTCCGCGTCCAGGCCGTGGGCGGCGGCGATGGAGGTCATCAGCCGGGGCAGTCCTTCGGCAAGCCGCTCCTGGGTGCTCTCGGAGTAGCTGCGCACGGTGGCCTCGAACTCGGCGTGGTCCGGGATGATGTTGAACTTGGTGCCGGAGTGGAAGGTGCCGACGGTGACGACGACCGGGTCGAAGATGTCGAACGTCCGCGTCACCCAGGTCTGCAGCGCCGTGACCATCTCGCAGGCGACCGGGATCGGGTCCTTGGCGGTGGACGGATTCGAACCGTGGCCGCCCTTGCCCCGCACGGTCACGGTCAGCCGGTCGGCGGCGGAGGTGACGGTGCCGGCACGGGTGATCACGACACCGCTGGGCAGCCGGTTGGCCGACACGTGCAGCGCGTACGCCGCGTCAACCGTCCGGCCTGACGCCTCCAGCACCCCCTCCTCGATCATCGCGCCGGCCCCGTTGTAGCCCTCCTCGCCGGGCTGGAACATGAACACCACGTCGCCGTGCAGGTGTTCGCGCCGCTCGGCCAGGAGCCTGGCTGCACCGACGAGCCCGGCCGTATGCAGATCGTGCCCGCAGGCGTGCATCCGGCCGGAGACCTCGGAGGCGTACGCCACCCCGCTCTTCTCGGTGACGGGCAGCGCGTCCATGTCGCCGCGCAACAGGACCGCGCCGCCGGGCTTACCGCCGCGCAGCACGGCGGTGACGGAGGTGAGGTTCTTGCCGAGGGTGATCTCCAGCGGGAGTCCGTCGAGGGCCGCGAGCACCTTCTCCTGGGTGCGCGGGAGATGGAGGCCCAGCTCCGGCTCCCGGTGCAGCGAGCGACGCAGCTGTACGAGCTCGGGCTGCAGTTCCTTGGCGCGTTCCACGATCGACATGCCGGATCGACCTCCTGGTGCTTCGTGACTGACTGGTACGGTCCGGGCGTACCGGGTTCAGACTGAAGCTCTGGCCGGTTGGCGGGCCGAAAGTGCAGGAAACATGCGGGGAGGTGCGAAGTGGCGCAGGATTCGCGTCATTCTCTGGGTGATGTGGACCAGGCATTGGTGCACGCCCTCCAGGTCGCCCCGCGGGTGAGCTGGGCGCGGATCGGTGCCGCGCTCGACCTGGACGCCGTGACGGTGGCCCGACGCTGGCAGCGGCTGACCGAGGCCGGTGCCGCCTGGATCAGCTGCCACCCGGCCCCCGCGCTGGCCGGCTCCGGGCAGGGGTGTCTGGCCTTCGTCGAGGTCGACTGCGCTCCCGGCCGCCTGCCCGACGTGGCGCGCGTGCTGGCCGCCGCACCGCATGTCGCGGCGCTCTCGCACGTCAGCGGGGACCGCGACCTGCTGCTGAACGTCATGGCCCGCGACCTGGCCTCCCTCACCCGGTGGACGACCGGCGAACTCGCCGCGCTGGAGGGGGTACGGGCCGTCCGCACCCACCTGGCCGGGCGGGTCCACGCGGAGGCCAGCCGCTGGCGCCTGCGCGCCCTGAGCCGGGAACAGGTCGCGGTGCTCACCGCGGACGAGCCCGCACGTCGTACGGCCGCGCCCGCCTTCCCCCTCACCGCACTGGACCATCGGCTGATCACAGCCCTCTCCGTGGACGGCCGGGCCACCTACCGCGCGCTGGCCGAGCGGTGCGACGCGAACCCGGACACCGTCCGCCGTCACGTCCGGCGGCTCTTCGCTGCGGACCTGCTGCACGCCCGCTGCGAAGTGGCCCGCCCCCTGTCGGACTGGCCGGTCGGGGTGACCCTCTGGGGCCGTGTCCCGGCCGCGCGGCTGCAGGAGGTCGCTCAGCGGATCACCGGCATGCGCGAGGTCCGTCTGTGCGCCAGCGTCATCAGCCGCCACAACCTGCATCTCGTCGCCTGGGTACGCTCCCTCGACGACGCGCAGCGCTTCGAGATCCGTCTTGCCGAACAGGCCCCGGACCTGAACGTCACCGACCGCGCGATCACCCTGGGGCCCATGAAACTCAGTGGCCATCTGCTGGACGAGGACGGCTACCGGGTCGGTGCGACACCGCTCGCGCTGTGGGAGGAAGCAGCGGTGCCGGGCCGCACCTGACGCCGTCCGAGTCAGCCGACGTACGCGGGTGACACCGCCGTCGTGCTGATCCGCCGGGGCTTTCCCGTCCCGTCGGCGGGGATCTCGTACAGGTCCGCGCCGTAGTCGCCGGGCAGCGCGTAGACCAGCGTCCGCGGGTCCCGCCAGACCGCCTGGTCGTCGACGCTGCGGGACTCGGCCAGCGGCGTCTCGCGCATCGTGCGCAGGTCGAGGACGTACAGGTGCCAGGGGGCGTCGGCGGGGAGGCCCGGGACGCGCTTCTTGAAGGCGATGCGCGTGCCGTCGGGGGAGAGGGACGGGCACTCGACGTTCGTCCGCAGTGTCGTGACCGTACGTGCGCGCAGGTCACCGCGCACCAGGTAGGTCTTGCCCTTCGTCGCCAACGTCGCGTAGAACGTGCGGTCGTCCGACGCGAAGGTCACGCCCCAGAAGTTCACGTCCGCCGCCTGGTAGCGGTGGTCGTCCTTCACGATCCGGAACTCCTCAAGGGACGGGATCAGCTTGCCCGTGCGGGTGTCCACGATCGCCGCCCGGGTGGAGAAGTTCGTGCCGGCGTAGGAGTCGCCGCCGACGAACGCCGTCCAGGCGGCGAAGTGGCCGGTGGGGGAGACGCGGGCGCGGGAAGGGATGCCGGGGACGTCGTAGTGGGCCTTCTCCTTCAGGCGGGCGTCCAGGATCAGCGCGCGGTAGGTGTCCGAGACCGCGCCGTGCACGGCCTGGAGGCACACCCCGGTGCCGGCGGCGGCGTAGAAGCGCAGGCACTTGACGCCCGAGGCGGTGCGGGGGCCGGACGGGTCGGAGGCGGGGACCGTCGTCAGTTCGTCGCGGTGCGGGCCCCAGGCCATGTTGCGGAAGACCATGCGGCCGGGGTCGGTCAGGGTGACCGTGCCCGGAGTGACCGCGGGACCGCCCGCCTGCGTCTGGTTGCGGCGCTCCGCCCGCGCCGAGGCGTGCAGCACGGAGCCCACCGCGACCGCGGCCAGGACGGCGACGGCCGAGACGAGGACCAGGATGCGGTTGCGTACGGTCATGAGGTGCCCTCCCGGGCGGGACGCAGGGCCAGGGCGCAGCAGCCCGCGCACACCGCCAGCGCCACCGTCGACGCCAGCAGCGCCGTACGGTCGCCCCACAGTGTCCAGGCCGCCCCGAACCCCAGTGAGCAGGCGAAACGGGCGAGTGCCTGGCCGGTCTGCACCAGGGCCAGACCGGACGAGCGCAGCGCCTCCGGCACGCTGTCCGAGGCAGCCGCCATCAGCACCCCGTCGGTGGCCGCGTAGAAGCCGCCGTGCAGGAGGAGGACGGCGTACGGCAGGGCCGTGCCGTGCCAGGAGGAGAGGAGGACGCCGTACGCCAGGAGCAGCGCGCCGTGTCCGGCCAGGAACACCCGGCGGCCGCCCACCCGGTCCGCCAGCCGTCCCAGCGGCACCGCCAGCAGCAGGAACGCGGCCGCCGTGCCCAGGGGGAGCAGCGCGAACCAGCGGTCGGGGACGCCCAGGCGGCGCTGCAGCAGCAGGTAGACGAAGGAGTCGCTGACCGTGGCCAGGCCCAGCAGCAACGCGCAGATGGTGATGCGGCGCAGGTCGCGGTGGCGCAGGAGTCCGAGGGCGGCGCGCAGGGTGGGGCGTACGGCCTTCTCCACCGTCGGCGCCGAGGACGAACCCGGCACGAACAGCACCAGCACCAGTACCCCGACCACGGCCACGCAGAAGCTCACCGTGAACACGGCGTCGTAGCCGTCCACCGTCGCCCGCAGGATCAGGAACGCCGCCAGCGGGCCGAGCAGCGCGCCCGCGGTGTCCATCGCGCGGTGCATTCCGAAGGCGCGCCCGCGCGTGTCCGGTGTGGACGACAGGGAGATCAGCGCGTCGCGCGGGGCCGTGCGCAGGCCCTTGCCGGTGCGGTCGGCGGCCAGGATCAGGCCGATGGGGGTCAGCGAGTGCGCGAGCAGCAGCAGTGGCTTGCAGGCCGCCGAGATGCCGTAGCCCAGCCCCGCCACCCACTTGTGGCGGCCCCCGCCCCGGTCGGCGAGATGGCCGCCCACGAGGCGGACGAGCGCCGAGAAGCCGTTGTAGATCCCGTCCAGGAGCCCGAAGCCCAGCGGGGACAGGCCGAGGCCCGCCACCAGGTACAGGGGGAGGACGGCCGTCACCATCTCCGACGACACGTCGGTGATCAGGCTGACCGTGCCGAGCGCGAGGACCGTGGGAGCGACCGCGACGCGGCGCCGCCCGGCGGGGGGCCGGACGGCGCCGTCCGCGGACGCCGGCGCATCAGATGTGCCTGCGCGGCTGTCCGCTACGTACATGTCAGGAGGCCCAGATCCCCGTGATGTCGGTCGCGGAGGCCGCGTTGCCCGCGTGGGCGGAAAGGCCCTGCGAGTCCTCGAGGGTGCGCAGCAGGTTGTAGTGGTTGTACGTGGTGGAGCTGCTCGACCCCGCCGTCACCGGCTGCCCGTACAGGACCGTCGGGATGCGGTTGCCGGCCAGCCGGTTGTCCTCGTCGAAGGTGACGACGAGGAGGCTGTTGTGGGTCTTGGCCCAGGTGGCGTACGCGCTCAGGTTGTTCTTCAACCAGGTGTCACCGGTCGACACCGAGCAGTCGTGCATGTCGCTGCACAGGTTGGGGACGACGAAGGAGACGTCCGGCAGGGTGGTGTAGTCGGTCGGGAACTGGGCGAAGGTCTTCGCCGTCGACGTGGGGACGTTGCTGAAGCCGAACCACGGGTTGTGCTTGCGGGCGTAGTTGCCGCTGCTGCACGTGGTCGAGCCCTGGCTGGGCAGTGTCTCGTTGTAGCTGGCCCAGGTGCGGCCCGCGGCGATCAGCTCGGAGGCCAGGTTCGCGGCCGAGGAGAAGCCGGGCGTGTAGCAGCTGTCGTCCGTGATGCCCTGGGTGGAGCCGGAGAACAGGGCGAAGTAGTTCGGCTGGCTCGGGTGGGTCTCGGCGTAGGACTGGCTGAGGTTGGCGCCGCCGGTCTTGAGCGAGTTGATGTAGGGGGCGCTGGAGGAGTCGATGACCTGGCTGTAGGCGTGGTTCTCGAAGACGACGACCACCACGTGGTCCGGGGTCGGCACCCCGGACGCGGCCTGCGCGGTCGAGGAACCGCCCAGTCCGGTCCACAGGCCGACCGCGGCGGCCGCGAGGGCCAGCCCGGACGCCACGGCTGCACGACTGCGGCGGTACACGGAACTGCCGGACACATCTACCTCCGGTGAAGGAAGGGCGGGGGCGGCGGTGCGGACAGAGCATGCGCACGCCAAGATTCCTGCGTCCCACGCTGCTCGACCCGGGGGATGAAGACCTGGTGAACTACTGCTGCCGCGCGACGGGGCAGGCCGACTCCTGGTGCGGCGGTTCGATGGCCCCGCACTTCATGCGAAAGTCATTCGAATTGCCGGCGTGTCTGGCTGAACGACTCTCCCTTGTCGAAGCCGAAAGCGGTGCGGGGCGTCACGGCGAAGACGAACGCGGGCCCGTGCTTGGCCTGGAACGCGCCGTCCTCGCGTACGTCGAAGTGCCACACGGGGCCGTACTTCTCCTCCCACGCCCCAGCGAGTTCCCGCAGCCGCGCGTCGTCGGTGACGCGCACCCCCTCGCCCTCGACCACGACGTCCTGGCCCTCGGCCCAGGTGTTGCTGCCCGTGGTGAGCACGACCTGCGGATTCGTGGCGAGGTTGAGCGCCTTGCGCTCCTCCGCGCCGGTGGCGAAGTGCAGCGCACCGTCCCGCCAGACGCCGATGAGCGGCGTCACGTGCGGCCGTCCGTCCGGCCGTACGGTCGACAGCCAGTAGACCTCGGCTGCCGCCAGCTGCCCGGCGGCCCGCGGCCAGGGCGTCGGGGCCGCGTCAGGGCTGCTGTAACGCGGGTCGAGACTGGTCCGCGGTTCCTGGTCCGTCATGAGTCGACCTCCCGAGGCACGATCTTGCCTCACCAGCACCGCCCTCGCGCGGCGACGTGACTCATCGGCACCGGCCCCGGCGCTTCGGCCAGGGACTCCGGTTAGGCTCGGGCGCGTACGACCTTGATCCGATGGCTCGATCCGACGGGAGGCCGGGGATGACGGCGCCGGGGCGCAGGAGCAGTACCTTCACAAGGCTGCTGCGGCACGGATTCACCGACCCCTCGGCCGCCGAGCGGCTCCTGGACAGCACGGAACTCGCCCCCGTCCGCGACGACCCGGTGCTGCTGGAGGCGCTGGGCGCGACCGCCGACCCGGACCTGGCGCTGCACGGTCTCGTCCGGCTGCTGGAGGCGCAGCCCGGCCCCGCCACGGCCCGCCGCGAGCTGCTCGACACGGTGATAGCGGCCAAGCCGCTGCGCGACCGTCTGCTCGGCGTGCTCGGCGCCTCCGCCGCCCTCGCCGACCACCTCATCCGGCACCCTCGGGACTGGGAGGTGCTGGTCACCTACGAACCACGCGACCTCCATCCCGGGGTGGAGGAGTTCGAACGGGGCCTGGCGGAGGCCGACGACCCCGTCACCCTCCGCGTCGCCTACCGCCGCTGCCTGCTGTCCATCGCCGCCCGTGACGTGTGCGGCACCACCGACCTCGCCGAGACCGCCGCCGAACTCGCCGACCTGGCCACCGCGACCCTGCGCGCCGCCCTCCGTATCGCCCGCGCCGCCGCACCCGACGACGCCGCCCGGTGCCGGCTCGCGGTGATCGCGATGGGCAAGTGCGGCGGTCACGAGCTGAACTACGTCTCCGACGTCGACGTCATCTTCGTCGGCGAGGCCGCCGGTGACGCCGTCGACGGCGCCGACGAGGGCAAGGCCATCAGGTCCGCGACGAAGCTCGCCTCGCACATGATGCGGATCTGCTCCGAGACCACCGTCGAGGGCTCCATCTGGCCCGTCGACGCCAATCTGCGCCCCGAGGGCAGAAACGGTCCGCTGGTGCGCACCCTCGCCAGCCACCTCGCCTACTACCAGCGCTGGGCGAAGACCTGGGAGTTCCAGGCGCTGCTCAAGGCCCGCCCGGTCGCCGGGGACATCGAGCTCGGCGAGGAGTACGTCGCCGCCCTCGAACCCCTCGTCTGGAAGGCCGCCGAGCGCGAGAACTTCGTCGCCGACGTGCAGAAGATGCGCCGCCGGGTCGTGGAGAACATCCCCGTCGCCGAGGTCGACCGCGAACTGAAGCTCGGCCCGGGCGGCCTCCGGGACGTCGAGTTCGCCGTGCAACTGCTCCAGCTGGTGCACGCGCGGGCGGACGCGTCGCTCCGCAGCGGCACCACCCTCGACGCCCTCCAGGCCCTGGCCGCCGGCGGCTACGTCGGCCGAGCCGACGCCGTCCAGCTCGACGACGCCTACCGCTTCCTGCGCTCCATGGAGCACCGCATCCAGCTCTACCGGCTGCGCCGCACCCACCTCGTTCCCGAGGACGAGACCGACCTGCGCCGCATCGGCCGCTCCCTCGGACTGCGCACCGACCCCGTCGCCGAGCTGACCCGCGAATGGAAGCGGCACACCAGCGTCGTACGCCGCCTGCACGAGAAGCTCTTCTACCGCCCGCTGCTCGACGCGGTCGCCCAACTCGCCCCCGGCGAGGCCCGGTTGAGCCCCGAGGCGGCCCGTGAACGCCTGGTCGCCCTCGGCTACGCCGACCCGGCCGCCGCGCTGCGCCACCTGGAGGCCCTCGCCTCCGGCGTCACCCGCAAGGCCGCCATCCAACGCACCCTGCTGCCCGTCCTGCTGGGCTGGTTCGCGGACTCCGCCGACCCGGACGCGGGCCTGCTCAACTTCCGCAAGGTGTCCGACGCGCTCGGCAAGACGCCCTGGTACCTACGGCTGCTGCGGGACGAGGGCGCCGCCGCCGAGAACCTCGCGCGCGTGCTCTCCGCGGGCCGCCTCGCCCCCGACCTCCTCATGCGCGCACCCGAGGCCGTGGCCCTGCTCGGTGACGGCGACGGCGGCGGACTGGAACCCCGCTCCCGCGCCCACCTGGAACAGGAGGTCCTCGCCGCCGTCGGCCGCGCCGCGAACGCCGAACAAGCGGTCACGGCGGCCCGCGGCGTCCGCCGCCGCGAACTGTTCCGTACGTCCGCCGCGGACATCGTCGGCTCCTACGGCACCGAGACCCAGCCGGCCGAGGCCGACCAGGGCGCGCTGGTGGACCGGGTCGGCGGCGCGGTGTCGGACCTGACGGCGGCGACGCTGGCGGGCACGCTGCGGGCGGTCGTCCGCGACGGCTGGGGCGACACCCTCCCCACCCACTTCGCGGTCATCGGCATGGGCCGCTTCGGCGGCCACGAACTGGGCTACGGCTCCGACGCCGACGTCCTGTTCGTGCACGAGCCGCGCGAAGGCGTCAGCGACCGGGAGGCCTCGGAGGCGGCCAACAAGGTCGTCTCCGAGATGCGCCGCCTGCTCCAGATCCCCAGCGCCGACCCGCCCCTCCTCATCGACGCCGACCTGCGCCCGGAGGGCAAGTCCGGCCCGCTGGTCCGCACATTGAAGTCCTACGAGGCCTACTACCGCCGCTGGTCCCTGGTCTGGGAGTCGCAGGCGCTGCTGCGTGCCGAACCGGTCGCCGGCGACGAGGAGCTGGGCCGCCGCTTCATCGACCTCGTCGACCCGCTGCGCTACCCGGCGGAGGGGCTCGGCGACGAGGCGGTACGCGAGATCCGCCGCCTGAAGGCCCGCATGGAGAGCGAGCGGCTCCCGCGCGGCGCCGACCCCAAGCTGCACACCAAGCTCGGCCCCGGTGGCCTGTCCGACGTCGAGTGGACCGTGCAGCTGCTCCAGCTGCGGCACGGCTGGGCGGAGCCGGGCCTGCGCACCACCCGTACCCGCGAGGCGCTGGCCGCCGCCCGGGCCGCCGACCTGCTCTCCGGCGAGGACGCCGCGACCCTCGACGAGGCATGGGTCCTGGCGACCCGCGTCCGCAACGCGGTGATGCTGGTACGCGGCCGGGCCGGTGACACCTTCCCCTCCACCCCCCGCGAACTGGCCGCCGTGGGCCGGTACCTGGGCTACAGCCCCGGCCACGTGGGCGACATGCTCGACGCGTACCGGCGTACGACGCGCAGAGCGCGGGCGGTGGTCGAGGAGCTGTTCTACGGGGCCGCGGGCGAGCGGTAGCCGGGGCGACGGCCGCGGGCGTGGAGCCCCTCGGTCCTGCTGGACCGGAGCCGCGTCAACCCCACCCCCGCCGGCACCGCACCCGTCCCCACGACGACCCGCACGCATCCCGAGCCCCAGGGGTCTCTCAGTCGGCCGATTCGGGTGGGCGGGTCGGCTGGGCCCGTAGACCGGGCAGCGCCTGCGGGTGTCCCTCGGCGGCCGGGCCGGGAAGGTGGGCGGGCCGCAACCGCTCAGCCCGCGGAGCGTACGGCAGGGGCCCGTACCAGACCCGCACCACCGCGAAACCGAACGACAGGCACAGCACACCCCCCACCGCGTCCAGCCAGAAGTGGTTGGCGGTGGCGACGATGACCATGAGGGTCACCGCCGGGTAGAGCAGCCCCAGCACCCGCACCCACGGCACACGCGCCAACGCGAAGATCGTCAGCCCGCACCACAAGGACCAGCCGATGTGCATCGACGGCATCGCGGCGTACTGGTTCGACATGTGCTTCAGGTCGCCGGACGCCATCGAACCCCACGTGTGGTGCACCATGACCGTGTCGACGAAGTCCCCGCCGTTCATCAAACGCGGAGGCGCCAGCGGAAACAGGTAGTAGCCGACCAGCGCCACACCCGTCGTGGCGAACAGCGCGAGGCGCGTCGGGGCGTACCGGCCGGGATGCACGCGGTACAGCCACACCAGCACGCCCAGCGTCACCACGAAGTGCAGCGTCGCGTAGTAGTAGTTCATGCCGACGATCAGCCAAGTCACCGAGTTCACGGCATGGTTGACCGACTGCTCGACGTCGATGCCCAGCCGGTGCTCGGCCCGCCAGATCCAGTCGGTGTTGCGCAGCGCCTCGCTCCGCTGCTCCGGAACGGCGTTGCGGATCAGTGAGTACGTCCAGTAACTCACCCCGATCAGCAGGATCTCGAACCACAGCCGAGGCCGGCGCGGGGTGCGCAGCCGGCGCAGCAGACCCGGCGACGGCTCGCCCGCGACGCACTGCGGAGCGGTCGCCTGCTCGCGGCCTTCCTGCGTCGTCACGGTCGAGTCACCCATAGGCACAGAGTCTGCCAGAAAAGCGTTCCGCCACCGATCATCCCCTGGTCGGGTACAGGCCGCATGTCCTACTACCGGAAGAGGCCCCCGGCTCCTACCAGCGCACCGCGAAAACCCCCGGTTTCTCCGCCCTAGGGACGATTCCGTTCCCCAGGGGCCGAAGCGGTCGAACCCCGCACCACCAGCTCCGGCATGAACACGAACTCACTGTGCGGCGCGGGCGTCCCGCCGATCTCCTCCAGCAACGTACGCACCGCCGCCTGACCCATCGCCGGAACCGGCTTGCGGATCGTCGTCAGCGGCGGGTCGGTGAAGGCGATCAGCGGGGAGTCGTCGAAACCGACCACCGACACGTCCCGCGGGACGTTCAGCCCCCGCTGTCGTGCCGCCCGTATGGCGCCCAGCGCCATCATGTCGCTGGCGCAGACCACCGCCGTACAGTTCCGCTCCATGAGCGCCGTGGTGGCGGCCTGGCCGCCCTCCAGGGTGAACAGCGAGTGCTGGACGAGCTCGGTCTCGACCGTCTCGGCGCTCAGGCCCAGCTGGTCCTGCATCGCGCGCACGAAGCCCTCGATCTTCCGCTGGACCGGCACGAACCGCTTCGGCCCCAGGGCCAGCCCTATCCGGGTGTGGCCCAGGGACGCCAGGTGCGTGACGGCCAGCGTCATCGCCGCCCGGTCGTCGGGCGAGATGAAAGGCGCCTGCACCTTCGGCGAGAAGCCGTCGACCAGCACGAAGGGCACACCCTGGGCGCGCAGCTGCTCGTAGCGCTGCATGTCGGCGGTGGTGTCCGCGTGCAGCCCGGAGACATAGATGATCCCGGCGACCCCCCGGTCCACCAGCATCTCCGTCAGCTCGTCCTCGGTCGAGCCGCCGGGCGTCTGGGTGGCGAGCACCGGGGTGTAGCCCTGCCGGGTCAGCGCCTGCCCGATGACCTGGGCGAGGGCGGGGAATATGGGGTTCTCGAGCTCCGGTGTGATCAGTCCGACCAGGCCCTCACTGCGCTGCCGCAGCCGTACGGGCCGCTCGTACCCGAGAACGTCCAAAGCGGCCAGGACGGACTGGCGGGTGGTCGCGGCGACGCCCGGCTTCCCGTTCAGGACGCGGCTGACGGTCGCCTCGCTGACCCCCGCCTGAGCTGCGATGTCGGCAAGCCGTGTGGTCACAGGATTGGACTGTACCGGTCGCATCTCAGACTGCCCACCAGATGGTCGAATCAGCGGGCAGTTCGGTCGTGGCGGCGCCCGCCTCGACGTCCGTGCTCGCCAGCAGGACGGTGCCCGGCGTCGGCACCCGCACCGGGGACGCCGTGAGGTTCACCGTGCAGACGAAGGAGCCGTCCGCGGTGTCGCGGCGGAACGCCAGCGTGCCTTCCGGGGCCGGCAGCCAGGTGATCTGGCGGCCCGCGCCGAGCGCCGGGTGGTCGCGGCGCACGGCCAGTGCGCTGCGGTAGAACTCCAGTGTCGAGGTGGGGTCGCCCTCCTGCGCCTCGACCGTGAGGCTCTTCCACTCCGCCGGCTGCGGCAGCCAGCTCGGCCCGCCCTCGACGGGACCGAAGCCGAACGGCGGCAGCTCGCCCGACCACGGCAGCGGCACCCGGCAGCCGTCACGGGTGCCGTCCTGGCCCGCGCTGCGGAAGAACGCCGGGTCCTGGCGGACCTCGTCGGGCAGGTCGACGACCTCGGGCAGGCCGAGCTCCTCGCCCTGGTAGAGATATGCCGAGCCGGGCAGCGCCAGCATGAGCAGGGTGGCCGCCCTGGCCCGGCGCAGACCACGCGCCTCGTCCCCTTCCGCGAGACGCGTGGAGTGCCGGACCACGTCGTGGTTGGACAGCACCCAGGTGGCGGGCGCGTGCACGGCGTTCATGGCGCTGAGCGAGCGGTCGATGACGTCGCGCAGATCGGCCGCGTTCCAGCCGGTGGTCAGATACGAGAAGTTGAAGGCCTGGTGCAGCTCGTCCGGGCGCAGATACAGGGCGCTGCGCTCCACGGTCGGCGTCCATGCCTCCGCGACGGCGATGCGCCCACCCGTCACCCGCCCCCACCCTTCCGAGGAAGGCCCTTCGGGCCCTGTCTCGTTTTCCGCGTACTCCTCCAGGATGCGCCGCCAGCTGCGGTAGATCTCGTGCACGCCGTCCTGGTCGAAGTACGGCACGGCCTCGGTGCCCAGCAGCCTGACCTGCTCGTCGTGGCCGATGTCGGGCAGACCCGCCGCCTTGACCAGGCCGTGGGCGACGTCGATGCGGAAGCCGTCGACGCCCAGGTCCAGCCAGAACCGCAGGATGGAGCGGAACTCGTCGTGGACGGCCGGGTGGTCCCAGTTGAAGTCGGGCTGCTCGGGCGCGAACAGGTGGAGGTACCACTCGCCGTCCTCGACGCGGGTCCAGGCCGGGCCGCCGAAGATGGACTCCCAGTCGTTGGGCGGCAGTTCGCCGTCGGCGCCCTTGCCCGCCCGGAAGTGGAATCGCTCCCGCAGCGGCGAGCCCGGCCCCTCGCGCAGCGCCTGCTTGAACCACTCGTGCTGGTCGGAGCAGTGGTTGGGCACCAGGTCGACGATGATCCGAAGGCCCAGCCGGTGCGCGTCGCGGACCAGGTCGTCGGCGTCCGTCAGCGTGCCGAACATCGGGTCCACGGCACGGTAGTCGGCGACGTCATAGCCGGCGTCCGCCTGCGGGGAGGCGTAGAACGGGGAGAGCCACACCGCGTCGACGCCGAGCTCCTTGAGGTACGGCAGCCGGGCCCGGATGCCGGGCAGGTCGCCCATGCCGTCACCGTTGCCGTCGGCGAAGCTGCGCGGATAGACCTGGTAGATGACCGCGTCGCGCCACCACTCCCGGCGCCCGGAGGCGGCGGCGGAGGCGTCGGTGGGGAGTGCGTCGGTGACGTTCTGGGTCATGGATTCCCTTAGGGGTGCGGGGGGAACGACGAAAGGCGCTTGCTGGGCTTGCGAAGTGTGGGAGGGCCGTCAGGACTTCGTGCCGCCGGCCGTCAGCCCGGAGACCAGGCTGCGCTGCACCAGCATGAAGACGATGGCCGCGGGGATGGTGATGATGATCGCCGTGGCCGAGGTCCAGGCCCAGTCGGGCCGCTGGTCCTGCGCGAAGGTGCGGATACCGACCGCGAGCGTGTAGTGGTCGGACTGCATGAACTGCGTGGCGTACGCGACCTCGCCCCAGGCGGTGAGGAAGCTGTAGAACGCGGTCACCGCGAGCCCCGGCTTCGCCAGCGGCACGATCAGCCGCCAGAACGTGCCGAACGGGGTGAGGCCGTCCACCCGGCCCGCCTCGTCGATCTCCTTGGGGATGGTGTCGAAGTACCCCTTCATCATCCAGGCGCAGAACGGTACGGCCGTGGTCGCGTACGCCAGGATCAGCCCGAGGTAGTTGTCCAGCAGGTTCAGCTCGGACATAAGGAGGTACAGCGGCACGATCAGCACGATACTGGGGAACATCTGGGTGACCAGGAACGTCCACATCAGCTGCTTGCTGCCCGGGAACTTCATCCGGGACACCGCGTATCCGGCGGTCGCCGCGAGGAAGACACCGAGCAGAGTGGTGCCACCCGCCACGATCACGGTGTTCAGGAACCACTTCGGCAGATCCGAATGGGACAGCACGTCGCTGTAGTTGTGGAAGCTGAGGTTGCTGAGCACCTTGCCCGGCTCCTGCCAGGCATCCTTCGGGCCGAGCGAGATGAAGAGGATCCACACCACCGGGAAGGCCGCGATCACCGTGGCCACGATCAGGGTGCTGTGCAGGGCGATCGACGAGCCGAGACTGCGCTCCTGACGGCCGCGCACCCTGCGGGGGGCGGCGGCGGTGGACCGGGAGGCGGCGGGAGCGGCGGCGGAGGTCTCGTGGGTTGCTGCGGTCATGGCGAGGGCTCCTTACGCCTGCTCGGACTTCAGGGTGTTGCGGCGGTAGAAGGTCGAGAAGGCCATCAGGAGGGCGAGAATGATGATTCCGTACGTCGCCGCACCCGCGTAGTCCGAGACGCCGGTGAAGGCCTTGCGGAAGGCGAAGGTGACAAGGATGTCGGCGTCGCCGCTCGTGTTGTTGCCCAGCAGCAGATAAATGACGTTGAACATGTTGAACGTCCAGATGCAGCCGAGCAGGATCACCGTGTTCGTCACGGGACGCAGGCCGGGCAGGGTGACGTTCACGAAGCGCTGCCAGGGCGAGGCGCCGTCCATCTCGGCGGCCTCGTACAGCTCCTTGGGGATGGACTGGAGTCCGCCGAGGACCGCCACCATGTTGAAGGGGATGCCGATCCAGACGTTCACCATGATGACGGCGACCTTCTGGGCGAGCGGGGTGCCGAGCCAGTCCTGCGCGGGCAGACCGAACGCGGTGATGATCTCGTTGAAGACGCCGTACTGCGAGTTGAGCATCAGGCGCCAGGCGAAGACGCCGATGAACGACGGGACCGCCCACGGCAGGATCAGCATCGCGCGGTAGAAGCCGCGGAAGCGCACCTCGCGGTTGAGCAGCACCGCGAGGCCCATGCCGAGGCCGACCTGCAGCGCCACACAGGACACGGTCCAGACGATCGTCCACACGAGCCGCGGGTAGAAGTCACTGTCGGCGCCGGACAGCACGTGCCAGTAGTTGTCGAATCCGACGAACTTGTAGGTGGCCGGACGGTGGAAGGCGCCGATGGTCGTCGCGACGTTCGCCTCGTTGGCGTCGGTCAGCGACTGGTACAGGCCGTACCCGAGCGGATAGAGGACGAGGACGGCCAGGACGACGGCGACCGGGGTCACCATGGCCCAGGCGTACCAGTACTTGTCCCAGGACCGTCGGAGCGCCGAAACGCGTGGGGGGCGCGAGGCCTTGTCGCCTCGCGCTGTCTTGCCGGTCTTCTCGGTGCTCGCTGCGGTCGTCATCCTCATCGGCTCTTTCGCGGCGGAAGTCTGGTGGAAGCCCGGCGGTTCCTGGTGGAACCGCCGGGTCCGGGTGGTTCCGCAGCCCCGGGGAGCCCCGGTCGGGGCGGCAGCGGGGAAAGTCCTTCCCCGGGGCTGCGTGTCCTTGGTTACCGAGGTCCTGCCGTGCGGCGACAGGACCCGGTGGCTACGGGGCGGAAGATCAGCCGATGGAGTAGCCGGGCAGGAGCTTCTGGAACTCCTTGGCGGTGTCGTCCAGGCCGGCCTTGACCGACGTGTCGCCCTGCAGGATCTTCACGTAGTTCTGGGCGAGCGGCGTGAAGAGCGAGCCGACCTGCGGGAGCGCGACGCGCGGGCGGGCGGTCTGCTCCAGGATCGGCTTGAAGCCGGCGATCTTGGCGTTCGAGGTGACCTCGGACGTGTACGCCGACTTGCGGGTCGGCAGCGTGCCGGTCTTCTCCGCGATGGTGACCTGGGCCTCGGTGGACGTCATGAACTCGGTGAAGAGGTAGCTGGCGTCCAGGTTCTTCGAGCCCTGGTAGACCGCGAGGTTGTGGCCGCCGGTCGGGGCCTGGGCCTTGCCGCCCGCACCGGCCGGGACGGGCGCGTAGCCGAGGTTGTCCTCGTTGCCCTTGAACGCCTTGCCGGTCACGTCGTCGCTGACCGACCAGGGGCCCTGGATCAGCATGGCGACCTTGCCGTTCTTGAAGGCGGTCTGCATGTTCTGGTAGGCGTTCGCGAAGTCGACCTTCATCGACGCCTCGTCGTTGATCTTCTTCGCCGTGGTCAGTGCGGTGACGGCGGCGTCGTCGCTGATGGTGATCTTCTTCGACGACGTGTCGGCCATGTCCGCGCCGTTGCTGTAGAGCAGCGGGAGCAGGAAGTAGGAGTCGGGGTTGAGGTAGGTGCCGTAGGCCCCGGTCTTCGCCTTGATGGTCTTCGAGTCGGCGATGAACTCGTCCCACGTGGTCGGCGGCTCGGCGATGCCGGCCTTCTTGAGCAGCTCCTTGTTGTAGAGCAGGCCCAGGGTGTCGGTGACCGACGGGACGCCGTACGTCTTGCCGTCGTACTTGGCGGTGTCCATCGGGCCCGAGTTGAAGTCCGAGGTGTCCTTCAGCGCGGCCGTGCCGTCGAGCGGGGCGATGTAGCCCAGCGAGGCGTACTCGGCCATCAGACCCACGTCGGTGCGGACGACGTCCGGGGCGCCCTTGCCGCTCTTCGCGGCGGACTTGAACTTCTGCTCGACATCGGTGAACGGGATGGCCTCGTAGTTCACCTTGATCTTCGGGTACTTGGCCTCGAACTCCTTGATCAGGGCCTTGTACGTCGGAGCTTCGGTCGCCGCGTCCGAGGTGTCCCAGTACGTGATCGAACCGGAGACGTCCTTGGCGTCCTTCGGCTTGCTCGACGAGTCGTCGTCGGAACCACCGCAGGCGGTCGCGGTGAGCGCGATGACGGTCACCGCGGCGGCGATCGATATGCCACGTCGCATATGAACTCCTAGAAGAGGGTTGCCCGGATCATCCCTTGGGAGGACCGCGGGTGCCGTCGGTCCCATTCGACGGCCGCCGGGCGCGGGAGGAAAGTAACAGCGCTGCAAGTCCTTGCGAAAGACGTTGCAACAAATTTTCTGCAAGAGACCGCAAGCGTGACGTTCCCGTTACCGGCATGTGTCGTGTGGGCTGCGGCGATACGTGCGCAGCGCGACGCCCACCACGCGTTCCAGCGGGACGTAACCGATCTCCCGGGAGTCGACACTCTCTTGCAGGTTGTCCCCCAGGACCACCACCGAACCGGGCGGTACGGGCCCCCTGCCGAGGCGGGCGCGGGCGGCGACCGGGACGGGGTCGCCGGGCACGGCCGCCAGGCGCTTGATCATGAAGTGCCCCGGTTGCTCGGGCCACGTCCAGGTCGCCCAGTCGGCGCCCGGGTTCGGCTTCTGCAGTACGACGATCTGGCCGGAACGCAGACGGGAGGTCCGCACGCGGTGGCCGATCAGGACGTCACCCGCGCCGAGCGTGGGCCGCATGCTCACTCCCTTCACGGTGATCACGACCATGCGGCGGCGGATCCACCCGAGCGCGAGCACGAGCAGGAGCACGAGCGAGAGCCCGCCCAGGGCACAGAGCACGGCGCTCACCGGGCGTACCCCGCCGCCTGCCGCCGGAACAGTCCCGCGTACCGCCCGCCCGCCGCGATCAGCTCGGCATGCCCGCCCGACTCGGCGATCGCCCCGTCCCGCAGCACCACGATCAGGTCCGCCTCGCGTGCCGTGCCGAGCCGGTGGGAGATCAGCAGACTCGTCCGGCCCCGGCGGTGGCGCCGCAGCGCCTCATGGACCTCGTGCTCGGCCTCCGGGTCCAGTCCAGAGGTGGGCTCGTCCAGGATCAGCAGGTCGGGATCCTCGCGCAGCAGCGCACGGGCCAGCGCCACCCGCTGCCACTGGCCGCCGGACAGCTCGACGCCGTCCTCCTCGCCGTCGCCGAAGGAGCGCGACAGCAGCGTGTCGTAGCCGCGGGGGAGCGCCGCGAGCGTGTCGTGCACTCCCGCGGCCTCGGCGGCGCGCCGCACCTCGCCGGCCCGGTCGAGCTGACCGAGCGCGATGTTCTCGGCGGCCGTCATGTCGTACCGCATGAAGTCCTGGAACACCGCCCCGATCCGGCGACGCAGCTCCTGCGGGTCGAGGCGGCGGATGTCGGTGCCGTCCCACAGGACGCTGCCGCGGGTCGGGTCGTAGAACCGGCACAGCAACTTGACCAGGGTGCTCTTGCCCGCGCCGTTGTCGCCGACGAGCGCGAGCGTGCGGCCGCAGGGGATGGTCAGACTCACGCCGCGCAGCACCCAGTCGTGCTGCTCGGAGTAGCGGAACCAGACATCGCGCAGCTCGATGCCCCGGCTCAACGGCCTTGCGGGAAGCGGCGGCTGGGGTACCGGCAGGTCGGGCATCGCGGTCGTCACGTCGAGGTAGTGCTCGAAGAGCAGCAGGTGCTGGTGCGCCACGGCGGCGGAGGCCGCGATACCGGTGAGGCCGCCCTGCACGGCGGCGATCGCGGAGGTGAGCACCGCGAGGTCGCCCACGGTCAGCTCGCCGCGGGCCGCGGCGCGCACCGCCCAGACCAGGCCCGCCGCCGCGATCCCCGCCGAGACGGCCGCGGGCAGGCCCTGCGCCGCCGCCGTACGCAGCTCCATACGGCGCCGGGTGGCGTTGATCGCCTCGCGGTCCCGGCGCATCCGCCGCCGCAGATGCCCGCCGATGCCGAACAGCCGGATCTCCTTCGCGGCCTGCACACTGCCCAGCAGATGGGCGTAGAACGACTCCCGGCGCTCCAGCGGCGTCGTGTGCAGCGTGGCCCGGGACCAGGCACGGGCCAGCCGCAGCTCGGCCGCGAGCGCGGGCAGCGCACCGAGCAGCACGACCGCCGCCAGCCACGGGTTGATCAGCCACAGCGACGCCACGAACCCGCACACGGTCACCCCGGCCTGCGCCAGCGCCACCGCCGCCGACACGATCTGCACGGGCGTGTCCTGCCCGCACTGCTCGGCCAGCCGCAGCCGGTCCAGCTCGGCGGGGTCCTCGAAGCGGGCGAGCCCCGCGAAGCCGTTCACCCGGGCGTACAGCCGGTCCTGCGCCGACAGGCCCACCGCGCGGGCGAGCTCCCCGCACAGCAGCCGCTCCACGTGCGGCAGGACCGCGGCGGCCACCCCGACCCCGGCGAGCCCGGCGGCGGGGCCCGCGACCTCCGGCACCGACCCGTGCCGTGCCGAGGCCAGCAGGTCCAGCACATCCCGGGTCAGCCACACCGCCGCCACCGGCAGCCCGGCGGTCAGCAGCGCGGCCAGCACGATGCCCACCAGGGGAACCGGGGCGGCGCGAAGGGCCAGCGCGAGGACGGTGCGCAGGGCGGTGAGCCGGGGGCGGGGGCGGGGGATCGGGTCGCTGCCGGTGGTCGAGGTGCGGGGGTTGGGGTTCGGGTTGTCGCCGGTGGTCGGGGTGCGGGGGTTGGGGTTCGGGTTGTCGCCGGTGGTCGGGGTGCGAGGGGCGCGGTTCTGGTCGTCGCCAGGCGCAGGGTTCAGGGAGCCACGGCTCATACGGCGACCGGCCGTGCCAGCTCGTGCAGGTCGCGGGCCAGCGCGGTCAGCCGGCCGTCGGCCTCGACGCGACACACCACCGGGTAGGCGTTCACCCCGAACGCCGCCTCCACCGTACGGGCGTCGCCGTCCGCCACCACCGTGGCCACCGTGCCGAGGACGGACGCGTACTCGTGCGACTCCTCCTTGCCCGGGACGACCACGGCGAGCACCTCGCCGACGGAGCGGCCGGATCGGGCGACCGTCTCGACGAAGTGCGGGAGCAGCTCCGCGCAAGGGCCGCAGCCGGGGGCGAAGAACGCGGCGACGGTTCCTTCTCCGAGGCTCTCGCGGGAGATTTCCCGGCCGTCGTCCAGGCGCACACTGAATTCCTCCAGCGTCGCCCCCAGACTGTCCGCGTCGGTCACCGGAAGGGAAACGGTTGATGAATTCCGGCTCTCCGCACGCAGCCTGCGGATGATGCCGTACGCGAACACCAGATTCAGCGTCCCGAGCACGATCGAAAAGGTCACGGCGACGGCGAGGAACGACACAGGATTTCTCCTTGCTCAACAGGGCCGACTCGGCAGAAATAAGTCGGAGGAACCGACTCGACAGGGTTAATTCGGCAGGGCGAAAAGGGCGACGATGTCGTCGAGACGGATGATCAGGCTCGCCAGAACCGCTCCGGTGAGCGCGGCGAGCAGCACCCCGGCCACCCGCCCGGAGCCGCCTCCCACCGTCGCCAGCCCCACCGCGCCGACGACCGTCAGCACGACATTGCGTACGACATGACGGACCCCGAACGCCGTCCGCGAAGCTCCGAAACACGGGCAGGAGGCGACGGTTCCGCGCCACAGCACCACCCCGACCGCCAGCGTGAACGCGCCCAGGAGCAGCACCGCGAGAGTGAGGCCGGCCGCCGCCGAGGCCGGCACGATCAGCAGCACCGGCACCACGGCCTCCGCCCCTGCGACGACCATCGCGACCGGCCGGACGCGCCCCGCGGGAACCACCCGCAGGGCCGCCAGGCCGTCCGCGAATTCCCCGAAAGCAGCCCGCCCGCGCAGTTTCCCGCAGGCCGACGCCAGGAACACGAAGCCGAGAAACGCCCGGCACACCACCGCTGTGTAGAACATGCCTGTGATCCCTTCCCTTGAATGCGCGGCCCAGCCTAGGAGCCGCATATACACGGCACATACACGAGGACGTACACGAGGGCATACACAAGGACCTACACGTGCATGGGAATGTGCCCTGTATGCCGGCCTCGTAATGTGCGACGCGATACGGCCGCGAAGGGCGGCCGACGGAAACAAAAGGGGTACCCCTTGCTTCAGCGATTCGCGGACGCCCTGGTGAACCGGCTCGCGCCGAAGGTCACGGCCGACGCCACCTGGTGGACCGACACCAAGTGCGCCAACGCCTGTACGACGTACCCGGCCTACCAGGCCAAGTACACCCGCCAGTGCTGGGACGCCACCGGCAGCTGCACCAGCTGGACCAACACCGGGAAGTGCTGCAGCTCCTGACGCACCCGCGCCGGAGCGCGTCGTACCGATGCCCCGCCCCAGCGCACCCGGGGGCGGGGCATCACGCGCTGCGCGGCAGCCCGCCCGTCAACTCCACGTACAGATCGTGCAGTTCACGGTCCGGGGTGATCCCCAGCTCCTCGCGGAAGACGACGCAAGCGCCGCGATAGGTCTCGAAGACCCCGCCCAGTTCCCCGAGCCGGTGGTGTGCCCGCATCCGCAGCGCCCAGCTCCGGCCGCGCAACGGCGCCGAGGAGAGCAGCCCGGTCAGGTCGCGCAGTGCCGCCCGCGGCTCGCCCACCCGCAGATGCGCCTCGGCCAGGTCCTCGACGGCCCGCATCCGCTCCTCGTCGAGGTGGCCCAGCGCCCCGGTCAGCGGACCGAGCCGCGGAACGCCGACGGCCGCCCGGTCGCCGTCCCACAGGGCGAGCGCCGAGCCCAGCAGTCGCGTCGCGCCGTCGGCGTCCCCGGTGAGCAGCGCGGTCCGGCCCGCCGCGCCGAGGTCGAGGAAGCGGAGGTGGTCGCAGGCCTCGGCGGGTACGTCCAGCGCGTAGCCGCCCTCGCCCGCGACGAGCGCGGTGCCGGCCAACGGGGTGCCGGCCAGTGCGGCGCGCAGGGTGCTGGCGTGCGTACGGATGTTGGCGACCGCGGAGCGCGGCGGCTCGCCGTCCCACAGGGCCTCCTGGATCGCGTCGAGCGAGACGCGGTGGCCCGCCTGCAGCAGCAGGGCCACCAGCAGGGCCCGCGGCTTGACGCCCCGGATCCCGGTCCGGCCCGCGCCCAGCCGGACCCGGCCGAGTACGTGACAGCCCGCCGGCTCCGGTGTTGATCCCACCATCGTGGTGCGGCTCCTTTCGGGACCTTGCGGGCCCCGGCCGGCTCGACGGGGCGCGCGAGGGGTGATGTCGAGGAGCCTGTGACGGGTGAACTCGCCGCGTCAAGACACCTGTTGGAAGTTCTTTCTGCATCTTGCTGAAACACGACAGCGGGGGTACGTTCCCGCACACATCCGGGTTCGTTGATCTCGCAATCGTCTCCGGACGGACGACCGCCGGTCCCCGTACGCCGGCGCACTGCCCCATCCCCCCACCCGCACGATGAAGTGCAGGAGTACACATGGCCAGGAAGACTCTTGCCGCCTCGGTCGCCCTCGCGGCCGGCATGGCGCTCTCGCTCACCCTCCCCACGGGCATCGCCGAGGCGTCCCCGCCCGGCACCAAGGACGTCACCGCCGTCCTCTTCGAGTGGAACTTCGCCTCGATCGCGAAGGAGTGCACCAACACCCTCGGTCCCGCGGGCTACGGCTACGTCCAGGTCTCCCCGCCCGCCGAGCACATACAGGGCTCGCAGTGGTGGACGTCGTACCAGCCCGTCAGCTACAAGATCGCGGGCCGCCTCGGCGACCGTACGGCGTTCCAGAACATGGTGAACACGTGCCATGCGGCAGGCGTGAAGGTGGTGGTGGACACCGTCATCAACCACATGTCGGCGGGCAGCGGCACCGGCACCGGCGGCTCGACGTACACGAAGTACAACTACCCGGGCCTGTACTCCTCCTACGACTTCGACGACTGCACCTCACAGGTCTCCAATTACAGCGACCGCTGGAACGTCCAGCACTGCGAACTGGTGGGCCTGGCCGACCTGGACACGGGCGAGGACTACGTACGCAAGACCATCGCCGGCTACATGAACGACCTGCTCACCCTCGGCGTCGACGGCTTCCGCATCGACGCGGCCAAGCACATCGACACCGCCGACCTCGCCAACATCAAGTCCCGGCTGAGCAACACGTCGGTGTACTGGAAGCAGGAGGTCATCTACGGCAGCGGAGAGGCCGTCCAGCCCACCGAGTACACGGGCAACGGCGACGTCCAGGAGTTCCGCTACGCCTACGATCTCAAGCGGGTCTTCAACAACGAGAACCTCGCCTACCTGAAGAACTACGGCGAGGGCTGGGGCTATATGAGCAGCTCCGTCGCGGGCGTCTTCGTCGACAACCACGACACCGAGCGCAACGGCTCGACGCTGAACTACAAGGACGGCGCGAACTACACCCTGGCCAACGTGTTCATGCTGGCCTACCCCTATGGCGCCCCGGACATCAACTCCGGCTACGAGTGGTCCGACGCGGACGCCGGTCCGCCCAACGGCGGCACGGTCAACGCCTGCTGGCAGGACGGCTGGAAGTGCCAGCACGCCTGGCCGGAGATCAAGTCCATGGTCGCCTTCCGCAACGCCACCCGCGGAGAGTCGATGACCAACTGGTGGGACAACGGCGCCGACGCGATCGCCTTCGGCCGCGGCAGCAAGGGCTACGTCGCCATCAACCACGAGTCGAGCGCGCTGACGCGGACGTACCAGACATCGCTCTCGGCGGGCACGTACTGCAATGTGCAGAACAACACGACGGTGACGGTGAACTCCAGTGGGCAGTTCACCGCCACCTTGGCCGCCAACACGGCCCTGGCGATCTACTCCGGCAAGGCGAGCTGCTGAGCCGGGATCACCTCCAGGTGTCGCCGGTCGCGTAACCGCTCGCCGCGCCCGTCGTGCACGAGCGGTTCGTGCCCGTTCGCCGGGCCGAGCACGTTCGTGCACTCGGACGCGATCGAGTCCCAGTTCCACTCCCACAGGTTGGCGATGACGTCGCCCTTGGCGGTCGTGTCGGCCTGGGCGGGGGCTGCGGGCAGGGCGATCGCCCCGGCGAGCGCGAGGGCGCCGGCGGCTGCGGCGGTCGCGGTGCGCCGGAGGACACCCGGGGGGCGGGGTCTGCTGGTCATGTGCGGCTCCGAAAAGGGGGGTTGGGTTTCAACAACTCGCGACATCGGGGGAGTTGAGAAGGGCACGTCAAGGGAGTGGATGAAAGTTCTTGCTGTGAGTTGCAAGCCTCTTGCTGTAAACCTTTCGTCAGCGATACGGTCGCGCCTGGCGCCCGGAGACACAGCCGACGACGCTCGTGGCCGTGGCGCAGGGTTCGCCCCAACTGAGCCGTAATCGCTAGGAGTTAACGCCTGTGATACCGAGATGGCCGGCGCCCCGGACGCGCCGCACCGCGCATGCCAGACGGATCGCGGCCGTCACCGTGGCCGCGCTCGCCGCCGCCCTGGTCCAGCCCCTCGCCGCGCACGCGGACGCCCCGCCCGCGCCCCCCTCCGACGCGAAGCTCGCCGCCGCGCCCGCTCGGCACGACGACACCCGTGAGCAGTTCTACTTCGTGATGCCGGACCGTTTCGCCAACGGGGACACGTCCAATGACGAGGGCGGACTGACCGGGTCACGGCTCAGCACCGGCTACGACCCCACCGACAAGGGCTTCTACCAGGGCGGCGACCTCAAGGGCCTGACCAGTCGGCTCGACTACATCAAGGGTCTGGGCACCACCGCCATCTGGATGGCCCCGATCTTCAAGAACCAGCCCGTGCAGGGCACCGGCACCAACGCCTCCGCCGGCTACCACGGTTACTGGATCACCGACTTCACCCAGGTCGACCCGCACTTCGGCAGCAACAAGGACCTCGAGACCCTCATCTCCAAGGCGCACGCCAAGGGCATGAAGGTCTTCTTCGACGTCATCACCAACCACACCGCCGACGTCGTCGACTATGAGGAGAAGTCCTACGACTACCTCTCCAAGGGCGCCTTCCCGTACCTGACCAAGGACGGCGAGCCCTTCGACGACGCGGACTACGCGGACGGGAGGACGGAGTTCCCGGCCGTCGACGCCGACTCCTTCCCGCGCACGCCGAAGGTCACGCAGAACACCAAGGTCCCGTCCTGGCTCAACGACCCGACGATGTACAGCAACCGGGGCGACTCGACGTACGCCGGCGAGTCGACCACCTACGGCGACTTCTCCGGCCTGGACGACCTGTGGACCGAGCGTCCCGAGGTCGTCGAGGGCATGGAGAAGATCTACCAGCGCTGGGTCAGGGACTTCGACGTCGACGGCTTCCGCGTCGACACCGTGAAGCACGTGAACACGGAGTTCTGGACCCAGTGGGCCACGGCCCTCGACGCGTACGCGGCCAAACAGGGCCGAGACGACTTCTTCATGTTCGGCGAGGTCTACTCCGCCGACACCTCGATCACGTCCCCGTACGTCACCCAGGGCCGCCTCGACGCCACGCTCGACTTCCCCTTCCAGGAGGCGGCCCGGCAGTACGCCTCCCAGGGCGGCAGCGCACAGCAGCTGGCGGGCGTGTTCGGCGACGACTACAAGTACACGACCGACAAGGCCAACGCGTACGAGCAGGTCACCTTCCTCGGCAACCACGACATGGGCCGCATCGGGTACTTCCTGAAGCAGGACAACCCGGACGCCACCGATGCCCAGCTCGTGCGGAAGGACAAGCTCGCCAACGAGCTGATGTTCCTCAGCCGCGGCAACCCGGTCGTCTACTACGGCGACGAGCAGGGCTTCACCGGCTCCGGCGGCGACAAGGACGCCCGCCAGACCATGTTCGCCTCCAAGGTCGCCGACTACCTCGACGACGACGAACTCGGCACCGACCGCACCCACGCCGTCGACGCCTACGACCCGAGCGCACCGCTCTACCGGCAGATCAGTGCTCTCGCCAAGCTGCGCAAGGACAACCCGGCCCTCACCGACGGAGTCCAGGAGCAGCGCTACGCGGCCGACGGCGCCGGCATCTACGCCTTCTCCCGCACCGGCACCGGCAAGGACACCACCGAGTACGTCGTCGCCTTCAACAACGCCGGTGAGGCGAAGACGGCCACCTTCGCCACCGGGTCCGCCGACATGACCTTCCACGGCATCTACGGCACCGACGCCACGGTCCGCTCCGGCGCCGACAAGAAGGTCACGATCACCGTCCCGGCCGGCTCGGCCGTCGTCCTCAAGGCCGCCGGCCGGCTCGCCGAGCCGACGACCGAGCCCGGCATCGCCCTCAAGGCCCCGGACGCGGGCGCCACCGGCACGGTCGAGCTCACCGCCGACGTCGACGGCGGCCGCCTCAACCGCGTCGTGTTCGCCGCCCAGACCGGCGACGGAAAGTGGCAGACCCTCGGCTCCGCCGACCACGCCCCGTACAAGGTCACCCAGACCATCGGCAAGGACGTACCGGCCGGCACCGCCCTGCGCTACAAGGCCGTGGTCATCGACTCGGCCGGCCGCACGGCGAGCGCCACCGCCACATCCACCACCGGCACCCCGCCCGCCGCGGAGACCCCCACCGCGTCCTCCCGCGACTACGCGGTCGTGCACTACAAGCGCATCGACGGCGACTACGCCGACTGGGGTCTGTACGCCTGGGGCGACCTCGCCGACGGCGAGGCCACGAACTGGCCCGCCAGCCACCCCTTCACCGGACGCGACGCCTACGGAGCCTTCGCCTACGTCAGGCTGAAGCCCGGCGCGTCCGACGTCGGCTTCCTCGTCATCGACAAGGACGGCAACAAGGACGTATCCGCCGACCGCACGATCGACGTCACCGAGACGGGTGAGATCTGGATCGAGCAGGGCAAGGAGACCGTCCTCACCGAGAAGCCCACGGCCGACTACCCCGCCCAGGACAAGACCATGGCCGTCCTCCACTACCACCGCGCCGACGGGAACTACGACGGCTGGGGACTGCACGTCTGGACGGGCGCAGCCAACCCCACCGACTGGTCGAACCCCCTGAAGCCGGTGAAGACTGATGCCTATGGCGCGGTCTTCGAGGTGCCGCTCACCGAGGGTGCCACCAGCCTCAGCTACATCATCCACAACGGCGACGCGAAGGACCTCGCCACCGACCAGTCCCTGGACCTCACCGCCGACGGCCACGAGGTGTGGCTGTTGAACGGCCAGGAGGAGTACCTGCTGCCGCAGCCCGCGGGCTCCGCGGCCGCTCTCGACCTGACCACCTCCAAGGCGGTCTGGATCGACCGGAACACGGTCGCCTGGAACGGCTCCGAAGCGGCCGCCTCCACCCAGCTGCTCTCCTCCCACGACGGCTCGATCGCCGTCCAGGACGGCGCCCTCACCAGCGACGACGAGCGCTGGCTGCGCCTGACGAAGACCACGCTCACCGACGCCCAGAAGGCGAAGTTCCCGCACCTGAAAAACTACACCGCCTGGTCCGTCGACCCGCGTGACCGAGACCGGGTGCGCGAGGCCCTGCGCGGCCAGCTCGTCGCCTCCCAGCGGGCCGCGAACGGCGCGGTCCTGTCCGCGACCGGCGTCCAGATCGCCGGCGTGCTCGACGACCTCTACGACGCGACGAAGGCACAGCTCGGCCCGGTCTTCCACAACGGACGGCCCACCCTGTCCGTCTGGGCGCCGACGGCACAGTCGGTGAGCCTCGACCTCGACGGCACCACCGTCGCCATGAAGCGGAACGACACCACCGGCGTGTGGTCCGTCACCGGGCCCGCGTCCTGGAAGAACAAGCCCTACCGCTACGTCGTGAAGGTCTGGGCGCCCAGCGTCCGCAAGCTCGTCACCAACAAGGTCACCGACCCCTACTCCGTCGCCCTCACCGCGAACTCCGAGCGCAGCCTCGTCGTCGACCTCGACGACAAGTCCCTCGCACCCGGGGGCTGGTCGACCCTGACCAAGCCCAAGGCCGTACCGCTGAAGGACGCGCAGATCCAGGAGCTGCACATCCGCGACTTCTCCGTCGCGGACAGGACGGCCGCCGACCCCGGCACCTACCTCGCCTTCACCGACAAGGACAGCGACGGCTCCAAGCACCTGCGCGAGCTGGCCGAGTCGGGCACGTCGTACGTGCACCTGCTGCCGGCCTTCGACATCGCCACCATCCCCGAGAAGACGTCCGACCGGGCGACCACCGACTGCGATCTCGCCTCCTACGCGGCCGACTCCGAGAAGCAGCAGGAGTGCGTCGCGGCGATCGCCGCGAAGGACGCCTACAACTGGGGCTACGACCCGTACCACTACACGGTCCCCGAGGGCTCGTACGCCACCGACCCGGACGGCACCGCCCGTACGGTCGAGTTCCGCAAGATGGTCAAGGCGCTGAACGAGGACGGCCTGCGGGTCGTGATGGACGTGGTCTACAACCACACCGCGGCCAGCGGCCAGGCGGACACCTCCGTGCTCGACAAGGTCGTGCCGGGCTACTACCAGCGGCTCCTCGCCGACGGGTCGGTCGCGAACAGCACCTGCTGCGCCAACACCGCGACCGAGAACGCCATGATGGGCAAGCTGGTCGTCGACTCCATCGTCACCTGGGCCAAGGAGTACAAGGTCGACGGCTTCCGCTTCGACCTCATGGGCCACCACCCGAAGGCCAACATCCTCGCCGTACGCAAGGCCCTGGACGCGCTGACCCCGGCGAAGGACGGCGTCGACGGCAAGAAGATCATCCTTTACGGCGAGGGCTGGAACTTCGGCGAGGTCGCCGACGACGCCCGCTTCGTGCAGGCCACGCAGAAGAACATGGCCGGCACGGGTGTCGCGACCTTCTCCGACCGTGCCCGTGACGCGGTGCGCGGCGGCAGCCCCTTCGACTCCGACCCCGGCGTGCAGGGCTTCGCGTCCGGGCTGTACACCGACCCCAACTCCTCCACGAGCAACGGCACGGAAGCCGAGCAGAAGGCCCGCCTCCTGCACTACCAGGACCTGATCAAGGTCGGGCTGACCGGCAACCTCGCCGAGTACCGCTTCACCGACACCGACGGCAAGGACGTCACCGGCGCCGAGGTCGACTACAACGGCGCGCCCGCCGGCTACGCGGACGCACCCGGCGACGCCCTCGCCTACGTCGACGCCCACGACAACGAGTCGCTGTTCGACGCCCTGACCTACAAGCTGCCCAAGGACACCTCCGCGTCCGACCGGGCCCGGATGCAGGTCCTCGCGATGGCCACGGCCGCCCTCTCCCAGGGGCCGGCCCTGTCCCAGGCCGGCTCGGACCTGCTGCGCTCCAAGTCCCTGGACCGCAACTCCTACGACAGCGGCGACTGGTTCAACGCCATCCACTGGAACTGCGCCGACGGCAACGGCTTCGGCCGCGGGCTGCCGATGGCGGCCGACAACGCCTCCAAGTGGCCGTACGCCAAGCCCCTGTTGAGCTCCGTCGGCGTGGGCTGCGCGCAGATCACCGGCGCCTCGGCCGCGTACCAGGACCTGCTGAAGATCCGTACGACCGAGCAGGCGTTCTCCCTCGGCAGCACCGAGCAGGTGCAGTCGAAGCTCTCCTTCCCGCTGTCCGGGAAGGACGAGACGCCCGGTGTGATCACCATGGAGCTGGGCGACCTGGTCGTCGTGTTCAACGCGACGCCGACGACGCAGCGGCAGCAGGTCGACGCGCTCGCCGGGACCGGCTACCGGCTGCACCCGGTGCAGGCGTCGGGCGCGGACCCTACCGTCAAGTCCGCGTCCTACGAGCGGGAATCGGGCACGTTCGCCATTCCGGGGCGTACCGTCGCGGTCTTCTCCCGCACCGCCTGACGGCGCACTAGCGTGGTGGGGGCGGGCCCGCCGTGGGCCCGCCCCCACCGGCACATGCCCTTGAGGGGCGTTGGAACATGAACGGCAACGGCAAGCAGCAGACGGACACGACCGTGCTGGTCGTCGACGACGTGGCGGCCAACCGCTACGCCATGGGCGCGGTACTGCGCCGGGCGGGCCACCGGGTGGTGCCGGTGGCCAGTGGGAGAGAGGCGCTCGTCGAACTCGACGTACGGCTGCGGTCGGGCACACTGCCCGATGTGGCACTGGTGGACGTGGGCCTGCCGGACATGAGCGGCTTCGAGCTGTGCCGCCGGGTCAAGGCCCGGCCGCCCATGGCCGCGCTGCCCGTCGTGCACTTCTCCGCCGCCTCCGTGGCGCCCGGCGACCGGTGCCGGGGACTGGACGCGGGCGGGGACGCCTATCTGACGGTGCCCGCCGACCCGCAGGAGATACAGGCGGTCGTACGGGCCGCGCTGCGCGGGGCACGCCGGGGCACGGGCGCCGAGACGCTGGTCCACCGGCTGACGCTGCTGTCCGAGGCGATCGTCACCGTGCAGGCCGCGCGTTGCCCGGAGGAGCTGGCCGGCGCGGCCGCCGAGGGCGCGGCCCGGCTGACCGGCACCCCCGCCGTGGTGTTCATCGCCGGACCGGACGGGGAGCTGTACCGGGGGACGTCCCGGGACCTGGGTGTCCTCGGGCTGCCGGGAGCGGAGGCGGAGGAGGCCGTGGCACGGCTGCTGCCGCGGATCGCGGACGGGCGCGGCGGGGTGCAGAGCGTCGTCGTGCCCGCACCGCTGTGGCCGGCCGGGTTCTTCCGGCCCGGGGTGCGGGACGACGCCCGGCTCGTGCTGACCCTCACCCAGGGCCAGCGCTCGCCGGTCTGCGTCGCCACGCCCGCGCGCCCCGCCCACCGCGCGGATCCGGCGAACGACGGGCTGCTCGCCCGTCTCGCCCAGGCCACCGCCCTCGCCGCCGAGCCGCTGCTCATGTACCAGGTGGAGCGCCATGTCGCCCTCACCCTCCAGCGCAGTTTCCTGCCCCGCCCGGACAGCCTGCCCGAGCTGCCCGGCGTCGACCTGGTGGTCCGCTACGTGCCCGCGTCCCACGACACCGAGATCGGCGGCGACTTCTACGCCGCCCTGCGCACCGGCGCCGGAGTGCTGACCGCCGTCGGCGACGTCGTCGGGCACTCGCTGGACGCGGCCACGGTCATGGTGGAGATCCGGCACGCGCTGCGCGCCTACTGCGTCGAGGACGGCGACCCCGCCGTACTGGCCGGACGGCTCGACCGGATGCTCCAGCGCTACCACCCGGACATCACGGCCACCGTCTGCCTGGCCCTCGTCGACCCGGACAGCGGGCGGCTGCGCATCGCCAACGCGGGCCACATCCCGCCGCTGCTCCTGCGCGGTGAGGGCGGCGCCGAGTACGTCGACGTGGCCGGGCCGCTGCTCGGGCTCGGCCTGGACCGCCCGGAACCCACCGAGCTGGTGCTGCGCCCCACCGACCGGCTCCTCATGGTCACCGACGGTCTCATCGAGACCCGCGGCACCGACCTCGGGACCTCCCTGCGTCACCTGCGCACGGCCGCGGCCGACGCCCCGGCCGGCCTCGACGCCCTGTGTGACCTGCTGCTGGACTGCTTCGGCCACGACCGCGAGGACGACATCGCGATGCTGGCGCTGCGACTAGGCTGAGCCCCGTCGCCTAGAACAGGAGTGCCCATGCCGCAGATCACCGTCGACTACTCGGAACGGCTCGCGGACGACTTCGACCGGCCCGGATTCGCGCGGGCGCTGCACGCCGCCACGGTCGAGATCGCGGCCGCGAAGCCGCCGGCGTGCAAGACGCAGTTCCGCCGGACCGAGGACACCGTGGTCGGCCCGGACACCGAGGGGCACGCCGTCGTGCACATCCACATCGGCCTGCTGGCCGGCCGCACCGAGGAGACGAGGGCCCGGCTCACCGAGGCCGCGCTGGAGTTGCTGCGCCAGTATGTGAAGCCCGCCGAGGGCCTGGCCCTGCACGCCTCCGCGGAGGTGCGCGACCTCGACCCGTCGTACCGGAAGTTCGAGAGCTGAGGAAGCTCCTCAGGACGCCAGGGCGATCAGCCGGGCGGCCAGGTCGCTGAAGGGGCCGTCGGCCGGTTCGTCCCTGAACATCGGGAGCAGCAGCGTGCGCATCTCGTCGTCGTACGCCGCGCTCACGGCCGTCAGCGCGGCGAAGTCGTGCACGAGCTGGACCTCCAGCTCGGCACGCGGGATGCGCCGGCCGTCCAGCCAGATCAGCGCGGTCGACTCGGCGAGCGAGATCCAGGAGCGGATCACCAGCTCCAGTCGCGCGGGCGGGTCCGTGATCCCCAGATGCGCGAGGATCTGCTCGTAGGCGGCCTGCCGTACGGAGTCGATGAGCGCGTTCGTCGTCGAGGAGCCCACGGCGGGGCCGCCGCGCATGAGGGCCGAGAAACCGGGGCCGTGCTCGTCCACGAAGTCGAAGTACCGGCGCATCACGCGCAGCAGCCGCGCCCCCAGCGGACCGTCGTGCGGTTCCTCGAACCGGCCCGCCAGATCCTCGGAGGCCCGCTTCAACGCCGCTTCGTAGAGGCTGAGTTTGCCGGGGAAGTAGTGGTAGACGAGCGGCCGCGAGATACCCGCCGCCGACGCTATCTCGTCGATGGAGACCTCGTCGGGCGAGCGGCGGCTGAACAGTTCGAGGGCGACACCGATCAACTGCTGCCGACGCTCGTCGACTCCCATTCTGCGGCGGACCCCGGTAGTCATGCGAACACCTTACCGATCGCAACCGGAATCGAACGGACCTGACCTGCCGCAGGTGTTCACAAATCCAACACGAGACGATCACTTCGTGCCCGCGAGACGCAGATCAGCATCGAGTCTGCGCGCTCCGCGTCCGTCAGCAGCTCGTCCCGATGGTCGATCTCGCCCTCCAGCACCCGCTGCCGGCAGGTCCCGCAGAAGCCCTGCTCGCACGAGTACACGGTGTCCGGCAGCTCGGCGCGCACGGCGGCCAGCACGGTGGAGTCGGTGGGCACCGTCAACGTCCGTCCGCTGCGGCGGAGTTCCACCTCGAACGAGGAGTCGCCCCCGACCGGGCCGCGCGGCGCGAACCGCTCCAGGTGGAGCGTCGCCCCGGCCGGGATGCGCGCGGACACCGCTTCCATCAACCCTTCCGGCCCGCAGCAGTAGACGGCGGCGCCCTCCGGCAGGTCCGCGAACAGCGCGTCGAGATCGGGCCGTCCGTCCTCGTCCTCGGCGACGACCGTGGTGCGCTCCCCGCCCAGCTTCTCGACCTCCTCCAGGAACGGCATCGAGGCCCGCGTACGGCCGCCGTACAGCAACCGCCACTCCACGCCCGGCGGCAGCGCCCGCAGCATCGGCAGGACGGGGGTGATCCCGATCCCGCCGACGACGAAGACGTAGGACTCCGCCTCGACCAGCGGGAACCGGTTGCGCGGCCCCCGCACCTCGAGTTCCGTGCCCTCCCGCACCCGCTCGTGCGCCTCGCGCGAGCCGCCCCGCCCGCCCTCGACCAGCCGCGCCGCCACGGTGTACGACGAGGTGTCCGCCGGGTCGCCGCACAGCGAGTACTGCCGCACGAGCCCCGACGGCAGCACCAGATCGAGGTGCGCGCCGGGCTCCCAGCGCGGCAGCAACTGCCGCCCCTGCAGGCGAAGTTGTACGACCCCTTCGGCGACCGTCTCGTGCGAGGTCACCAGCAGCCGCAGGGTCCGCGACCGCGGCTGCCCCGAGACCGGCCGCTCCAGGGCGGGCAACGGCCACAGCGGCGAGGCCTGGATCCGGCGGCGCATCGCCCGCCTGGCGAGCAGCGCCGCGCCCGCGACGACCACGACGGTCCGCAGCTTCGGCATCACGCGGCACCCTTTTCCGCCGCCAGCGCCGCGGGGGAGGAGGCCAGATAGGCGACGGCCTGCGCGGTGCTGCCCTCCTGAGAGGGGTGGTAGTCACGGCTCAGGTAGCGCGGGACGGACCTGAGCATGTCGCCGGTCGGGGGCAGCACACCCTGGCGGCCGCGCACGTAGAAGTCCTTGAAGCCGGCCCTGCCGTCCATGAGCGTCGGGTCGTTCGCCATGAAGAAGCGGATCCCGCGCTGCCAGAGGAACACCAGCGCCGTGAACGCGGTCGCCCAGGTCCGGGCGCGCCGTCGGTAGCTGCCGTCGACGTGCAGGAACAGCTCGAAGGCGACGGACCGGTGCTCGACCTCCTCGGCGCCGTGCCAGCGCAGCAGGTCCAGCATGGTCGGGTCGGCGCCGCACCGGTCCAGCTCCTCGGCGTTCAGCACCCAGTTGCCGAGGAAGGCCGTGTAGTGCTCGATGGCCGCGATGATCGCGACGCGCTCCAGCAGCCACCACTTGCGCGCCTTGCCCGGCGGCAGGGTCCGGTCGCCGAGCAGCTTCTCGAAGAACCAGTCGACCTGCGCGGTGTACGGCGTCGGGTCGAGCCCCAGCTCCTTCAGGTGCGGCAGCACCTCGTCGTGAGCCTGGGAGTGCATCGCCTCCTGCCCGATGAACCCGACGACGTCCTCGCGCAGCCGCTCGTCCCGGATGTACGGCAGCACCTGCTTGTAGACGTGCACGAACCACCGCTCACCGGCCGGCAGCAGCAGATGCAGCACGTTGATGGTGTGTGTGGCGAACGGGTCCCCCGGCACCCAGTGCAGCGGGGTGGCCTCCCAGGAGAAGGACACCTTGCGCGCCTTGAGCGGTATCCGCTCGCCCCCGACGGGACGGGGCACCCGGGCCTGCTTGTTAGACATGGCGTCAATGTACTGACGGGTAGACCCGGGTGGAACCCTCGCGGCGCACTTCTTTCCGCGGCTTCTTTCAGCGCAGATCGGTGATCTTCGTGCCGTCGTCCAGCGTCCCCTTGAGGCCGACCTGCGCCCCCTTCTTCGCGGGCGCCACCAGCATCCTGCTCTGCGAGGTCGCCCGGACCCCGCCCGTCGTACTGATCGACTCGGTGCCCCAGCTGGCCGCGGCCAGCAGGTACCAGGAACCGGCCTCCGACTTCCACAGCACGCCCGCCAGGACGTGCGGATCGCGGGCACCGCACGCCGACACGTTCTCCGCCTTCGCCACGGCCGCCCCGTACCTCCCGCCCGGCGTGTTGAACAGGGCCAGCACCCGCGGCCCGCCGCCCCGCCATGTCTCGGCCCGCGTGCACACCCAGGTGGCCGTGCCGTTCGCGTCCGGCAGCTGTTGCTCGGCGTACTTCCAGGCGTTCACCGACCGCACGCCCTGGGTGCGCGCGTCGACCAGTGAGCAGGCGAACGGCGCCCAGGTGTGCAGCGACTTGGCCCCGGACACCTCTTGGGGCTTGGTGGGCCTGCCCGCGGTCAGCCTGGCCGGCACCACCTCGCCGAGGTCCGTCAGTACGTGCTTCCCGGATCCGTCGGTCAGTTGCAGCACGTTCCACGAGGTGCAGAGGCCGTTTCGCGCGACCGGGCTGGCCAGCGGCGCGGTGATCCCGCCGGTGAGGTCGAGGGGCATTGCCCCGGCGCCGGGCTTCATCAGGTCACGCTCGGCCGCCTGCTTCACCCAGGGGGCGGTCAGATAGCGCACGTTGCCGTCGGCCCGATCGAGGACCACGGCGCCCGCGTCGGCGGCCGTCGCGCCGTCGACGCGGGCCAGGTCAAGGGCGACGCCCCGCGTGCCGTCCTTCGGTTCGGCGTAACGCGCGACGCGCAGACCGTCGTAGAGGATCACCACGCGCGCGCTGTCGACGCTGCCCGCGTACAGCAGCTGGGGCGGGCCGGCCGGGCCGCCGGACGGGGTGCCGGGGGTGGCGGAGAGGCGGACGGTCCCGCCGGGGCGGGCCCAGACCGCGAGCGCGCGGCGCAGCAGGGCCGTGTCGCCGGTGAGGCCGCCGCGCGCGGGCCACACGGAGAAGTCGGTGCGTGTGGACGACTGCCACGCCAGGGGTGCGACCCGGAGCAGCTTGCCGGGGTCCAGGGCGGCCTCGGCCGCCGGGTTCTGCGCGTACGCCGGCGCGGCGGCGCCGTCGGGGCCCCAGCCGTCGCCCGGCAGGGCCACCAGGGCGCCGCACACCGCGAGCGCGGCGGCCGCGGCCAGTGCGGCCCGGGACCTCTGCCGGCGCCGCCTCAGATCGGTGGGCCGGGCCTGGAGCGAGCAGGGGTCGAACGCGGGCGAGTCGAGCAGCGCGTACTGCGCGGGCGCGGCGTCGGCCTCGCGCAGCGCGGCCGCCGGGTCGGCCACGTCCGCCGCCGAGAGCACCTCGCGCACATCGCCGTCGGGGAGCTTCTCCAGGCCGCGCAGCACATAGGCGGCGCGGGCGGGTCCGGACAGGGCCGACAGCCGCTGGTCCAGGGCGAGTTCGTCGGCGCCGCCCGAGCGGGGGAAGAGGCGCAGGCCCCACACCTGGGGCAGGGGCGGCGGCAGCTGGGAAAGCTTCGGCCAGGCCCGGCGCCGCAGCGGCAGGCCGGCCCCCAGTGCCGAACGCACGATCTGGAGACGGACGAAGGCGTAACCCGGATCGCCGTCCCGGCCTGTCGACTGGGCCGGGATGACGGGCGCCGACGCGCGTTTCCCGGGCAGCGCGCGCTGGGTGAGGGCGTGCGCCGCCAGGACGCGCCGGCCCCGGCCGAGAGCCGGTGGCAGCACCAGGTAGGCGAGCCGGACGAGCCGCGGGTAGTGCTCGACGAGCGCGGCCTCGGCCTGCTCGATGTCGACGTCGGTGGCGGAAGGAGTGGGGCGCGGGGCGACATGCTGTGACTGCACGTTCAGCAGAACGAGCGAATCCGTGGTTGGTCACCGTCACACACCCGGGCGGTCGTCCGCCGAGTCAGTTCTCCGGTTCGACGAGCGCCCGCGCGTAGTTCGCCATCGATCGCTGGTAGCGGGGCAGGTGGGGAGCCAGGGCGCCCAGCACGAGGGAGAGCCCCTCGCGGTCCCGCCCGAGGCTGGACAGGCACAGCGCGAGACAGGCGCGCACCGCGTCGTCCAACTCGTCCGACGGGCCGTCCAGTTCGGGCGTCAGCAGCTTGACGCCCTCCTCCGCCCGGCCGGTGTTGCGCAGCGAGCTGGACAGCTGGATCTTGGCGCGGCGGCCCTTGTAGCCGCTGACCTCGCTGAGCCCGAGCGCGAGCGCCTCCCGGTACAGCGGAACCGCCCTGTCCGAGTGGCCGGTCGAGTCCCATGCGGATGCCTGTTCGAACGGACCGAGCGGGCTGCCGTCGGGCAATTCGGCGACGAGCGCGTCGATCACCGCCCGGAAGTCCGCCGCGGTGGCCTCGGTGTAGTCGTCGATGGTGGCCCAGGCGGCGGCCACGCGATCTTCCCAGTCCTGGTTCACCGGCACACCTTCGCACGAGTGTGCCTGCAGGGACACTCGGTTTGGAACATCTGGAACTCGGAGCACCTCGTACTCCGAGGACGTTGCACTCCGAGCACCTTGAGCCCTGTTTGAGTGCGTCGCGCACCGGAGCCGTATCCAGGACGAGGCTCTTGCAGGGAGGACAGATGATGGTGACCCGACCGATGCTCGCGGCGGCCGGCGCCGTGGCGGTGCTGGCGCTGGCGGGCTGCGGCTCCGACGGAGACGCGAAGGCGGTGCCGGCGACGGCGACCGGCAGCCTGGAGCACCTGGCCGCCGAGGTGAGGTGCACGCCGGACATGCAGACCGACGCCGACGAGATCCGCCAGGCCGTGTGCAAGAACTCCGACGGCAAGTTCATCCTCGCGACCTTCGCGACCGACCGCGGCCAGCGCGAGTGGATCAACGAGGCCAAGGACTACGGCGGCCACTACCTGGTCGGCCGCAAGTGGGTGGCCGTGGGCGAGGACAGTACGGTGTCGGCCCTGCGCGGCACGCTCGGCGGGGACATCGAGCAGGGCACCGACCACGGGGCCTCGCACTCCGGTCACTGAAGAAAGGTCACCGAAAGCCCCTGCGGCTGAAAGGTCACCGAAAGCCCTGTGGCACACGAAAACCGGCGGTGGGTTTCTCCCACCGCCGGTTTCCTGTCGGGCTAGCGCCGTGTCGTCACTGGCACTTCTGGCCCTTGTTGATGCAGGTGGCCACCTTGTTGTTCAGGTTCGCCGACATGACGTTGATGAAGTCGTCGTGGTCGGTGGCCGGCTTGTGGAGCTGCTCCGGGAAGCCGTCCACCGCGTAGGCGTTCTTCACCTGGCCGTTCTGGACGACCGGCTGCGGCACGCTGTACACCAGGCGCATCGTCAGCTGCGGGATCGCCTTGAAGCCGTTGGCGCAGTTGCCGTTGGCGTCGGCGAAGGCGACGTGCGTGCGGTGGTTGGCGCTGTCGATGTTCTGGCCGTCCCAGCAGCTCTGGAAGGCGAACGTGCGGACCACCTGGCTGCCCTGCGGGCAGATCGGGTACTGCTCCGTGAGCTGCACCTTGTTCTCGAAGCCGGTGCAGCTCCAGTGCGCGTTGGCGTTCGCCAGGCCGTTGGTGGTGGTCTTGGCGTCACCGGTGATGATGCGCAGGAACTGCGGCATCGCCACGACCTTGCTCGTCGGGCTGCCGACGAACTTGATCTGGGCCTGCTTGGCCACCAGGATCTTGCCGACGTTGCCTTCCTTGCCACCGCCGTCGTTGTTCTGGTCGAAGTCCTGCGTGCCGTCCTGCACGCGCAGCACCGGCCAGTAGTACAGCGACTTGTCCTGCTGGTTCTGGCAGGTGGATTCTCCCGCCGCGAACGTGTTGTTGTTGGAGAAGGCGTCGTTCGTCTGGTTGCCGACGTAGTCGTGCAGGTGGTGCGCGCCGTTGGTCACGCCGGGCGCCACGATCACGTTGTCGGTGTTGTGGCTGCCGTTGGCGTTCACGCCGCACTTCGTGGTGAACGTACCGGTCGAGGCGTTGCCGGTCTTCTGCGGCTTCGCCTTGACGTTCGGCTGGACCTTCGTGATGTCGACGAAGTCGGCCGCGGTCGGACCGTTGCCGGCCTGGCCGCCGTTGCCGGCCTGCTGCTGGCCGCCGTTGTTGTTCTGCTGGCCTCCGTTGTTCTGGTTGTTGTTGTTCTGATTGTTGTTCTGGTTGTTCTGGTTGTTGTTCTGCTGGCCGTTGCCCGCCTGGCCGGCGTTGGTGTTCGCGTTGGCCGCCTGCGTGGTGCAGGCCGCGAGCGAACTCAGGTTGGCCGCCTGGCCACCGACCCGCTGGATGTCGATCCTGATCCGGTCGATCGTCGCGGCCCGCTTCTCCTTGAGGGGGCCGACGATCGCGTTCTGGACGAAGCTCGCGTCGTTCGCCTGGGCCGGGCGGGTGGAGGCGAGACGGGCGTAGGCCTCGGTGATCTGCTTGTCGAGGTTCGCCAGCTCCTTGTCGACGCCAGAGCGTGCCGCGTTGGGCACGTTCGTCAGCTTCTGCCCCACGTCCGGGCAGGAAATGGTGGCGACCTGCGCGGCCGCGGTGGCGGCCTTGGTCTGGTTCTGCGCCGAGTTGTTCGACTCGTGCGCCGAAGCGTAGAAGTTCGCCCAGATCAGCCCGCCCCCACCGAGCGCTAGGGCCGCCGATGCGGCTATGGCCTTGCTGGCCATCGACGAACGGCGTTTACGTGTGTTGCGTCCCATGGAACTCCTCTGACTTCCTTGCGGGGCAGCATCGAGGCGCCCGACAGGAGTGAAGCGGCTCCCATCCATACGGTGGTGGTCCCACGGGTGTTCAAACGTCTCAGAAATTGATGAGAGGTTCGAGGAACAATTCGCCCTCAACTCCCTCAATAATCACGGTGGTTGAGGTGATCGCGGTAGTGAGGTGATCAGCGGTCCTGGTCCAGATAGGCGAGCACGGCCAGCACGCGACGGTTGTCGTCGTCCGACACCTCGAGTCCCAGTTTGGCGAAGATGTTGGCGGTGTGTTTGGCGATCGCCCGTTCCGTCACGACGAGCTTGGTGGCGATCGCCGCGTTGGTCCGCCCCTGCGCCATCAGCTCCAGCACCTCCCGTTCCCGGGGTGTGAGCCGCCCGAGCGGCCGGTCGTCCGCGGTGCGCGCCAGCAGCTGCTGGATGACCTGCGGGTCCATCGCCGTACCGCCGGCCGCCACCCGTCGTACGGCGTCCACGAACTGCTCCGCGTCGAACACCCGGTCCTTGAGCAGATAGCCGACCCCGCCGCTGCCGTCGGCGAGCAGCTCACGCGCGTACAGCTGCTCGACGTGCTGGGAGAGGACCAGCACCGGCAGTCCGGGTCTGTCCTGGCGGGCCCGCAGCGCGCACTGCAGGCCCTCGTCGGTGTGCGTCGGCGGGAGGCGTACGTCCACCACCGCGACGTCGGGTCGGTGTTCGGCCAGGGCCCGGGTCAGCTCGGGGCCGGACTCGACGGCCGCGGCGATCTCGAAGTCGTAGGCCTCCAGGAGCCGGACCAGTCCGTCGCGCAGCAGGAACAGGTCTTCGGCTAGGACAACTCGCACGGAAGCTCCATGGTCACCATGGTGGGACCGCCCGCGGGAGAGCTGACGGCCAGGACGCCGTCGAATGTACCCAGTCGTCGCTCGACCCCGGCCAGGCCCGAACCGGCCCCGATCGCGGCGCCGCCCCGGCCGTTGTCGGTGACGGTGATCCGCAGCATGCCGTCGGTGTGGTGCAGGTCCACCCAGATGCGGTCGGCGTTCGCGTGCTTGACGGCGTTGGTGAGGAGCTCGCTGACGGCGAAGTACGCGGCCGACTCGACAGGCGCGTCCGCCCGGCCGTCCAGCTCCACGGTCACCTCTGTCGCGAGGGGCATCCGCAGCGCCAACGCCCGTACGGCGTCGCCCAGTCCGCGCTCCGCGAGCACCGGCGGATGGATGCCGCGCACCAGGTCGCGCAGCTCGGCGAGCGCGTCGGCGGAGGACTGCCGGGCCTGCGTGAGCAGCTGCCTGGCCTTCTCGGGGTCCTTGTCGAGGAGCATCTCGATGGTCCCCAGGTCCATGCCCATCGCCACCAGGCGGGCCTGCGCCCCGTCGTGCAGGTCGCGTTCGATGCGTCGCAGTTCGGCCGCGGAGGTGTCCACGGCGTCCCGCCGGGTCTCGGTCAGGATCCGGACCCGCTCGGCCAGTTCGCCCTGGCTGGGGGCGAGGACGGCGCGGGTGAGCCGGAAGTGGGTGGTCAGCAGGCGCGGCGTGTAGAAGTAGCCGAGCACCAGGAAGACGGCGGCCAGGGCGGCCGCGCACAGGGCGGACGCCTGGCCGGAGACCGGCACGAAGGCGTACCAGTATGTGTCGCCGGTCGTGTCCGCGTACACCCGCCACAGCCCCGCCGCCAGCGCGAACCCCTCCACCGCGTAGAGGACCAGCGCGGCCGGCATCAGCGCGGTGAGGTATCCGGCCGTCATGTCGACCAGCAGCCACCGCAGATCCCGCCAGGTCGCCGGGTCCTGGAGCATCGCGTAGGTGCGCGCCCAGGGCTTGCCGCCCTCCGGTAGCGGCCGGTAGGCCGAGGGGATGCGTATCCCGCACCACTTGGCCGCGAGGATCCGCCGCCGGTCGGCGAAGGACCGCACCCGGGTGAGGGCCCACGGGGTCGTGAGGAGCCCGAGCCCGAGGACGGGGATGAGCGCGATGGAGATGACGGAGAGTGTGTAGCAGAGGATGGCCTCCGGCAAGGACACCAAGGACAGCACGAACCCTCGCCCCGAGGCCAGCGCGGCGTTCCGGGCCCGCGTACCGATGCCGCTGCTCTGCGTGTTGGCGTTCATGGCGTCAGTCTCGCGGACGGCCGGTCGACGGTCACTGGGCCGGGCCCCCCGTTCAGGGGGTGGTGTCGGATACACCTCCGCCGGCCTCCAGGACCTGTCCCAACACCTTGGCCTCCACCGCCGGATCGAGTCCCTTGCTCGTCCGGTCCGGCCGCTGGGGCGCCGTGCCGCCGATGGCCCGCAGCCACGTCCAGGTGTCGGTCACCGTCTCGGTGACCGGCCTGCACTCCAGGCCCGTCGCCAGCGCGCGTGAGACGTCCGCGGAGTGCAACGCGTCGTGCAGGTCGGTTTCCGGCGGTACCCACACCGGCAGCTGGGTCCACGGCTCGATGCCCGCGCCGAGGACGACGTCCGGATCGGTCCACCGCAGCTCGGCCGCCGCACCGGTGGCCCGTACGCACGCGTCCAGGAACTCACCCATCGTGGTGTGCCCCTGTCGGCTCATCAGGTTGTACGGCCCGCTCAACTCCCGCTCCACCGCCCCGAGAACCCACTCGGCGAGGTCGCGGACGTCGACGTACTGCAGGGGCAGATCCTGCGGCCCCGGCGCGAGGACGGGCCCGCCGCGCGCGATGCGGGTCAGCCACCAGGGCAGCCGCCCGACGTTCTCGTACGGCCCGAGGATCAGCCCGGACCGCACGAGCACCGAATGCTCCGCCCCGAACTCCGCCACGGCCGCCAGCTCACCGCCCCGCTTGTCGCGCGCGTAGTCGGTCTGCTCCGCGTCGGCCGAGGCGCCCTCGACCAGCGGCGCGTTCTCGGTGTACCCGGCGGGCGGGGCCCAGGCGTACACCGAGCAGCTCGACACATAGACGTACCGCCGTGCGCGGCCCCGCAGCAGCCGAGCCGTGTCCCGTACCGCGCGGGGCGCCGCCGACCAGGTGTCGACGACGGCGTCCCACTCGCCCCGCGCCAGCGAGGCGAGCCCGCCGGGAGCGGTGCGGTCGCCGAGCAGTGAACGGGCGCCGGGGACGGCCGCGTGCCGCCCCCGGTTGAACACCGTCACGTCCCAGCCGTGCCCGAGCGCCGCCTCGGCCACGGCCCGTCCCGCGAACTCCGTACCACCCAGCACCAGAAGTCTCATGCCGGTGACTGTGCCCGGTGGAGCCGCGGGAGGGAACCATGATCTGCCGTCGGCAGAGAACGCAGTGAACTCGGAGAACTCGGGGAACGCAGATGCTCAGTGCGCGAGCGGCGGGGAGTACTTGTAGCCGACGCGGCGGACCGTCTGGATCGCGTTGCGGTGCTGCACGCCCAGCTTGCGGCGCAGGCGGGCGATGTGGACGTCGACGGTACGGCCGTCGCCCACGTGGCCGTAGCCCCACACCGTGGTGACCAGCTGGTCGCGGGTGTGCACCCGGTTGGGGTGCGCGACCAGGTGTGCGAGCAGCTCGAACTCCAGGTACGTGAGGTCGAGTTCGCGCCCGTCCACCTCGGCGATGCGCTGCACGGTGTCGATGCGCACCAGCGGCTCGCCCGCGGCCGGGGCGGCCGACTGCTCGGCCTCCGACTGGTCGGGCACCGCCACCGGCAGGAACGGCGGCTGCTGGTCGGCCGGGACGAGCACCAGGTAGCCGATCATCGGCGGCTGGCCCGGCAGGGTGGGCAGGGTGTGCTGCGGGGCGGGCAGCCAGGTGGCACCCGGCGGCAGGAATTCCGCGACGTCCACCACCTCGTCCCGGTCGACGGCCCGCAGCCGGTGGCGGGCGGAGCCGTTCGGAGCGGGAGCGGTGAGGGTGGGGGCGGAGGAGAGAGTACGAGTGGTCGCCATGAGAGGTCAGCTCTTTCGCGCGAGGAGTGCGTCGGGAAGGACGACGGCCGCGATGCGTGGTCGGGCTCGTCGAGGACGTACGTCGTGCGCGCTGGCCGAAGGCCGGGGTGTACGGCTTTAGAGGGCCCGCGCGTCCATCGCGCGACAACACACCCGGTCGAAGTCGTGGTGCTGACGGGAAGGCCAGAAGGGCTCGAGGTCATGGCGACCCGTCGCGGTGTACTTCTGGAAGCTGGCCATGGCCCCATTGAAGCAGACACACGCCTGTAGCAGGAGACTCCTCTCACTGCTTGGACGCTTCCTTGGCGAGGAGTTGACGTCGGCCGACCACCTTGGCCGTCTCCACGGAAGTGCGGGAAACGCGGAAGCGCGGGAAACGCGGAAGGGGCGCCCACCATGACGGCGGGCGCCCCTTCCGGGACGATCCGGGGATCAGACCTGGCCGGCCTTCTCCAGCGCGGTGCAGCAGGTGTCGACGATCAGACGCGTCACCAGGTACGGGTCGACGTTGGCGTTCGGACGGCGGTCCTCGATGTAGCCCTTGCCGTCCTTCTCGACCTGCCACGGGATACGGACCGAGGCGCCACGGTTGGAGACGCCGTACGAGTACTCGTTCCACGGGGCGGTCTCGTGCAGGCCGGTCAGGCGGTCGTCGATGCCGGCGCCGTAGTTCTTGACGTGGTCGAGCGGCTTGGAGCCCTCGCCGAGCGACTCGCACGCGGTGATGATCGCGTCGTAGCCCTCGCGCATCGCCTTCGTGGAGAAGTTGGTGTGCGCGCCGGCGCCGTTCCAGTCGCCCTTGACCGGCTTCGGGTCGAGGGTGGCGGAGATACCGAAGTCCTCGGCGGTGCGGTAGAGCAGCCAGCGGGCCACCCACAGCTGGTCGGAGACCTCCAGCGGGGACAGCGGGCCGACCTGGAACTCCCACTGGCCGGGCATGACCTCGGCGTTGATGCCGGAGATGCCCAGACCCGCCTTCAGGCAGTTGTCCAGGTGGGCCTCGACGATCTCACGGCCGAAGATCTCGTCGGCGCCGACACCGCAGTAGTAGCCGCCCTGGGGGGCCGGGAAGCCGCCCTCGGGGAAGCCCAGCGGACGGGCGCCGTCGAAGAAGGTGTACTCCTGCTCGATGCCGAAGATCGACTCCTGGGCGGCGAACTTCTCCGCGACCGCGGTCAGCGCGGCACGCGTGTTGGACTCGTGCGGCGTCATGTCGATGTTGAGGACCTCGCACAGGACGAGAACGTCGTCGCCGCCGCGGATCGGGTCGGGGCAGATGAAGACCGGCTTGAGCACGCGGTCGGAGGCGTGGCCCTCGGCCTGGTTCGTGGAGGACCCGTCGAAGCCCCAGATCGGCAGCTCGGCGCCCTTGGCGTCGTCCGCCAGGATCTTCGTCTTGGAACGGAGCTTCGCCGTCGGCTGGGTGCCGTCGATCCAGATGTACTCAGCCTTGAAGGTCACGGGCCACTTCCTTCGGGGGTGGGTCGTTAGACGCACTTGCGGGTGCTGCGGCGCTGCGGCACTGGGGCGCCGCACCTGATGCCCGGAAGCCTGTCAACAGGCCATTTCCCGGTCATTGCCCGATTGTGAACCCCGTGTTACCTGGCGGTGCTGTGGCGCGTTTCACGGTGTGAGGACACCCGGTCGGCGGATGGCCGCCGTTCGCGGTCGCGGAGCCCGGGGAGACGGTCCCGTACGTCGTCTCGTATGCGATGAGTGTGAGAAGCGCCCGAGGGCTCCAGGAAGCGGTCACCGGCTTCCCCTCCGTGTGAAGCCGGTGACCGGTCCGCGGGCCACGCCGGACGCGCTGCGGGTCCTGGACGTGCCGGTCCCGCTGCTCCTGGCCGGGAGCAGCAGGACCTTCACCCCCCTCTCGGCTTCGCTCGAGCGGGGCGCCGCCTCACGGATTTCCTCCAGCCCTGAGCCTCACCCCACCTTCTCGATCAGAGCCCGGCGGATCAGGAACTTGCCGGGCTCACGGACCTGTTCGAAAGCGGCGTTGTTGAGCAGGGCACAGCTGCCGGAGACTCCGGTGACCTCCACCGTCGTGGACTTGTTGTTGTCCAGATTGGTGACCTTCAGCTTCGTGCCCGCCGGGAACTGGTTGCTGGACGCGGCCGGAGCGCCGCCCTCGCCGGAGAGGGTGACCGTCGAGCCGTTGCAGACCTGCTGACCGGAGGCGGCGGCGCCACCGGCGTTGTTCCCCGCGTTTCCCGGGGTGGCGGCCTGGGACGGCTGTGCGGTCTGTGCGGGGGCGGTCTGCGCCGGCTGGGTGGTCTGGGAGCCCTGAGCCGACTCCCCAACCGCACATCCGGACGCTTTCTGCTGCACCTTGATCTGCGCGATGACCGCCTCGCGGTTGGCGATCCGGGCTGTGGACTGGGCGTCCGGAGCGGCCCGTTGGCCGTCGATGAACTTCTGGTTGTTGCCGAGGGCGGTGGCGAGCCCCTGACAGACGGTCGAGTCCCCGGCGGACAGGGTCCGCGGAGTCTGTGCGGCGTTGGAGGTGCTCGCCATGACGAAGGCACCCCCTCCCGCCACCGCCGCGGCACTGACCAGCAGCGCGAGCTTCTTCTTCGTGCCGAGTGTTCTCCTGCGCGACATCCGCGCCTCCTGAGAGGTAGGGGAGCGTACGCCGCTATGTACGAGATACCGAACGAAGTTACTCAGCGGTTACAGGAGTCAATCGAAGTAACCTGCGTCACACCTTGCGTCACACGTGGGTGCAGGTCTCGGTTCACGTCCCGGTTCACGTCGCGGTTCACGTCTCGGTTCGGGACAGAGCCTCCTGAACGGCCTCGTCGGTACGGGCCACGACCGCCGTGCCGTCGTCCGCGGTGATGATCGGACGCTGGATGAGCTTCGGGTGCTCGGCGAGCGCCCTGACCCACCGGTCACGCGAACCGGCGTCCCGCGCCCACTCCTTCAGACCGAGCTCCTTGGCGTCGGCCTCCTGGGTACGCGTGATGTCCCACGGTTCGAGGCCGAGGCGGTCGAGTACGGCCCTGATCTCGTCCTCGGTCGGTACGTCCTCCAGGTAGCGGCGGACGGTGTAGTCGGCACCCTCGGCGTCGAGCAGTGTGAGGGCGCTGCGGCACTTGGAGCAGGCCGGATTGATCCAGATTTCCATGGCGCCCACGGTACGCGAAAACCCGTCTCCCACAGGCGTCACTGTGCCCCCGAAAGCCCTTGTGGCCAGGGGCTTTTGTCAGTGCCGGGCGGTAGAATAGAAGCAGTGTTCGAGGGTGTCGCCGGGGAGTCCGGACGGCGCCCTGACCGCGACAGGAGGATGCCTGTGCCCGCTGCCGCACTGAAGCCGAAGCCGTTGCCCACTCAGTCCACCGCGAAGCGTTCCGTCCTGCTCGACATGCCCTACGCGCCGGTCGAGAAGCGGCCGTTGCCGCCCGGGCGTCCACGCGAGTGGTACGTCACGCACAACCGCCGCCTCAAGGCCATGCGCCTCGCCATCGCTCTCCTCGACTCGGGCGTCTACATGCCGAACCAGGCCCGCAACGAGACGATACGGAGCACAGCGGAACAGATCGGCGTCCACCCACCGTCGGACACGACGTGCCACATGGTGCGCGCGCTGATGCGATACGCGAGGTGAGTCACGGCGCCGGGTGCGGTCTCTCTTTGACGGTGCCCGGCGCCCTCGGTCCGCGGCACGGGTGCCGCGGACCGGGTGAGTGCGGGCGGCCCCCGTAAGCGCCGGACCGCGCGCCCCACCGCCCGGCTCCAGCCCCGGTCACCCCGCCAACTCGCGCTCCACCGGCGTCCGGAACCGCGGCGTCACCCGCGTCGCCCCCACCCACCCCCGCAACCTCTCGGCCTCCGCCGCGATCATCGCCTCCGCCTCCCGGCCGATCCCCTCCGTGTCGAGGAGCCGCCAGACGATCTCCCCGTCCGCCCGCTGCGCCCAACCCCCCACCACCCGCCCGTCCCACCACACCGTCGGCCCCACATTCCCGCTGCCGTCGAACAACGCAGGACGCAACTCGGGCGCCAGATACCAGTCGCGCTGCTGCCAGCCCATCGCCGTCGGATCGAGACCCGGCAGCAGCGCCGCCCACGGCTGCGCGGGCCCCGCCACGGGAGCGACGTCGCCGGCGGTGACGTACCCCGTGCCCTCGTCCAGCTCCACCTCCCGCGCGCCGATCGCGGCCAGTGCCCGGCGGACGTCCGTCACCCGCCACCCCGTCCACCACTTCAGGTCCGCCTCGGTCGCCGGACCGCAGGCCGTCAGCCAGTGGCGCAGGAGCTCCGCCTGGGCCGCGGCGGCGTCCAGTTCGGGATGTTCGGGGGCCAGGGCCCAGCGGAACTGGCTGGATGTCCAGGAGCCCAGCGGGCGGCCCCGGACGACCTTCCCCTCCACCCCCAGCACCCGCAGCAGCCGTGTCGAGACGGTGTGGACGCCCTCGTAGCTCTTCCCGGCCGCGTACACGAACTGCTCCCGCAACCGGGGCTCGTCCCGGGCGAGTTCGGCCGCCGTCGCCTGTCCGCGTCGACCCAGCACGGCCAGGGCCGACTCCTCGACCTCCTTCAGCCAGGCCTCGTCGGGCGCGCCGGCCTTCGCCATGTCCTTGACCAGCGAGGCACGCTCGCGGGCGGCGACCGCCAGACCGGTCGAGGCGTGCACGACGGCGGTGAGGTCCGTGGGGAAGACGAACACCGTGTGCCGCATGCCGTGCATCCGGACCGTCGTGCGGTCCTCGTACAGCGCCCGGTCGGTCGCGGAGACGGTCGTCGCAGGCTCCGTCAGGCGCGCGCCCACGGCCAGGTACACCGTCGCCGGGTCCGTGCCGTGCAGGGCGACCAGGGAGCGGGCGATGTCCTCGGGGGCCGCCGCCCGTGCCGTACCGGCCAGCCGGTGGCGCAGCGCCAGCCGGGCCCGCCGCTCCGCCACGCCGATGTACCGCCGCTCGTCGCCCATGCCGACCTCCGCCCACCCGTGCACCGCCGTCCTGAGGGCATCCTCGCCGACGCCACTGACAACCGGGACCGTCTCCAGACAAATCGCGGCCCGTCACACGATCGCCGTACTGGGCATGCGGCACCCCCGCCCGGGGCCTTCACTGCCCTCAGAGGGTGAATTCGGCAGGGAGGTCCGATGAAGCTGCACGGTATGCGGAGGCGGGCGCGGGCGGCGTTCCCGGGGGCCGCCCCGGTGCTCCGCTCGGGACGGCCGGGGCCCGGCCCATGACCACCCCGGCCGACCGCGCCCAGCGCGGCAAGGACGCCCGCAAACACATACCCCGCTCCGCCCACGGCCTGTGGCTGCCCTCCGTCGAGCGGCCCGACCCCGTCGCCGTACTGGAACGGCAGGGGCGGGACCGGCTGCCGGAGCTGCTGCCGGTCCGGTACGGGCGCATGGCCCGCTCCCCGTTCGCCTTCCTGCGCGGGTCGGCCGCCGTGATGGCCGGAGACCTCGCCTCCCAGCCGCACACCGGCCTGACCGTGCAGCTGTGCGGCGACGCCCACCTGCTCAACTTCGGTCTGTACGCCTCCCCGGAACGCGCCCTGCTCTTCGACCTCAACGACTTCGACGAGACCTTCCCCGGACCCTTCGAGTGGGACGTCAAACGACTGGCCGCCTCCGTCGCCGTGGCCGCCCGGGAGAACGGGCACACCGAGGCCAAGGTCCGCCAGAGCGTCCTGGCGGCCGTGGCCGGATACCGCACCGCCGTGCGACGGCTGGCCGGGCTCGGTGAGCTCGCCGTCTGGTACGAGCGCATCGAGGCCGACCAACTGCTGCCCCTGGTCCGCTCCGGCCGCCACCGCCGCCGCGTCGAGTCCAGCCTCACCCGCGCCCGCCGCCGCACCAGCCTGCAGGCGCTCGGCAAGCTGACGGAGATCGTCGACGGCCGGCGGCGCATCATCCAGGATCCGCCGATCCTGGAGTCCGCCGGAGCCTCCGACGCGGCCGCCCTGCGCAAGATCTTCAGCGACTACCGCTCCACGCTCTCCGAGGAACGCCGCCTGCTCCTCGACCGCTACCGCTTCGTCGACGCCGCCCGCAAGGTCGTGGGCGTCGGCAGCGTCGGCACCCGCTGCTTCATCGTGCTGCTCACCGGACGGGACGACGACGACCCGCTGTTCCTCCAGATCAAGGAGGCCAGGGAGTCCGTACTGGAGGAGCATCTGCCGAACGGGCCGTACGTCCACCCGGGCCACCGGGTCGTCGCGGGGCAGCGGCTGCTCCAGGCCGCCGGCGACATCTTCCTGGGGTGGATGACCGGTCCGCAGGGCCGCGCCTACTACTGGCGGCAGCTGCGCGACATGAAGGGCTCCGCGGACGTCGCCGGACTGAACCCGGACATCCTCCAGACCTACGCCCGGCTGTGCGGCACCGCCCTGGCCCGCGGGCACGCCCGCTCCGGTGACCGCATCGCCATCGCCGCCTACCTCGGCAACGCAGAGACCTTCGACCGAGCCGTCGCCGACTTCGCCCTGAGCTACGCCGACCAGACCGCCGCCGACCACGCGGCCCTCGGCGCGGCGGTCGCGGCGGGGGTGGTGGCGGCCGCACCGGAGATCTGACCGACGGCTCGACACGAGCGATCGCTCAGTCACTGCCCGTCGGGCCGAGGACTCCTCCCGCGGTCCCGCGAGAAAAGGAGATGCACGCGGAGTGACCGCATCCCTACGCTGAAGACACCACACACCCACGCATCCATGGACACGGAGATACCAGTCATGAGCACATTCATCATGGCCGGAGCCGTCGTCCTGGTGGTCCTGGGATTCGGAAACCACGTCTGGTGGCTGGCCGCCGCCGCTCTGCTCTACCTGTACGCGCGGTACGGGCGGGGCACGTCCTCGGCGTCCACGCCGGGCGCCGGCACCCCGACGGGATCGGCACCCGCCACCTACCAGGCGTACCGAGCCCGCCGTGACCAGCAGGCCAAGTGGGAGCGCCGCTACCGCCGCGAGCGCCCCTTCGAGGCCCGCCGCCAGGACCGCGGCAACTGAACCGGCAGCCGAACCGTCGTCGACACGTCCCCGGCCGTCACAGGCCGGGGGCGCCCCACACCGGGAACCAGCGGCTCAGGTCCGCCTCGACCCGCAGGTCGTTCGCGAGCGCCGCCCTCACCTGGAGTTCGAGCGCGTTGTCGCGCCGCTGTCCCTGACCGGGCAGCGGCGCGAACGGGTAGAAGGTGCCGCGCTTGTAGAGGTACACCAGTGCCAGCTTGCGCCCCCGATCGGTCCCCCGTTCCTCGAATCCCGCCAGGGAGCACAGCAGTTGCGGCCCGAAGCCGTTGACCTCCATCGACGTGTTCACCGCGTGCAGGTCGTTGACCAGGAGCGACAGCTCGTCGGGGGCGCGGTGGGAGACCAGCCAGGAGTAGCCGTAGCCGTCCCGCGTCAGCTCCACCGGGGGGCCGGTGCGGTCGGCGTCCGCGTCGAGGAGTGCCTGGACCTCCCGGTGCGTCTGCTCGAAGGCCGCACCCTCGACCGTGGCGAAGCACACCGCACCCTGCCCCGTCGGCGTGAACCCCGCCGCCACCTCCAGCGTCACCGCCGCCGACGGCAGCGCGAACAGCTGGTCGAGATCGGGCACGACCGGCTTCGTACGCCCGAGCAGGATGTCCAGCAGCCCCATCCTCAGCTCGCCTTCCCGGGCGTCGCTGCCTCGCCCAGCTCGGCGGAGATCCGTCCCAGCTGCTCCAGCCGCCGCTCCAGGCTCGGGTGGGTGGAGAAGAGGTTCGCGATGCTGGGCTCGGCGCCCAGCGCAGGAGTGAAGTAGAACGCGTTGAAGGCCTGGGCCGTGCGCAGGTCCTTCGTCGGGATCCGGGCGATGTCGCCGGAGACCTTCGTCAGCGCGGAGGCCAGCGCCGAGGGCCGCCCGGTCAGGTGTGCCGCCGCCCGGTCCGCGGCCAGCTCGCGATACCGGGACAGGGCCCTGATCAGCAGGAAGCTGATCGCGTACACCGCCGCGGAGATACCCATCACGGCGGCGAACACGGCGATGGTGTTCTGGTCCTTGCGGCCCCGCCCGCCGAAGAGCTGCGAGTAGAAGGCGAACCGCACGATCAGGCCGGCGATCACGCCGAGGAAGGACGCCACCGTGATCACAGCGACGTCCTTGTGCGCCACGTGCGACAGCTCGTGCGCCAGTACGCCCTCCAGCTCCGCGGGCTCCAGCCGCCGCAGCAGCCCGGTGGTCACACAGATCACCGCATGGTCGGGGTTCCGCCCGGTCGCGAACGCGTTCGGCATGTCCATCTCGGACACGGCGACCACCGGCTTCGGCATGTCCGCGATCGCGCTCAGCCGGTCGATCACGGCGTGCAGTTCGGGATACTCCTCCCGCTCCACGACCCGTCCGTGCATCGCGTACAGGGCGATCCGGTCGGAGAACCAGTACTGCGCGGCGAGCGCACCCGCCGCGATGACGACGACCAGTACCCACGACTTCAGCAACGCGATCAACGCGGCGACGAACGCCACGTACAGCAGTCCGAGCAGGAACAGCGTGACCGCCATCCGCACGGTCAGCCGCCGGTCGCTCCGGAATCGGCTCTGCATCTGCCTCACCCCGCAGTCAGGCACTCGTCCCACTGCCCAGTGTGCACCTGCGGATTCCCATGAAGTGGTTCCGAACGGCCCTAGGAGCAGCAAAAGCTCCCTGTGAGTCGTCGCCCGCCCGCGCTGCGTCAATGCCCGCCCGGTGCCGGATCCGGCGGTCCCGGTGACACAGGGCGAGCCGTGTCTCCTTAGTAGGGGGCCCGCATCTGGGCGTACCCGAGCAGGATGATGACGGCGGCCGCGCAGCCGAGGACTATGGCCGTCGACACCCAGGACGACCGGCGGGGCCCGGCCGCGTCCGGGTGGGCGCGGAACGGTGCCGGGTCCGGGGGGTTCTCCTTCCAGCGGGCGGCGAGCATCCGGGCCCGGGCGGAGGGCTCCTTGTGCTCGGCCGATCTCGCCCACGTGTGGTCGAACTCGCGCTCCCAGTCGTCCTTTTCAGTCATCCCCGTTCAACCTCTCTCGTCCGGTGGAGTCCAGGAGGGATGATCCCCCGACTGTAGGAAGTCTGTGAGGCGCGGAAGGTTGTACGGGGAAGCGTGAAAGGTTGCCCGGGCCACCACGCCCACGCAGCGCATTTCGTCCAGGATGCTGAGTGATCGAGGGGCGGCTAGCATTGATCAGGAGAGAGCCGCCGTGCGGGGTACGCCCTTCGCTGGCGTAATCCCTGCTCACCAGGGCGTCCGACAGCCCTGTCCTGGTAACCCAGGCGGCCAGACCTACGACCGCGCCGGACTTTTCACTCTGAGGTCGCGGCCATCCGGTTCGTGCTTCGAGAACCGCACGAAGGGTGGAAGGAAGGTACGTCCATGAATGCACATCGTGCTAGGCGTCTCGCCGCGGCGTCCGCTGTCGGCATCCTGATGGCCGGCGGTGCCACGATCGCCGCGACCGGTACGGCCTCGGCGGCCGCTCCGGCCCAGGTCTCCACCAACCGTGGCTGCTTCTACGGTGGCGGCTGGTGGAACAACTGCAACTACGGCTTCGGCAACCGTTTCGGCTTCAACAACGGCTTCGGCTTCAACAACGGTTTCAGCAACGGAGCCGTCGTCGTGATCGTGGTGTGAAGGTGAGGTGACCGGAGCACGGCCGAGGGCCGCCACCTGTAACAGGTGGCGGCCCTCAGCGGTTGTGCCCGACGGGCTGCCTGCTCGGCGTCCTTCCTAGACGTCGAAGTACAGCTCGAACTCGTGCGGGTGCGGACGCAGCTGCAGCGGAGCGATCTCGTTCGTGCGCTTGTAGTCGATCCACGTCTCGATCAGGTCGGACGTGAACACGTCGCCCGCGAGCAGGAACTCGTGGTCGGCCTCGAGGCGGTCGAGGACGGCCGGGAGCGAGGTCGGGACCTGCGCGACGCCCGCGTGCTCCTCGGGCGCCAGCTCGTAGAGGTCCTTGTCGATCGGCTCGGCCGGCTCGATCTTGTTCTTGATGCCGTCCAGGCCCGCGAGCAGCAGCGCGGAGAAGGCCAGGTACGGGTTGCCGGAGGAGTCGGGCGCGCGGAACTCGACGCGCTTGGCCTTCGGGTTCGAGCCGGTGATCGGGATACGCATGGCCGCGGAGCGGTTGCGCTGCGAGTACACCAGGTTGACCGGGGCCTCGAAGCCGGGGACCAGACGGTGGTACGAGTTCACCGTCGGGTTGGTGAAGGCCAGCAGCGACGGGGCGTGCTTGAGGATGCCGCCGATGTAGTAGCGGGCCATGTCCGACAGGCCCGCGTAACCGGCCTCGTCGTAGAACAGCGGGGCGCCGCCGGCCCACAGCGACTGGTGGACGTGCATGCCCGAGCCGTTGTCACCGAAGATCGGCTTCGGCATGAAGGTCGCGGTCTTGCCGTTGCGCCAGGCGACGTTCTTCACGATGTACTTGAAGAGCTGGAGGTCGTCGGCCGCGGCGAGCAGCGTGTTGAACTTGTAGTTGATCTCGGCCTGGCCGGCGGTGCCCACCTCGTGGTGCTGGCGCTCGACCTGGAGGCCGGAAGCGGCCAGCTCCAGGGAGATCTCGGCACGCAGGTCGGCGAAGTGGTCGACCGGCGGGGTCGGGAAGTAACCGCCCTTGTAGCGGACCTTGTAACCGCGGTTGTCCTCGATGGCACCGGTGTTCCAGGCGCCGGCCTCGGAGTCGATGTGGTAGAAGGACTCGTTCTCGGCGGTCTTGAAGCGCACGCTGTCGAAGACGTAGAACTCGGCCTCGGGACCGAAGTACGCGGTGTCCGCGATGCCGGTCGAGGCGAGGTAGGCCTCGGCCTTCTTCGCCACGTTGCGCGGGTCACGGGAGTACTGCTCGCCCGTGATCGGGTCGTGGATGAAGAAGTTGATGTTGAGGGTCTTGTCCCGGCGGAACGGGTCGACACGGGACGTCGACAGGTCGGCGCGCAGGGCCATGTCGGACTCGTGGATGGCCTGGAAACCGCGGATCGACGAACCGTCGAACGCGAGCTCCTCGTCCGGGTCGAACGCCTCGACGGGCAGCGTGAAGTGCTGCATGACGCCCGGCAGGTCGCAGAAGCGGACGTCGATGAACTTGACGTCCTCGTCCGCGATGAACTTCTTGGCCTCGTCGGCGTTCTGGAACATCCAGCTCCTCCTACTCCCGACCGTCTTGCCGGGGTGGTAGTTCGTTCGTGCGGCCAGTGCGGTGGCACACGCTGCCTTAGACACTAGGGATGCGTGATTTCTCGGGCGTGACCCATTTGTTTCGCAGAAGTTAACCAGCCCTGGTTCCAAGGTAGCCCCGACACACCCCGACGTCTCCCGGTCATATACGGGCGCAGTACCGTGGACGGGTGGACAACAGGCAAGCAATCGGATCGTGGCTTTCCGGGCCACGCGCGGCCATGGAAGGCGCCGGTGCCGACTTCGGATACCGGGGCGAACAGCTCGGTCTGCCGGAGGAGGGGCCCGGCTCGATCGCCCGCCCGGGACGGCGGCTCGGCGCCCTCGCCGTGGACTGGGGCCTGTGCCTCTTGATCGCATACGGCCTGATCACGGACGGCTACGACCAGCGGACCGGCAACTGGGCGCTGCTCATCTTCTTCGCGCTGGGCGTCCTGACCCTCGGCACGGTCGGCTGCACCCCCGGCAAGCGCCTCTTCCGCCTGCGGGTGGTCGCCCTGGAGACCGGCACCGTCAAGCCGCTGCGCGCCCTGCTGCGCACGGTCCTGCTGTGCCTCGCCATCCCGGCCCTGATCTGGGACCGCGACGGCCGGGGGCTCCACGACCGGCTGGCCCGCACGGTCGAGGTGCGTATCTGAGAACGATCGGGGTGCGCATCCGAGGGGCTTGATACGAAGTGCGCATCTGAGGGCTTGATACGAAGAAGGGGCGCCCGGAGTGATCCGGGCGCCCCTTCTTCGTAGAGGTCGTCGTAGCGCAGGAGGGATGTCAGCGGCCGTTCGGCCCGCCCTTCGGCAGGCGCATGCCCTTCGGCATCGGCCCCTTCGGCAGCGGCATGTTGCTCATCAGGTCGCCCATGGCGCGCAGCCGGTCGGTGGTCGTGGTGACCTGCGGGCCGGTCAGTACGCGCGGCAGCTTCAGCATGGTCGTGCGCAGCTTCTTCAGCTCGACCTGGCCCTCGCCCGTACCGACGATCACGTCGTGCACCGGCACGTCCGCGACCACGCGGTTCATCTTCTTCTTCTCGGCGGCCAGCAGGGACTTCACCCGGTTCGGGTTGCCCTCGGCCACCAGGACGATGCCGGCCTTGCCGACAGCCCGGTGCACCACGTCCTGGCTGCGGTTCATCGCCACCGCGGGGGTCGTCGTCCAGCCCCGGCCGATGTTGTCCAGTACGGCCGCTGCGGCGCCCGGCTGGCCCTCCATCTGCCCGAAGGCCGCCCGCTCGGCCCGGCGCCCGAACACGATCGCCGTCGCGAGGAAGGCGAGCAGAAAGCCCAGGATGCCGAGATAGATGGGGTGACCGATCAGGAAACCGATCGCGAGAAAGACACCGAAGGTGATGATGCCGACAGCCGCGAGTACAAGACCGATCTTCTTGTCGGCCTTGCGGGTCATCTTGTAGGTCAGGGCGATCTGCTTCAGTCGCCCGGGGTTCGCGGCGTCCGCCGCGTTGTCCTTCCTCGCCATGCCACGAAGTCTACGTGTCCCCAGGACTACCGACGACGGCAGTGCCCGGAGAGCGGGAGGGGATGCGTTCAGGGACGGGCGGACAGGGTCTCCTCGAGGACGCGCTGTGTCTCGACCCGGTCCTTGGCGCGGCGGCGGTCCTCCAGGACGGAGGTCCAGGCGTTGCGGCGGGCGGTGCGCTGGCCGCTGCTCATGAGCAGCGACTCGACTGCGCGAAGTGCGTCGGTGAAGGACGGGATCGCTGTGGCGCGAACGGGCGCGGCCTGCATGGTGAAGGTCCCCCCTCGGTATGGCTCCGGGTACGGGTGCGGGTGTACGTGCTGTGATACCAACGTCACTGATTGGTGTTACCAGGGCGTGACCGACCGGTCAAACACGAATGAAACCTTGATGCGGGGGCCCGAAAGACTGACGCGGCCCTGACGAACGCCCTCATCTGCGAGGACGGTCAGGGCCGCGTCATATCGGCCACTACTGACCAGTAGTATCTTGTGCGCGAATTCACACGCATGCCTCGCGCCCGTATGGGGCAAGGAGGGTGACGGTCTGTCAGACGGCCTGCGCGGCGACGTAGGTGCCCCGCTTCTCGATGGCCATCTGGTAGAGCCGGCCGGCACGATACGACGAGCGGACCAGGGGGCCCGACATCACGCCGGAGAAACCGATCTGCTCGGCCTCCTCCTTCAGCTCCACGAACTCGTGCGGCTTGACCCAGCGCTCCACCGGGTGGTGGCGCACGGAGGGGCGCAGGTACTGCGTGATGGTGACCAGCTCGCAGCCGGCGTCGTGCAGCTGCTTGAGCGCCTCGCTGACCTCCTCACGGGTCTCGCCCATGCCGAGGATCAGGTTGGACTTGGTGACCAGGCCGTAGTCGCGCGCGGCGGTGATCACCTGCAGGGAGCGCTCGTAGCGGAAGCCGGGGCGGATCCGCTTGAAGATCCGCGGGACCGTCTCGACGTTGTGCGCGAAGACCTCGGGCCGGGAGGAGAAGACCTCCGCCAGCTGCTCGGGGACGGCGTTGAAGTCGGGGGCGAGGAGCTCGACCTTGGTGCGGCCGGCCTCGCGCCCGGCGGTCTGCGCATGGATCTGGCGGACCGTCTCCGCGTACAGCCAGGCGCCGCCGTCCTCCAGGTCGTCGCGGGCGACGCCGGTGATGGTGGCGTAGTTCAGGTCCATGGTGACCACGGACTCGCCCACGCGGCGCGGCTCGTCACGGTCGAGCGCCTCGGGCTTGCCGGTGTCGATCTGGCAGAAGTCGCAGCGCCGGGTGCACTGGTCGCCGCCGATGAGGAAGGTCGCCTCGCGGTCCTCCCAGCACTCGTAGATGTTGGGACAGCCGGCTTCCTGGCAGACCGTGTGCAGGCCCTCGCTCTTCACGAGGTTCTGCATCTTCGTGTACTCGGGACCCATTTTCGCCCGGGTCTTGATCCACTCGGGCTTGCGCTCGATGGGGGTCTGGCTGTTGCGGACCTCCAGGCGCAGCATCTTGCGTCCGTCGGGTGCGACTGCGGACACGTCGGCTCCCTGTAGCTTCGATTCGTCGGCGTACACCAGAGTACGCCCGTACTGTTTCCGGCCCTGCGTGTGGGCAACCTTGCGGAACGGGGGTGCATTCCCCCGTACGGCTAGACCGACGCCCGCTCGATCTCCCGCGGCTTCAGCTCCGCGTTCGCCAGTACGTCCTTCAGGTGCCGTTCGGCGACCGGCAGGACATCGGCGATGGTGAGGTCGCGGCCCAGTTCGTGGGCGAGGGAGGTCACCCCGGCGTCGCGGATGCCGCACGGGATGATCTTGTCGAAGTTGGATGTGTCCGGGTTCACGTTCAGCGCGAAGCCGTGCATGGTGACGCCCTTGGCGACCCGGATGCCCATGGCGCAGATCTTGCGGTCCTCGCGACGCTGGCCGGCGTTGGAGGGGGCGTACTCGGGGCCGTTGAGGCGGGGGTCGAACTCCTCGTCCGTCAGCCGCGGGTCGAAGTCCAGGGAGAGGCCGCCGATCGACGGACGCTGCTCCACCGGGTCGCCCAGCACCCAGACGCCGGCCCGGCCCTCCACCCGGCTGGTCTCGACGCCGAACTCCGCGCAGACGCGGATCATCGCGTCCTCGAGGCGCCGGAGGTGGGCGACGACGTCGACCGGACGCGGGAGCTTCTGGATGGGGTAGCCCACCAGCTGGCCCGGCCCGTGCCAGGTGATCTTGCCGCCGCGGTCCACGTCGACGACCGGGGTGCCGTCGAGCGGGCGTTCGTTGTCCGCCGTGCGCCGGCCGGCCGTGTAGACCGGGGGATGCTCCAGGAGCAGCACGGTGTCGGGGACCTCGTCGGCGAACCGTGCCGCGTGCACCCGGCGCTGCTCGTCCCACGCCTCCTGGTACTCGACGGCATCGGCACCGAACCCCATGCGGACGAACCGCAACTCACTCACGGCAAGCGCCTCCCTAGAAGGTCGTAAGGCACGAAACGTGCCCACGCCACTGTACGTCCGGCCGAATCCCGTCAGCCGCGTGGCCAATCCTCACACGATCGGATGAATGAGGGTCGAGATGTGCGATCGGATGCTTACGCTCCGCTACATTCGCGCCGTTCACGAGGCCATATGGGCTGCTCACAGGCAATCCGGGCACCGCAGGGCCTTAGCGAGGCCCGAAAGGCAGGAGACCGCACCGCAGATGACGGACCGACCCGCGCAGCGCACTCCCAACCGCCAGCTCGCCGCGCTCATCGCAGAAGCGGGGTTCTCCAACGCAGGTCTCGCCCGTCGCGTGGACCAGCTCGGTCTCGAGCACGGGCTCGACCTGAGATACGACAAGACGTCCGTGACGCGATGGCTGCGCGGCCAGCAGCCCCGAGGCACCACACCCGCGCTGATCGCCGAGGTCTTCACGCGCCGCCTCGGGCGCCGGTTCTCGGCCCAGGACCTCGGCCTGGACGCCTGCGCCCCCGTGTACGCGGGCCTGGAGTTCGCCGGTACCCCTGAGGAGGCCATCGACATCGTCAGCGGGCTGTGGCGCAAGGACTCCGGCAGCCACGCCGAGCTCCGCAAGATCGCGTTCACCCCGGCGGGGCTCGTCGTGCCCAGCCGGGACTGGCTGATCGGCCGGGCCGACGAGAAGGTCGCCCGCAGCGAACCGCCCGCCCGGGTGCCCGCCCAGGGCCGCGCCGCCGTACCCCGCCAGCGCGGCCAGTCCGAACGCGGCCCCGGGCAGCGTGTCACCGGTGGCGACATCGCCGCGCTGCACTCGGTCGGCGAACTGTTCCGCACCCTCGACGACGCCTACGGCGGCGGCCACGCCCGCCAGGCCCTCGTGCGCTACCTGGAACACGAGTGCGAGCCGATGCTGCGCGGCACCTACGGCGAGCAGACCGGCCGCCGCCTGTTCGCCGCGGCCGCCGACCTGACCCGGCTGGCCGGCTGGACGTCGTACGACATCGCCGCGCACGGACTCGCCCAGCGCTACTTCGTGCAGGCGCTGCGGCTGGCGCAGGCGGCCGGCGACCGGGCGTACGGCTCGTACGTCCTGGTCACCATGAGCCGCCAGGCCGTGTACCTCGCGCACGGACGCGAGGCCGTGCAGCTCGCGCGTGTGGCCCAGCAGGGCGTCGGCACCAGCGCCCCGCCGGTCGTGCAGGCACTGCTGCACTCGGTCGAGGCCCGCGCGCACGGGGTGCTGGGCGAGGTGCGCGCCTGTACCGCCTCGCTCGTCCGGGCCGAGCGCGCCCTGGAGGCGGCCCGGGCCGGGGACGAGGTGCCGTACTGGGCCCGCTTCTTCGACGAGGCGCAGCTTGCCGACGAGTTCGGGCACTGTCACCGGGACCTGCAGCAGTTCCGGGCCGCCGCCCAGCACGCCGAGCGCTCCCTGCAACTGCGCGCCCCCTCCTTCGCCCGCAGCCGCGTGTTCTGCCGGCTCGTGCTCGCCTCCGCCCGGCTCGGCCTGGGCGAACTCGACCAGGCCTGCCAGCTCGGCGCCGAGGCGGCCGGGCAGGCGGCGGAGATGCGGTCGGTGCGGGCGATCGAGTACGTCAGGGACTTCGAGCGAAGGCTGGAACCGTACAAGGACGCGGCGCCGGTACGCGGGTACCGGGACAAGGTGGCCGCCGCCCTGGGGTGAAGGGCGGGCGGCCGACTCGGGCCCGGGCACGGCCGCCCCGGCTCGGTCCAGGGGTGGGTGGTCGGCCCGCTCAGGCCGCCGATCGCAGTTGCTCCGCCGCGTGCATCGACCCGGCCGCCCCCAGGTCCGCCAGGATCGCCGCCGAGGCCCGTCGGCCCGAGTGCAGTGCCCCCTGCACCGTGCTGGTGTCCCGATGGTCGCCGCACACGTACAGGCCCGCCAGCAGCCGCACCGGCCGCCGCAGGTCGTGCGGCGGCCGCATCGCGGGCACGGCCTCGGCGGTGTGGTGCACGGTGAGGGTCTCCCAGCGCGCGGTCGAGGCGCCGTACAACCGGGCCAGGTGCGTCCGTACGGCGGTGTCGAGGTCGGCCGGGGGCATGCCCAGCACCGTGGACGACACCAGCGCCCGGCCCTCGGGCGCACGGCTGGGGTCGACCAGGCTGACCACGGCGGTGTGCGCGACAGGGCCGCCGCGGTCGGCGTCCAGCAGCAGGGCCGCGCCGGTCTCCGGCGGCTCGTCCGTGGCGTGGTGGACGACCGTCACGGGGTGGAAGTCCGGCACGCGCAGCCCGGGCAGCAGCTCGGCGGCGCCGCGCGCGTCGGTGGCCACCAGGACGGCACGGCAGCGGAACTCCCCGTGCTCCGCCGTGGTCACCGAGTTCGTGGCGACCGACGTGACCCGCACGCCGGTGTGCACCGTGCCCAGCGGCAGTGTCCGCGCCAGCAGCTCGGGCAGCACGTCGGCCCCGCCCTCCGGCAGACACAGCCGACCGGACGCGAAGGAGCGCAGCGCGAGGTCCGCGCACCGGCTGGAGGTGGTGAGGTCCGGGTCGCACAGCAGGGCGGCGAGCAGCGGGCGCAGGAAGCCGTCGATCGTCCGGGCGGGCACGCCGCGGGCGGCGAGGGCGAGGGCCGCCGGCGCCTCGGGGCGGGACAGCAGCCGTTCGACCGGGGTGTGCGCGATACGGGTGAGCGCGGCGCCCAGGCGGGCCTGGTCGACGGCGGTGCCCAGCGGGGCGCCCGTGCGGGCCCGGGGCACGGACGACGGGCGCGGGGTGCCGTTCCGGGGCCGCGGTAGGGGCAGCGACCGGGGGGCGGGCCTTGGGCCGCTCGCGAGGGCGCGTACGGCGTGGAGTGCGCCCCTTGCGCCCCCTCCGCCCGCCGGGGCGCCCGCACGGCGCCGGCGGCCGTCGCTGTGCAGCAGGACCCCCGGCGCGAAGGGGCGCAGCACGAGCGCGTCGAGCCCCGGGGTCCGGCCCAGTTCGGGATACGACGTGGACAGCAGTTGTCCGATCCGGTCCAGCCGGAAGCCGTCGACCTTCTCGGTCGACATGCGGCCGCCCACGCAAGGGGCGGCCTCCAGGACTGCGGTCGTGACTCCTGCACTGGTCAGCCGATGCGCCGCCGTGAGTCCGGCGACCCCGGCTCCCACGACGACGACATCTGCCTGGAACGTGGGCTCAAGCACGTGCCCCTCCTCGAGGTTGCGCGGCCGGTGGAGACGTCATGCCCCCAACGGGCGTCCGGGATGCCCGAGTTCGGATCGAGGGTAGGGCCGTGACCGGTCAAGGACAGTCGCGCATGAACAGGGCACGGTCGCACGGCGGTCGCATATGGTCGAGGCGGCTGTCACGCCGCCCGGATCGCGTCCTCGATGCCCGGAAACGCAAACGCGAACCCCGACTCCAGCAGCCGCTTCGGCACCACCCGTTGGCTGCCCAGCACGTCCCCCGCCATCTCCCCGAGCACCGTCCGCAGCACCGGCTCCGGCACCGCGAAGAGCGCCGGCCGGCGCAGCACGCGCCCCATCGCCGCCGTGATCTCACGGTTCGTCAGCGGCTGCGGGGCGGTCAGGTTGAACGGCCCCGAAAGGTCGTCGCGTTCGATGAGATGCCGGATCGCGGCGACCTCGTCGTGCAGCGAGATGTACGACCAGTACTGCCGCCCGTCGCCCATCCGCCCCCCGAGCCCGGCCTTGAACAGCGGGAACAGCCGCCCCCAGGCCCCGCCCGCGCGCGCCACCACCAGCCCGGTCCGCGGGAACACCGTCCGTACGCCCGCCTCCCGCGCGGGCGCCGCGGCCGCCTCCCACTCCACACACAGCTCGGGCAGGAAGCCGTGCCCGGTCGGCGCGTCCTCGTCGACGACCCGCTCCCCGGTCTCCCCGTAGATGCCGATCGCGCTGCCGTTGACGAACACCCGCGGCGGCCGGTCCAGCGCGGCCACTGTCTCCGCGAGCGCCGCCGTACCGAGCACCCGGCTGTCGTGGATCTTCTTCTTGTACGCCTCCGTCCAGCGCCGGTCACCCACCCCGGCCCCCGCCAGATTGACCACGGCGTCGCACCCGGCGAGCCCGGCCAGGTCCACGTACCGCCCCGCGGGGTCCCAGCAGACCTCGTCCGCGCCATGGGCCGCACGGCGCACCAGGCGCACCACCTCGTGTCCGTCCGCGGTCAGGGACCGCACCAGAGCACTGCCGATGAGACCGGACGCACCGGCCACCGCGATTCGCGTACGTTCCATGGTAACTATCCTGACTGGTGACCCCCTGAAACCCCATCCGGTTGCTCTTCGTCTTTGTCTTAGGGTGACTTCCATGCCGGAGCCGCACATACGCCACGCCACGTTCGACGACGAGGAGCCGCTGGGCCGGCTCGACCGCGCCACCTGGTCGTACCTGCACGCGGTCACCCCGCCGCCACGACAGCCCTACGAGCCGTTCTTCACGGAGCGCACCGGCCCCCGGGACCACCTGGTCGCCGAACTCGACGGCCTGCTCGTCGGCTACGTCCGCCTCGGCTTCCCCACCCTGCTCGCCTCGAACGCGCACGTCCGCCAGATCCGCGGCCTCGCCGTCGCGGCGGAGGCCCGCGGCAAGGGCGTCGGCCGGGCGCTGCTGCGCGCCGCCGTCGAGGAGGCCCGCCACCAGGGCGCCCGCCGCATCAGCCTGCGCGTCCTGGGCCACAACACCGCTGCCCGGGCGCTGTACGCGTCCGAGGGGTTCGTCGTCGAGGGCGTACAGCCCGAGGAGTTCTTCCTGGACGGGGAGTACGTCGACGACGTGCTGATGGGGCGTCCGTTGTGACGCTCACGAAGCCGCCCCTCGTCGCTCCTTCGGGGGACTACGAAGTGATCAGGTCGCCCGTGTCCACCGGCGCCGTCGCGCTCGACGCGCGCTCGGCGTCGGAGGAGACCTCGGCCACCGTCAGGACGTAGCCGGTCTGGTCGTCCGAGGTGGAGCGGGCGAAGACGACGCCGTACACGCGGCCGTCGGTGGTCAGCAGCGGGCCGCCGGAGTTGCCCGGGCGGACGGTCGAGCGGATCGAGTAGATCTCGCGAGTGACGGTGGCGTCGTTGTAGATGTTCCGGCCGGTCGCCTTCACCCGGTTGGCGACCGTCGCCGCCTGCAGGTTCAGGTCGCCGTCCTGGGGATAGCCCGCGACCACCGCCTGGTCGCCGCGCGCGGCACTGTCGTCGAAGCGCAGCACGGGGGCGCGCAGGCCGGGCACGTACAGCACTGCCACGTCCTTGTCCGGGTCGAAGAGCACGACCCGCGCCTCGTACGACTGCCCGACACCACCGACGCGCACGTCAGGGCGGTCGATGCCGGCCACCACGTGTGCGTTGGTCATCACGTGCTCCGAGGCGTACACGAAGCCGCTGCCCTCGCGGCCCTGGTCGCCGGAGACGCCCTCGATCTTCACCGTGCTCAGCTTGGCGGCGTTGGTCGCGCTCGCCGTGACGCTGTCGCCGGAGGGCTCGGCGACCTCGGCGGTCGACTCGTTCTCGAACGGGTTGAAGACCTGCGGGAAACCCGCCTGGGTGAGCGCGGACGTGGCGTTCGAGAACCACGCCGGGGTGGTGTCCGGCATCGCCTTCTGCACGGTCCCGAGCAGCGTGGAGTCGCGGATCGCCGTCGTCACCAGCGGGGACGAGGACGCGCCCAGGACGCTCGCGGCCACCCACGCCACGATCAGCACGGCGACCGCGTTGGCCGCGGCCCCGCCGACCCCGTCCGCCACCCGCAGCGGCCCCCGGTCCAGCTCGCGCCGCAGCTTCAGCGCCAGCCGCCCCGCCAGCTCATGGCCCACCGCCGCCGGCACCAGCACCGTCAGCACGGCCGTCACCGTCGCCGCCGTCGTCCCCGGTGTCACCAGGTTCATCACCCACGGCAGGATCCACACGCCGACCACCGCACCGCCCACGAACCCGGCGAGCGACACGCAGCCGGCCACCAGCCCGCGCCGGTAACCGGACCCGGCGTAGGCCAGGATCACCAGCAACAGCACGATGTCGAGCAGGTCCACGGAGCCGCCTTTCTCTCGGACCCTCAGGGGGCGTCTCCTAGTACGCGCGGGACGGTCCCAGTGATCAGCCACACGCGCGTGGCCGATCGGAAGCGGCCACGCGTGCGTGTACCCAGAAAAACGTCGCGGACCGGGACGATGGTTCCGCCGGGTGGCACAGCACACATCGCGGGCGGTGCGGTTCGCACCGACAGTGGGACCCATGCGTTTCTTCCGACCGGGCCTCCGAAGAACACGAGGGGCACGCAAACGGCGTCCGCCGCGAGTGCCGAGCCTCGTGCTGGTTCTGCTGGCCTGTCTGCCCGGATTCACCGCCGTCATCGCGCTGGCGCTGTGCGCGGGCGGCGTGGACAGCGCGGCGACGGCCGCCCTGGCCGCCAGGCCGGGGCGGCTGCCCCTGTCCCAGCGTCCCGCCGGCCGGCACCTGGCGGACAAACCGCGCATCGTGCCACGTTCGGCCTGGATGGACACCGCCGCACCGCATCCGCAGCCGCCCCCGCGCTACGACGACAAGGTCCTCGCGGTCTTCGTCCACCACACCGACTCGCCCAACGGCTACGCCTGCGCCGACGCCCCCCGCATCATCCGCCACCTCTACGAGGGGCAGACGGGCGCCCGCCAGTGGGACGACATCGGCTACAACTTCCTCGTCGACCGCTGCGGCACGATCTACGAGGGCCGGGCGGGCGGCGTCGACCGCCCCGTGACCGGCGCCCACACCCAGGGCTTCAACCACCGCAGCACCGGCATCGCCGCCATCGGCACCTTCACGGCCGGGGCCACCGTTCCCAAGGCGATGACCGCCGCGATCGCGGCGGTGGCCGCCTGGAAACTGGGCCTCGCCGACATCGATCCGCGCGCCACCGTGCGCCTGATCTCCAGCAACAGCCTCAGCCGCTACGCCGCCGGCCGCACCGCCACGCTCCCCGCGCTGGCGGGCCACAACGACGGCTACCCGACCAACTGCCCGGGCGCGGCCCTCAGCGCCCGGCTCCCGGACATCAGGCAGACGGCCGCCCGGCTGCAGGGCAGGACGTCGACGTCCACAGGAACGCCATAGGCGGCACGCAGGGTCCGCAGATCCCGGCCCCCTACGGTCATGGACACACAAGCCGACTGGAGGTGGGGATCTCATGAGCAGCAGTCGTACGAACAGCCGTCGCACGGAAACCACGGAGCGGACGGCCGGGTGGGCCAGGGCGGCGCGCAGCCCCTGGGCGGTGGTCTGCGCCGTCGCGACCGTCGTCCTGGGCCCGGCCGCGGTGACCGCGTCCGCCCTCGACCAGGCCAACCAGGCGCCGCTCCACCACGTGGTGAAGGCCGAGCAGACGAAGGCGTACATCCCGTCGGACGCGGGCCGCCGCCGTCCGTCCGGGTGAACCTCAGTCCCTGAACCGGTCCCACAGCTTGGGGTACCGCTCCGCGAGCGCGCTCTCGCTCTCGAAGTCGATCGGCGTGCCCTCGGGCTCCGCCGGCGCGGGCGGGATGCCCAGGTCCGGGGCGACGGTGCCGGTGAGCTGTTCGTAGGCCTCGTCGGCCGCGTAGCCGAGCTCCTCGCCGTCGCCGTCGATCTCCTCGTCGAAGTCGTCCAGCAGGTCGGCCATCGAGTCCGGGTCGTGCATCGCGCCCTCGAAGACGTCCCGGCCCTGGCCGATCAGCCAGCACCGGAAGAAGTCGAAGGCGTCGTCGCTGGCCCCGTCGAGCAGCACCCAGGCGGCGCCCCACAGGTCCCAGGTGTAGGCGCGGTGGTAGCGGGACTCGAAGTGACGGGCGAAGTCGAGGACCGACTCCGGGTCCAGTTGGAGCAGCCGGTCCATGAGCAGGTCGGCCTGCTCCTCGGGGTCGCCGTCGGCGGCCTCGCGGGCGGTGTCCACGAGCTCCCAGAACTCCATCTCGTCCATCACGGGTCCAGCATCGTGCCTGGCGCGGAGGGACGCACGTGGAGTGCGGCGGATTGTTATGGGCGGTACAGCCCGGCGAGCCGCGCCGCGTCCCGCGCGAACCGCTCCCGCAGACCCTCGGGCGCCAGCACCTCGACCTCCGGCCCGAGCCCCGTGAGCTGCGTGTGCGCGATCTCCTCGGACTCCACCGGCAGGGTCACCGTCACCCAGCCGTCGCCGTCGGGAGCGCCGGCCGACGCCAGTGCCTCCCGCGCTGACCGGGCACCGACGGCGTACGGCAACCTGCGCACCCCGTCCCCGGACAGCCGCACCACGACCTCGGCCCGCAGGATCGACCGCGCGAACTGCTCGGCCCGCTCCTCCCAGAAGCCGGGCAGATCGAATCCCTCGTCCCGGGTGAAGCACTCCTCGTCGGCGGCCACCGCCGTGAACCGCTCGATCCGGTACACCCGGAAGGTCCCGTCGCCCGCCACCCGCGCGCACAGGTACCAGACACCTGCCTTGAGCACGAGCCCGTACGGCTCCAGCTCCCGTTCGACTTCCCGCTCCCCGCGCCGGTAGCGCGCGGTGATCCGCCGGTCGTCCCACATCGCGTCCGCCACGGCCGGCAGCAGCTCCGGCGTCCGGGGCTCCACGAACCAGTTGGGCGCGTCCAGATGGAACCGCTGTGCCGCCGTACGGGAAGCGTCGCGCAGGGAGGGCAGCAGCGCCGCCGAGACCTTCAGCCGGGCCGCCGAGGCCGCGTCCTCCAGCCCCATCTCCCGCAGCGCCCCCGGCACGCCGCTCAGGAACAGCGCCTCGGCCTCACCGCGGGCCAGCCCGGTCAGCCGCGTCCGGTACCCGCCGACCAGCCGGTACCCCCCGGCCCGCCCCCGCTCCGCGTACACCGGCACTCCCGCCTCCGACAGCGCCTGCGCGTCCCGCGTGACGGTCCGCTCCGACACCTCCAGTTCCCCGGCGAGTTCGGCGGCGGTCATGGAGGGCCGGGACTGGAGCAGCAGCACCATCTTGATGAGCCGGGCAGCACGCATACGGTCATGATGCCGGGCCCCACTGACAGTGAAGGGGTACGGCGGTCGGTCGCCGTACCCCTTCACTGAGACCCGGTGTTACAGGCCGTACTTGTCCCGCGCTTCCTTCACCGCGGTCGCCTTGACCTCACCGCGCCGGGCGAGCTGGGCCAGGGCCGCGACGACGACCGACTGGGCGTCGACGCCGAAGTGGCGGCGAGCCGCCTCGCGGGTGTCGGAGAGGCCGAAGCCGTCGGCGCCCAGGGACGAGTAGTCCTGCTCGACCCACTGCGCGATCTGGTCCGGGACCTGGCGCATGTAGTCGGAGACCGCGAGCACCGGGCCCTCGGCGCCGTGCAGCGCCTGGCGGACGTAGGGGACCCGCTCGTCGCCGCGCAGCAGGGCCGCGTCGGCCTCCAGCGCGTCGCGCCGCAGCTCGGTCCAGGACGTCGCGGACCACACGTCCGCCGCCACGCCCCACTCCTCGGCGAGCAGCTTCTGGGCTTCGAGCACCCAGTGGATCGCGGTGCCGGAACCCAGCAGCTGGATGCGCGGGGCGTTGGCCACCGGCGCAAGCCCGGCCGACTCCGCCGTGTTGAAGCGGTACAGGCCCTTGACGATGCCCTCGTCGATACCGAGGCCGGACGGCTTGGCCGGCTGCGGCATCGGCTCGTTGTAGACCGTGAGGTAGTAGAAGACGTTCGGGTCCTCACCCGGGGCCGCCTCGCCGTACATGCGGCGCAGACCGTCCTTGACGATCGTCGCGATCTCGTACGCGAAGGCCGGGTCGTACGTCAGCGCCGCCGGGTTGGTCGCGGCGATGACGGGGGAGTGGCCGTCCGCGTGCTGCAGGCCCTCGCCGGTCAGGGTGGTACGGCCGGCCGTGGCGCCGACGAGGAAGCCGCGGCCGAGCTGGTCGCCGAGCTGCCACATCTGGTCGGCCGTGCGCTGCCAGCCGAACATCGAGTAGAAGATGTAGAACGGGATCATCGCTTCGCCGTGCGTGGCGTACGCGGTGGACGCGGCGATGAAGTCGGCCATCGAACCGGCCTCGGTGATCCCCTCGTTGAGGATCTGGCCGTTCTTGGCCTCCTTGTAGTACATCAGCTGGTCGCGGTCGACCGGCTCGTACGTCTGGCCCTTGGGCGAGTAGATGCCGAGCGACGGGAAGAGCGACTCCATGCCGAAGGTGCGCGCCTCGTCCGGGACGATCGGCACCCAGCGCTTGCCCGTCTCCTTGTCGCGGACCAGGTCCTTGATCAGGCGGACGAAGGCCATGGTGGTGGCGACGTTCTGGGAGCCGGAGCCCTTGTCGAAGGACGCGAACGCCTTCTCCGCGGGGGTCGGCAGCGGGGCGAGGGCGTGCGTACGGCGGGCCGGGGCCGGGCCGCCGAGGGCCGCGCGGCGCTCCTGGAGGTAACGGACCTCGGGGGAGTCGGCGCCCGGGTGGCCGTAGGGGACCACGCCGTCGGCGAACTGCGCGTCGGAGATCGGCAGCTCCAGCAGGTCACGCATCGTCTTGAACTCGTCCACCGAAAGCTTCTTCATCTGGTGGTTGGCGTTCTTCGACGCGAAGCCCTCGCCCAGCGTGTGGCCCTTGACCGTCTGCGCCAGGATGACGGTCGGCGCGCCCTTGTGCTCGACGGCCGCCTTGTACGCGGCGTAGACCTTGCGCGCCTCGTGACCGCCGCGGGAGAGGTGGAAACACTCGAGGATCTTGTCGTCGCTCAGCAGCTTCGCCATCTCGGCGAGTGCCGGGTCCTTGCCGAAGAAGTCCTCGCGGATGTAGGCGGCGCCACGGGTCTGGTACGTCTGCACCTGGGCGTCCGGTACCTCGCGCAGCCGGCGTACGAGCGCGCCGGTGGTGTCGAGCTGGAACAGCTCGTCCCAGGCGGTACCCCACAGCGTCTTGATGACGTTCCAGCCGGCGCCACGGAACTGGGCCTCCAGCTCCTGCACGATCTTGAAGTTGGCGCGGACCGGGCCGTCGAGGCGCTGCAGGTTGCAGTTGATGACGAAGGTCAGGTTGTCGAGACCCTCGCGGGAGGCGAGCGCGAGTGCCGCCGTCGACTCCGGCTCGTCCATCTCGCCGTCACCGAGGAAGGCCCAGACGTGGGACGCGGAGACGTCCTTGATGCCGCGGTTGGTCAGGTAGCGGTTGAAGCGCGCCTGGTAGATCGCGGAGAGCGGGCCGAGGCCCATCGACACCGTCGGGAACTCCCACAGCCAGGGCAGACGCCGCGGGTGCGGGTAGGAGGGCAGGCCGTTGCCGCCGGCCTCCTGACGGAAGTTGTCGAGGTGGTGCTCGCTGAGCCGTCCGTCGAGGAAGGCGCGGGCGTAGATGCCGGGGGAGGCGTGGCCCTGGATGTAGAGCTGGTCGCCCGAGCCGTCGGCCTCCTTGCCCTTGAAGAAGTGGTTGAAGCCGGTCTCGTACAGCCAGGCCGCGGAGGCGAAGGTGGCGATGTGGCCGCCGACGCCGTGTTTCGCGCCGCGGGTCACCATGGCCGCCGCGTTCCAGCGGTTCCAGGCGGTGATCCGGCGCTCCATCTCCGGGTCACCGGGCGCGGACGGCTCGGCGGCGGTCGGGATGGTGTTGACGTAGTCCGTCTCGAGGAGCTTGGGCAGCGCGATGCCGTTGCCCTCCGCACGCTCCAGCGTCCGGCGCATCAGGTACGCCGCGCGGTGCGGCCCGGCCGCCTTGGCGACCGCGTCCAGTGAGGCCTGCCATTCGGCGGTCTCCTCCGGGTCCCGGTCCGGGAGCTGGTCGAGCGCGCTCGGCTGGATGGCGTTGGGGTCGGTCATTTCGCCGCCTTCCTCAGTCGAAGGGGGTTCCCTATGAGGTGTTTCGGGGGTGCCCTTGGTCTTTGGCAGGACAGGGCATGGGCTCTGGTGGGAGCCCGTCGGAGACTGTAACTCCCTGATCGATGATCGATCAAAGGGTTGAGGGGCAAAACCTCTCGATTACGAGAAAGTCGGCACGGGGTGCCTGCGACACAGGCACCCCGTGCCGACTTTTTCGGGGGTTTCTCACAGGGTTTCCGCAGGTGAGCGGGTACATGCTCGGCTGTGTCACGCGCGCGGCGCGCACCCCAGGACGTGAGCCTTCACCAGCTCCGCGATCCGCGGATCCCGGCGCCGGAACGCCTGCACCAGCTCCTCGTGCTCCTCGGCGTACGACTGCTGCACCGTCCCCAGCCAGCGGATCGACAGCGCGGTGAACACCTCGATGCCGAGCCCCTCCCAGGTGTGCAGCAGCACCGAGTTGCCGGCCGCCCGGACCAACTCCCGGTGGAAGCCCACCGTGTGCCGTACCTGGGCCGTGCCGTCCGCCTTGCGGTCGGCCTCGTACAGCGCGGCGACATGCGGCTCCAGGGCCGAGCAGTCCTCCGCCAGCCGCTCCGCCGCGAGCTCCGCCGCGATGGCCTCCAGACCGGCCCGGACGGGGTAGCTCTCCTCGAGGTCGGCCGCGGTCAGGTTCCGCACCCGTACGCCCTTGTTCGGCGCCGACTCGATCAGCCGCAGAGACTCCAGCTCGCGCAGCGCCTCCCGCACCGGCGTCTGGCTGACCTCCAGCTCGGTCGCGATCCGCCGCTCCACGATCCGCTCGCCCGGCTGCCAGCGCCCGCTGACGATCCCCTCCACGATGTGCTCGCGGATCTGTTCGCGCAGCGAGTGGACGACGGGCGCGGTCATGAGAGCTCCTTTAGGGAGGGGCCTAGAGTCCAATGCAGTGGCCCGAAGGGCCTCGTTGAGGGGTGGCGGCCGGGCGGCGGGCGGGACCCCGGGGGCGTTTGACGTTTAGACAATAAGGCCGCGGGCGCCTCCCGGAGGGGCGCATGGGGGCGCTTTCGCGCAGGTGAGACGAGACTTACACGCTCCCGACAGGGCGTGACCGCCGGCCTCCGCCCGCGCGGCGGTCGATGGAAACGCCGGTGCCCCCGGCCGGAAGACTCCGGGTCGGGGGCACCGTACGACTGCTCCTGCGGACTACAGCCCGAGCTCGACCTCGAACTCGCCGGCCTCCAGGATCGCCTTGACCGCGGTCAGGTAACGCGCGGCGTCGGCGCCGTCCACCAGACGGTGGTCGTAGGACAGGGTCAGGTACGTCATGTCGCGGACGCCGATGACCGTGCCCTCCTCCGTCTCGATGACGGCCGGACGCTTGACCGTGGCACCGAGGCCGAGGATCGCGACCTGGTTCGGCGGCACGATGATCGTGTCGAAGAGCGCGCCGCGCGAGCCGGTGTTGCTGATGGTGAAGGTCGCGCCGGACAGCTCGTCCGGCGTGATCTTGTTCGCCCGGACCTTGCCCGCCAGCTCGGCGGTGGCCTTGGCGATGCCGGCGATGTTCAGGTCGCCCGCGTGCTTGATGACCGGGGTCATCAGGCCCTTCTCGGAGTCCACCGCGATACCGATGTTCTCGGTGTCGAAGTAGGTGATGGTGCCCTCGTCCACGTTGATCCGGGCGTTGACGGCCGGGTGGGCCTTCAGCGCCTGGGCCGCCGCCTTCACGAAGAACGGCATCGGGGAGAGCTTGACGCCCTCGCGCGCGGCGAAGGAGTCCTTGGCCTGTGCGCGCAGGCGCATCAGGCGGGTGACGTCGACCTCGACCACCGAGGACAGCTGGGCCTGCTCGTGCAGCGCCTTGACCATGTTGTCGCCGATGACCTTGCGGATGCGCGGCATCTTGACGGTCTGGCCGCGCAGCGGGGAGACCTCGAGCGCGGGGGCCTTCTTGGCGGCCGGAGCGGCAGCGGCCGGAGCCGGAGCGGCAGCGGCGGCCTTCGCGGCCTCGGCGGCGGCGATGACGTCCTGCTTGCGGATACGACCGCCGACGCCGGTGCCCTTGACGGCGGCCAGGTCGACGCCGTTCTCGGCGGCGAGCTTGCGCACCAGCGGGGTCACGTAGGCACCCTCGTCGGTGGCCTGCGCGGCGACGGGCGCCGGAGCGGCCGGGGCCGGAGTGACCGGAGCCGGAGCGGGGGCGGCCGGCGCGGGGGCCGGGGCAGCCGGCGCCGGGGCGGCGGCGACCGGGGCGGGCGCGGGGGCCGCAGCGGCGGGCGCCGGGGCCGCGGGGGCGGCCGGGGCGGGAGCCGGAGCGGCGGCCGGGGCCGGGGCAGCCGGTGCCTCAGCCACGGCCGGGGTGGCGCCGGCCGCGCCGATGACGGCGAGCTTGGCGCCGACCTCGGCGGTCTCGTCCTCGCCGACCGTGATCTCGAGCAGCACACCGGAGACGGGCGCCGGGATCTCGGTGTCGACCTTGTCGGTCGAGACCTCGAGCAGCGGCTCGTCCTCCGCGACCTCCTCGCCGACCTCCTTCAGCCAGCGGGTGACGGTGCCCTCGGTGACGGACTCGCCGAGCGCGGGCAGGACCACGTCCGTGCCGGTGGCGCCACCGGCCGGAGCGGCCGGGGCGGCAGCGGGGGCGGGGGCAGGGGCCGGGGCCTCGGCGACGGGCGCCGGGGCGGGCGCGGCAACCGGGGCAGCGGGGGCCTCAGCCACAGGCGGGCCGGCGACAGCCGCCCCGGTGCCGTCGTCGATGACGGCCAGCTCGGCGCCGACCTCGACGGTCTCGTCCTCGGCGACCTTGATGGAGGCCAGGACACCGGCGGCGGGCGAGGGGATCTCGGTGTCGACCTTGTCGGTCGAGACCTCGAGCAGCGGCTCGTCGGCCTCGACGCGCTCACCCTCGGCCTTCAGCCAGCGGGTGACAGTGCCCTCGGTGACGCTCTCACCGAGCGCCGGAAGGGTTACGGAAACCGCCATGGTTTCGGTTGCTCCTTACGAATTGCGGAAGTCTGTGTCGTCGCGTGGGTGACCGAGGGTCAGTCGTGCGAGTGGAGCGGCTTGCCGGCCAGGGCCAGGTGGGCCTCGCCGAGTGCCTCGTTCTGCGTCGGGTGGGCGTGGACGAGCTGGGCGACCTCGGCCGGCAGCGCCTCCCAGTTGTAGATCAGCTGGGCCTCACCGACCTGCTCGCCCATACGGTCGCCGACCATGTGGACGCCGACCACGGCACCGTCCTTGACCTGGACGAGCTTGATCTCGCCCGAGGTGTTCAGGATCTTGCTCTTGCCGTTGCCCGCCAGGTTGTACTTCAGAGCGACGACCTTGTCCGCGCCGTAGATCTCCTTGGCCTTGGCCTCGGTGATACCCACGGAGGCGACCTCGGGGTGGCAGTACGTCACCCGGGGGACACCGTCGTAGTCGATCGGGACGACCTTCTGGCCGGCCAGACGCTCCGCAACCAGCATGCCCTCGGCGAAGCCGACGTGCGCGAGCTGGAGCGTCGGGACCAGGTCGCCGACGGCGGAGATGGTCGGCACGTTGGTGCGCATGTACTCGTCGACCAGGACGTAGCCGCGGTCCATCGCGACGCCCTGCTCCTCGTAGCCGAGACCGGCGGAGACGGGGCCGCGGCCGACGGCCACGAGCAGCACCTCGGCCTCGAACTCCTTGCCGTCGGCGAGGGTGACCTTGACACCGTTCGCGGTGTACTCGGCCTTCGAGAAGAAGGTGCCCAGGTTGAACTTGATGCCGCGCTTGCGGAACGCGCGCTCAAGAAGCTTGGAGGAGTTCTCGTCCTCGACCGGGACGAGGTGCTTCAGGCCCTCGATGACCGTGACGTCCGAGCCGAAGGACTTCCACGCGGAGGCGAACTCGACGCCGATGACGCCGCCGCCCAGGATGATCGCGGACTGCGGCACGCGGTCCAGGACGAGGGCGTGGTCGGAGGAGATGATGCGGTTGCCGTCGATCTCCAGGCCCGGCAGCGACTTCGGCACGGAACCGGTCGCCAGGAGGACGTGGCGGCCCTGGATCCGCTGACCGTTCACGTCGACGGAGGTCGGGGAGGACAGACGGCCCTCACCCTCGATGTACGTCACCTTGCGGGAGGCGATGAGCCCCTGCAGACCCTTGTACAGGCCGGAGATGACGCCGTCCTTGTACTTGTGGACGGCCGGGACGTCGATGCCCTCGAAGGTGGCCTTGACACCGAACTGCTCGCTCTCGCGGGCCTGGTCGGCGATCTCGCCCGCGTGCAGCAGGGCCTTGGTGGGGATGCAACCCCGGTGCAGGCAGGTACCGCCGACCTTGTCCTTCTCGATCAGGGCGACGTCCAGGCCCAGCTGGGCCCCGCGCAGGGCCGCGGCGTAACCACCGCTACCACCGCCGAGGATCACTAGGTCGAAAACGGTGCTGGCGTCGTTCGCCACGTCACGTCCTCCATGCATGTGCGCCACGCCGGTCTCCAGTGACCGGTCGGCGGCTGGTGTCCGGCCGCTCTTTTTCGGCCCTTCGGTGGGGGCCCTGTCCTGCCGAGCCCCATCTTCGCACTTGTAAGAGGCGGACGAGACGCGGGGCCGGTGTGTGAGACGTCCCACGTTCAGTCGCAACGAGGAGCCGCCGGTCCCACGAAAGGGGCGCGGGACTGTGCCGATCTGCGGCTCCGCCGCGTGGGCGCGACCAGGCAAGGGGTCGACCCGAGTGATCAGGCGCACAGTCCCGCGCCCACAGGAACTAACCGAGATCGCCCGCGGCGGTCAGTTCGGCGAGACGCACCAGCGTCCGCACCGCCGTACCCGTACCGCCCTTCGGCGTGTAACCGAACGGCCCGCCCTCGTTGAAAGCCGGACCGGCGATGTCGAGGTGCGCCCAGGTGACGCCCTCGCCGACGAACTCGCGCAGGAAGAGACCGGCGACCAGGCCGCCGCCCATCCGCTCGCCCATGTTCGCGATGTCGGCGGTGGGGGAGTCCATGCCCTTGCGCAGGTGCTCCGGCAGCGGCATCGGCCACGCCGGCTCGCCGACCTCCTCGGCGGCCTCGTGCACCGCGGAGCGGAACGCGTCGTCGTTCGCCATGATCCCGAAGGTGCGGCTGCCCAGCGCCAGCATCATCGCGCCGGTCAGGGTCGCCACGTCCACCACGGCGTCGGGCTTCTCCTGGGAGGCGGCCCACAGCGCGTCCGCGAGGACCAGACGGCCCTCGGCGTCGGTGTTGAGCACCTCGACGGTCTTGCCGCTGTACATGCGCAGCACATCACCCGGACGGGTCGCGGAGCCCGAGGGCATGTTCTCCGCCAGCGCCAGCCAGCCGGTGACGTTCACCTCGAGTCCGAGCCGCGCGGCGGCGACCACCGCGGCGAACACCGCGGCCGCACCGCTCATGTCGCACTTCATCGTCTCGTTGTGACCGGCCGGCTTCAGCGAGATGCCGCCCGAGTCGTAGGTGATGCCCTTGCCGACGAAGGCGAGGTGCTTGTCCGCCTTCGACGAGGTGTACGACAGCTTCACCAGGCGGGGACCGGAGGCCGAGCCCCGGCCGACGCCGAGGATGCCGCCGTAGCCGCCCTTCTCCAGGGCCTTCTCGTCGAGCACCTGCACCTTGATGCCGTGCTCCTTGGCCGCGGCCTGCGCGATGGCGGCGAACGCCGCCGGGTCGAGGTCGTTCGGCGGCATGTTGATCAGGTCGCGGGCGCGGTTGAGCTCCTGGGCGACGGCCGTGGCGCGCTCGACCGCGGCCTTGTGCTCCTTGTCGCGGGGCTTGCCGCCGAGCAGCGAGGCCTCGGCGAGCGGGGCCTTGCCGGCCCGCGCCTTGGCGTCCTTGCCGTTGTCCTTGTAGGTGTCGAAGGAGTACGCGCCGAGCAGCACGCCCTCGGCGACCGCGCCGATGTCGGCGGCGTCGGTGAGCGGCAGCGCGAAGGCGGCCTTCTTGGCCCCGGTGAGGGTACGGGCGGCCACGCCGGCGGCCTTGCGCAGCGCCTCGGCGTCGTAGGAGGAGTCCTTCTCGGGCTCCGCGCCCAGCCCCACCGCCACCACGAGGGGTGCCTTGAAGCCCGTCGGAGCGGGCAGCTTCGTCAGCTCGCCCTCGGCACCGGAGGCGCCGAGGGTCTCGAGGACGCCGGCGAGCCTGCCGTCGTAGGCCTGGTCCACGGCCTCGGCGCCCGGTGCGACGACCGGACCCTTCGGGCCCTTCGCGACACCGATCACGATGGCGTCGGCCCGCAGACCGGGCGCCGCGGCGGTGCTGAGAGTGAGAGCAGTCACGGTGGTGAAATCTCGCTTCCGATGTGAAGTTTCTGTGGTCGAGTTGTGTGGGTCGACCGAGCCCGACTGCCGACCCTAGATCCGGCCGGCGGGAGCGGTCTCCACCGGGCCCCCTCACCGGTGCGGCGAACCGGTGCGGACACCTGGGAGGAGCCTACGCGCGTACGGGCTTCCGCTCATTCCTGCGGGCGTTCACCCGTCGGTGGCGTCCTGGTCACTTCCCGATCCTCGCACTCCATGGCCCGAGGCACGCCCATCGGGTTCCGATGAGCGTGCCTCGGCGCCGGGCGAGCCGGCGGTCGTCCTGATGGCGGCCCGCTTCGACAGGTGCCGCGACAAGGGCTTCGACGCGGTCGAGCCCGACAGCGTGGACGGCTGCCGCGACCGCGCCGGCTTCCCGCTCGAGGCCGCCGACGGGCTCCGCTGCGACCGCCTCGACCGCGACCGCCTCATCGCTCAACCGGCCCACGAGCGTGGTATGTCGGCCGGGCCTGAAGAACGACCTCGACCAAGTCATCGACCTGGTCGAGGACTTCGGCTTCGCGGTCGACAACCGTGCGCCGAGTCCGTGAGCCTGAGGCTGAGTTCGCCGCTCAGGAAGTACGAACCGGGGGCGTGGCGCCGCCCCTGCTGAGCCCGAACCCGGTCACCGTCGTGCCGGCCACCCGGTCGGCGAGGGAGCGGCGGCTGGGGGAGAGGACCGGCAGGGCGTTGAGGAAGAAGACGGCGACGGCCACCGCCCACACCGTCACCGACAGCAGGAAGTGGCCTTCGACGAGCAGGACGCAGGCGACGGCGTACACGGCGACATCGGCCGCGGTGGTCACGGCCGCCCGCATCGCGGCCCGGCGCGGAGGGAAGGGAGCGACCTTCAGGCCGAGCAGACCCTTGCCGAGGGTGCGGCCGACGAGCGCGAGGGAGCCCCACTGGTAGAGGAACGTGACGACGACCAGCAGCCCGAAGGCCTCCTCGACGTACAGCACCGCCTTGTTCCACAGCGACAGCCCGAAGTGTTCCGAGGCGCCGATGACGTCGCCGCGCGAGGTCAGCAGGTCGAACCCGCTGCGCGTGGCGAGCTCCGGCACGTCGGTGACGAGACCGGACATCCGGTGGAAGGTGAGCACCGCGAGCACCGAGGCCCCCGCGAGCACCAGCGCGAAGTCGATGAACCAGGCCATGGCACGGCGCAGCTTCGGCACGGACATCCCCCGATCACGATCACCTGTCCGTGTAAGGCGGAACAGGTTAGCGGCCGAGCGACTGGATCACGAACACGGCCGTCGCGGCCGTCTCCGCGAGGGCGCCGAACACGTCACCGGTGACCCCGCCGAAGCGGCGGGTGCAGCGGCGCAGCAGGAGTTCGGCGGCGGCGACGGCGGCGAGGACGGAGAAGGCCGTGCGGACGACCTCGTACGTCCCGAAGGGCGCGCCCCCCGTACCGGCGGCGAGGACGACGACGGCCACCGCCCCCACCGCTCCCCGCACCGGAACCACCCCGGCGACCGCGGCGCCCAGCCCTTCCGGCCGGGCGGCCGGTACCCCGCCGCGGGCGGCGAGCGTCAGCACCAGCCGTGCGGCGGTCGCCGCGACGACGGCGGCGAGGGCGCCGCGTGCCCAGGAGTCGCCGTACGCCTGTGCCAGCGCGGCCACCTGGGCGAGCAGCACGAGGAGGAGCGTGATCACCCCGAACGGTCCGATGTCCGACTGCTTCATGATCCGCAGCGCGTCCTCCGCGGGCTTGCCGCTGCCCAGCCCGTCGGCGGTGTCGGCCAGTCCGTCGAGATGCAGCCCGCGGGTGAGTACGGCGGGTACGGCGACGGTGGCGACGGCGGCGAGCAGCGGGCCGGCGCCGAGGAACAGCAGGAGCGCACCGAGTGCGGCGGCGCAGACACCGACCACCAGACCGGCCAGCGGAGCGCACAACATGCCGCCGCGCGCGGCCTCCCGGTCCCATCGGGTCACCCGCACCGGGAGCACGGTCAGGGTGCCGAACGCGAAACGGAGGCCGTCCGGCCAGGCGGGGGTCTTGGGCACCGGCGCAGATTACCCGGCGGTGCGGGGAGTGCCCACGGCAGCCGTGGATAAAGTGCCTATATGGGACATTGGTTGCACCGGAACATCATCGAACCGGGCAAGCTTCCGCTGCTCCTCGCCCTCACGTCCTTCGTCGTCACCTTCGTGGCCACCCGGGTCATCACCCGCATGATCAGAGCCGGCAAGGGGCCCTTCGGCAACGTCAAGGCCGGCGGAATGCACATCCACCACGTGGTGCCCGGTGTCGTGCTCACCGTCATCGGCGGCTTCGGGGCGGTCGCCAGCGGCCGGAACGGCTTCGGCTCGGTCCTGTTCGCCGTTTTCTTCGGTGTCGGCGCGGGCCTCGTCCTGGACGAGTTCGCGCTCATCCTGCACCTCGACGACGTCTACTGGACCGAGGAGGGGCGCAAGAGCGTGGAGGTCGTGGTGGTCACGGCGGCCCTGGTCGGCCTGGTCCTCGCCGGCTTCGTCCCGTTCGGCGTCAACGACCTCTCCCAGGAGGAAATCCAGGACCGCGGTGGCGTCATCGTGACCGTCGCCACGAGCTTCCTCTTCTCCCTCGTCGCGCTGAGCAAGGGCAAGGCGCGGACCGCGCTCTTCGGTGTGATCGTCCCCGTTGTCGCCCTGGTCGGAGCGATCCGTCTGGCCCGCCCAGGATCCCCCTGGGCCAAGCGCTTCTACCGCCGCCGCCCGCGCGCCCGAGCCAGATCCCGCCTGCGCGCCTACCGCCACGACCGTCGCTGGGCGGGCCCCCGCCGTGCCCTCGAGGACTGGATCGGCGGCAAGCCCGATCCCCTGCCGACCCGACTTCCCGGCCCGGGCCCCGGCGGTCGGTGAGGGTGTCGTGGGGTGGATGCACGGTCCGGTGCGGTGCGGCTGGGCGGGTTTCTCAGGGCGGGTCGGGCAGCGGGCCCGAGCCGACGCCGGTGCCGGACCGTTTCGCCGGGTCCGGGTCCGGGCCCGGCGGTCTGTCCAGCCCCGGTCCGCGACCCCGTGGGCGGTGTCGTCGTGCCGAGGCACCGCACAGCAGCACCATCGCCGCGATCGCCGCCAGGTGCTCCTTGCCGGCCAGGTTCTCCTTCAGGAGCACCTCGACGATCATCGCGAGGGTCACCGCACCCGCGGTCGCGTACGCGCCGTAGCGCCAGCCGAGGAAGATCGCCAGCCCCACCACCGCCGCCGACGGCCCGGTGTCCACGACGTGGGCGTCCGAGACGGGCAGGCCCAGGGGGTGGTCGGGGCCGAGCCGGATGCCCAGGCGGGCGTAGAGCGTTCCGGCGAGGGTGGCGGCGTACGCGATGACCAGGGTCCGGGACCAGCCCAGACAGATCTCCGCGATCCCGAACACGACCAGGAGCTGCGCGAGCGCGCCCCACATCGGCAGGTCGAGCGCCGGAACGAACAGCGACAGGGGCGTACGCAGCAGGGCCGGCCAGAGCGGGTCCTCGGCCCGCACGGCACCGATGTTCTGCACGAACCGGTAACCCCATGACTGGTTCTGCACGACCTGGGTGACGGTGGTCAGGCACACCGCCCCGATGCTCATCGGGATCGCCCGCCAGCGCCGCTTCAGCAGTGGCTCCCGCACCGTGACGTACAGCAGTCCCCATTCGGCGCGGGCCCAGCGGGCGAGCCTGTTCATCCGGTGTTCCTCATCCCCGTGGTCTCATCTGTGCGTGTCCAGGCGCCTGCGGTGCAGCAACTTCGGCAGCCCCGGCGCCTCCAGGAACCCCTCCGCCCGCGCCGACGCGACGCCGATGCGCAGCAGGTCCGCGCTCTTCTCGAAGAGCAGGAACCGCGGCTCCCAGATGGGCCGGTACTTGGCGTTGGCGCGATACAGCGACTCGATCTGCCACCAGCGCGAGAAGAAGCTGAGCAGCGACCGCCACAGCCTCAGCACCGGCCCGGCGCCGAGGCGTGCACCACGTTCGAAGACCGAACGGAACATGGCGAAGTTGAGCGAGACCTGCATGATCTTGATCTCGCGGGCCCGCCGCAGCAGCTCGATGACCATGAACTCCATCAGCCCGTTGTCGGAGTCCCGGTCCCGCCGCATGAGGTCGAGCGACAGCCCGTGCGGCCCCCACGGCACGAAGGAGAGCAGTGCCCTCAACTCCCCCTGCGCGTCCGTGCACTCGAGCATCACGCACCGCCCGTCCTCCGGGTCCGCGAGCCGGCCCAGCGCCATGCTGAACCCGCGCTCGGTCGCCCCGTCGCGCCAGTCGTCGGCGCGCCGGACGAGGTACGCCATCTCGTCCGCCGTGATGTCCTCGTGGCGCCGGATCCGTACGCCGTAGCCCGCCCGCTTCACCCGGTTGTACGCCTGCCGCACGGTCCGCATGGCCCGCCCCTCCAGCGTGAACTCGGCGACCTCCACGATCGCCTCGTCCCCGAGTTCGAGCGCGTCCAGGCCGTGCCGCCCGTACACTGTCCCGGCCTCCTCGCTCGCCCCCATCACGGCCGGAATCCACCCGTGCACCCGAGCCTCGGCGAGCCACGGCTCGATGGCCCCCGGCCACGCCTCCGGGTCCCCGATCGGGTCCCCGGACGCCAGCGACACCCCACCCACGACCCGGTAGGCGACCGCCGCCTTGCCCGTCGGCGACCAGACGACGCTCTTCTCCCGCCGCAGTGCGAAGTACCCCAGCGAGTCCCGCTCGCCCTGCTGCTCGAGCAGCGCCCGCAGCCGTTTCTCGTCGTCCTCGGTGAGCGGGTCGACGGCGCGTCGGGAGCGGAAGGCGGCGTAGAACACGGCCGGGACCAGCGCCGTACTGAGCACGTTGACGGCGACGTTGGCCCAGTTCGGCGGCGAGATCCCCGGGAAGCGGGACTCGTCGGCCGCGACCGAGACCAGCCGCAGCGTCCCGTACCACCATCGCTCCGGGAACGTCGAACGGCCCGCGTCCGCCGCCTGGTTGGTGACCGTCACCAGCAGCGCGGCCAGCAGGGAGGAGAGCAGCAGCCCGCCGACGCCGACGACGGCGGCGAGCCGGGGATTGGCGCGGTCGCCCTTGGCGTAGAACTCGCGCCGACCGACGAGGAGCACGCCGACGAAGGCCGCGGTCAGGCCCAGGGAGATCCAGTTCTGCGTGTACTGCCGGACCTCGGGCAATGCCATCGCGAGGGCGAACAGCAGCAGGAACGGCCCGCTGAGCCCGAGGTTCAGGATCCACGCGGCCCGCTTGCGGCGCCGCATGGTGACGGCCAGGAACGCGGTGAACACACCCGAGGCGAACCCGGCCGTCAGCAGGTACGGAGTGAAGAAGTTCTCCTGGTTGTGCCGCCGCACGTCCTGCCCCAGGGAGACCCACACCGCGCTGAGGAAGTTGACGAAGGCGACGGCCCGCAGATACCAGACGGCGAGGCCGGCGGCCCGCCGCGAGGCTCCGGTGCTACGGCGATCCCGGACAGGCGCGATTCGGACATCTCCCATGAAGGGCGATCATATGGGGGCGTCTCCCATGAACCGCTCTTTCGCCGCAGCCCTTTCTACGGCTACGCCTCCTGCTCCTCCTGCTCCTGCTCCTCCTCCTTCGCCTCCGGCTTCTCCGGCAGCTCCGCCGCCAGTGCCGCCGCGGCCTGCACCAGGGGCAGTGCCAGCAGGGCCCCCGCCCCTTCGCCGACGGTCACCCCCTGATCCAGCAGCGGCTCCAGCGCCATCCGGTCCAGCGCCTTGGCCTGGCCCGGCTCCCCGCTGCTGTGCCCGGCCAGCCACCAGTCCGGCGCCCGGAACGCGATCCGCTGACCCACCAGCGCGCACGCGGCCGCCACGACCCCGTCCAGCACCACCGGCATCTTCCGCACCGCGCTCTGCAGCAGGAACCCGGTCATCGCGGCGAGGTCGGCGCCGCCCACCGCCGCCAGCAGCCGCAGCTGGTCCCCGAGCACCGGCCGGGCCCGCCGCAGCGCGTCACGGATCGCCGCGCACTTGCGCATCCACGCGAGGTCGTCGATCGCGAGCCCGCCCCGCCCGGTCACCACGGACGCGTCGGTCCCGCACAGCGCGGCGACCAGCACCCCCGCCGCCGTGGTCCCGCCCACGCTCACATCGCCGAGCACCACCAGATCCGTACCGGAGTCGGCCTCCTCGTCGGCCACCGCGACCCCGGCCCGGAACGCGGCCTCCGCCTCCTCCAGGGTCAGTGCGTCCTCGACGTCGATGGACCCGCTGCCGCGCCGCACCCGATGCCGGACGACGGCTTCGGGCAGCGCGTCCGGCTCGCAGTCCAGGGCCATGTCCACCACCCGTACGGGCACCCCGAGCCGGCGGGCCAGCACGGAGACGGGCCGGCCGCCCTCCAGCACCTCGCGGACCAGCTCCGCGGCACTGCCCGCGGGCCGTGCGGAGACACCGCGTCCGGCGATCCCGTGGTCCCCGGCGAAGAGCACGACCCGCGGCTGTTCGACCGGTCGCACCGGCACGGCCGACTGGGCCGCGGCCAGCCACTCACCCAGGTCGTCGAGGCGCCCCAGCGATCCGGGCGGCACGATCTGACGCTCCCGGCGCGCCTCGGCGTCGCGGCGCACCCCGCCGTCGGGGCGCTCGATCAGATCGGTGAAGTCGTCGAGATTAAGCGAGCTCATTCGCCGAACAGTACCGGCACTGATCGAACGTGTCGGCGCCACATCGCCACCCCGCGGGCGTGACGTCGTTGCGCCCAAGATCGCGATCCCATACGTTCCACTTTGCGGTGAATTGGTAAGCCTTCGATCGTGCCCTGCCGTCGCCCTCTCGCCCCACCGGGAGCCGCACATGTCCGCCAAGCCCGTTCCGCCCCCCGCCTCCCCTTCCGTCCTCCACCCGGCCGAGCAGCGCCGCGCCCTCTACACCGCCGAACTCGCCCAGGGCACCGACCGCTTCCACGGGCCGCGCCGCGAGGACTGCCCCTGGTGCGGCTCGACCCGCCTGCGCACCCGCCTGCGCGCCCCCGACCTGCTCCAGGGCAAACCGGGCACGTTCGCCGTCGACGAGTGCGGGGACTGCGCGCACGCCTTCCAGAACCCCCGCCTGACCGCCGAAGGCCTGGCCTTCTACCACCGCGGCCTGCACGAAGGGCACCCCGACGAGGTCGCCGTCCTCGCGGAACGCGCCCTCGGGGCCCACGGCCGCCGCCGGCACCTGCGCGCCACCGCCCGCGCGATGCTGCCGTTCCCCGAGCCGGAGAGCTGGCTCGACGTGGGGACGGGCCACGCCCACTTCCCGGAGACCGCGAACGAACTGTTCCCCTACACCTCGTTCGACGGACTTGATCCCACGCCGCGGGTGGCGCGGGCCAGGGAGGCCGGCCGCGTCGAGGAGGCGTACGTGGGCCACCTGAGCATCCCGGAGATCACCACCCGGCTGCGCGCCCGCTACGACGTGGTGAGCGTGCTCCACCACCTGACGCACGTCCCGTACCCCCGCGAGGAACTTCGCGCCGCCCTCACGGCCCTCCGCCCCGGCGGCCACCTCCTGCTCGAACTCCCCGACCCGCGCAGCGCGTTCGCGACCCTGCTGGGCAAGTGGTGGCTCCCGTACGGCCAGCCTCGCCACCTCCACCTGATCCCGCTGTCCAACCTGCGCACGGAACTCGAGTCCCAGGGCTGCACGATCGTCACCACCGACCGCCGCGCCGCCCACGTCCCCCGCGACCTGGCCGGCGCGATGGCCCTGGCCCTGACCCGGGCCCTGCCCACACCGGACGCGCCTTGGAGAGCGGTCCCGCCCGGAGAGTTCCGGTGCCGGCTGCGCACGGCACTGCTCAAGACGAGTGCCCCCCTCGTCGCCGCGGCGGCGGCCCTGGACCACACCCTGGCCCCGCTGCTCCGCCACACCCGCTTCGCGAACACGTACCGCGTCATCGCCCGCAGGAACTGAACCCGCCGCGACGCTCACGCCCCACACTCACCCACGCAGCGTCAGCGCCTGCCCCGCCACCACCAGCAGCACCTGCTCACACTCACCGGCGAACGCGGCGTTCAGCCGCCCGAGTTCGTCCCGGTACCGCCGCCCCGACGCCGTGGCCGGCACGATCCCCGACCCCACCTCGTTCGACACGGCGACCACGGTCCGCCGGGTGGCGCGCACCGCCGCCGTCAGCTCCCGCACCCGCTTGCGCAGCGCCCGCTCACCGCCGTCCGCCCACGTCGCGTCGTCCCACGCCCCGACCGAGTCCATCGCGTCCGTCAGCCACAGCGACAGACAGTCGATCAGCAGCGGCGCCCCGTCCTCCGCCAGCAACGGCACCAGGTCGCACGTCTCCACCGTCCGCCACGATCCCGGACGCCGCTCCCGGTGCGCCGAGACCCGCGCCGCCCACTCCTGGTCGCCGCTGCGCGAACCGCCCGTGGCGACGTAGAGAACGTCGGGGAAGGCCTCCAGCCTGCGCTCGGCCTCCACCGACTTCCCGGACCGCGCGCCGCCCAGCACCAGCGTCCGCCGCGGTACGTCCGGTACGTCCTCGTACACCCCCACGGTCAGCGTCGACCCGTCCGGCACCGCCCGCGCCCCGGCCGCCGCGAGCCGCCGCCGCAACTCGGGCCCCGGCGGCACGTCGTGATCGAGGTGGACGGCGACGACGTCGGTCGTCGCCCCCACCGCCCTCACCGCCCGCAGCTTGGCGAGCGCGTCCGGTCGCCCCACGACATCGATGAGCACCATGTTGTACGGCGCCGACACCTCGTTCCCCTCCTCCAGACCTGCCGGCGCACACCCCGGCGGCAGATACAGCAGCCGCTGCCCGCCCGGCCCGGTCACCGCGTACCCCGTGCCCGGCGCGTCCATCGCCACCGCCCGCACCCGATGCCCCGTCAGCAGCGCCAACTCCCGCCCGTCCGGCACCCGCCCGGGCTGCGGCAGCCCGGCCGGCACCTCCAGTGCGGGCCCGTCGTGCGGATGCGACAGCAGCACCTGCCGTACGCCGCCCAGCGAAAGCCCGGCACGCGCCGCCGCGAAGGCCGCGCCGGGCGTCAGGTCCAGCAGCAGTGTGCCGTCCACCAGCAGCGCGGTGGCCGCCCGCGCATCGGCGCCGAGCGCGCACGCGCAGGCAGCGCAGGGACAGTCGGGGCGGGGGAGGCCCGCGGGGGCGCCGGTGCCGAGCAGAGTCAGTTCCACGGAGCCGATTTTCCCGTGCCGCCGGAGACAGCGCGCGTCCAGGTGCCGTGCCCGCACAGGCTCGGAGCCGTGACCGGGTGCGGCTGGGCCGCGTGGGCGCGGCCGGCCACGGATGAGCCGCGGCCGACGAACACCCGCGGTCCTCTGACCTCGCACCCAGCGGAGCGCATAGGCTCAGGGCAGGAGCCGGACCAAGATCCGGCTTCTGCTCTGCATGTGCTCACATCTGGGAGGCGTACATGGCGGCATGGCTGTGGCGGTTCGAGAAGGCCGACGGGACAGAGGTCCAGCCCGCGGTGCAGCCCGAGGAGTTCACGACGCAGGGGGACGCCGAGTCCTGGATCGGGGAGGTCTGGAAGGACCTGCTCGAAGGCGGCGCGGACCAGGTGCGGCTGTTCGAGGACTCCACGGAGATCTACGGGCCGATGAGCCTGCACGCCGAGGAGTCCTGAGCCCTGGGGCGAGGGCTGTCGGCCGGCCCTCGCCCGCCTCACTGCTCGCCCAGCGTCACATCCACGGTCTTCTCGACGCCGTCGCGCGTGAACGTCACCGTGGTCCTGTCCCCGGGCTGGTGCGCCACGAGTGCCTCCGACAGCGAGGTGATCGACGTGATGGCCACGCGGCCCAGCCTGGTGATGATGTCCCCGGGCTCGATGCCGGCCTGGGCGGCGGCGTCGCCGCTCTTCACTTCCACCACGGCGACCCCGGCGGCCCGGTAGTTCTCGTCGACGACCGTACGGCCGACGATGCCGAGCGCCGCCCGGCCCGAGTCGGTGACCTTGCCCTCACTGACGATCTGGTCGGCGATCGTCTTCACCATCGAGGCGGGGATCGCGAACCCGATCCCGGGTGCCGCGCCGCCCCCGATGTCGGGGTCGGTGGCGGCGAGCGTCGGGATGCCGATGACCTGGCCGTCGAGGTTGACGAGCGCGCCCCCGCTGTTGCCGGGGTTGATGGCCGCGGAGGTCTGCACCATGTTGCCGATGGTGGCTCCGGTGCCCCCGCCCGTCCGCCCCTCGCTGACCGTCCGCCCCGTCGCGGACACGATGCCCTGGGTCACGCTGGACGACAGCCCGAGCGGCGAGCCCATCGCCAGCACGATCTGCCCCACCTCGACCTTGGCGGAGTCCCCCAGGGTCGCGGCCTTCAGCCCTTCCGGCACCTTGTCGAGCTTGATGACGGCGAGGTCCTGCTCCGGGTACGAGTAGACGAGGCTCGCGGTCAGCGGGTCCTCGCTGTTGGCGGTCGTCACCCGGAAGGTCTTCTCGTTCCCCACCACGTGCGCGTTGGTGACGATGTGCCCCTTGTCGTCGTAGACGACCCCCGACCCCAGGTCACTGCCGGCCTGGATCTGCACGACCGACGGCAGAACGTCCCTGATCACCCTCTGGTAGTCGCTCTGCAGGTCGCTGCCCGACTTGGGCACCGCGGCCTCCTGTGCGGCGGCCTGCCTCGTCGAGTCCTCCTCCTTGCCCGGCGAACCGGAATCGGAACACCCGGAGACGAGCACGGCGAAGCAGACGAGAGCGACCACCCGACGGGCACGCGCAAGAGAAGCGTCCATGCCCCGAGTCTCTCTTCGGAGTGAATGTCCGGCTTGCCCTGCTCACCCGAACGAGCACACCACCGAGGCCGGCCCGCGTCCGTCGGGGCCTCAGCCCGGAACCCGCCGGGGACTCATCCCGGCACTCGCGGGGGACTCAGCCCCGCATCCGCCGGGACCCAGCCCGGCACACCCGCGGGGACTCAGCCCCGCATCCGCCGGGACCCAGCCCGGCACACCCGCGGGGACTCAGCCCCGCACCCCGCACAGGTGCAGCAGCGCCGCGACTCCCCGGTACGGATCCGTCCGCCCGGCCCGTTCCTCGGCCGCCAGGAGCGTCTCGATGTCGGCGGGTGATTCGGTGCCGTCCGCCGCGGTGTCCGTGAAGATCCGCACTCCGTACCAGGCGTGCAGGGGTGCGCCGATGCCGGCGAGTGTGGCGGTCAGTGTGGCGAGGCGGTCCGCGCGCACGTCGAGACCGAGCCGGTTGCGGTAGGCCGTGGTGTCGAAGGCGCCCAGTGCTCCCGCCCAGTCCCCGGACAGGCCCGGCCGCATCGCGAGCGCGTCCGCGTTGCGCACCAGCAGCGACAGCAGGCCGCCCGGCGCGAGCATGCGCGCGAGCCCGGCCAGCAGCGGGTCGGGCTCCTCGACGTACATGAGGACGCCGTGGCAGAGCACGACGTCGAAGCTGCCCGGCAGGAAGTGCACCCCGGTGTCCCGGCCGTCGCCCTCGATGATCCGCATGCGGTCGCGGATCCCCTCCGGCTCCGACGCCAGTGTCTCGCGCGCGGTCGCGATCATCTTCGCGTCCTGTTCGAGCCCGGTCACCTGGTGCCCGGCCCGGGCCAGCCGCAGCGCCTGCGTGCCCTGGCCCATCCCGACGTCCAGCACCCGCAGCCGCTGCCCGACGGGAAACCGCCCGGCTATCTGCTCATCGAGCTGCCGGGCCACCAGCTCCTGCCGTACCACGTTCCGCAGCCCGCCCAGCTTGCTCAGCCAGGCATCGGCGGCGCCCCCGGAGAACGACGTAGTGCTCAGGGTCGCTCTCCGCGCTTGACCTGCGGCTTGGGCAGCCGGAGCCGGCGCATCTGGAGGGAGCGCATCAGGGCGTAGGCGACCGCGCCCCGCCTGTTCTGGTCGGGGAAGCGCTCGGCCAGCCGCTTCTTCAGGCGGAAGCCGGAGAGGATCGAGTCGAGCACGATGAGCACGATCACCACGAGCCACAGCAGCAGCGCGATGCTCTGCAGCGAGCCCACCCGCACCATGCTCAGCACGAGGATGACCACGGCCATCGGCAGGAAGAACTCCGCGATGTTGAAGCGCGAGTCGATGTAGTCACGCGCGAACTTGCGGACCGGGCCCTTGTCACGGGCCGGAAGGTACCGCTCGTCGCCGCTGGCCAGCGCCTGGCGCTGCCGGTCCATGGCTTGGCGGCGCTCCTCGCGCTGCCGCTTGGCGGCGTCCTTGCGCGACAGCGACGTATTGGCGACGCTGCGGCGCTGGGACTGGGCCTCACTCCGCTTGGGTGTGGGCCTGCCCTTCGGGGCCTGCGGGTCACGGGTCTGCTTGGAGTCGGTCACCTGCGCCTTGTCGGCGGGGGCCTTCTCTTCCTTGGCACGGCTACGGAACACAAAACCCAAGGGTACGTGGTGCGGAGGCATGGACCCCAGCCCGGCCGGGAACGATCCGGCAACACCGGTCGTCTGTAGGGGGACAGAGGGGACGTTGCAGACGGTTCACCCGGCGAACACCCCGGGGGTCACCGCCGGCAACCCCGGGAGCCACCTACTCCTCACGCCGGAGCAGGACCGTCAGCAGTCGTCCTTGGGGATGAGCGCATCCGTCCCCGAACAGTGCGGTAATGGATGCAGGGCCCGTACTGTGGGTTCTGTTGCAGTCGCTGGAGCTGGAGTCCGTCAGAAGGGGGCGCGCGAAGCCCATGAGCGGTGTCATGAAGCGTATGGGGATGATCTTCCGCGCGAAGGCGAACAAGGCCCTTGACCGGGCCGAGGACCCGCGCGAGACCCTCGATTACTCGTACCAGAAACAGCTGGAGCTGCTCCAGAAGGTGCGCCGCGGCGTCGCCGACGTGGCGACCTCGCGCAAGCGCCTGGAACTCCAGCTCAACCAGTTGCAGCAGCAGTCGACCAAGCTGGAGGACCAGGGCCGCAAGGCGCTCGCGCTGGGCCGTGAGGACCTGGCCCGTGAGGCGCTCTCCCGCCGTGCCGCGCTCCAGCAGCAGGTGACGGACCTCGAGACGCAGCACGCGACGCTCCAGGGCGAGGAGGAGAAGCTCACCCTGGCGGCCCAGCGACTCCAGGCCAAGGTCGACGCCTTCCGTACGAAGAAGGAGACGATCAAGGCGACCTACACGGCGGCCCAGGCCCAGACCCGGATCGGCGAGGCCTTCTCCGGCATCTCCGAGGAGATGGGCGACGTCGGCCTGGCCATCCAGCGCGCCGAGGACAAGACCGCCCAGCTCCAGGCCCGCGCCGGCGCGCTCGACGAACTGATGGCCTCGGGCGCCCTCGACGACCCCACCGGCATGGCCAAGGACGACCTCACGGCCGAGCTGGACCGGCTCTCCGGTGGTACGGATGTAGAGCTGGAGCTGCAGCGCATGAAGGCGGAGCTGGCCGGCGGCACGTCGTCCGGACAGCAGGCCATCGAAGGCGGCACGGGCCAGTCGCAGTCCCAGCAGCAGCCGCAGGACACCCCGCGCTTCGACAAGCAGTAGTCAGCAGTGATCAACGGACCGCAGCCGGGGCCCACGCCGAGGAGGGCGACATGATCGTACGGATCATGGGGGAGGGGCAGGTGAGGCTGGCCGACAGCCACCTCACCGAGCTGAACAAGCTGGACGACGAGCTTCTGGCCGAGGTGGAGAAGGGCGACGGCCCCGGCTTCCGCCGCACCCTCCAGGCCCTCCTCACCAAGGTCCGCGACCTGGGCCAGCCCCTCCCGGACGACTCCCTGGAACCGTCGGAGCTCATCCTCCCCTCCGAGGACGCGACCTTGGAGGAAGTCCGGGACCTGCTGAGCGACGACGGCCTCATCCCCGGCTGACACCTGCCGTACCGGGACCCTTACAGACCGTGCGGGGGTTACGCCGACACCTGTTCCGGCGCCGACGACTCCCCCGTACTGTTCAACCGTGAGCACCCTCGAACGCGCCCGACTCCGGCTGAAAGCGCACCCCCTGGCGCTGGACGCGGCGCTGGCGGCGGGCGTGCTTGTCTGCATGGTGGCCGGTTCCTTCGTGGAGCCGCGCGGTGACAACGGCGTCAGCTGGAGCATCCGCACCCCGGACCCCCTCAGCCTCGTCCTGATCACCCTCGGCGCCGTGGCCCTCGTCTTCCGCCGCAGCGCCCCCATCACGGTCCTCGCCCTCACCGGCACCTTCGCCCTCGTCGAGAACGTCACCGGCGACCCCCGCGCCCCCGTCGTGATGAGCGCCGTCATCGCCCTCTACACCGTCGCCTCCACCACCGACCGTCCCACCACCTGGCGCGCGGGCCTGCTCACCATGAGCGTCCTGACCGGCGCGTCCATGCTCGCCGGCCCCCTCCCCTGGTACGCCCAGGAGAACCTCGCCGTCTTCGCCTGGACCGGCATCGGCGCCACCGCAGGAGACGCCGTCCGCAGCCGCCGCGCCGTCGTCCAGGCCATCCGCGACCGCGCCGACCGCGCCGAACGCACCCGCGAGGAGGAGGCCCGCCGCCGGGTCGCCGAGGAACGCCTGCGCATCGCCCGCGACCTGCACGACGTCGTCGCCCACCACATCGCCCTGGTCAACGTCCAGGCCGGGGTCGCCGCCCACGTCATGGACAAGCGCCCCGACCAGGCCAAGGAGGCCCTCGCCCACGTACGCGAGGCCAGCCGCTCCGCGCTCAACGAACTGCGCGCCACCGTCGGCCTGCTCCGCCAGTCCGGCGACCCCGAGGCCCCCACCGAGCCCGCTCCGGGCCTCGACCGCCTGGACGAGCTCACCGGCACCTTCCGCAGCGCCGGCCTCCAGGTCGAGGTGGCCCGCGCCGACCAGGGCACCACCCTCCCCGCCGCGGTCGACCTGGCCGCCTACCGCGTCATCCAGGAAGCCCTCACCAACGTGCAGAAGCACGCGGGCCCCGAAGCCAAGGCCGAGGTCAGCGTCGTACGCGTGGGACCGCACATCGAGATCACCGTCCTCGACAACGGCCGCCCCGCCCCCCAGGACGACACCTCCTGCGTCGGGGGCGGCCACGGGCTGCTCGGCATGCGCGAGCGCGTCACCGCCCTGCGCGGCACCCTCACCACCGGTCCCCGGTACGGCGGCGGCTTCCGCGTCCATGCGATCCTGCCCGTCAAGACCCGCACAGCCGCCGCGGGAGAGCCGGGGGAGCCCGTATGACCATCCGTGTCCTGCTCGCCGACGACCAGGCCCTGCTCCGCAGCGCCTTCCGGGTGCTCGTCGACTCCGAGCCCGACATGGAGGTGGTGGGGGAGGCGTCCGACGGCGCGGAGGCGGTCCGGCTGGCCAAGGAGGAACGCGCCGACGTCGTCCTGATGGACATCCGCATGCCCGGCACGGACGGCCTCGCGGCCACCCGCCTGATCAGCGCCGACCCGGCCCTGGACCAGGTCCGGGTGGTCATCCTGACGACCTTCGAGGTCGACGACTACGTCGTGCAGTCGCTGCGCGCCGGCGCCTCCGGGTTCCTGGGCAAGGGCAGCGAGCCGGAGGAACTCCTCAACGCCATCCGGGTCGCGGCCGGCGGCGAGGCCCTGCTGTCCCCGGCCGCCACCAAGGGCCTGATCGCCCGCTTCCTCGCGCAGGGCGACGCGGCGGACGAGGCCTCCGACCCGGTCCGCTCCGAGCGGCTCGGAACGCTCACCGTGCGCGAGCGCGAGGTGCTCGTCCAGGTCGCCGGAGGCCACTCCAACGACGAGATCGCCGAACGCCTCGAGGTCAGCCCGCTCACGGTGAAGACGCACGTCAACCGGGCCATGGCCAAGCTCGGCGCCCGGGACCGGGCCCAGCTCGTCGTGATCGCGTACGAGTCCGGCCTGGTACGCCCGAGGGTGGACTGAGCTGGACCCGGCCGTACTGCGCCGGGAGTATGCGCCGTATAAGGAAATGGACCTGGGGCCTAGGGATCACCCCCGGGAGATGGCTCAGGGTGTAGGAGCGGGCGCTCCCCTGTGCAGGGGCGTGCGTTCCGTGACTTCTGCCGCTCCCAGAAGAGAGACCCTGATCCATGTCCTGGCTGTCCAGGTTCAGCCTCGCGCAACGGGCCCTGATAGGCCTGATGTCCATCATCGCGATCGCCTTCGGCGCGATCGCGATTCCGCAGCTCAAGCAGCAACTCCTCCCCACCATCGAACTGCCCATGGTGTCGGTGCTGGCGCCCTACCAGGGAGCGTCCCCGGACGTCGTCGAGAAGCAGGTCGTCGAGCCGATCGAGGACACCCTCGACGCCGTCGACGGCATCTCGGGCGTCACCTCCACGGCCAGCGAGGGCAACGCCGTGATCGTGGCGTCCTTCGACTACGGCAACGACTCCAAGCAGCTCGTCGCCGACGTCCAGCAGGCCGTAAACCGGGCCCGGGCCCAGCTCCCGGACGACGTGGACCCGCAGGTCGTCGCCGGTTCGACGGACGACATGCCGACCGTCGTCCTCGCCGTGACCTCCGGCCAGGACCAGCAGGCCCTGGCCGACCAGCTCGACCGCACGGTCGTACCGGACCTGAAGGACATCGACGGCGTCGGCCAGGTCACCGTCAACGGCGTACGCGACCTCCAGGTCACCGTCACCCCCGACGACGCGAAACTGGCGAAGGCGGGTCTGACCACGGCCGCCCTCGCCCAGGCCCTCCAGGCGGGCGGCGCGACCGTCTCGGCCGGTTCCTTCGACGAGGCCGGCAAGAACCGCACCGTCCAGGTCGGCGGCGGCTTCACCTCGCTGAAGCAGATCGAGGACCTGATGGTGACGGGCGGGAAGCGCCCGGTCGGTCTTGCCGACGTGGCGACGGTGAAGCAGCAGGAGGCCCCGGCCGACTCCATCACCCGCACGAACGGCAGGCCGAGCCTCGCCGTGATGGTCACCATGGACCACGACGGCAGCGCGGTCGCCATCTCGAACGCCGTCGACGACAAACTGCCGGACATGCGCAAGGACCTGGGCTCCGGCGCGACGATCACGGTCGTCAGCGACCAGGGCCCCGCCGTGTCGAAGTCGATCAAGGGCCTGACCACGGAGGGCGCGCTGGGCCTGCTCTTCGCGGTCCTCGTCATCCTGGTCTTCCTGGCGTCGGTCCGCTCGACGCTGGTGACGGCGGTGAGCATCCCGCTGTCCGTGGTGCTGGCCCTGATCGTCCTGTGGACCAGGGACCTCTCCCTGAACATGCTGACGCTGGGCGCGCTGACGATCGCGATCGGCCGGGTGGTGGACGACTCGATCGTCGTCCTGGAGAACATCAAGCGCCACCTCGGCTACGGCGAGGAGCGCCAGGCCGCGATCCTGAACGCGGTCCGCGAGGTGGCCGGCGCGGTCACCTCCTCGACCCTGACCACGGTCGCGGTCTTCCTCCCGATCGGTCTGGTCGGCGGCATGGTGGGCGCGCTGTTCGGCTCGTTCAGCATCACCGTGACGGCGGCCCTGCTGGCCTCCCTCCTCGTCTCGCTGACGGTCGTCCCGGTCCTGTCGTACTGGTTCCTGCGCGCCCCCAAGGGCACCCCGGCGGACGCGGCGGAGGCCCGCCGCAAGGCGGAGGAGAAGGAAGCGAGCAGCCGCCTCCAGCGCGTCTACGTCCCCGTCCTGCGCTTCGCGACCCGCCGCCGTCTGACGAGCGTGGCGATCGCGGTGGTGGTCCTGATCGGCACCTTCGCCATGGCCCCGCTCCTGAAGACGAACTTCTTCGACCAGGGCGACCAGGAAGTCCTCACCGTCAAGCAGGAACTGGCGCCGGGCACGAGCCTGACGGCGACCGACGAGCAGGCGCAGAAGGTCGAGAAGCTGCTCGCCGGGGTGAAGGGCGTCAAGGACTACCAGGTCACCGTCGGTTCGTCCGGCTTCATGGCGGCCTTCGGCGGCGGCACCGGCACCAACCAGGCGTCGTACCAGGTCATGCTGGACGACTCGGCCTCGTACGAGGACGTGCAGAACCGCATCGAGGACGGTCTGAAGGCCCTGAAGGGCATCGGCACGACCACGGTCGCCGCCGGTGACGGCTTCGGCAACCAGGACCTGAGCGTGGTCGTCAAGGCGGCCGACGCGGACGTGCTGCGCAAGGCGGCGGGAGAGGTCCGCGACGCGGTGGCCGGCCTGGACGACGTCACGGACGTCACCAGCGACCTGGCGCAGAGCGTGCCGCGCATCTCGGTCAAGGCGAACCCGAAGGCCGCCGCGGCGGGCTTCGACGACCAGACGCTGGGCGCGGCGGTGGCTCAGGCGGTACGGGGTACGACGGCCGCGAAAGCGATCGTCGACGACACCGAGCGCGATGTGGTCATCAAGTCGGCCAAGCCGGCCCAGACCCTGAAGCAGCTTCAGGAACTGCGCCTGGGCGCGGTGAAGCTGGGCGACATCGCGACGGTGAAGCTGGTGGACGGCCCGGTCTCGATGACCCGTATCGACGGCCAGCGAGCGGCGACCATCACCGCCAAGCCGACCGGCGACAACACGGGCGCGGTGAGCGCCGACCTCACCTCGAAGCTCGACTCCCTGAAGCTCCCGGCGGGCGCGACGGCGGAGATCGGCGGCGTCTCCCAGAACCAGGACGACGCGTTCAAGAACCTCGCCCTGGCGATGCTGGCGGCGATCGCGATCGTCTTCATGCTGCTGGTGGCGACGTTCCGCTCGCTCGCCCAGCCGCTGATCCTGCTCGTCTCGATCCCGTTCGCGGCGACCGGCGCGATCGGCCTCCTGCTGGCCACGGGCACCCCGATGGGCGTACCGGCGATGATCGGCATGCTGATGCTGATCGGCATCGTGGTGACGAACGCGATCGTGCTGATCGACCTGATCAACCAGTACAGGCGACAGGGTTACGGCGTCGTCGAGGCCGTGGTGGAGGGTGGCCGCCACCGTCTGCGGCCGATCCTGATGACGGCGTTGGCGACGATCTTCGCGCTGCTGCCGATGGCGCTGGGCGTCACGGGTGAGGGCGGCTTCATCGCGCAGCCGCTGGCGGTGGTGGTGATCGGTGGGCTCATCACGTCGACCTTGCTGACCCTTCTTCTGGTTCCGACGCTGTACGCGATGCTCGAGCTTCGCAAGGAGCGCCGGGCGAAGAAGCGGGCGGCGAAGAGGGAGACGAAGACGGAGAAGACGGCGTTGGAGCCGGCGGGAGTGTGACGGCTTGACGGCGTGACGGCCGGGTCCCGTGCGTGGACGCACGGGACCCGGCCGTTTCCATTACGTCTTCCGGGAGTTGACGAATGCCTCCCGGGCGACGGCTGGGACGACGAGCACGGGGACTCAGCGGCTCACAGCGGTCTCCCTCTCGACCCGTGACAGCTTCTCGGGATTGCGCACGGCGTAGAGCCCGGTGATGAGGCCGTCGTCGATGCGCACCGCCAAGACGGTGTCGATCCGGCCGTTGAGCCGGAGAATCAACGCCGGATGGCCATTGACCTGTGCCGACCTCAGCGACGCCGCGGCGCCGAACCTGGTCAGCCCGGCGACCAGAGGGGCCACCTTGTCGGCTCCCACGACAGGCGACAGCGCGGCCTGCACGACTCCGCCACCGTCGCCCAACAGGACGACATCCGGCGCGAGGACGCCGAGCAGCCGTTGCAGATCGCCCGTTTCGACCGCGCGTCGGAAGGCGTCGAGTGCGTCTCGGGCCTCGGCCGGAGAAACGACCCCGCGCGGTCGGCGCGCCGCGACGTGCGCTCGCGCGCGGTGGGCGATCTGGCGGACCGCGGCCGGGTTCTTGTCGACGGCTTCCGCGATCTCGTCGTATTCCAGATCGAACACCTCGCGCAGCACGAACACCGCCCGCTCGGTCGGGCCGAGTGTCTCCAGCACCAGCAGCATCGCCATCGAGACGCTGTCCGCCAGCTCGACGTCCTCGGCCACGTCGGGGGCGGTCAACAGCGGCTCGGGCAACCAGGGTCCGACGTAGGACTCCTTGCGCCGGCGGAGCGTACGCAGCCGCATCAGCGCCTGGCGCGTGGTGATCCGCACCAGGTAGGTACGTTGCTGGCGCACGGTGTCGAGGTCGACGTTCGCCCAGCGCAGCCAGGTCTCCTGAAGGACGTCCTCGGCGTCGGCGGCAGAGCCGAGCATCTCGTAGGCGACGGTGAACAGCAGGTTGCGGTGGGCGACGAACGCCTCGGTGGCGGAGTTCATCCGGTCACCACGAGCAAGTGGCCCGGCTGTGTCCCTTGTTCGCCCGCCGCTCTCGCTCATAGCTGACTCCCACCTGTCCGCTCTCGATCGGTCCACACGCACAAGATGCCGGTCTCCCCTGCTTTGTGACACCCGGTTTCAGTGACGCGCGTCACACGACCGTCGTTGTCACAAGGACCGGGGCGTCGGCATCTCGTGTTCGTCAGGACGCCGTGCGAACGATCCGCGCGGCACGCCACTTCAGAGGTGAGGACGAAGCCATGGAACCCCGTATCAACCTGATGACCAACGAGATCGGCGCCAAGGTCGGCAAGCGGATCTACAACGTCAGCCTGGCGATCCGGGAGTCGTCGCTGCCCAAGGCCCTTCAGGACCTGGTGGAGTTGCGCGCCAGCCAGATCAACGGCTGCGGTTGGTGCGTCGACGTGCACACCAAGGAAGCCGCGGCCGCCGGTGAGACCTCGCTCCGGCTCCACCTGGTCGCCGCCTGGCGCGAGTCCACCGTGTTCACCGAGGCCGAGCGGGCCGCGCTGGCGCTGACCGAGGAGGGCACCCGGCTCGCCGACGCCCACCACGGCGTGTCCGACGAGACCTGGGCCCAGGTGCGCAAGCACTACGACGACGATCAGATCGCCGCGCTCGTCTCCCTGGTCGCCATGATCAACGCCGCCAACCGGCTCGGCGTGATCACACGCACGCAGGGAGGTTCCTACGACCCCGGCATGTTCGCCGGCCTGTCGAGCTGACCGGCAGGTGAAGTGCGGCCCGGCAGGGCGATCAGCCGGGCTGTCGTCTCCCTGGCGAGCGAACAGCAAGATGCCCCTTCGGAAGGAAGGGGCATCTTGGTATCTCCTGGGAAGCCGAGCCCTACGGCAGCGCCAGCATCCGCTCCAGCGCCAGCTTCGCGAACGCCTCGGTCTCCTTGTCGACCTCGATGCGGTTGACGAGGTTGCCCTCGGCCAGCGACTCCAGGGTCCACACCAGGTGGGGGAGGTCGATGCGGTTCATGGTCGAGCAGAAGCAGACCGTCTTGTCGAGGAAGACGATCTCCTTGCCCTCGGGCGCGAAACGGTTCGCCAGGCGGCGGACCAGGTTCAGCTCCGTGCCGATGGCCCACTTGGAGCCGGCCGGGGCGGCCTCCAGCGCCTTGATGATGTACTCGGTCGAACCGACGTGGTCCGCCGCGGCCACGACCTCGTGCTTGCACTCGGGGTGCACCAGGACGTTCACGCCCGGGATGCGCTCGCGCACGTCGTTCACCGAGTCCAGCGAGAAACGGCCGTGGACCGAGCAGTGGCCGCGCCACAGGATCATCTTCGCGTCGCGCAGTTGCTCCGCCGTCAGGCCGCCGTTCGGCTTGTGCGGGTTGTAGAGGACGCAGTCCTCCAGCGACATGCCCATGTCGCGGACCGCGGTGTTCCGGCCGAGGTGCTGGTCGGGGAGGAACAGGACCTTCTCACCCTGCTCGAACGCCCAGTCCAGCGCCCTCTTGGCGTTCGACGAGGTGCAGATCGTGCCCCCGTGCTTGCCCGTGAACGCCTTGATGTCCGCGGACGAGTTCATGTACGAGACCGGGACGACCTGCTCGGCGATGCCGGCCTCGGTCAGCACGTCCCAGCACTCGGCGACCTGCTCGGCGGTCGCCATGTCGGCCATGGAGCAGCCGGCGGCGAGGTCGGGAAGGACGACCTTCTGGTCGTCGCCGGTCAGGATGTCCGCGGACTCCGCCATGAAGTGCACACCGCAGAACACGATGTACTCGGCCTCCGGGCGTGCGGCCGCGTCCCGGGCCAGCTTGAAGGAGTCGCCCGTGACGTCCGCGAACTGGATGACCTCGTCGCGCTGGTAGTGGTGGCCGAGCACGAAGACCTTGTCGCCGAGCTTTTCCTTGGCCGCGCGGGCGCGCTCGACCAGGTCCGGGTCGGACGGTGAGGGGAGGTCGCCGGGACACTCGACGCCGCGCTCGCTCTTCGGGTCGGCCTCACGGCCGAGGAGCAGCAGGGCGAGGGGCGTCGGCTGTACGTCGAGCTCCTGGGTCTGGGCGGTGGTCACGGCACGCACCCTTTCTGTTCTGCGGCTCGTCGGCTCGGACATCGGGCCGACGCTACTTTTCGTCGAAATGACGCTATCTATCATAACCGCTTCACGTCACTTTGACGATGGCCATAGTGTCGGTGTGACATGAATCCCGATCAGCCGTTTTCCGCTTTCCGTCACGTGTGCGAGCATGAACAGGGGACTTCGAAGGTAGGAACCGAAGGAACCCGAAAGACACGCGCCCGGCCCGGAATGAATCCGCGGCCCCGCCGGTTGCAACCGTCGGCAAGCAGTCTCCGTACAACCCGGGAGAGATGTAGATGTCCGTATCGGACGAGACCACCACCGTCACCGACGGCATCATCCTGACCGACGCCGCCGCGTCCAAGGTCAAGGCCCTGCTCGACCAGGAAGGCCGCGAGGACCTCGCCCTGCGCGTCGCCGTTCAGCCCGGCGGCTGCTCCGGCCTGCGCTACCAGCTGTTCTTCGACGAGCGTTCCCTCGACGGTGACGTGGTCAAGGACTTCGGCGGAGTCAAGGTCGTCACCGACCGTATGAGCGCCCCGTACCTGGGCGGCGCGTCCATCGACTTCGTGGACACGATCGAGAAGCAGGGCTTCACGATCGACAACCCGAACGCGACGGGCTCCTGCGCCTGCGGTGACTCCTTCAGCTGAGCCCTGGCGACTCGGCAGCCTGAGCGACGAGAAAGCGGTGGCCCCCTCCGGAGGGGGCCACCGCTTTCTCGTATCCGCCTACGCGCACTCCTGCGGTCCGGACAAGCGCACTGCTACTGCGGCTGCGTCGACGCCTACGGCAGCCGTGCCCCCGCCTTCTCCAGCGGGATCGCCTTGCCGTCCGACCCCACGACCTTCCGGGCGCCCAACGGCTCGTCCAGCTGCACCGTCTGGTGGAAGACCTTGGCGATCTTGATGCAGATCTTGTTCGGCCAGGGCTTCGCGGTCACCGTCACCGTCACCTTGTCCGAGCTCTCGACCGCCGCCACCTTGTAGTCGGCGCAGACCCCGCCCGTGTAGCTGACCGTGAGCTCCTTGCCGTCGGCCGTGTAGCCGTCCACCTTCACGTCGTACGACGTCGGCGCCGCGGTCGGCTCGGACGGGGTGGCCGACGCCGCCGGGGTCAGGTACTTCGGGTCCACCGCCGGATACGTCACCGTGAAGTCGTCCTGCGCGCCCGACCCGCGTGCCTCGAACAGCCAGGACGGCACCAGGGCCTGCCGCCCGTTCGCCCCGCGCACCGCCAGCCCGAGCACCGCGTCCTCGATCGTGATCGTCTGCCGCTCGGCACCGGGCGACACGGTCGACGACCCGCACGGCTGCTCCAGCCGGTCCTTCAGCGGTACGGGGCTGGCGCAGCCGCCGATGCCCATGCGGTGCTCGGTCCCGGGCGCCGCGTTCATCAGGTCCAGCGTCTCCTGCGCGCTCAGCACGGGGTACGTGTCCCCCTTCACCGGCGTCTTCACCTGGCCGTTGCCGCCTACCACCTCGCCCTGCGCGCTGACGGTCAGTCCGGTCGTCAGGCCGTACGTGGGCAGCCCGCCGACCATCGGATCGGCGTTCACCACCCGCTGGGCTCCCATGACCTGGCTCGCGTCGATCTTCGCGTCGTCCTGGTCCAGCGCCTTCAGGATCGGCGCGGCCGCCTTCTTCGCCGCCGCCTCGCTCACCGGGTCGGCGGCCGGCGCCGCCGGGTCCTGCGTGCAGACGGTGATGCTCCTGCAGTCGTCCGTGCCGGGCGCGTATCGGCTGAAGGTCCAGGTCCCCGGCGCCTCCTTGCCCACCTGGAGGCTCGGGCCCGCGCCGTCCTTCCCCGTCCCGACCTTCCAGACCTCTCCCTGCGCCACCGGCGTCCCGTCGACGCCGAGCGCCTCGGCCAGGCGGGCCACCTCGTCCTGGGTGACCTGGCCCTTCGCCCAGTACACCGGCGCCGAGCCGGGACCGTCGGGCAGCGTGCCCGCGGCCTGGTACGTCACGCCGTACGGATTCGGCTCGCCCGGCGCGATGCCGTTCGGGTCGCCGCTGCCGCCGCTTCCCGTGCCGCCCTCGGAGTAGCCGTCGAGGGCCAGCGGCGCGAGAGTGCCGTCGCCGGCGGGCGCCCTCGAGTCCGTACGGCCGCCGGAGTCGCCGGACGTGCTCGCGGCGAGGTAGGCACCGCCGCCCCCGACGAGCAGCACGGCAGCGGTGACCGAGGCGACGACCAGGGGGGACCGCCGCCGGGGTGCCGGACGCTCGGCGCGAGCCTCTTCGGGGTCCTCGCCGGGATGGACCTCTTCCGGGCTCTGCCCGGCGCGAGCCTCGTCCGGGTCGGGGTGGCCCCCCTCGGCGCGGGCCTCTTGGCGGCCCTCGTCGGCGCGGGTCCCGGCGTGGTCCTCCGCGCCGTCCGCCCCTTCGGGGACCTCGGGGTGGCCCTCCGCGCCGCCGGCCTCTTCGGGGTCCTCCGCGCCGCGGACCTCTTCACGGTCCTCGTCGGCACGGGCTTCCTCGCGGCCCCGCTTGCCGCCGACCCCCTCGCCGCTGCCCTCCTGAGCCCGGCTCCCCTCGGCCCGGACTGTCTCCTCACCGGCGGTCTCAGCGGCGCCCGGCTCGCGTGCGGCGTCGTCGTTGTCGGGTCGCTCGGTGTTCACCGCATCGCTCCTTCAGCTGCTGTCCCTGTGACCAACCCTGACCCGGCCCTGTCAAAACGGCCTGCTGGACGGTCGTATCCCGCATCCCCTTTACGGGGGACAGCGATGGGACGCGGCGGGGGAGCGCACGGTTCCCTGAAACGCGCCGACGGGTAATCCGGGCGCTGCTCAGTCCCCGTAGTCCGACATCGCGTCCAGCAGCCGCGCCGACTTCGACGGCACGGTCACGCCGTGGATGAGTGACGGGGACACCGGCAGGGAAGCGATCCGGTCGGGGACCGCCCAGTGCGGAGCCATCCGGGCGCAGTCACCGCGCAGCGACGCGAGGTCGCCCTCGAGGTCGGCCGGGGCGGGGGCACAGGGCTTCAGGTTCGTCATGACGGCACCGTATGCATGGGGGAGCCCGCGGAGAAAGATCTACTATCGGGTAGTTTCTGCTGCTTCTACGGTACCCCGCTACCGGGTAGCGTGAACTGTCAATGCCCCTCCCTCCAGGAGAGTCCACGCCGTGCGCATCGCAGTCACCGGCTCCATCGCCACCGACCACCTCATGACCTTCCCCGGCCGCTTCGCCGACCAGCTCGTCGCGGACCAGCTGCACACGGTCTCGCTCTCCTTCCTGGTCGACAACCTCGACGTACGCCGTGGCGGCGTCGGCGCGAACATCGCCTTCGGTATGGGACAGCTCGGTACGGACCCGATCCTGGTCGGCGCCGCGGGCTCCGACTTCGAGGACTACCGCGCCTGGCTCGACCGGCACGGCGTCGACACCGACTCGGTGCGCATCTCCGAGACCCTGCACACCGCGCGCTTCGTGTGCACCACCGACGCCGACCACAACCAGATCGGCTCCTTCTACACCGGCGCGATGAGCGAGGCCCGTCTCATCGAGCTGAAGACCGTCGCCGACCGCGTGGGCGGCCTCGACCTGGTCCTGATCGGCGCCGACGACCCCGAGGCGATGCTTCGCCACACCGAGGAGTGCCGCTCCCGGTCCATCCCGTTCGCCGCCGACTTCTCCCAGCAGATCGCCCGGATGAGCGGCGACGAGATCCGGATACTGCTGGAGGGCGCCACGTACCTCTTCTCGAACGAGTACGAGAAGGGCCTCATCGAGTCCAAGACCGGCTGGAGCGGCGAGGAGATCCTCGCCAAGGTCGGCCACCGCGTCACCACCCTCGGCGCGCGCGGCGTGCGCGTCGAGCGGGTCGGCGAGGACCCGATCGAGGTCGGCTGCCCCGACGAGGAGCGCAAGGCCGACCCCACGGGCGTCGGCGACGCCTTCCGCGCCGGCTTCCTCTCCGGCCTGGCCTGGGGCGTCTCCCTGGAGCGTGCCGCCCAGGTCGGCTGCATGCTCGCCACCCTCGTCATCGAGACGGTGGGCACCCAGGAGTACCAGCTGCGCCGCGGCCACTTCATGGAGCGCTTCACCAAGGCGTACGGCGACGACGCCGCCGACGAGGTCCAGGAGCACCTGGCCTAGTCAAGGCCCAGCCAGGCCCAGCCGGGCCTGGTCGCGGTCACGACAGCCGGCGGACCACGTAAGCCGCACCACGGTCCGCCGGCTCCTCACCCACGTACTCCTGCCCCCGCATCTCGCACCACGCCGGGATGTCCAGCCGGGCCGCCTCGTCGTCGGAGAGGACCCGGACCGTGCCGCCCACCGGCACGTCGCCGATGACCTTCGCCAGCTCGATCACCGGAATCGGGCAGAGCTTGCCCAACGAGTCGACCACCAGCGCGTCCTCCTGCACGACCGCCGTGGGCGTCGGCGCGCCGAGCTTCTCGCGCACCGCGGCCACCGCTCCCGGCAGCACCGACAGGAACCGCTCCACCTCCTCCGCCGGCGTTCCGAACGGCAGCGACACCCGGACGTTCCCCTCGCTCAGCACCCCCATCGCCTTGAGCACATGGCTCGGCGTCAGCGTGCTGCTCGTACAGGACGATCCGGACGAGACGGAGAAGCCCTCCCGGTCCAACTCGTGCAGCAGGCTCTCCCCGTCGACATAGAGACACGAGAAGGTGACGACCCCCGGCAGGCGCCGCACCGCGTCGCCGACCACCTCCACATCCGGTACGACCGACGGCACCCGCGTCCGGATCCGTTCCGTCAGCTCCCGCAGCCGTACCGCCTCCTGCTCCGCCTCGGCCCGCACCGCCCGCAGCGAGGCCGCCGCCGCCACGATCGCCGGGATGTTCTCGAAGCCGGCCGCCCGCCCCGACTCGCGCTCGTCCACCGGCCCTTGGGACGCGAACCGCACGCCCTTGCGGACCGCGAGCAGTCCGACCCCGGACGGGCCACCCCATTTATGGGCACTCGCCGTCAACACCGACCAGTCGCCCGTCACCCGGCCCCAGCCGAGCGACTGCGCGGCATCCACCAGAAGGGGGACACCCGCCTCCCGGCACAGCTCGGCGACGGCGGCCACCGGCTGCTCGGTCCCCACCTCGTGGTTGGCCGACTGCAGGCAGGCCAGCGCGGTGTCCGGGCGCAGTGCCTCGGCGTACGACTCCGCGGTCACCGCGCCCGTACGCAGCACCGGCACCCGGGTCACCGACCCGCCCGCAGCCTCGTGCGCCTCGGCCGAATGGAGCACCGAAGAGTGTTCGACCGCTGACACGATCAGGTGGTCTCCGGCGCGCCGTCGGCCCGCCAGCGCACCGGCGATCCCCGAGTGCACCGCCCGCGTCCCGGAGGCCGTGAACACCAGCTCGTCCGCCCGGCACCCCACCGCCTCGGCCGCCGCCTCGCGCGCGGCGTCCAGCAGCAACCGGGCCCGACGCCCCTCGCGGTACAGGCGTGCCGGATCGGCCCACCCCTCGTCGAGCGAGGCTTGCAGGGCTTGGCGGGCAACGGGATGGAGGGGAGCGGCGGATGCGGCATCGAAGTAGGACACACAGCAACGCTAAGCCCCCCAGCAGGGGCGCGGGGCGGTGACATCGTGCGGCTTCGTCGCGTGGGTGCGCCCAGCCCCCGCCGGCCCACGGCCGCCGTACGGGATTCCCCGAGCCGCCGGCGCGCCGAACCCTCCGTCAGAAGTAGCCCGGAGCCGGGCAACTCACCCCCTTCGGCTGACCGGGCGGCGCGTTGGCCACCCTCCCCGCGCGACCCCAAAACGCGTCCAGTAGGGTTTGGTCCGCATAAACATCCAAACCCCTGCCCGACGCAGGGCGGCGACCGACCAGCGAGAAGGCCGCAGCCGAACAGCGCGGGCGAGACTCTCGGGAAGGCGCTACGTGAGTCCCAACGGCTCCGACCGCTCGCCGCGGCGCCCGATGCGGCGGAAGCTGCTGCAGGCAATGACCGCGGGCTTGGTCCTGTCGACCGCCACCGGTTGCACATACAAGGACTTCCCCCGCCTTGGCATGCCCACCCCGGTCACAGAAGAGGCTCCGCGGATCCTCTCCCTCTGGCAGGGCTCGTGGGCGGCCGCGCTCGCCACCGGCGTGCTGGTCTGGGGCCTGATCCTGTGGGCGACCATCTTCCACCGGCGTAGCCGCACCAAGGTCGAGGTTCCTCCGCAGACCCGGTACAACATGCCGATCGAGGCTCTGTACACGGTGGTCCCGATCATCATCGTCTCGGTGCTGTTCTACTTCACCGCCCGCGACGAGTCGAAGCTCCTCAGCCTCGACAAGAAGCCCGACGTCACGGTCAACGTCGTCGGCTTCCAGTGGAGCTGGGGCTTCAACTACATCGAGAACGTCGACGGTTCCACCGGTGACGCGAAGACCGACAAGAACCTGGCCGCCATTCCGGACCGGTTCAAGGACGCCTTCCCGGCGAACGCCGGCGGTGTCTACGACGTCGGTACGCCCGGTACGCGTAACCCGCAGACCAACAACCCCGGTCCGACGCTGTGGCTCCCCAAGGGCGAGACCGTCCGCTTCGTCCTCACCTCGCGTGACGTCATCCACTCCTTCTGGGTGGTGCCGTTCCTGATGAAGATGGACGTCATCCCCGGCCACACGAACTCCTTCCAGGTGACCCCCAACAAGGAGGGCACCTTCCTGGGCAAGTGCGCAGAGCTGTGCGGCGTCGACCACTCCCGGATGCTGTTCAACGTGAAGGTCGTCTCCCCTGAGCGTTACCAGCAGCACCTCAAGGACCTCGCCAAGAAGGGGCAGACCGGTTACGTTCCCGCCGGCATCGCGCAGACGAGCCACGAGAAGAACCGGGAGACGAACAACCTGTGAGCATCGTCAACGAACCTCATGGCGCCGCGGCGGCTGAAGCCTCGTATTACGAGGACGAGCTGCCCGTACGGCGCAAGCAGCCCGGAAATGTTGTGATCAAGTGGCTCACCACCACTGACCACAAGACGATCGGCACGCTGTATCTGGTCACGTCGTTCGCGTTCTTCTGCATCGGTGGCGTGATGGCGCTGCTCATGCGCGCCGAGCTCGCCCGGCCGGGTCTGCAGATCATGTCGAACGAGCAGTTCAACCAGGCGTTCACGATGCACGGCACGATCATGCTGCTGATGTTCGCGACGCCGCTGTTCGCCGGCTTCACGAACTGGATCATGCCGCTCCAGATCGGCGCTCCGGACGTCGCCTTCCCGCGGCTGAACATGTTCGCCTACTGGCTGTACGCCTTCGGCTCGCTCATCGCCGTCGGCGGCTTCCTCACCCCGCAGGGTGCGGCCGACTTCGGCTGGTTCGCCTACTCCCCGCTGTCGGACGCGGTCCGCAGCCCGGGTATCGGCGCCGACATGTGGATCATGGGTCTGGCCTTCTCCGGCTTCGGCACCATCCTCGGCGCGGTCAACTTCATCACCACGATCATCTGCATGCGTGCCCCGGGCATGACCATGTTCCGCATGCCGATCTTCGTGTGGAACGTGCTGCTGACCGCCGTTCTGGTCCTGCTCGCCTTCCCCGTGCTGGCCGCGGCCCTGTTCGCGCTGGAGGCAGACCGTAAATTCGGCGCCCACGTCTTCGACGCGGCGAACGGCGGAGCCTTGCTGTGGCAACACCTCTTCTGGTTCTTCGGCCATCCAGAGGTGTACATCATCGCGCTGCCGTTCTTCGGCATCATCAGTGAGATCATCCCGGTCTTCTCCCGCAAGCCGATGTTCGGCTACATGGGCCTGATCGCCGCGACCATCGCGATCGCCGGTCTGTCCGTGACGGTGTGGGCGCACCACATGTACGTCACCGGCGGAGTGCTGCTGCCGTTCTTCTCCTTCATGACGTTCCTCATCGCCGTGCCGACAGGCGTGAAGTTCTTCAACTGGATCGGCACGATGTGGAAGGGGTCCCTGAGTTTCGAGACCCCGATGCTGTGGGCGGTCGGCTTCCTGATCACCTTCACCTTCGGCGGACTGACCGGCGTCATCCTGGCCTCCCCGCCGATGGACTTCCACGTCTCGGACTCGTACTTCGTGGTGGCGCACTTCCACTACGTCGTCTTCGGCACCGTCGTCTTCGCGATGTTCGCCGGCTTCCACTTCTGGTGGCCCAAGTTCACCGGCAAGATGCTCGACGAGCGCCTCGGCAAGATCACCTTCTGGACGCTGTTCGTCGGCTTCCACGGCACCTTCCTGGTCCAGCACTGGCTGGGTGCCGAGGGCATGCCGCGTCGTTACGCGGACTACCTCGCGGCCGACGGTTTCACCGCCCTGAACACGATCTCGACGATCAGCTCGTTCGTGCTCGGCCTGTCGATCCTGCCGTTCTTCTACAACGTGTGGAAGACGGCCAAGTACGGCAAGCCGGTCGGCGTCGACGACCCGTGGGGCTACGGCCGCTCGCTCGAATGGGCGACGTCCTGCCCGCCGCCGCGGCACAACTTCCTCACCCTGCCGCGGATCCGCAGCGAATCCCCGGCGTTCGACCTGCACCACCCTGAGATCGCCGCTCTCGAGCAGCTGGAGCACGGTGGCCACGGTGCCGGCGCCATCTCGGGCAACAAGGAGGCCGGCAAGTGAAGATCCAGGGCAAGATGTTCATGTGGCTGAGCGTCTTCGTCCTCGCCATGGCGGTCGTCTATGGCGTGTGGTCGAAGGAGCCGGCCGGTACGACGGCCCTCTTCCTGGCCTTCGGCCTGTGCATCATGATCGGCTTCTACCTGGGCTTCACCGCCCGGCGGGTCGACGCGGGTGCGCAGGACAACAAGGAGGCGGACGTCGCGGACGACGCCGGCGAGCTGGGCTTCTTCAGCCCGCACAGCTGGCAGCCGCTGTCGCTCGCCGTCGGCGGTGCCCTGGCCTTCCTGGGTGTCGCGATCGGCTGGTGGCTGCTGTACTTCTCCCTCCCGCTGATCCTGATCGGCCTGTGGGGCTGGGTCTTCGAGTACTACCGCGGTGAGAACCGCACCCAGTAACACGCACAGCACGACCGGGAGCCCGGATACTCCGCCAGGAGTGTCCGGGCTCCTGTGTTTGCCGGATATCGGGTCCCTCTTCCGGGTTACCCAACGCGCCGGTGCCGACGAAGCTTCCTAGCGTGAAGCCATGAGTCACTCACCCCGCCCCCGCACCGTCGTCAGCTGCACGCTGCTGGTGATCGCCCTCTGCGCGGGCGTCACCGCCTGCGGCTCGGACGGAAACCCGCTCTCCGCCCGGCCCTACGACGCGGCCGAGGAGATCGCCTTCAACGGCCCGTCCACCGACGGGAAGAAGGCGGACCCGGACAAGCCCCTGGAGATCACCGCCGAGGGCTCCGACGGGCGTCTCACGGACGTGACGGCGGTCGACGCGTCAGGCCGCTACGTGGCCGGCGAACTCTCCGCCGACGGCAGCCGCTGGCACAGCACCGAGCCACTCGCCGCCAACGCCCGCTACACGGTGCGGGTGAGCACCGAGGACGACGACGGGGCGCCCGGCCGCAAGACCCTCACGTTCGACACCGGCAAGCCCACCACGAAGAAGAGCGTGGACGTCACCTTCAGCCCCAAGGCGGGCCAGTACGGCGTCGGCCAGCCCGTCACGGCCCAACTCAGCGTGCCCGTCAAGGACAAGGCCCAGCGGGCCGTCGTCGAACGGGCCCTCAAGGTGGACTCCACGCCCGCCGTGGAGGGCGCCTGGCACTGGGTGAACGACAAGGAACTCCACTTCCGCCCCAAGGAGTACTGGCCCTCCCACGCCACCATCCAGGTGCACAGCAACCTGGAGGGCATCAAGGTCGGCGACCGTCTGTGGGGCGGCAAGGCCGCGCCCGTCAAGCTCACCACGGGCGACAGCATCATCGCCGTCACGGACGCCGCGGCGCACTCGATGAAGGTCTACAAGAACGGCGCGGAGATCAACCAGATCCCCGTCACCACCGGCAAGCCAGGCTTCGAGACCCGCAACGGCGTCAAGGTCGTACTGGGCAAGGAGTACTTCGTACGGATGCGCGGTACCACCGTCGGCATCGCCGAGGGCACCTCGGACTCGTACGACCTGCCCGTCTACTACGCCACCCGCGTCACCTGGAGCGGCGAGTACGTCCACGCCGCCCCCTGGTCCGTGGGCTCCCAGGGCTACGCGAACGTCAGCCACGGCTGCACCGGCATGAGCACCAGCAACGCCGAGTGGTTCTTCGACACCGTCCACGAGGGTGACGTCGTCCAGGTCGTCAACTCCAACGGCCACGAGATGGAGACCTTCGGCAACGGCTTCGGCGACTGGAACCTCGCCTGGGCCAAGTGGCGTACGGGCAGCGCGCTGGTGGGCGGCACGCCGGAGGGCCCGACGGCGGCGGACCGGGCCAGGCTGAGGCCGCAGGACGTATGACACCTGCACAGGAGCAGCAGACCCAAGGGGCGCGGAGCCGCATCGACATGCGGCTCCGCCGCGTGGGCGCGACCAGCCGCAGGCCGGCGGTCGCCGTGAATCCCGGCGCCCCGAACTCCTAGGCGCTCAGCAGCCTCTTCTGCCGCAACAGCGCGGCCAACGCCCCCGCGAACTCCACCGGATCCACCGGAAGCGTCACAGCCGCGTCAGCACGGCTCCACGTGGCCAGCCACGCGTCCTGCGGCCGCCCGATGAGCAGAAGCACCGGCGGGCAGTTGAACACCTCGTCCTTGATCTGCCGGCACAGGCCCATGCCGCCCATCGGCACGGCCTCGCCATCGAGTACGCAGACGTCGATCCCGCCCTGGTCCAGCTCCCGCAGCACCGCGGCAGGGGTGGCGCATTCCACGAACTCGACCACAGGCACGTCCGGAGCGGGCTTGCGACCGGCCGCGAGCCGCACCTGTTCGCGGGTGTTGGAATCGTCGCTGTAGACCAGCACCGTGGCGGTCGGCTGCATGCTTCCTCCGAGACGTCAGCGTCGTACGGACAGAACCGATGCGGCGGATGCTACTCCCTTGAACAGCCTGTCAACACCTGTTGGAACACCGCTTCGATGGGCCATACGGGCAGTACACACGCTGGGAACACTCCGAACGGCACCCCCCGGAGTGAGGGCGGGATAAGGGACCGACATAATGTCGGTCGTGGCGACAGCAACGACAGTAGAAACCGGGCACGCGCACCCGTCGGTCAACCGACCGAACCTCACCAGCGTCGGAACCATCATCTGGTTGAGTTCCGAGCTGATGTTCTTCGCGGCCCTCTTCGCGATGTACTTCACCCTGCGATCGGTGACGGGACCCGACCACTGGAAGGAAATGGCGTCCGCCCTGAACTTCCCGTTCTCGGCGACGAACACCACGATCCTGGTGCTCTCCTCCCTCACCTGCCAGCTTGGCGTCTTCGCCGCCGAGCGCGGTGACGTGAAGAAGCTCCGGGGCTGGTTCATCATCACCTTCATCATGGGTGCGATCTTCATCGGCGGTCAGATCTACGAGTACACCGAGCTGGTGAAGAAGGACGGGCTCTCGCTCTCCTCCGACCCGTACGGTTCGGTGTTCTACCTGACCACCGGCTTCCACGGCATGCACGTGACGGGCGGCCTGATCGCCTTCCTGTTCGTCCTCGGCAGGACGTACGCGGCCAAGAGGTTCACCCATGAACAGGCGACCGCGGCCATCGTCGTGTCCTACTACTGGCACTTCGTCGATGTCGTCTGGATCGGCCTCTTCGCCACGATCTACATGATCAAGTAGCCGGGCACGAACCCGCGCACATTCCAGAAGCATCGACGCAGAAGATCCTGACACCGGGGTAATCCGTGAAAAAGCTCTCCGCACGACGACGCCATCCGCTGGCGGCGGTCGTCGTCCTACTCCTCGCGCTGGCGGCCACTGGGGGGCTGTACGCCGCGTTCGCGCCCGCGAGCAAGGCGCAGGCCGATGACACCTCCCAGTCCCTCGCCATCGACGAGGGCAAGAAGCTCTACGCCGTAGGCTGCGCCAGCTGCCACGGCACCGGCGGTCAGGGCACCTCCGACGGTCCGAGCCTGGTCGGCGTGGGCGCCGCCGCTGTCGACTTCCAGGTCGGCACCGGGCGTATGCCCGCGGCGACCTCCGAGGGCCCGCAGGTGGTGAAGAAGAAGAACATCTACAGCCAGGCCGAGATCGACCAGCTCGCGGCGTACATCGCGTCGCTGGGCGCCGGCCCGAACGTCCCCACCTCGGAGCAGTACGACCCCGAGGGCGGGGACATCGCCAAGGGCGGCGAGCTCTTCCGCACCAACTGCGCGCAGTGCCACAACTTCACCGGCAAGGGCGGTGCCTTGACCAAGGGCAAGTTCGCGCCGGACCTGGAGGGTGTGGACCCGAGGCACATCTACGAGGCCATGCAGACCGGCCCGCAGAACATGCCTTCCTTCCCCGACACCACGATGTCCGGGCAGAACAAGCAGGACATCATCGCGTACCTGAACGCGGTCAACAGCGATGAGACGGAGAACCCCGGTGGTCTCGAGCTGGGCGGCCTCGGGCCGGTCAGTGAGGGTCTGTTCGCGTGGATCTTCGGTCTCGGCGCGCTGGTCGCGGTCGCCGTCTGGGTCGCCGCTCGGACCGCAAAGGCCAAGAAGTCATGAGTAGCCAAGACATTCCAGAAGAGAACCTGCCCGCTGAGCAGGGCCACGCGCACGGTGTCGTAGACGTCGCGGACGAGCAGAACCCGTTCGCCGACCCGGGGCTGCCGCCCCACGAGCACCGGATCCAGGACATCGACGAGCGGGCCGCCAAGCGGTCCGAGCGTACGGTCGCCTTCCTGTTCACGCTGTCGATGCTGGCCACCGTCGGCTTCATCGTCTCGTACGTGGCGATCCCGTCCGACAAGTCGATCTTCGTGTTCCCGATCGGTCACGTCAGCGCGCTGAACTTCGCGCTGGGTCTGACGCTGGGCACGGCGCTGTTCACCATCGGCGCGGGGGCGGTCCACTGGGCCCGCACCCTGATGTCCGACGTGGAGGTCGCCGACGAGCGTCACCCGATCGAGGCGTCCCCCGAGGTCCGCGCGAAGGTCCACGCGGACTTCAAGGCAGGTGCCAAGGAGTCCGCGCTCGGCCGCCGCAAGCTGATCCGCAACACGATGTTCGGTGCGCTGGCCCTGTTCCCGCTCTCCGGCGTCATGCTGCTGCGCGACCTCGGCCCGCTGCCCGGGACCTCGCTCCGCCACACCCTGTGGTCCAAGGGCAAGCTGCTCGTCAACATGAACACGAACGAGCCGCTGCGTGCTTCGGACGTCGCCGTCGGCTCGCTCACCTTCGCCAAGCCCGAGGGCCTGGAGGAGCACGACGAGGAGTTCCAGAACGAGATCGCCAAGGCGGCCCTGATGATCGTCCGGCTCCAGCCGGACAACATCAAGGACAAGCGCGAGCTCGAGTGGTCGCACGAGGGCATCGTGGCGTTCTCGAAGATCTGCACCCACGTCGGTTGCCCGATCTCCCTGTACGAGCAGCAGACGCACCACGTGCTCTGCCCCTGCCACCAGTCCACCTTCGACCTGTCCGACGGTGCCCGAGTGATCTTCGGCCCCGCCGGTCACGCCCTGCCGCAGCTCCGCATCGGCGTGAACGACGAGGGCTACCTCGAGGCGCTCGGCGACTTCGAAGAGCCCGTCGGTCCTGCATTCTGGGAGCGCGGATGAGCACTACGACCAGCACCGAGTCCCGCTCTCGCGGGAAGGCACCGGCCGGCGAGCGTGTCGCCGACTGGGCCGACGGCCGGCTCGGGATCTACTCCCTGGCCAAGTCCAACATGCGCAAGATCTTCCCCGACCACTGGTCGTTCATGTTGGGTGAGGTCTGCCTCTACAGCTTCATCATCATCATCCTCACGGGTGTGTATCTGACGCTGTTCTTCCACCCGTCGATGAACGAGGTGGTGTACCACGGCAGCTACGTCCCGCTGCAGGGACAGCTGATGTCCGAGGCGTTCAGCTCGACCCTGCACATCTCCTTCGAGGTGCGCGGTGGTCTGCTCATCCGGCAGATCCACCACTGGGCGGCGCTGATCTTCCTCGCCGGCATGTTCGTGCACATGATGCGCGTGTTCTTCACGGGCGCGTTCCGCAAGCCGCGTGAGATCAACTGGCTGTTCGGCTTCCTGCTGTTCGTCCTGGGCATGTTCACCGGCTTCACCGGTTACTCGCTCCCGGACGACCTGCTCTCCGGCACCGGTGTCCGCTTCACCGAGGGTGCGATCCTGTCCATGCCGATCGTCGGCACGTACATCTCGTACTTCCTCTTCGGCGGTGAGTTCCCGGGCCACGACTTCGTCGCACGGTTCTACTCGATCCACATCCTGCTGCTGCCGGGCATCATGCTCGGCCTGGTCGTCGGCCACCTGATCCTGGTCTTCTACCACAAGCACACGCAGTTCGCGGGCCCCGGAAAGAGCAACAAGAACGTCGTCGGTATGCCGCTGCTGCCGGTCTACATGGCCAAGGCCGGAGGTTTCTTCTTCCTGGTCTTCGGTGTCATCGCGGCCATCGCGGCGATCGCGCAGATCAACCCGATCTGGGCCATCGGCCCCTACCGCCCGGACCAGGTGTCCACCGGCGCCCAGCCCGACTGGTACATGGGCTTCGCCGAGGGTCTGATCCGCTTCATGCCCGGCTGGGAGATCAACCTCTGGGGGCACACGCTCGTCCTGGGCGTGTTCATCCCGCTGGTCCTCTTCGGTGTCGTGCTCGGCGCGATGGCGGCCTACCCGTTCATCGAGTCCTGGATCACCGGCGACAAGCGTGAGCACCACATCCTGGACCGCCCGCGCAACGCCCCCACGCGCACGGCGCTGGGCGTCGCCTGGGTCACGATGTACATGATCACGCTCGTGGGTGGTGGCAACGACCTGTGGGCCACGCACCTCCACCTGTCGATCAACGCCATCACCTGGTTCGTCCGGATCTTCTTCTTCGTCGGACCGGTCATCGCGTTCATCGCCACCAAGCGGATCTGCCTCGGCCTCCAGCGCCGGGACCGGGACAAGGTGCTGCACGGTCGCGAGACCGGCACCATCAAGCGCCTGCCGCACGGTGAGTTCGTCGAGATCCACGAGCCGCTCAGCCAGGAGCAGCTGCACACCATCACGGCGCACGAGCAGTACCAGCCGCTCGAGATCGGCCCGACGGTCGACGAGAACGGCGTCGAGCGCAAGGTGAAGGGTTCCGAGAAGTTGCGCGCCAAGGTCAGCAAGGCGTACTTCAACGAGGACAGCCAGATCCCGAAGCCGACCGTCGACGAGTACAAGGAGATCACGAGCGGCCACGGCCACCACTGATCGCTGCGCTCGCCACGCGCACTGAAGGGCCCCGTCCGGTCTTCGGACGGGGCCCTTCGCCGTGCCCGGCGGCTGGATAGGCTGTAACCAGCTTGTACGTGTCTACGAACCAGGAGCGGCTGATGAGCGCTGTGACCCCCGCTGGAGGCGACACCGCGGCGGGCCGTTCCTGGCCCGGGGTACTGAACGGCCTGCTGGAGGGCCGCGACCAGAGCGCGGAGAACACCGCCTGGGCGATGGACCGGATCATGCGCGGCGAGGCGACCGACGCGCAGATCGCCGGGTTCGCGGTGGCGCTGCGGGCCAAGGGCGAGACCGTCGAGGAGATCACGGGCCTCGTCCGGGCCATGTACGAGCACGCGAACGTGATCCAGGTGCCGGGCGCCACCGTCGACATCGTCGGTACGGGCGGCGACGGCGCGAAGACGGTGAACATCTCCACGATGTCCTCGATCGTCATCGCCGGCACCGGTGCCAAGGTCGTCAAGCACGGCAACCGGGCCGCGTCGTCGGCGTCGGGTGCCTCGGACGTCCTGGAGAAGCTCGGGGTCAATCTCGAGCTGACGCCGAAGCGGGTGGCGGAGGTCGCCGAGGAGGCCGGGATCACCTTCTGCTTCGCGGTGAAGTTCCATCCGGCGCTGCGCCATGTGGCGGCGGCGCGCGGTCAGCTGGGCATCCGGACGGTGTTCAACTTCCTGGGTCCGCTGACCAACCCGGCGAAGGTGAAGTCCCAGGCGATCGGCGTCGCCGATCTGCGCATGGCGCCCATCATCGCGGGTGTCTTCGCCGAGCGCGGCAACTCCTCGCTGGTGTTCCGCGGCGACGACGGCCTCGACGAGCTCACCACGACGTCCACCTCCCGGGTGTGGGTCGTCCGGGATGGCAAGGTGAGCGAGGAGGCCTTCGACCCGCGGGACGTCGGTATCGAGCTGGTGCCGGTGGAGGCGCTGCGGGGCGCCGACGCGTCGTTCAACGCGGACGTGGCGCGTCGGCTGCTGGGCGGCGAGACCGGCCCGGTGCGGGACGCCGTCCTGCTGAACTCGGCGGCGGCGCTGGTCGCGCTGGAGCCGGGCTCGGGGACGCTGGCCGAGCAGATCCGCGCCGGCATGGACAAGGCGGCGGAGTCGATCGACTCGGGCGCGGCCAAGCGGACGCTGGAGCGCTGGGTGGCCGTCAGCAACGCGTAGCGGATGTGAGTGCGGTCCCGTAATCCGGACATGAGTTGCGGGACCGCGATCACTTCACGTATTTTCCTGTTCAGGTCATGAGTGACAGTCATGAGGCCCCGGCCGACTGTCCGGCAACCCTCCGTCCGTGGCGGGGTGCCCCGGGTGAAGACCAGGCCGTAGGCAGCGAGGTCTACGGCAAGCGCGGACCCCTCACGCTTCTTCGAGCAAGCACAGCCCAGGGGTCCTGGTCGTCGAGGGAGCCTTCTGTGAGCAAGCGAATGCGATAGGGCGTAGAGCCCCGCCTCCGCATACCCCTTTCACCTTTCTCCGTGCTTGAGCCGTATCCGCTCGCGCGGTGATTCCTCTTGCTTCTCACAGGAGTTCACCATGTCCGTCTCCACCGCTGCCGCCGACCAGTCGCTTTGTTCCCCGCTGCCCGTTCTGGGCCGGGATGTCACCGTCCCGCTCGTCACGGGCGGCGAAGTCACCTATGCCGCGCTCGACTACGCGGCCAGCGCCCCCGCCCTCCAGCGCGTCTGGGACGACGTGGCGGCGTACGCCCCGTACTACGGCAGCGTCCACCGCGGCGCCGGCTACCTCTCCCAGCTCTCCACGGACCTCTTCGAGAACGCCCGCGGGACCGTCGCGGAGTTCCTCGACTGCCGTACCGACGACCAGGTCGTCTTCACCCGGTCCACCACCGACTCGCTCAACCTCCTCGCGGCCGCGCTCCCCGCCGACTGCCAGGTCTTCGTCTTCGAGACCGAGCATCACGCCTCGCTGCTGCCCTGGAAGGACGCCCAGGTCACCTATCTCGACGCCCCGCGCACCCCGGGTCAGGCCGTCGAGACCCTGGAGCGCGCCCTCGCCGACCGCGACCCCTACGGCCCGGCCCTGGTCTGCGTCACCGGCGCCTCGAACGTCACCGGCGAGCTGTGGCCCGTACGGGAGCTGGCCGCGGCCGCGCACGCGCACGGCGCCCGCATCGTCCTGGACGCCGCCCAGCTCGCCCCGCACCACCCGGTGTCGGTACAGGACCTCGACGTCGACTGGGTCGCCTTCTCCGGCCACAAGCTGTACGCCCCGTTCGGCTCCGGTGTCCTGGCCGGCCGCGCGGACTGGCTGCGTGCGGCCGAGCCGTACCTGGCGGGCGGCGGCGCCAGCCGCAAGGTCACCCGGCGCGAGGACGGCGGAGTGGACGTGGAGTGGCACGAGAGCGCCGCCCGCCACGAGGCCGGCTCGCCGAACGTCATCGGCGCCTACTCCATCGCCTCCGCCTGCAAGGCCCTCACCGAGGCCGGCTTCGACACGCTCGTCGCCCGCGAACAGCACCTGATCGACACCGTCCGCGCGGGCCTCGCCGAGGTCCCCGAGGTCAAGGTCCTGTCCCTCTTCGGCGACGACGCCCCGCGCGTGGGCGTGCTCTCCTTCGTGGTGGAGGGCTGGAACAGCTCCCACTTCGCCGCCGCCCTCTCCGCCGAGTACGGCATCGGCGTCCGCGACGGCCTCTTCTGCGCCCACCCGCTGGTCCGCACGCTCCTGGGCAGCGACCCCCAGTCCCAGGGCGAGTGCGGCGCCCCCGAGGCCGCACCGGGCGAGAAGTCCCTCAACGCGATCCGGGTCAGCTTCGGCGCGGGCACCCCCGACGAGCACGTGGAGCGCTTCGTGAACGCGGTGAAGGAGCTGGTCACGGACGGCGCGAAGTGGCAGTACCGCACGGAGGACGGCCGCTGCGTCCCGGCGGTCTGACCGGAAAGCTCCTACGAGGCGGTGTTCACGAGTCGAGACCGATCGCGAACGCCGCCTCGAGGTCGTGCTGCGAATACGTACGGAAGGCGACGTGTGTGTCCGTGCCCTCCACCCCTGGGATCTTGCTGATCCGGCCCGGGATGACCTCCGCCAGATCCTCGTGCTGCCGCACCCGCACCATCGCGATCAGGTCGTACGTGCCGGTGACGGAGAAGACCTCGCTCACGGAGTCCAGCGCGGCGATCGACTCCGCGATCTCGGGAATCCGGTCCACGCTGGTCTTGATCAGGACGATCGCGGTGATCACGGCTGGTTCTCTCCCTCGGGGGCCGGAACTGGGGTGGACTTCACTCTAGTGGTACGGCCGAATCGGGCCCACGCGTACAGCAGGCCCAGGCCGAAGCCCACCAGGTGGGCCAGATAGGCCACGCCGGGGCCCTGGGTGGCCCGGCCCGCCGCCACCCACTGGAGCGCCGCCCAGAAGGGCAGCACGACCCACGCCGGGAAGCGCAGCGGCAGGAAGAACAGGAACGGCAGGAGACTGGTCACCCGGGCCCTGGGGAACAGGTACAGGAATGCGCCGAGGACCGCGGAGATCGCCCCGGACGCGCCGACCAGTGACTGTCCGGAGCCGGCGTTGGCGGCCGCGTAGCCCAGCAGGGCGAGGTAGCCGCAGCCGACGTAGAACAGGGTGAACTCGACGCGGCCCATCCGTTCCTCGGTCATCGCTCCGAAGACGTAGAGGAAGAGCATGTTGCCGAGCAGGTGGATCCAGCTGCCGTGGACGAACAGGGCCGTGGCGGGCGTCAGGGCCTGTCCGGGGGGGTCCTGGAACAGCTCGGCGGGGACGACGCCCCAGTGCCGGAAATAGGTCTGCTGGGCGGCCAGGAGTTCGTCGCCGGTGCCGTAGGCCGGGTTGAGGCCCGAGGCCGGGCCGATCGCGAAGATCAGGCAGCACAGGGCGATCAGTCCGTACGTCATCGGCGCCGACGGCTTCCGGATCGCCCTGTCCGCGGTTCCGTTCCAGTCGCTGATCATGAACAGAGCATGACGTAACGGGACGCACTCGCACAGACCGCCTCGCCGCCGTGGACGGACGGGCGGCGAGTCCCCGCCAGGCCGTAGGGTTACGAGCCATACGCACCGGGGATCCCGGTGGTCACGGACACTAGAAGGAAAGCGAACAGTCACGATGACGGTTCCCCTGCCAACCGCCTCGACGCGGTGGCGCTGCACCCTGTGCGGCAACCTCACCCGCTTCGACGTGACCCGCTCGTCGAAGGTCGTCGAGTACGTCCACCTCGATCTGGCGGGTGAGCCGAAGGTCGAGGAGCGCGAGGTGGTCAGTGAGACCATCGAGTCGGTGCGCTGCCGCTGGTGCAACGCCGTGGATCAGGTCGAACTCGTGGACAGGCCGGGCGCCGGCTCCTGACAGGGAGCGGCCCCGCACAGGTATTGGGGTGTGACGGATGGTGGAGACCACAGGCGGGGGGCCGGGCGACGGCGCCGCCGAGGTGCTCGATCGTCCGCTGCCCGACGGCGTGCGTCGCCGCGTCGTACAGATCGTGTCGGACGGCTTCGGCGGGCTGACCTTCGGTGAACTGCCCGCCCAGCTGCGGCAGTACGCCCGTTTCGCCCCGAACCGCCGGGCCAAGTTCGCGGGCAACGCCATGGCTGCGGCGCTGGAGACGGACACCCTGTTCCGGCAGCGCATCGGCGAGAAGTTCAGAGAGGCGCAGCCGGAACTCGCCGGCGCCCTCGACTCCGGCTCGCCGCCCCCGGCCGCGGACCCGCTGGACGTGGCGGCCGCGGCCTATGTGCTGCGGCCCACCGGCTGGGTGAAGCTGGTGACCGCGGCCGGCGAGGAGGCCCTGCGCGCGGACGCCGAGCGGGCCGACGAGGAGAGCCGGGCCGAACTGGAGCGGCTGCGCGAGGAGCTCGACCGGGCCCGTGAGCAGACCCGGGGCGAGACCGAGCGGCTGCGGGCCGAGCTGGACACCTCCAAGCGCGAGGCCGAATCGCTTCACCGCAAGCTGCGTGCGGCCCTCAGCGACGTCAAGCGCGGCGAGGCGGCACTGCGCAAGGTGCAGGGCGAGATGGAGGCCGTACGCGCCGAGGCGCAGACACAGGTGTCCGCCGCCGAGAGCGAGACCCGGCGCCTGAAGGGGCGCCTGGGTGAGGCGGAGGCCGCGCTGGAGGCGACCCGCAAGGCGGCCCGCGAGGGGCGCAGCGTCGAGGACATGCGGGTACGGCTGCTGCTCGACACCGTGCTCGACGCGGCCCAGGGGCTGCGCAGGGAGCTGGCGTTGCCGCCCGTGTCCGTACGGCCCGCGGAGACCGTGGACGCGGTCGAGCCCGGGCGGATGACGCCGAAGGACATCGCCAACCGCGCGCTGTCCGAGGACGATCCGGCGATCCTCGACCAGTTGCTCGCGCTTCCGCAGGCGCACCTCGTCGTCGACGGTTACAACGTCACCAAGACCGGCTATCCGCAGATGCCGCTGGAGAAGCAGCGGCTGCGGCTGCTCGGACAGCTCTCGCAGCTTGCCGCGCAGACCGGCGCCGAGGTCACCTGTGTCTTCGACGGCGCCGAACTGGCCGCACCGGTGCTGCTCGCGCCGCCGCGCGGGGTTCGTGTGCTGTTCTCCAAGCCGGGCGTCACGGCCGACGAGCTCATCCGCCAGCTGGTGCGCGCCGAGCCGCCCGGCCGGCCGGTCATCGTCGCCTCGACCGACCGTGAGGTGGCCGACGGGGTGGCCCGGGCGGGGGCGCGGCCGGTGGCGTCGGCGGTCCTTCTCAAGCGACTGTCCTGAACGTCAAGGTCCGGGTTTAATGCCCGAATTGACGGAACCGTCACGCAACGTAGCGTCAAGCAGGTATCACTGCATGTGAGTTGAGTGCAAAGAATGCGGTGCGTAACCGGGATATTTCGCCGGAGGATTTGAACTGATCACAGAAACATCACTAGGGTCTGCCTTCGAAACTCCGTACGGGTGATCACTCACAAGAAGGAGCTCGTCTCCGTGGCGTCCCACCGTCGACCGAAGCAGCCGAGTCGTGCACGCGTGACCGTGCTGACCACCGCAGCCGCCGCCGCCGTCGTGCTGAGCGCCCAGGGCGCCAATGCCGCGCCGAGCGAGAAGCTGAGCAAGGACGAGGTCAAGTCCAAGGTCGACAAGCTCTACGAAGAGGCTGAGCAGGCCACCGAGAAGTACAACGGGGCCAAGGAGAAGCAGGAGAAGCTCCAGAAGGAGATCTCCACCATCCAGGACAACGTCGCCCGTGGTCAGGAAGAGCTCAACGAGCTGCGCGACAGCATAGGTCTGGCGGCCGCCTCCCAGTACCGCACCGGCTCCATCGACTCCTCCCTCCAGCTCTTCCTCTCGTCCGACCCGGACGACTACCTCGACAAGGCCTCCACGCTCGACCAGTTGAGCGGTCAGCAGGTCGAGGCGCTGAAGAAGATCCAGGAGAAGCAGCGCGAGCTCGCCCAGGAGCGCACCGAGGCCTCCGACAAGCTCAAGGACCTCGCCTCCACCCGTACCGAACTGGGCAAGAAGAAGAACGAGGTCAAGGCCAAGCTCGCCGAGGCGCAGAAGCTCCTCAACACGCTGACGGCCAAGGAGAAGGCGGCCCTCGCCGCCGCCGAATCCCGCGCCAGCCGCTCCGCCAGCGACCGGGTGGACCTCGGCAACGACACCGCCGCCTCCAGCCGGGCCGCCGCGGCCTTCTCCGCCGCCCAGAGCAAGATCGGCTCTGCCTACGTCTACGGCGCCTCCGGCCCGTCCTCCTTCGACTGCTCGGGCCTGACCTCCTGGGCCTACGCCCAGGCCGGTGTCTCCATCCCGCGCACCTCGCAGGCTCAGGCCAACGCCGGCACGCGCATCTACTCGCAGAGCGCCCTCAAGGTCGGCGACCTCGTCATCTTCTACGGCGACTACCACCACGTCGGCATCTACGCCGGCAACGGCCAGGTGCTGCACGCCCCGCGCACCGGCACCTACGTGCGCTACGAGTCGATGGGCAACATGCCGTTCCAGTTCGGAGTCCGCATCGCCTGACCGGCGCTGTTCCAGGGTCGGAACCCCGGACCGCCCGATCGGGCGAATTGCGACACCGCCAAGTGACCCCACGCCCCGCCGATGACCTGCGTCAGAGGCGGGGCGTCACGTTGTGTGCCCGCTGAGGCCTTTGGCCGCCGCCCCGTGACGGGGCTACTGTCTGGCGCGTTTCCCCGCACCGCCGTGGCACCTCCGCCCCGGCGCCGGGGAAGCGGTCCGTGTCCGCCAGCGGAAGGAGTGCGGTTTCCCGTGGGGTCCCATCGCCGCCTTGCACCATCCGGGTTCGACCGGGGTGCTGCCTGCGCAGCCCTCAGTGTCCTGTCCGTCGCCGCCGCTCTCGGAGCCGTACCGGCGTCGGCAGCACCGCACGACGGCACCCGGGCCGAGGTGGACCGCCTCTACGAGGAGGCCGAGAAGGCGACCGAGGCCTATAACAAGGCCGACGAGCGGGCCGACGCCCTGCGCACCCAGGTGCGCAACGACCAGGACCGGATCGCCCGGGAGCAGGAGCGTGTCAACTCCATGCGGGAGACGCTCGGTTCGCTGGCCGGCGCGCAGTACCGCTCCGGCGGCCTCGACCCCTCCCTGGCCCTGCTGTTCGCCGACAACCCGGCCGACTACCTCGACCGGGCCTCCGTCCTGGACCGCATCACCACCCACCAGGCCGGGGAACTGAAGGAGCTTCAGTCGGCCGTGCGTGAGCTCACCCAGGAGCGCGCGGACGCGACCCGGAAGCTGGCCGAGCTGGAGCAGAGCCGCAAGGCCGTGGCGAGCCACAAGCGGACCGTGGAGAAGAAGCTCGCCAAGGCACGGCAGCTGCTCAACTCCCTGCCGTTCGAGGAACGCCTCGCCTTCGACCGGGCCTCCCGCTCCGGCCGTGCGGACCTGCCGGGGTTCGGCAACGGCGCCCCGGCTACCGCCCGCGCGGCGTCGGCCGTCGCCGCCGCCCGCTCCGTGCTCGGCCGCCCCTACGTCTGGGGCGCCAACGGGCCCAGCGGCTTCGACTGTTCGGGCCTGATGCAGTGGTCGTACGCGCAGGCCGGGGTGCAGCTGCCGCGCACCTCGCAGGCCCAGCGGTTCGCCGGACACCAGGTCCCGCTCTCCCAGGCCCGGCCCGGGGACCTGGTCGTCTACCGGTCCGACGCCAGCCATGTCGGGATGTACGTGGGCAACGGACAGGTGATCCACGCCCCCTACCCGGGCGCCCCCGTGCGCTACGACCCGGTGGGCATGATGCCTATCTCGTCGGTCACCCGGGTCTGACGCCCGGAGATTCACCGTACGATCGGAAAGATGGCTGGTCGAAGGCGGGCGATGAGATCCTCGGTCGGGGGGCTCTGTCTGCTGCTCGTCTCCCTGGTGGGGTGCGGCGGGCAGCCCACGGCCGACAGCGCGCGGGCCGAGGTGCAGCGGCTGCTGGACGAGCGGGCGACAGCCGTCCTCGACCACGACGAGTCGGCCTACCGCGCCACCGGCACCCGGGCAGGGTTCGCGAACCTGCAGTCGGTCCCGCTCGCCGCCTGGTCCTACCGGGTCACCGCCGTGCACCGCAGCGGGGACACGGCCTCCGCGGACGCCGAACTGAGCTACCGCGTCCGGGGGTACGACAAGGCGCCCGTCACCGCCGCCCGCGTCCTCGGACTGGCCCTCGACGCCGACGGGCAGTGGCGTGTGACGTCCGACCGGCCCGCGAAGAAGGCCGGACAGCAACTGTGGGACCAGGGCACGGTGAGCGTCGTCCGGGGCGCGCACAGCCTGGTGCTGGGGGCCGGGCAGTCCGGTGAGCGGCTGCGTTCCTTCGCGGAGCTGGCCGACCGCGCCGTGCCGGCGGTGTCGCAGGCGTGGGGCACGGACTGGACCGGGCACGTCGTCGTGCTCGTACCGAAGTCGCTGGAGGGCATGGCGAGGCTGCTCGCCTCGTCCGCCTCCTCCTACCGCGGGATCGCGGCGGTCACCACGGGCGAGACCGGCGGGCCGGCGACGGCGCCCGCGGACCGGATCATCATCAACCCCGAGGCGTACAGCGTGCTGGGCTCGCTCGGCCGGCAGGTCGTGCTCACCCACGAGACCACCCATGTCGCCACCCGCGCCCACACCGACGCGGCCACCCCGCTGTGGCTGTCGGAGGGGTACGCCGACTGGATCGGCTACCGCGGCACCGGGCGCACCGCGGCCCAGGCCGCGCCGGAGCTGGCGCGCGCCGTGGCCGACGGTCAGCTCCCGGCGGCGCTGCCCACCGACAAGGACTTCGGCTTCACCGGAGACGCGACCGCGCTGGCGCAGGCGTACGAGGGCGGCTGGCTGGCCTGCCGGATGATCGCCGACCGCTGGGGCGAGGTCCGGCTGGGCGAGTTCTACCGGGCCGTGGGCACGCACAAGCAACGGGCCGGGGCAGTCGAGGGCGCGATGAAGGACGTGCTCGGGACGACGCCGGAGCAGTTCACGGAGCAGTGGCGGGACTATCTGCGGGCACAGTTCGGCTGAGCCCTTCGAGGTGTGCGACGGCCTCGGCGAGTCACGTCCGCTCCGCCTTCAGGGAGAGACCGGGGTTTCCTTGCTCCGGGCGGCCTGGGCCGGGAGCGGTGCGCCGGGGGTTCGCGGCACCGTCGAGCGCCACAGCTGGACGGCCGCGGTGAGGGTGGCGGCCACCAGGAGTCCGTTGCGGACGAACAGCAGGGTGACGCCGCGCGGGTCGCTGGCGACGACGTGGGAGAACCAGACGGGGAACTCCAGCACCGTCACGAACGTCGCCGCCAGCACCAGCCCGGCCGCCGTCCGCATCCGGCTGCCGCGGTGGCACAGGCAGACCGCCGCGACCCCGACCAGCCACACCAGGTACTGCGGGCTGATCACCCGGCTGGTGACGGTGAACGTCAGCACCGCCACGAAGGCCGCGTCGGCGAGCGTGTGCGGCAGGAACCGGGTGGCCATCAGGCGCCACAGCAGCAGCCAGCCGAAAGCGGCGCCGGTCAGGGTCAGGGCCGCCGTGCTGACGATGTTCACGTACGGGCCGAGGAACTCCACCGAGCCGTAGTTGAGCAGCACCTCGCCGTTCCAGCCGAACTGCCGGGCCACATGGAAGACCAGCGCGCCCAGCGACTCCACCTCGGTCCCGCGGTCGCGCTGGAAGGTCAGGAACGCGAACGCACCGGGCATGGCCAGCGCGAACAGCGCGGCCACCGCGGCCACGGTGGCCGCCGCCGCGCCCCACGCCCGGCGCCTGACGGCACCCACCAGCAGCAGCACCGGCCACACCTTCAGCAGCGCCCCGAGGCCCGCCAGCGCCCCCATCACCCGCGGATGCCGGGTGCCCGCGAGCAGCGCGGCCACCGCCACCGCGGTCACCATCACGTCGTAGCGGGCGTACACCGTCGGCCCGAGCAGCGCCGCGCCCGCCACCCACATCCAGGCGCCGCGCAGCGACCGGCCGGGGCGCAGACCGGCGTACAGCAGCAGGAGGAGGACGGCCAGGTCGGCCAGGAAGGCGAGGACGAAGAAGGCGGTCGCGTAGTCGAGGAAGGGCAGGAGGGCGGGGGAGAGGATCGCCAGCGCCGCGGCCGGCGGGTACTGCCAGGCGACGTCGTCGAGCGGGAAGGCGCCGTGGCGCAGCACCTCGTACCAGCCCTGGTAGATCACGGACACGTCGCTGGTGACGTCCGGCCCCGGGAAGACGAACACCTTGAAGACGAACAGCAGGAGCAGCAGCCTGGTCGCCCCCCACGTCCCCAGCAGCCACGCCAGGGACCGCCCCGCGCCCGCAGTCTTCACCTTCAAGCCCCTGTCCGTCCGCCCGCCGTGGTGAGAGCCACATGATGACCTGCCGGACTGTGCGAGGGCCATGAGGCACGGCCGCGGGCGGCTGTGAGGAGCCGTTGGGTAAGGTCGGCGGCGATGGACAAGACCCTCATCGTGACGAACGACTTCCCGCCCCGGCCCGGCGGCATCCAGGCGTTCCTGCACAACATGGCGCTGCGCCTCGACCCCGAGCACCTCGTCGTCTACGCCTCCACCTGGAAGCGGAGCCGGGAGGGCGTCGAGGCGACGGCAGCCTTCGACGCCGAGCAGCCCTTCACGGTCGTACGGGACCGTACGACGATGCTGCTGCCCACGCCGGGCGCGACCCGGCGGGCGGTCGGGCTGCTGCGGGAGCACGGGTGCACGTCGGTGTGGTTCGGGGCCGCGGCACCGCTCGGGCTGATGGCGCCGGCGCTGCGGAAGGCGGGTGCCGAGCGGCTGGTGGCCACCACCCACGGCCACGAGGCCGGCTGGGCCCAGCTGCCCGCCGCGCGGCAGCTGCTGCGCCGGATCGGGGAGTCGACGGACACGATCACCTACCTCGGCGAGTACACGCGCTCCCGCATGGCGCCCGCGCTGACGCCGGAGGCGGCGGGGCGGATGGTGCAGCTGCCGCCGGGGGTCGACGAGAAGACCTTCCACCCCGGGTCGGGCGGTGACGAGGTACGGGCCCGGCTCGGGCTCACCGACCGCCCGGTGGTCGTGTGCGTCTCGCGACTGGTGCCGCGCAAGGGGCAGGACACGCTCATCCTCGCCATGCCCAAGATCCTGGCGGCCGAGCCCGACGCGGTGCTGCTGATCGTCGGGGGCGGGCCCTACGAGAAGGACCTGCGCAGGCTCGCCCACGAGACCGGTGTCGCCGGCTCCGTGCGCTTCACGGGAGCCGTGCCCTGGGCGGAGCTGCCCGCGCACTACGGCGCCGGGGACGTCTTCGCCATGCCGTGCCGGACCCGGCGGGGCGGGCTCGACGTCGAGGGCCTCGGCATCGTCTACCTGGAGGCGTCCGCGACCGGACTGCCCGTCGTCGCCGGCGACTCGGGCGGCGCACCCGACGCGGTGCTCGACGGCGAGACGGGCTGGGTCGTGCGCGGCGGCTCGGCCGAGGAGGCCGCCGACCGGATCGGCACACTCCTCGGGGACGCGGAGCTGCGCCGCCGGATGGGGGAGCGGGGCCGGCAGTGGGTCGAGGAGAAGTGGCGGTGGGACCTGCTGGCGGAGAAGCTGCGGGCGTTGCTGTGACAGTGGCCGCTGCCGTGCTGCAGCGGAAGCCGCAGCCGTTGCCGCGGCCGGAGGACTAGGCGGAGGGAAATAATCCGCCGATGCTGCGTCCATGACAGCAAAACTGATGCAGCGTCAGCTGACGAGACGTCAAATCGTGGGCATGATCGCCCTCCAGACCGCCGCCACGGCCGGTCTCACCCGCATCGGTCTCCAGTCCGCGCGAGCCGTCGAACCGGCCGCCGTCGACAACGCCCCCGCCATCGTCGTCGGCTCCGGCTACGGCGGTGCGGTCGCCGCCCTCCGCCTCGGCCGGGCCGGCATCCGCACCCTCGTCCTGGAGATGGGCGGGCTCTGGAACACCCCCGGCTCCGACGGCAAGATCTTCTGTTCCACCAGCAAGCCCGACCAGCGGTCCATGTGGTTCCGCACCCGCACCGAGGCGCCGCTCGCCACCTTTCTGTGGCTGGACGTGGTCAACAAGGACATCAGCCCGTACCCCGGAGTCCTGGACCGCGTCCACTTCGCCGACATGTCCGTGTTCGTGGGGCGCGGCGTCGGCGGCGGCTCCCTGGTCAACGGCGGCATGGCGGTCACCCCGCTCCCGTCGTACTTCGCCGAGCAGTTCCCGGCGGTGGACGCCACGGAGATGTACAACACGTACTTCCCGCGCGCCCGTTCCATGCTCGGCGTCAACACCGTCGACCCCACGTGGTTCGAGTCGACCGAGTGGTACAAGTTCACCCGGACCTCCCGGAAGGCCGCCGCCAACGCCGGCCTGAAGACCACCTTCGTGCCCAACGTCTACGACTTCGGCCACATGCAGCGCGAGGCGGTCGGCGCGGCGACGAAGTCCGCGCTGGCCGGCGAGGTCATCTACGGCAACAACCAAGGCAAGCGCAGCCTCGACAAGACCTACCTGGCCTCCGCGCTCGGCACCGGTAACGTCACCATCCACACCATGGAGAAGGTGCGGGGCATCAGCCGGGCGAGCGACGGGACGTACCTGCTGACCGCCGACCGGATCGACGACACCGGCGCGGTCGTCGAGACCAAGCAGTACAGCTGCACCTACCTCTTCCTCGGTGGCGGCAGCCTCGGCACCACCGAGCTCCTCGTCCGGGCAAGGGAGACGGGCACGCTCCCGGCGCTGGACGCGAGCGTCGGCGCGGGCTGGGGCACCAACGGCAACGTGATGCTCGGCCGGGCGAACCACCTGTGGGACACGGTCGGCGCCAACCAGTCGACCATGCCGGTCATGGGCATCGACGACTGGGCCAACACCGCCAACCCCGTCTTCGCCGAGATCGCCCCGCTGCCCACGGGACTGGAGCACTGGGTCAGCCTCTATCTGGCGATCACCAAGAACCCGGAGCGGGCGACGTTCACGTACGACTCGGCGAGCGGTGGCGTGAAGCTCGGCTGGAGCGCCGCCCAGAGCGCGGTCTCGGTCGGCATGGCGAAGAAGCTGTTCGACCGGATCAACTCGGCGAACTCGACGATCTACCGCTACGACCTGTTCGGCGCGGCCGACAAGGTCTTCGCCGACGACTTCACGTACCACCCGCTGGGCGGCTGCGTGCTCGGCAAGGCGACCGACAACTACGGCCGGGTGAAGGGGTATTCGAAGCTGTACGTCACCGACGGCTCGCTCGTGCCCGGGTCCATCGGCGTGAACCCGTTCGTGACGATCACCGCGCTCGCCGAACGCACGATGGCGCGGGTCCTCGTCGAGGACACCGCGCCATGACGCGTTGCATTACGGAGCGCAACGGAGGGCGCTACTTCTGGTAGATCGCCTCGATCTCGTGCGCGTAGTCCTTCGCCACGACGCTGCGCTTGAGCTTCAGGGACGGCGTGAGGTGGCCCGACTCCTCCGTGAACTGGGAGGACAGAATGCGGAACTTCCGCACCGATTCCGCCTTCGACACCGCGGCGTTGCCGTCGTCGACCGCCGTCTGGATCGCCGCGAGCAGATCCGGGTCGTCGCGCAGTGACGCCGCGGTGGAGCCCGCCGGCTTGCCGTGGTCGGTCGCCCAGCGGCCCAGGAACTCGTCGTCGATGGTGACCAGCGCGCCCACGAACGGCCGCCCGTCGCCCACCACCATGCACTCCGCGACCAGCGCGTGCGCGCGGATGCGGTCCTCGATCACGGCCGGGGCGACGTTCTTGCCGCCCGCGGTGACGATGATCTCCTTCTTGCGGCCGGTGATCCTGAGGTAGCCGTCCTCGTCGAGGGTGCCGATGTCACCGGTGTGGAACCACCCGTCGGCCAGCGCCTCGGCGGTCGCGGCCTCGTTGTTCCAGTACCCGGAGAACAGGTGCTCGCCGTGCAGCAGCACCTCACCGTCGTCCGCGATCCGCACCACCGAGCCCGGCAGCGGCTGGCCGACCGTGCCGATCTTCTGGCGGTCCCAGGGGTTGAACGCGGTGGCGGCGCAGGACTCGGTCAGGCCGTAGCCCTCCAGGACCGAGAAGCCGATGCCGCGGAAGAAGTGCCCCAGGCGCTCGCCCAGCGGGGCGCCGCCGGAGATCGCGTACTCGCCCCGGCCGCCGAGGACCGCGCGCAGCTTGCTGTAGACGAGCTTGTCGAAGGTCTTGTACTTGATCTTCAGACCGAGGGACGGGCCCGACGGGGTGTCCAGCGCCTTGCTGTAGGCGATCGCGGTGTCCGCCGCCTTGTCGAAGATCTTGCCCTTGCCATCCGCCTGCGCCTTGGCGCGGGCCGAGTTGTAGACCTTCTCGAAGACACGCGGGACGCCGAGGATCAGCGTCGGGCGGAAGGCGGCCAGCTCGTCGGTGAGGTTCTTGATGTCCGGGACACAGCCCAGCTTGATCGGCGCCATCATCGGCGCGATCTGCACGAGCCGGCCGAAGACGTGCGCGAGCGGCAGGAAGAGCAGCACCGAACACTCGCCCGTGCGGAACAGCGGGCGCAGGCGCTCCACGATGTTCCCGCACTCGGCGAAGAAGCTGCGGTGGGTGAGGACGCAGCCCTTGGGACGCCCGGTCGTGCCGGACGTGTAGACGATGGTCGCCGGGTCGTCGGCCTTGGCGCGCGAGCTGCGCTCCTCCACCGTCGCGTCGGCGACGTCCTGGCCGACCCGGCCCAGCTCCTCCAGGCCGCCGGCCTCGATCTGCCAGACGTGCTTCAGCTCGGGGAGCCGGTCACGCACCGACTCGACCGCCGCCGCGTGGCCGTCCAGCTCCACGACGCAGGCGGTGGCGCCCGAGTCGGAGAGGATCCACTGCACCTGCTCCGGCGAGCTGGTCTCGTACACCGGCACGGTGACCGCGCCGGCGCTCCAGATCGCGAAGTCCAGCAGCGTCCACTCGTAGCGGGTGCGGGACATCAGGGCGACCCGGTCGCCCGGCTGGACGCCGGAGGCGATGAGGCCCTTGGCGGCGGCGCGCACCTCGGCCAGGAAGGCCGTGGCCGTCACGTCCTGCCAGGCGCCGCCCACCTTGCGGGCGATGACGGCGACGTCTGGATGCTGCGCGGCGTTTCTACGGACGATGTCGGTGAGATTGCCGTCCGCAGGGACCTCGTACAAAGCCGGAAGGCTGAACTCGCGCAAGACTGCTGCTCCTCATAGGGCGCCGGCGCCACGACGTTGTGCGATGCGACGGTGCGGTCCAAGGCTCGGGCAGGTACTCCGGGGGTTGCCAAAGGGCTGGGGCCCACTGGTTGAATTCCTGAGTACGACTGGACTGCCCGGACGTTACCCGCCGGTATGGCTTCTTCGACAGGGGGACCGGTGAGATGTTCGCTGCGTCACACAGATTGGTGTTCCTTCGCGCACAGTAGTCCACGCATTAACTGACTAGCCAGTAAGAGCAGGCCCGGTCGCCACTGTTCACAAGTGCACCCCTCCGCCTACCCTTGATCGCCATGGCATCCACACCATCCGGTAACCGCGGGACGCGCGTCCATGTGGTCAGCGACGTCCACGGCAACGTCCGTGACCTGGCCAGAGCCGGCGAGGGTGCCGACGCCTTGATCTGTCTGGGCGACCTGGTCCTCTTCCTCGACTACGCCGACCACTCGCGCGGGATCTTCCCCGACCTGTTCGGCGTCGAGAACGCCGACCGCCTCGTCGAGCTGCGAACCGCCCGGCGCTTCGCGGAGGCCCGGGAGCTCGGGGCCCGGCTGTGGGCGGGGGTCGGCTCCGACCGGGCATCCGTGATCGAGGTGGCGGTGCGCAAGCAGTACGCCGAGATGTTCGCCGCGTTCCCGACACCTACGTACGCGACATACGGCAATGTCGACATGCCGACCCTCTGGCAGGAGTACGCCGGACCGGGCACGACGGTCCTCGACGCGCAGCGGGTGGAGATCGGCGGCTGGGTCTTCGGCTTCGTGGGCGGCGGCCTGAGGACGCCGATGCGGACCCCGTACGAGATCAGCGACGAGGAGTACGCGGCGAAGATCGAGGCCGTGGGCGAGGTGGACGTGCTCTGCACACACATCCCGCCCGAGGTGCCCGAGCTGGTCTACGACACGGTCGCGCGCCGCTTCGAACGCGGCAGCCGCGCCCTGCTGGACGCGATCCGGCGCACGCGCCCGCGCTATTCGCTCTTCGGCCACGTCCACCAGCCGCTGACGCGGCGGATGCGGATCGGGGTGACGGAATGCGTGAATGTGGGGCACTTCGCCGGGTCCGGGCAGCCGTGGGCCCTCGAATGGTGAGGGGGCGCAGGTGGGGTGACGTCGGCCCGACCTGTGCGCGGTAGCCTTCACGCTGCACACACCTGCGCAGCACAGGCACCACGACGTCTTACCGGCCCGCATCTGGAGGAGCCACGGCGATGGCGGAACACACCAGCTCGAGCATCACGATCGAGGCGGCACCGGCCGACGTGATGGGGGTGATCGCCGACTTCGCCCGCTATCCGGACTGGACCGGCGAGGTGAAGGAGGCGGAGGTCCTCAAGACCGACGACCAGGGCCGCGCCGAGCAGGTCCGTCTCGTCATGGACGCCGGGGCGATCAAGGACGACCAGACGCTGGCGTACACCTGGACCGGCGAGCACGAGGTCTCCTGGACCCTGGTGAAGTCCCAGATGCTGCGCTCCCTCGACGGCTCCTACGTCCTCAAGCCGGCGGGCGCGGGCGCGACCGAGGTCACCTACCTCCTCACCGTCGACGTCAAGATCCCGATGCTCGGCATGATCAAGCGCAAGGCGGAGAAGGTCATCATCGACCGGGCGCTGGCGGGACTGAAGAAGCGGGTCGAGTCGGGGGAGAAGTAGGACCGACCGGCACGGGCGGCGCCCGGAGGTACCGTTCACCCTCATGCGCACCATCCTGATCACGGGCCCGGGCGGTTCCGGTCGTACCACCGTCGCCGCCGCCACCGCCCTGCGCGCGGCGCACGAGGGCACCAGGACCCTCCTGCTCAGCGCCGACCGCACCGACACCCTCGGCGCGGCACTGGGCACGGCGACCGGCGGGACCCCGGTGCGGGTCACCCCCCACCTCACCGCCTGGCGCCCCGACGCGGTCGCCCGCTTCCGTGACGACCTCGCCGCCTTCCAGGACCGCGCATCCTCCGTCCTCGACCTCCTCGGCGCCTCCCGTCTGGACCCCGAGGAGCTCACCCCGCTCCCGGGCGCCGAGGAGCTCACCCTCCTGCGTGCGCTGCGCGACGCGGCGCTCTCGCAGACGCACGACCTGCTGGTCGTCGACCTGCCCCCCACCCCGCAGTCCCTCGCCCTCCTCGCGCTGCCCGAGGAGCTGCGCCGCTATCTGCGCCGCCTGCTCCCGCCCGAACGGCAGGCCGCCCGGGCCCTGCGCCCGGTCCTCGGCCGGCTCGCGGGCGTCCCGATGCCCACGGAGGCGCTGTACGAGACGGCTGCCCGGTGGGACGTGGAGCTCGCCGCCGTGGAGGCGGTCCTCGCCGACCGGAGCACCGCCGTACGCCTGGTCGCCGAGCCCGGACCGGCCGGCGTCGACGCCGTACGCACCGCCGAACTCGGCCTCGCCCTGCGCGGCCTGCCCGTCGAGTGCCTCGTCGCCAACCGCGTCCTGCCCGAGACCGCCGCGGACCCCTGGCTGGCCGGCCTCGCCGCCCAGCAGGGCAAAGCGCTCGCCGAGTGGCAGGAGTCCTACGTCCTTCACGCGGTCGCCCACCTGGGCAGTGACCCCCAGGGCGCCGACGACCTCGCCGTACTCGCCGCCCCCGGCGTCAACCCGGCGCCCGCCCCGGTCGAGTGGCCGGTCGCCGACCGGCTCGCCGAGGACGGCGTGCTCGTCTGGCACATCCCGCTGCCCGGCGCCATACGCGACGAACTCGACCTCGTCCGGCGCGGCGACGAACTCGTCGTCACCGCCGGGCAGTTCCGCCGGATCGTCGCCCTGCCCTCGGCCCTGCGCCGCTGCACCGTCGCCGGCGCCGCCCTGCGCGACGGCGAGCTGCGCGTCCGGTTCGCGCCGGACCCCGACCTGTGGCCGCGGACGAGGTGAACGAGGTACCGCCGTTCGGGTAACGTCGTAGAGACGAACCGTAGTCAGGAGTCCGTCATGAGCGAAGCCGAGAACTCGGGGGTCCGGGCGACCGACGACGACGCCTGGGCGAAGGCCTGTGCCGAGGACCTCGAGGCCGAGCGGGCCCGCCGCCGCACCGACTACGGCCGGCCCCCGGGCTCGGCCGCCGAGGAACTGCGCAAGCTCGTCGACGCCGTCGCCGACAAACTGTCCGGGGTCCGGTCCCCGTTGCTCGGGGCGGTCGCCGGGCCGGCCGCGCAGCAGGTCATGCGCCAGGTCGTGCAGCAGGCCAAGGCCGCCGTCGAGCCCGTCATAGAGCGCAATCCGGACGTCTTCGACCACCTCGCCGCGGCCGGCGGCGAACTGCTCGCCGCCTACCGCTCCGCCGTCCAGGCCCAGGAACACCGCTGGACGGCCCGGGCGAACGACCTCGACGCAGACCTGAAGGACCTCGGCGACCGCCGGGACCGCGGTGACGACGGCGGTCCCGGGGAACGCATCGACTTGGACTGAGGGCTCGCGCACCGGGTGACGACGGAATCCGACGGCAGGGCCTCGGGTACGGTTGGCCGTAGCGGGGCTCGACCGAAACTGAGGGATTCATGGGACTCACCATCGGCGTCGACATCGGCGGCACGAAGATCGCGGCCGGCGTGGTCGACGAGGAAGGCAACATCCTCTCGACCTTCAAGGTGCCGACCCCCACCACACCCGAGGCCATCGTGGACGCCATCGCCTCGGCGGTGGAGGGTGCGCGCGCGGGGCACGAGATCGTCGGTGTGGGCATCGGTGCGGCCGGTTACGTGAACCGGCAGCGCTCAACCGTCTACTTCGCGCCCAACATCGACTGGCGCAACGAGCCGCTGAAGGAGAAGGTCGAGGCGCGCGTCCACCTCCCGGTCGTCGTGGAGAACGACGCGAACGCCGCGGCCTGGGGCGAGTACAAGTTCGGCGCCGGCAAGGGCCACCGCAACGTCATCTGCATCACCCTCGGCACCGGCCTCGGCGGCGGCATCATCATCGGCAACAAGCTGCGCCGCGGCCACTTCGGTGTGGCCGCCGAGTTCGGCCACATCCGCATGGTGCCGGACGGCCTGCTGTGCGGCTGCGGTTCGCAGGGCTGCTGGGAGCAGTACGCGTCCGGTCGCGCCCTGGTGCGGTACGCCAAGCAGCGCGCCAACGCCACCCCCGAGCACGCCGAGATCCTGCTCGGCCTGGGCGATGGCACCCCGGACGGCATCGAGGGCAAGCACATCTCCATGGCCGCCCGGCAGGGCGACCCGGTCGCCGTCGACTCCTACCGCGAGCTGGCCCGCTGGGCCGGCGCGGGCCTGGCCGACCTGGCCTCGCTCTTCGACCCCTCCGCCTTCATCGTCGGCGGCGGCCTCTCGGACGAGGGCGAACTGGTCCTCGACCCGATCCGCAAGTCGTACAAGCGCTGGCTGGTGGGCGGCAACTGGCGTCCCGTCGCCGACGTGATCGCCGCCAAGCTCGGCAACAAGGCCGGCCTGGTGGGCGCGGCCGACCTGGCCCGGGAGCCCGACCCGATCATGTGACCCCGGTTTCCTACGGCAGCGCCCGCCGTCCCCGGCATCCGGGGACGGCGGGCGCTGCCGTACCGGCCGCCGCCTGGTGCGGAGCCACGGGACGGCACGGCGTATCTTGATCAGCATGGCGACCTCTCCGCTGCTCCCCAACTCCCGTACCGAGCCCGACGGTTCGGCCGTCATCCGCGTCCTCTCCTACAACATCCGCTCGATGCGCGACGACACCGCGGCGCTCGCCCGCGTGATCGGCGCCTGCGCCCCCGATCTGGTCCTCGTCCAGGAGGCGCCGCGGTTCTTCCGCTGGCGCAAGAAGCTGGCCCGGCTCGCCGCGGCGTCCGGACAGGTCATCGTCTCCGGTGGTGGCACGGCCGCGGGGCCCGCGATCCTCTCCTCGCTGCGCGCGACCGTCGAACGGACCGAGGACGTGCTGCTGCCGCTCACCCCCGGGCTGCACCGACGGGGCTTCTCGACGGCCGTCGTACGGTTCGGGCGCGCCCGGCTCGGCGTACTGAGCTGTCACCTCAGCCTGCAGCAGGACGAGCGCTACGACCAGGGCGGCATGCTCCTCGACCGGCTCGCCGGGCTGGGCGTGGAACACGCGATCGCCGGCGGTGACCTCAACGAGCGCCCCGCCGGCCGCACCTTCCGGCGGCTGGCCGAGGGACTCCAGGACTGCTGGGCGACCGCGCCCTGGGGCGGCGAGTACACCTCGACCCCCACCGACCCCCACCAGCGCATCGACGCGCTCTTCGCCACGAAGGGGGTGGAGGTGCTGGGGTGCGGGGTGCCGGTCGGGCAGCCGGGCGTGACCGAAGCCGACCTGCGGGCGGCCACGGACCACCTTCCGGTGCTGGCCGCCCTCAGGGTTCCGGCGTCCTAGGCGGGTAGCCGGTCGGCCGGCCCGGCCGGCTCGGTCGGCCGTCAGGTTCGGTCGGTCAGCCGGGCTCAGACCACCGCGCCACGGCCCGGATCGCCGTCGTCCTCGTCGTCCGTCTTCATCCGCACCACGAGCGTGGCGAAGCCCCCCAGGAAGCCGCCGATGCCGAGCGTCGTCAGCCACCAGGTCATGTCCCAGCCGAGCAGGACCGCCAGCAGGAGCAGGATCGGGCCGCCGACCACCCCCAGCCACGCGAACCGGGCGGTCGTGTCGGCGGTGGGCAGCGGCGGCGGCTCGGGCGGGACGAAGTGGCCCTCGTCGTCCTCCTCGAAGTCCTCCTCCGAGGCCTCGGGCGCGGTGTAGTCGCGCGGACCGAGGCCGGGCGCGAAGGAGACCGAGCTGCCCAGCGGCTTGGCGGGCTGCTTCTCCTCCGGCTTGTCGTCGTTCGTCTCGGCCTCCAGCAGGGCCAGGTCCTCGACCGTCTTGAACGGCTTGGCGCCCGGCGGGTCCGGCGGCTCCTCGCCGTAGCCCGCGACGATCGCCGCCCACGCGGCCTCCTCGTCGAAGGCGACGCCCGCGTCCTCCGGCTCGCGCTTCCCGCGGCCGTCGTGGCCTTCGCGGTCCTCCCGCTCCCCGCGGTCCTCGCGCTCCGAGTCGTGCTCAGCCACCTGCGGCCGTCCCTTCCTTGCCGACACTGGGTGCGAGCCGGCCGATGAAGGCGTAGCTCTCCTCGAAGACACGGTCCGCGTCGTGGTCCAACGTCGCCACGTGGTAGCTCTGTTCCAGCATGATCTCCGTTACGTCCGTCGACGACACGCGACTCAGGACGCGGGCCGAGTCGGCCGGCGGCACGACATGGTCCTGCGGGCTGCGCAGGAGCAGCAGCGGCTGGGTGACCTGCGGCAGTTCGCCGTCGACGATCCGGAAGAAGCTTCGCAGGGAGTGGGCGGCGTGCAGCGGTACCCGGTCGTAGCCGAGTTCCGCGCTGCCGCTCTTCGCGATGTCGCTCGCGATCCCCTTGGTCGTACGGACGAGGTGCCGGGCGGCGGGGAGGGCGTACGCGGACAGGCCGTGGACCTTGTTCGCCGGGTTGACGACCATGACGCCGGCGACGCCGTCCCCGTGCTTGGCGGCGAGCCGCAGGGCCAGCGCCCCGCCCATGGACAGGCCGGCCACGAACACCAGGGCGCAGCGGTCGCGCAGGGCGCGCAGCTCGCGGTCGACCTCCGCGTACCAGTCCTGCCAGCCGGTGAGCTGCATGTCCTCCCAGCGTGTGCCGTGCCCCGGCAGCAGCGGCAGCGACACGGTCAGCGCGCGCTCGGCGAGGGACTCCGCCCAGGGGCGCAGTGACTGCGGGGAACCGGTGAAACCATGGCAGAGGAGGACACCTACCTCCCCGCCCTCATGGCGGTACGGCTCGGCTCCAGGAAGGACCGGCACCTTCGGTCTCCTGTTCGTGTCAGGGGCGTGAACACTTCCGGGTGTGGTTCACCGTACGCGACCGCACTGACACCGACCAGGGCCGTCGGCCTCATTGGCGGCACTCCGGGTTAAGGTCTGAGCGACACATACAGGAGGCAGTCGGTTGTTGTACGGCGCGATGAAGGTTTCCATCGGGGGGCCACTGAAGATGATCTTCAGGCCCTGGGTGGAAGGCCTGGAGAACGTACCCGCCGAGGGGCCGGCGATTCTTGCGAGCAATCACCTGTCCTTCTCGGACTCGTTCTTCCTGCCCGCCGTCCTCGACCGCAAGGTCACCTTCATCGCGAAGGCCGAGTACTTCACCACGCCCGGTGTGAAGGGCCGGCTGACGGCCGCGTTCTTCAAGGGCGTCGGCCAGCTCCCGGTGGACCGTTCCGGGGCGCGCGGCGCCGGCGAGGCCGCCATCAAGAGCGGCATAGCGGTGCTGGAGAGCGGTGAGCTGTTCGGTATCTACCCGGAGGGCACGCGCTCGCCCGACGGCCGCCTCTACCGCGGCAAGCCCGGCGGCCTCGCGCGCGTGGCGCTCGCCACCGGCGCGCCCGTGATCCCCGTCGCCATGATCGACACGGAGAAGATCCAGCCGCCCGGGCAGGTCATGCCGAAGGTGCTGCGGCCCGGCATCCGGATCGGCAAGCCCCTGGACTTCAGCCGCTACCAGGGCATGGAGCACGACCGCTTCGTCCTCCGCGCGGTGACCGACGAGGTCATGTACGAGATCATGCGGCTCTCCGGCCAGGAGTACGTCGACATCTACGCGACCGCGGCCAAGCGGCAGATAGCGGATGCGGCGAAGGCGGAGAAGGCGGCGAAGGGCGCGCTCGCGCAGGCGGCCAAGGAACAGGCCGAGAAGGACAAGTCGCAGACCTAGGCGTGGAGCCCCGGACAGAGCGGTCCGGGCCGGGGGTCGGGGGTGGGGGAATTGGCCAGGCGCGTCCGAGTCATGACCATGTCGGTCGAGCAGCCGATGTGGCGTGCGCTCACCGGCTACCGGGTGCTGACCATGCTGTACGCGGTCGGCCTGTTCGCCACCGCCTACGACAGGTTCCCCCGTCCCTGGGTGGCCGTCTCCTACTACGTCGTCCTGTTCGTGTGGACCCTGGCCACCCTGCCGAAGGTCGCGAACGCGGCGAGCTGCACCAGGCGCTTCCTCGCCCTGGACCTGACCGTCGCGCTCACCGGCATCCTGCTCACGCCGGTCGCCGACGCCCACGAGCGGATCCTCGACGGGGGCCCGACCCTGCCGTCGATATGGACCGCGGGATCCGTCCTGGCCTTCGCCGTCAAGGGCGGCTGGCGCTGGGCGGCCCTGGCCTCCACCCTCGTGGCCGCCGCGAACCTCGTCGAGCGCGGCGCCCCCGCCCGCGACACCGTCCACAACGTGATCCTCGTCTGGGTCGCCTCCATCGCCATCGGCTACGTCGTCGAGGTCGCCCGCGCCTCCGAGCGCACCCTCGCCCGCGCCCTGGAGATCGAGGCCGCGACCAGGGAGCGGGAGCGGCTCGCCCGGGACATCCACGACGGCGTGCTCCAGGTGCTGGCGATGGTCCAGCGGCGCGGCGCGGTCATCGGCGGCGAGGCGGCCGAGCTGGGCCGGATGGCGGGCGAGCAGGAGGTGGCGCTGCGCACCCTGGTCTCCGGCGGCCTGGCCCCCGTGTCCCGGGTGTCGGAGGACGCCGCCGACGGGGCGGTCGTACGAGTCGTCGACGAGCCCGAGGTCGACGGTCCCGTGGATCTGCGCGCGCTGCTCGCCCCGTACGCCGCCGCCCGGGTCAGCTTCGCCGAGCCCGGCGCCCCGGTGCTGCTGGCCCCGGCCGCCGCGAAGGAACTGGCCGCCGCCGTCGGGGCGGCCCTGGACAACGTGCGCAGGCATGCCGGGGAGGACGCCCGCGCCTGGATCCTCGTCGAGGACGAGCCCGGCTCGGTCGTCGTGACGGTACGGGACGACGGGCCCGGCATCCCCGACGGGCGGCTCGCGCAGGCCGAGGGCGAGGGGCGGCTCGGGGTGGCCCTGTCGATCCGGGGGCGGCTGCGCGACCTGGGCGGCAGCGCCGAACTGCTCTCGACTCCGGGGCAGGGCACGGAGGTCGAGCTGACGGTACCGAAGGACGCGAAGAAGGACGCGAAGACGTGAAGCGGATCCGGGGGAAGGCGGAGCAGCAGCGATGAGCGAACAACAGGGGCCGATCAAGGTCATGGTCGTCGACGACCATCCCATGTGGCGCGACGCGGTCGCCCGTGACCTGGCCGAGTCCGGCTTCGAGGTGGTCGCCACCGCCGGCGACGGCGAGCAGGCGGTGCGCCGCGCCAAGGCGGCCGTGCCCGACGTCCTGGTCCTCGACCTGAACCTGCCGGCGAAGCCGGGCGTCCAGGTCTGCAAGGAGGTCGTCGCCGCGAACCCGGCGCTGCGCGTGCTGGTGCTGTCCGCGAGCGGCGAGCACGCCGACGTCCTGGAGGCGGTGAAGTCCGGGGCGACCGGCTACCTGCTGAAGTCGGCGTCGACGGAGGAGTTGCTCGACGCCGTGCGCCGTACGGCCGTGGGCGACCCGGTCTTCACGCCCGGGCTGGCCGGTCTGGTCCTCGGCGAGTACCGCCGCCTCGCCTCCGAGCCCGCGCCGGCGGCCGACGACGGCGGACCTGACGCGCCCCGGCTGACCGATCGCGAGACCGAGGTGCTGCGGCTGGTCGCCAAGGGCCTGAGCTACAAGCAGATCGCCGAACGCCTGGTCATCTCCCACCGCACGGTCCAGAACCACGTCCAGAACACCCTCGGCAAGCTCCAGCTGCACAACCGGGTGGAACTGGTGCGGTACGCGATAGAGCGCGGGCTCGACGACGAGTAGAGACGGACCGAAACCGGCGCGTAAACCCGATGAGCAGACCCGGCGGGTAAACCAACGGCCCGACATTTCACCGGAATTGCCCTTCCCGCCCATGCCGAAGTGACCTGGATCACTATTACCGTGACCCTCACCAGGCAACCGTGGCGAAGGGACATTTCCATGCGGGTCGGAGTACTGACCGGAGGCGGCGACTGCCCCGGGCTCAACGCCGTCATCCGGGGCATCGTTCGCAAGGGCGTGCAGGAGTACGGCTATGCCTTCGTCGGCTTCAGGGACGGCTGGCGAGGGCCCCTCGAAGGGGACACGGTCCGCCTCGACATCCCCGCGGTGCGCGGCATCCTGCCCCGCGGCGGCACCATCCTCGGCTCCTCGCGGACCAACCCCCTGAAGGTGGAGAACGGCATCCGCCGTATCAAGGACAACCTCGCCAAGCACGAGGTCGGGGCGCTCGTCGCGATCGGCGGCGAGGACACCCTGGGCGTCGCCGCGCGCTTGTCCGACGAGTACGGCGTGCCCTGCGTCGGCGTGCCGAAGACCATCGACAACGACCTGTCCGCCACCGACTACACCTTCGGCTTCGACACCGCCGTGGGCATCGCGACCGAGGCGATCGACCGCCTCCACACCACCGCCGAGTCGCACATGCGCGTCCTCGTCTGCGAGGTGATGGGCCGTCACGCGGGCTGGATCGCCGTCCACTCGGGCCTGGCCGGCGGCGCCAACGTCATCCTCATCCCCGAGCAGCGCTTCGACGTCGAGCAGGTGTGCGCCTGGGTCACCTCCCGCTTCAAGGCGTCGTACGCGCCGATCGTGGTCGTCGCGGAGGGCGCCATGCCGAAGGACGGCGACATGGTCCTGAAGGACCAGTCGCTGGACTCCTTCGGACACGTCCGGCTGTCCGGTGTCGGCGAGTGGCTGGCCAAGGAGATCGAGAAGCGCACGGGCAAGGAGGCCCGGACGACCGTGCTGGGGCACATCCAGCGCGGCGGTACCCCGAGCGCCTTCGACCGCTGGCTCGCCACCCGCTTCGGACTGCACGCCATCGAGGCCGTGCACGACGGCGACTTCGGCAAGATGGTCGCCCTGCGCGGCACGGACATCGTCCGCGTCCCGATCGCTGAGGCCACGGCCAAGCTGAAGACGGTCGACCCGAAGCTGTACGAGGAGGTCGGAGTCTTCTTCGGCTGAAAAGGCCGAGAGGGCTGAAAAGGCCGAAACGGCTGGAACGGCGCTGCCGGGTTATGGGTCGTATATTCGGCCCATAGCCCAGCAGAACGGGAGAAGTCGTGGAGATCCTGGCCTTCGGTGTGCAGGCCGACGAGAAGCCCCTGATCGAGCGGGCCTTCCAGGGCCACGACGACGTCCACTGCCTGGCCGTCTTTCTCGACGAGGACACCGCACCCATCGCGGCCGGCCATGAGGTCGTCTGCACCAGCGTCAACTGCGACCTCGGTCCCCGTGTCCTGCAGACCCTCGCGGCCGGCGGGACGCAGATGGTCGCCCAGCGCTCCACCGGCTTCAACAACATCGACCTCCAGGTCGCCGAGCGGCTCGCCATGACGGTCGCCCGGGTGTCGTACTACTCGCCGTACTCGGTTGCCGAGTTCGCCTGGACCCTCGCCATGGCGGTCAACCGGCGCATCGTCCGCGCCTCCACCCGCACCCGGGACTTCGACTTCCGCCTCGACGGCCTGATGGGTCGCGACATGTACGGCCGCACCGCCGGGATTCTCGGCACCGGCAAGATCGGTGAGGCGTTCACCCGGATCGCCCACGGCTTCGGCATGCGGCTGCTCGGCTGGGACGTCGCCGAGAACCCGGCCTGCGTGGAACTCGGCATGACGTACGTCTCCAAGGAACAGCTCCTCGCCGAGTCCGACCTGGTCACCCTGCACGTTCCGCTGATGCCGGAGACCAGGAACCTCATCGACGCCGATGCCCTGAAGGCGATGAAGGACGACGCGATCCTGGTCAACTCCAGCCGCGGCGGCCTCGTCGACACCGCGGCCCTCGTCGCCGAACTGCGCGAGGGCCGCTTCACGGGCGTCGGCCTCGATGTGTACGAGGCGGAGGCGGGCCTGTTCTTCCTCGACAAGTCCCTGGAGGCCATCGAGGACGACACCCTGGCCCGCCTGGTCACCTTCCCGAACGTCCTGGTCACGTCCCACCAGGCGTACTACACCGCGGACGCCTTGGGCCAGATCATCGAGGCCACGGTGAAGAACGTCCTCGACTACAGGGCGGGCCGCCGCTCGGAGAACGTGCTCGTGCCGCGCAGCTGACCGACCAGCTCCCGTACGACGGCGGCACCGTTCAGCGTCAGCACCGACTCCGGGTGGAACTGGACCCCGGCGAATCCATGCCCGCGTACGGCGTGCACCTCCCCGGTCGCGCCGCGGCTGACCTCGATGCCGTGCGCGGCCAGCTCCGTGAGCGCCTCCTCGTCGCAGCGCGCCACGAAGCTGTTGTAGAAGCCGACGGTCTCGGCCCGCCCGAACAGGTCGATCTCCGTCTGCGCGCCCTGGTACGGCACCTCCTTGCGTACGATCTCCAGCCCCAGCTCGGCCGCGATCAGCTCGTGCCCGAGGCAGACACCGAGGACGCCGTGCCGGTGCTCCCGGATCACCCGGGCGGTCAGCTCCCGCAGGAACCGCATCTTGGGGTCGGCGAGGTCGGAGGGATCGCCGGGGCCGGGACCGAGGACGACCGGCCCCTCGTGCGCGAGCACCGCCTCCCGCAGCCCCGGCTCGTCGTAGCGCCGGACGGTCACCTCCAGCCCGCTCGAGCGCAGCACGTGCGCGAGCATCGCCGTGAAGGTGTCCTCCCCGTCGACGACCAGGGCGTGCCCGCCGAGCTCGTCCGACCGCTCCTGCATCCGCAGCCAGAACGGCGCCAGCGACGCCCGCCGCCCGTCCAGCGCGGCTCGCACCCGGGGGTCGTCCGCGAGCCGGGGCCGCGCGTGCTCCTCGCGCGGCCGGGACGGACGTACCCCCAGCGCCGCCAGCACCCCGGCCGCCTTGGCATGCGTCTCCGCGACCTCGCCCGCCGGATCCGAGCCCCGGACGAGCGTGGCACCGACCGGCACTCGCAGGTGCCCGGCCGCGTCGATGTCGGCGGTGCGGATGAGGATGGGGGAGTCGAGGGTCTGGGCCCCGCCGGCGTCCCGGCCGATCAGCGCGAGCGCGCCCGCGTAGTAGCCGCGTCCGACACCGTCCCGCCCGAGGGGCTCGTACCGCTCGATGACCCGGCAGGCGTTCTGCACCGGAGAGCCGGTGACCGTCGCCGCGAACATGGTCTCCTTCAGGACCTCCCGCACATCCAGCGACGACCGGCCGCGCAGCTCGTACTCGGTGTGCGCGAGGTGCGCCATCTCCTTCAGACGCGGGCCGACGACGACCCCGCCCATGTCGCCGACGGTGCACATCATCTTGAGCTCCTCGTCGACGACCATCGACAGCTCCTCGATCTCCTTGCCGTCGGCGAGGAAGCCGAGCAGGTGCTCCGGCGTCGGGCCCGCGTCCGGGTAGCGGTACGTTCCGCTGATCGGGTTCATGACGACCGTGCCGCCGGACATCCGCACGTGCACCTCGGGACTGGCACCGACCAGCGTGCGGTCCCCGGTGTGGACGACGAAGGTCCAGTACGCGCCCCGCTCACCCTCCAGCAGCCGGCGGAACAGCGCGAGGGCGTCGGCGCGTGCGAATCCGGGGAGCTCACCCGTGTACGTGCGCCGGATCACGAAGTTCGCGCCTTCGCCCCGCCCGATCTCGTCCCGCAGCACTCGCCGGACGATCTCCGCGTACTCCTCGTCCTCGACGTCGAAGCCGCCGTTCTCGACCCGCACGTCGTGCGCCGGCAGCTGGGCCAGGGCGTCGGCGAGCGGGACGGCGTACGTCTCCTCGGGTGTGAGGAACACCAGCGGCGTGCCGTCGTCCCGCACGTCGAAGCCGCGCTCCCGGATCTGGCGGAAGGGGACGAGCGCGAGCCCTTCGCCGGGGAGGTCGGCGAGGCGGTCGTAGGTGCCGACCGGGCCGAGCAGCACCTCCACGACGGTGTCGTCATGGCCGGGGGTACGGCGGCGCAGCAGGGCGAACGGGCGGGGATCGTCGAGCAGGTCGAGCAGCTGCATGGGTCCGTGTCCTTCTCGGGAGGAGGAACGGCCCAGGTCTCGGAAAACACTGAAGGCCGCCCCTCGGGCGGCCTTCGCGAAGTCTTGCGTACGCGCAGTCAGTGGGCCGCCGGATGAGCGGTCCACCACCAGTTCTGGGTCGAATGCGCGAACATGGGCTGCACCTTACCCCACGCACTCGCTCCACGGGTGCGCTCGACACCGTCTCACCTGTCGAGCCGGGCGAAAACGACTCGACACGACCCCGTAATGTTGAGGGCGTGACCGTGAACGCTAAGACCAGCGCGAGCGCTGGCAACACCTGGCGAGACCTGCCCGCGGCGCAGCAGCCCGAGTACCCCGACACCGAGGCTCTGCGCGCAGTGATCGCGGAGCTCGAGTCGTATCCGCCGCTCGTCTTCGCGGGCGAGTGCGACCAGCTGCGCGCCCGGATGGCGGCCGTCGCCAAGGGAGAGGCGTTCCTGCTCCAGGGCGGCGACTGCGCCGAGGCCTTCGACGCGGTGTCCGCCGACCACATCCGCAACAAGCTCAAGACCCTGCTCCAGATGGGCGCCGTGCTCACGTACGCCGCGTCCGTGCCCGTGGTGAAGGTGGGCCGCATCGCCGGCCAGTACTCCAAGCCGCGCTCCAAGGGCACCGAGACCCGCGACGGCGTGACGCTGCCCACCTACCGGGGCGACTCCGTCAACGGCTTCGACTTCACCGAAGAGGCCCGCGTCCCGGACCCCGAGCGCCTGAAGCGGATGTACAACGCCTCCGCCTCCACGCTCAACCTGGTGCGCGCCTTCGCCACCGGCGGCTACGCCGACCTGCGCCAGGTGCACGCCTGGAACCAGGACTTCGTGAAGTCGTCCCCGTCCGGGCAGCGCTACGAGCAGCTCGCCCGCGAGATCGACAACGCGCTGAACTTCATGCGGGCCTGCGGTACGGACCCTGAGGAGTTCAAGACCGTCGAGTTCTACTCCTCGCACGAGGCGCTGCTGCTGGACTACGAGTCCGCCCTGACCCGGGTCGACTCGCGCACCGGGCAGCTGTACGACGTCTCGGCGCACATGGTGTGGATCGGCGAGCGCACGCGCCAGCTGGATCACGCGCACATCGAGTTCGCGTCGAAGATCCGCAACCCGATCGGCATCAAGCTCGGCCCGACGACGACGGCCCAGGAGGCGCTGCAGTACATCGAGCGCCTCGACCCGGACCGTGAGCCGGGCCGCCTCACCTTCATCGTGCGGATGGGCGCGGACAAGGTCCGCGACAAGCTGCCCGAGCTGGTCGAGAAGGTCACCGCCTCCGGCGCGACCGTGGCCTGGGTGACCGACCCGATGCACGGCAACACCTTCGAGGCGGCCTCCGGCCACAAGACCCGCCGCTTCGACGACGTGCTCGACGAGGTCAAGGGCTTCTTCGAGGTCCACAAGGGCCTGGGCACCCACCCGGGCGGCATCCACGTGGAGCTCACCGGTGACGACGTCACCGAGTGCGTGGGCGGCGGCGACGAGATCTTCGTCGACGACCTGCACCAGCGCTACGAGACGGCCTGCGACCCGCGTCTGAACCGCAGCCAGTCGCTCGACCTGGCGTTCCTGGTCGCGGAGATGTACCGGGACCAGTGACGATCCTGCCTGTGACAGGGGCGTGAAGTGGGGCGCGGATCACATACGATCCGCGCCCCCTCCCACTTTTGTGACCCCTGGGCGACGGGTAAGGTTAGGTTAGCCTTATTGATCTCGGCGGGAGGTGAATCCGCGTGTTCGTCTGCAGCTGCTTCGGAGTGACCGAAGCGCAGGTCCAGCAGCATGCGGACAACGGCGCCTGTACACCCCGCCAGATAGCCTCCGCCTGCAAGGCCGGCACGGACTGCGGCTCCTGCGTCCGTCGTATCCAGGCGATCCTCGGCCGGGGCGCGTGTCCGCGCCGGGAACTGGCCGACCAGGGCAAGCCGGTGCTGGCGGAGATCGCGGAGGTCGCGAAGACCGCGCGCCTGGACGAGGCGGCCTAGCTCGGGCCCGGCTCGGTACCGGCTCGGGCCTAGCTCTCCGGCTGCTCGATCAGCTGGGCCAGGTAGAGCGCCTCACCGAGCTTCTCCACCAGCTCCAGCTGGGTGTCGAGGTAGTCGATGTGGTGCTCCTCGTCCTCGAGGATCGACTCGAAGATGTTCGCGGACGTGATGTCGCCCTTCTCGCGCATCACCTTGATGCCCCGCCTGAGGCGGTCGATCGCCTCGACCTCGACCTGCCGGTCCGCCTCGAACATCTCCTTGACGGTCTGGCCCACCCGCACGTGGAACAGCCGCTGGTAGTTCGGCAACCCCTCCAGGAACAGAATCCGGTCGGTGAGCACCTCGGCGTGCTTCATCTCGTCGAACGACTCGTGCCGCGTGTACTTCGCGAGCTTCGGCCAGCCATTGTTCTCCTGCATCTTCGAGTGCAGGAAGTACTGGTTGATCGCGGTGAGCTCGCCGGTGAGCTGCTCGTTCAGGAACTCGATGATCTCGGGGTCGCCCTGCATCGCGCCAGGCTCCTTCCATGTGGGGAACTGGGGAGGTTGCGGCCGCATGATTGCACCGGCGCCGAAGATCGTCCAGTAAGTGCGTACTTAGTAAGTAGTGCACGCTTAGTGCTGTTTGTCTGTTTCGTACTCCCTGGTCATGTGCACTGCCCGGGGTCTGTCAGGATGGAGACATGGGTCATCCGGTGGAGCGCGAATCTGGAGAAGCGGCACGGTCCGAGCTTCCGCCGGGGCAGCGACTGCAGCGCGGCTGGCCGGTCACGCACTACGGGCCGGTGCCCAAGTTCCGGCCCGAGCGCTGGGAGTTCAGGGTCTTCGGGGCCACTGCCGACGGTGAGAAGCACTGCTGGAACCATGAGGAGTTCACGGCCCTGCCGTACACCACCGTCGTGGCCGATCTGCACTGCGTCACGAAGTTCAGCATGCTCGGTGCCGAGTGGGGCGGCATCCCGGCCCGCACGATTCTCGAGATCGCCCCGCCCGCGCCGGCCGTCACCCATGCGATGGTGTGGGCGGAGTACGGCTTCAGCTCCAACCTCCGTCTGGAGGACTTCGCCGCCGAGCGCACCATCTTCGCCACCCACAAGGACGGCGAACTGCTCACCGCGGAACACGGTTTCCCGCTCCGCCTGGTCGTCCCCCACCTCTACGCCTGGAAGGGCCCCAAGTGGGTCCGCGGTGTGGAGTACATGACGGCCGACCGCCGCGGCTTCTGGGAGGAGCGCGGCTATCACAACATCGGCGACCCCTGGCAGGAGCAGCGCTACTCGTACCAGGAGAAGCCCGGGGACGGCCCCGAGCTCTGACGGTCAGTGGTGGTACTGATGCACCACCGCGTGGCCCTTGCCGCAGCCGATCATCCACTTGTTGACGGGCACGGTGACCACGAAGGCGATCACCAGTGAGCTCGCCAGCGAGCCCCAGAACAGCAGGTCGCCGAGCGTCGCGTCCATCGCCTCCGGCCACAGCACGATCACGCCGTTGTCGATCAGCTCCATCACGGCGATCGACAGTGTGTCCGCGGCCAGCGCCACCCGGAAGGCGGTACGGAACCCGACGCCGGCCCTCAGTACGCCGCGCAGGGTGAACGAGTAGCCGAAGAAGAACGCCAGGACGATCGCCAGGACCGTGGTCCCCGCGTTGCCCCAGCCCAGCGCGGTGCCGATCACCATGCCCAGCACCTCGCCGATGGCGCACCCGGTCAGGCAGTGCAGGGTGGCCTGGACGGCCATGGACCAGGTGGCGCCGGTCATGGCGCCGGCCATGGTGTCGGCCGTGTGGTGGTGTGCGTGTGCCTCGTGCTGCATGAGTGCCCCCAATGCCGGTCTACGGTTCCTGCGTCGAGCAAGAACCGTATACCCCCCAGGGGTATTCCGGAACGGGTCAGGAATCGCGGAGTTTCTTCAGCCGCTCCACGTCCGCCGCATGGCCTTCCTTGCCGCCCGGCGTCTCGATGATCAGCGGGACGCCCGCCGTCGCGGGGTGCGTCATGAGGGCCCGGAACGGGTCCTCGCCGATGTGGCCGGAGCCGATGTTCTCGTGCCGGTCCTTGTGCGCGCCGACCACGTCCTTGGAGTCGTTGGCGTGGATCAGCTTCAGCCGGCCCTCGCCGACGGTGTCCACCAGCAGGTCGAGCGTCTGGTGCATGCCGCTCGGCCCGGTCAGGTCGTGGCCCGCCGCGAAGATGTGGCACGTGTCCAGGCACACGCCCAGCTTCGGATGGGCGTCCAGCGCCTCGAAATACGGCCCGAAGTCCCAGGTCCGGGAGCAGAGCGAGGCGCCCTGACCGGCCGTGGACTCCAGCAGGAGGTACGGGTCGTCGTCGTGGGTGAGCTCCTCGAGCAGCGGCAGCATGTGCTCCCGCACCTGCTTCAGGGCCACGGACCGCTCCCGCCCGCCGGTCGCGCTCCCGGTGTGCACGACCACCCCGAGCGCGCCGATCTCCCGCCCGCGGCGCAGCGAGTGCCGCAGGGACTCCACCGACTTCTGCACGGTCGCCTCGGTGTGCGAGCCGAAGTTGATCAGGTACGGGGCGTGCACATACGCCGGGATCGACTCGGCCGCGCACACCGCGCGGAACTCCTCGTCCTGCCGCGGGTTGCCGGGCGGCGTGGCCCAGCCGCGCGGGTTGGCGACGAAGACCTGCACGGTCTCCGCCCTCAGGTCGTGGGCGTACGTCAGCCCCACGGAGCTCAGGCCGCCGGCCACGGGGACGTGACCGCCGATCGGGTTGCGAGAGGGACCGGACTGCTGGTTTTTCACCTGTTCAGGGTGTCATGCGGCCCGGCATGCCCTCGCACGGGACGTCCGGCGGCTCCGGTCACCGGATCGTGATCGTGACCGTCGACCCCTTGGGCGCCATGTCGCCGGCCTTCACCGACTGCTTCTTGACGGTGTCGCCGAAGAGACCGAGCAGACCCCGGTCCTCCTCGACCTTGAAGCCGGAGGCCTCCAGCAGCTTCTTGGCGTCGTCGACACCGGCGCCGACCACGTCCGGGACCTCGACCATCTCCGGCCCCTTGGACACGGTCAGCGTCACCGTGTCGCCCTCGGCGGCCTGGCTGTCGGCGTCCGGAGTCTGCGCCGCGACCTGCCCGGCGTCGTACTCGGAATTGACGCGCTCGGCGGCGATCTTCACCTTCAGGCCCGCGTCCGCCAGGTCGGCCTTGGCGTCCGCCAGGTCCTCGCCGGTGACGTCCGGCACGTCCACCGGACTGCCCTTGCTGACGGTGAGGGCGATCGCCGAACCCGCGTGCCGGGTGGTGCCCGTCTCCGGGTCCGTGCCGATCACGAAGCCCCGGGGGACGTCGTCGCTGAACTCCCGGGTGACGAGACCCGGCTCCAGCCCGCTGTCCTTCAGCACGGCCCTCGCCTTGTCCAGCCGGTAGCCCGCCAGGTCCGGCACCTTCACGGTCTCCGGGCCCTTGGAGATGGTGAGCGTCACGGAGTCGTGGTCCCGGATCCGCTCGCCCGGCGCCGGGTCCGTGCCGATGACCGTGCCGCGCTTCACGGTGTCGCTGTAGGCCTGCTTGACCGTGCCGACCTCGAGTCCGGCCGCCTCCAGCCGGTCCTTGGCCTGCGCCTCGGTCTTCGCCAGCAGCGGCGGGACCTCGGTGAACTGGCCGGAGTTGATGTACCAGACGCCCGCGCCGACGCCGAACACCACCAGGACGGCGGCGATGATCGTGGCGAGCCGCTGCCGGGACCGGCCGGATCGCCGGCGCGGCGGGAGCGGCGGCGGGCTCTCCAGCCGACTGGTGCGGTTGAACTCGGCTTCGGGCTCTTCGTCCTCGTTGACGGGCAGCGGCCGGGGCACGGTCAGCGCGCGCGGGATGACGCTCGTACGGTCCTCGGCGTTGTCGTGCGCCGACGCGACCGCCTGCGGCGGCACCGCGTCCAGTTGGCCGGGGCTCAGCGCGGCACGCGCCTGACGGACCTGCGACAGCAGCTCCACGGCGTCGTACGGCCGGACGTCCGGAGTGCGCGCGGTGGCCGTCGCGACCAGCTCGTCCAGTTCGTACGGCAGCCCCGGCACGACGGCCGAGGGCGGCGGCACGTCCTCGTGGAGGTGCTTGTAGAGCACGACGGCGGGAGAGTCCCCCTCGTGGGGCCTGGCGCCGGTCAGCATCTCGTACAGGACGACACCGCATGCGTACACGTCGACGCGGGGATCGGCCGTGCCGTGCTCTATCTGCTCGGGCGCGAGGTAGGAAACGGTGCCCAGCACCGTCCCCGTGGTGTTGGTGACCGTGTCCACGGCACGCACCAGACCGAAGTCGGCGACCTTGACCCGCCCGTCGTCCCCTATCAGGACGTTCTCGGGCTTCATGTCCCGGTGCACGAACCCGGCACGGTGGGCGGCGCCCAGCGCGGCCAGCACCGGCTCCAGGATGTCCAGGGCGGCGCGCGGCTGCAGCGCCCCCCGATCGCGCAGTACGTCGCGCAGGGTGCAGCCGGCGACGTACTCCATGGCGAGGTACACGTACGACCCGTCGTTCCCCTGGTCGAAGACCTGGACGACGTTGGGGTGCGCGAGCCGGGCGACGGACTTCGCCTCCCGGATGAACCGCTCGACGAAGGAGCCGTCCACCGCGAGCGTCGGATGCATCACCTTGAGCGCGAGGACGCGGTCCAGGCGGGTGTCCACGGCCCGGTAGACCGTGGCCATCCCGCCGACGGCGATCCGCGCGTCGACGCGATACCGGCCGTCGAGCACCTGCCCGACGAGGGGGTCCTGAAGGGTCGTATCCACGCAGGCGAGTGTACGAGCCGAGACTGACACCCCCCGCTGGTTCACCCGAGATCGGGGCGGTACTGCAGCCGACCTGTGACGCTTCCCACGATCCCGCAGCCGCCGACGGCGAACGGCCCCCGCGCGAAAGGTCCACTTCGCAACCCACGGTGTCGGTGGTGCGCGCGCAGGAGACAGGCGGCGGGACAGCGCAGGGCGACTAGAAAGCAGGCCGTTCCGGATCCAACCTGGCCAGCCCCGCCACCGGAGACGACGCCTCCGCGAAGTGCCGCCGGGGAATCCGCCCCGCTCGGTACGCCAACCTCCCCGCCTCCACCCCGTTCCGCATGGCGGCAGCCATCAGCACCGGCTCCTGCGCCCGCGTCACCGCCGAGGCGAGCATCACACCGGCACACCCCAGCTCCATCGCCAGCGCCACATCCGAAGCCGTACCGGCCCCGGCATCAAGAACCACCGGCACGCGCGCGTGCTCGACGATCAGCTGGAAGTTGTGCGGATTGCGGATCCCGAGCCCGGACCCGATCGGCGACCCGAGCGGCATGATCGCGGCGCACCCCACGTCCTCCAGTTTCCGCGCCAGCACCGGGTCGTCATTCGTGTACGGCAGCACCGTGAACCCGTCGTCCACCAGAGTCTCCGCGGCGTCCAGCAGTTCGATCGGATCCGGCAGCAGCGTCCGCTCGTCGGCGATGACCTCCAGCTTGACCAGGTCGGTGCCGAGCGCCTCCCGGGCCAGCCGTGCCGTCAGCACGGCCTCACCCGCGGTGAAACAGCCGGCCGTGTTCGGCAGCACCCGGATCCCGAGCTTCTCCAGCACCGACAGCACGGACCCGTGCACGGACGGGTCCACCCGCCGCATCGCGACCGTCGTCAGCTCCGTGCCCGAGGCGACCAGCGCCCGCTCCAGCACGTCGAGGCTGGGCGCACCGCCCGTACCCATGATCAACCGGGACGAGAAGGACGTACCACCGATGACAAAGGGGTCGTCGGCCATGGGTCAGCCTCCTTGGACGGCGGTGAGGACTTCGACGCGGTCTCCCTCGGAGAGGGCGGTGGCCGACCACTGCCCGCGCGGGACGACCGTCTCGTTGAGCGCGGCGGCCACGCCGGACGGCGCCGCGGTGAGCGTCCGGACGAGGGTGTCGAGAGCCGTGCCGGGCGCGATCTCCCGGGGCTCCCCGTTGACGGAGATGGTGACGCAGGTGTTCATACGGGCTGCTCCGTGAGTGCGGCGGCGGTGAACCGCCGGGGTGTGAAGGGCCGGGCCTCGTCCGGCAGCGAACCGGTGGCCAGCGCGTGGACCAGCACGTCACCGGTGACCGGCGTGAGCAGCACGCCGTTGCGGTAGTGCCCGGTGGCCAGCAGCAGGCCGTCCAGCCCGGTGGGGCCGAGCAGCGGCGCGTTGTCGGGGGAGCCGGGACGCAACCCGGCCCGGGTCTCCGTGAGCGGCAGCTCCGTGATCCCCGGCACCAGCTCGTGCGCGTCGCGCAGCAGCTCGTACACGCCCCCCGCCGTCACGGTCGTGTCCCAGCCCAGCTCCTCGCTCGTCGCCCCGACGACCAGCTCGCCGTTCTCCCGAGGCACCAGGTAGACCTGGCTGCCGCGCACCACGGCCCGCACGGTCCGGCTCAGGAAGGGCGCATACCGCTTCGGCACGGTCAGCCGCACCACCTGCCCCTTCACGGGCCGGACGGGAGGCCGTACGTCCTCCGGGACCCCCGCGAGCCGCCCGCTGAGGCTGCCGGCCGCGAGCACCACCTGCCCCCCGCCCAGCGCCGTGCCCTCGCGGGTGACGATCCCCGCCGCCCGCTCCCGCTCGACGGTCAGCCGCTCGGCCCACTCCCGGTGGAAGACCACGCCCGCCCGCTCGCACGCGGCCACCAGGGCGGCCGCCAGCCGCCGCGGGTCGATCTGATGGTCGCCGTCGACCCGGAGCCCGCCGCGCACACCCGGCGCGAGCATCGGCTCCAGACGCCGGCAGTCCCGCCCGGACAGCCACTCGGAGTCCAGACCCGACTGCCGTTGCAGGGTGTGAAGTTCACGCAGATGGGCGCGGTCGTCGGCGTCCAGCGCCACGGCGAGCGTGCCGCAGCGGCGGTAGCCGAGGTCGTGGCCGGTGAGGTCGGTGAGCTCCGCCGCGAAGTCCGGGTAGCGGCGGGCCGAGGCGAGGTTCAGGCCCAGCAGGGTCTGCTCGCCGAAGTGCAGTTCCGTGACGGCGGCCAGCATCCCGGCCGCCACCTGCGCGGCCCCGCCCCCGGGGTCGGGATCCACGACGGCCGTGGCGAACCCGCGCTGCGCGGCCCGCCACGCCGTCACGAGTCCGATGATTCCGCCCCCCACGACGAGGACGTCTGGCGTACGCGTAGGCGACATGGGCGTCCAGCCCCTCCCTTCGCCGGCATGACCCGGATCAGGTTCGTACGGTCGGAGGCCGCCAGCCTCCCTCTCAGCCCGGTGCGTCCGGGCTCCCGCGAGTGCTTTACGTTGGCCACCCTAGCCCGATGCCGTAAGTCTCAGTAAGGGAGCCTCTGCCCATGGCTCGTTCGCTCGACGGACTCGTCCTCGCCCCCGTGGCCGACCAGGCCCCAGGTCAGGTGGGTACGCGCACCCGGTTCACGTACCACGAGAAGGACGGCGAGATCTGGGCCGAGTACGCGGGCGGCGACGTCGTGCGCGGGCAGTTGGTGGGTACCCGGACGGATGACCGGCTGGACTTCCGGTACGTGCAGCTCAAGCATGACGGCAGCACGTCGTCCGGGCACTGTGTGTCGACGGTCGTCGAACTGCCCGACGGCCGGGTGCGCCTGGAGGAGGCCTGGGAGTGGGAGTCGCAGCCGGGCAGCGGGACGAGCGTGGTCGAGCAGGTGACCGAGCCGGTCGTCGCGCGGGTGACCGAGGCGGTTGTGGAGCAGGTCACCGAGCACGCCCCCTGACTGACGAATTGTCAGTTGTCTATGGTGATCAGGTGAGTGAGCAGACGCAGCAACGAGGCACGTCGGCGGAGCGTCGCGTGGTCGTGGTCGGCGCGGGCATGGCCGGGGTGCAGACCGCGGTCGCCCTGCGGGAGCAGGGCTTCACCGGCACGGTGACCGTGCTCGGCGCGGAGCCCCACCAGCCGTACGACCGTCCCCCGCTGTCCAAGGCCGTCCTGCTCGGCACGGCCGAGGGCTCCGCCTTCGACGTCGACTTCGAGGCGCTCGGCATCGAACTGCGGCTCGGGCTCGAGGTGCTGGGCGCCCGCCCCGGCGACCACGAACTGGACACCGCCGAGGGGCCTGTGCCGTACGACGTCCTCGTCCTCGCCACCGGTGCCGAACCGATTCGGCTGCCGGGCGCGGAGGGCGTTCCCGGCGTGCATCTGCTGCGCACCCTCGACGACGCCGAGCGGCTGCGGCCCGTGCTCGCCCTGCAGCACGACGTCGTGGTCGTCGGCGCGGGCTGGATCGGCGCCGAGTTCGCGACGGCCGCGCGGGAGGCGGGTTGCTCGGTCACGGTGGTCGAGGCCGCGGACCGCCCGCTCGCCGGCGCGCTGCCCGCCGAGGTGGCCGCCCCGATGGCCGCCTGGTACGCCGACAGCGGCGCCGAGCTGCGCACGCACGCGCGCGTGCAGCGCGTCGAGTCCGGCGTGGTGGTGCTCGACGACGGCACGCGGCTGCCCGCCGGCGCGGTCGTGGTCGGCATCGGCGCCCGCCCCGCGACGGACTGGCTGGCCGGCTCCGGCATCGCCCTCGGGGCGCACGGCGAGGTCGTGGCCGACGGCCACCTGCGCACCTCCGTCCCGGACGTCTACGCGGTCGGCGACTGCGCCTCCTTCCCTTCGGGACGGTACGGCGAGCGCCTGCTGGTCCATCACTGGGACAACGCCCTCCAGGGTCCGCGCACGGTCGCGGCCAACATCATCGGCGACGCCACCGGCGAGATCCCCGTGGTCTACGACCCGGTGCCGTACTTCTGGTCCGAGCAGTTCGGCCGCTTCGTCCAGTACGCCGGCCACCACGCCGCCGCCGACACGACCGTGTGGCGGGGCGACCCCGCCGGTCCCGCGTGGACCGTGTGCTGGCTGCGCGAGGGCCGTCTGGTCGCACTGCTCGCCGTGGGCCGCCCGCGGGATCTGGCCCAGGGCAGGAAGCTGATCGAGGCCGGTACGGCGATGGACGCCGGGCTGCTCGGGGACCCCGCGAGGCCGCTGAAGGCGGCGACGGCGTAGCCCGCAGGGGGCAGTCCGGCTACCCACTGTCAGTCCGGGATGGCAGTCTTGAAGGCGTGACCGAGATTGACGCAAAGATTGATGCTCTCGTCCCCGCCTGGCTCACCCTTCCCGACATCGCCGAGATGCTCGACGTCGAGGTGACGCGTGTGCGGCAGCTGGTCAAGGAGGGCCAGCTCATCGCCGTACGCCGTGGCGAGAACCGGGCGCTGCACGTCCCCGCCGCCTTCATCGACGGGGACAAGGTCGTCAAGGGCCTGACCGGGACCCTGACGCTCCTGCGGGACGACGGCTTCTCCGACGAGGAGATGCTGGAGTGGCTCTTCACCCCCGACCCGAGCCTGCCCGGCACCCCCGCTCAGGCCCTGAGCGAGAATCGCGGCACGGAGGTGAAGCGCCGCGCCCAGGCGCTCGCCGTCTGACGCACTGATCCGAACGACCGTCCGACGTACGGCCGCGGCCCACGACCGTGGTGCACCGCGGCCGTACGCCACCGAACACCCGCCCCCGCCGGGGGCTCCGGGGGGACACACGCATGCCCGACACCGCTGCCGCCACCGCACGCGCCGCGCTCGCCGACGCCCGCCTCTACCTCTGCACGGACGCCCGCAGGCGCCAGGGCGACCTCGCCGAGTTCCTGGACGCGGTCCTCGCCGGCGGAGTCGACATCGTGCAGCTGCGCGACAAGGGCATGGAGGCGGCCGAGGAACTGTCCCACCTCGAGGTCCTGGCCGACGCCTGCGCCCGCCACGGCAAGCTGCTCGCGGTCAACGACCGCGCGGACGTCGCCCACGCCGCCGGAGCCGACGTGCTCCACCTCGGCCAGGGCGACCTCCCGGTCCCCGCGGCCCGCGCGATCCTCGGCGAGGACGTCCTCATAGGCCGCTCCACGCACGCCGAGGCCGAGGCGGAGGCCGCCGCCGTCCAGGAGGGCGTGGACTACTTCTGCACCGGCCCCTGCTGGCCGACCCCCACCAAGCCCGGACGTCACGCTCCCGGCCTCGACCTGGTCCGCCACACCGCCGGGCTCGGCACCGACCGCCCCTGGTTCGCCATCGGCGGCATCGACCTCGGCAACCTCGACGAGGTGCTCGACGCGGGCGCCCGCCGGGTCGTCGTCGTACGGGCGATCACCGACGCGGACGACCCCGGTGCGGCGGCCGCGGAGTTCGCGAAGCGCCTGCGGCAGGCGTGACGCCTCCGCTGTCCGCCCCACCGTCGTCCGTCGCTCTCTGTTGCCGCTCGTTGCCGTCCGTCGCGGTCCGCCACCGTCCGTCGTCCTGTCCAAGGGGTGGACAACAAGTCGACAATTCGGGCAAATTTCCTGCATTCGGTTGGGTGACCGCCGCACCCTGGCTAACCTGCGGGTATGGCCCTCGGAACCGCATCCACCAGGACTGACCGCGCACGCACTGTGCGTGACATGCTCGCCACCGGCAAGACGGTCCACTCCTTCGAGTTCTGGGCCCCGAAGACGGAGAAGGGCGAGCGCAACCTGTGGAACGCGCTCCGCAGGGTAGAGGCCGTCGCCCCGGACTTCGTCTCCGTGACGTACGGCGCCGGCGGCTCCACCCGCGCGGGCACCGTGCGGGCGACCGAGCAGATCGCCGCCGACACCACCCTCACCCCGGTGGCCCACCTCACCGCGGTCAACCACTCCATCGCCGAACTGCGCAACATCATCGGCCAGTACGCCGACGCCGGGATCCGCAACATGCTCGCCGTGCGTGGCGACCCGCCCGGTGACCCCATGGCCGACTGGGTGCCGCACCCGCAGGGCCTGACGTACGCCGCCGAACTCGTCCACCTCATCAAGGAGTCGGGCGACTTCTGTGTGGGCGTCGCCGCCTTCCCGGAGATGCATCCGCGCTCCGCCGACTGGGACACGGACGTCGCGCACTTCGTCGACAAGTGCCGGGCCGGCGCCGACTACGCCATCACACAGATGTTCTTCGAGCCGGAGTCGTACCTGCGCCTGCGCGACCGGGTGGCGGCGGCCGGCTGCGAAACTCCGGTGATTCCCGAGGTCATGCCGGTGACCAGCGTCAAGATGCTCGAGCGGCTGCCGCAGCTCAGCAACGCCACCATCCCCTCCGGTCTGAAAGAACGGATCCTCACAGCAAAAGACGATCCGACCGCTGTACGCTCCATTGGCATCGAATTCGCCACGGAGTTCTGTGCTCGGCTGCAAGCCGAGGGAGTGCCCGGACTGCACTTCATCACGCTCAACAACTCCACGGCGACGCTGGAAATCTACGAAAATCTGGGCCTGCACCACCCACCGCAGGCCTAGACCGGCCGCACCCAGATACGACACACTGCGTAGCGGCCACTGGGAGAGGGGCGTACATGGGCTGGACGGTCCTCTACATCGCGTTCGGCGTCGTCGCGCTGTGGCTGCTCGGCGAGGTGCTGCTGCAGTACAAGGCGCGGCTCCGCTGGCGGCTGCTCGCGTTCGTCGGCTTCCTCGTCGTCGTGCTCGGTGTGCTCATCCCGTCCGTGATCGTCATCGGACTGGGCGCCGCCGCCTTCGCGGTCGGCCAGACCTACGTCACGCTGTCGTTCCGGCGCGGCTTCGCGGCCGGCTGGGCGGTCAGCCGCCCGGACGCCGAGAACGGCGGCACCAAGCGCCGCCGCGGCAAGGCGGACCGCCAGGACCCGACCCTCGAGGTGTCCGACCTCGAGGCCGCGGATGGTGGCTTCGCCGACGACGGCACGTACGCCCAGGGCAGGCCCGCGCACGGCCAGGACGACGAGTACGACCGCGACGACGTGTTCACCCCGGCGCGCCCCGCCGAGCCCACGGCCGCCGAGACCACCTCCGTGTACGAGCCGCAGCCCCTGCCCGACGACACCGGCTCCTACGGCATATACGGCGACAACTCCTTCGCCGCCGGCACCGATTCGTCCTACGCCGCCACGGCCCACCCCCAGGACCAGTACGCGACGGCCGCCCAGGGCACCGACCAGAGTTACGCGTACGACGGCTACTCCGGCTACCAGCAGTACGGCTACGACACGACCGGCCAGCAGCAGTACGCCGCCTACTCCGACCCGTACATCGGCACGCAGACCTACGGCGGCGCCTCGTACGACACCACCTACGGCGGCCAGTACGGCCAGCAGGACTACGGCCAGGGCCAGTACGGCACCGGCACGTACGGCGGCGAGACCCCGGCCGGCGGGGTGTGGGTCCCGCAGCAGCGCACCACCGACGACCCCTACGGCGGCGAACTCCCGCCGGAGCAGCAGTACCCGTACCAGGGCGACGGACAGCAGCAGGGCAACGGCAACGGCTTCGACGAGCAGTACCGCTTCTGACGGCCTACGGGGCCGTCACTGCGAGCCCCGGAAGTCCGGCCCCTCCACGATCAGCCCGGCGACCAGCGCGCCCGACATACCGGTGTGCGGGAGACCGCCGCCGGGATGCGACCAGCCGCCCACGCGGTAAAGCCCCGGCAGCGCGGCGACGTTCGCCGGGTGGAGGAAGCGGCCGTGACCGGCGGCGAGCGCGGGAGCGGAGAGGCCTCCGAACCCTGAGCCCGTCTCGTCGTCGGTGTCGTCGGGTGTGTGCGTCTCCCGCCACAGGAGACGCTCGCGCAGACCGGGCACAGCTGTCTCGGCGGCCCTGACGAGCAGGTCCGCGAACCGTTCTTCGGTGCCCTCGACATCCCACTCGATCCCGGGCGGCAACACGGCCGACAGGACCACGGACTCGTGTTCCTCGTCGGGGCGCAGGGCGGGGTCGTCCGGCCGCAGCACCGTCACGGTGGGCCGCGCCGGCTCTTCCGTGCGGTCGCGGAGGAAGTCCAGCTCAGCCGTGCGGTCGGGGGCGTGCACGATCGTTCTGTGGACCGCACCGGGCTCGTGCTGCCCACGCAGCGCCAGAAACACCGTGAATCGTCCGGGCTGGTACCCGTCCATGCGCTGAGGCCGCACGTCACCGGCTTCGTACAGCTGATGCTCGGTCATGGAGCTCAACCGATCGGGCCCCACCCCCGCCACGACGTGGTCCGCCTCCGCCACCGACCCGTCGGCCAACTCGACCCCGGCGGCCCGTCCGTCCTTCTCCAGGATCCGTGCGACCTCGGCGCCGAAGACGAACTCGACCCTCCGCGCCACGCACCGCTCGTACACCGCGCGCGCCAACTCCCTCATGCCACCGCGGACATACCACGTACCGAAGGCGTGCTCCATGTACGGCAGTACGGCCGCGCTCGCCGGGGTGTCCCGCGGGTCCAGGCCGTATGCGAGCGCGTGGCTCTCCAGGAGCGCGGTGAGCCGGGGGTCGCGCAGCTCCCACGCGCCGATCTCGGCGAGGGTGCTCGCCCGCCGGGTGCGCAGCAGCCGCTTGTGCGGGACCGCCGGATACGGCTCACGCTCGGCCAGCACCGACCAGTCGGACCACAGGGGCTCCTCGAGGAGCGGTCGGCGCGTGCGGTCCCAGGCCTCGCGGGCCCGTACCAGGAAGTCGCCCCAGCGCTGCCCGGCATCCGTCCCGAGCGCCTGGTCCAGGGCCGAGACGACGCCCGCGCGGGAGGCGTTCGGCAAGGACACCGTCGTGCCGTCCGCGAAGACGTGCCGCGAGGACGGGTCGACCTGGACCAGCTCGACGCACTCCTCCAGCGGCTCCCTGCCGGTCTTGACGAACAGGTCGCGGTAGACCGCGGGCACCGACAGCAGCCCGGGGCCGGTGTCGAAGGAGAAACCGTCCCGCTCGAAACGGCGCACCGCACCGCCGTACGTCTCCGTACGCTCGTACACCGCCACCCGGTGGCCCGCGACGGCCAGCCGGGCGGCAGCCGCCATCGCGCCCATCCCGGCGCCGATCACCGCAATCCGTGCCATGCCTGCGACTTTATCGACCCCCGCTGACAGTCCCGGCCGCGGGCGGTCGGTCCGGCTCCTGTCCCGGCCGCGGGCGGGGGGTCAGTCCGGCGGTCGTCCCGGGTGCGCGGCCAGCCGTCGCTCCTCCCGCCGCTGGGCCCTGCGGCGCAGGAACCGCCGGATCCGCGAGACCAGCAAGAACACCGCGACCAGCCCGGCCAGCAGCAGCGCACCCGCGATGATCGCCGCCGGCAGCGGGTGGAACATCGCGAACGTGACGATCCCGCCGACCCCGAGATCCTCGGCCATGCTCACGATCACGTTGCTGAACGGCTCCGGTGAGGTGTTCACGGCCATCCGCGTTCCGGCCTTGACCGTGTGGCTGGCCAGGGCCGTCGAGCCGCCGATCAGACCCGCGGCCACATCCGAGAGCGAACCGCTGTGCCCGGCGAGCAGCGCCCCGACCCAGGCGCCCGCGACCGGCCGGACCACCGTGTGCACCGAGTCCCACGCCGAGTCCACGTACGGGATCTTGTCGGCGACCGCCTCGCACAGGAACAGCGCTCCGGCCACGGCGAGCACCTCGGGCCGCTGCAACGTCTCGGGGACGTCGTCGCTCACCCCGGTCGCGCCGAAGACGCCGAGGAGCAGTACGACGGCGTAGGCGTTGATGCCGCTGGCCCAGCCGCTGGTGAACACCAGAGGGAGTACGGACACGTCCGCGATCGTAACCACTCGGCAACCGTGCGTCCTGGGCACGTGTGCGCAGGGCTGAGTATCCGTACCTAGGGAGTGAGATGAGTACGCGCGCGGATGGGCCACGACCTGCGTGAACGAGAGAGTGGAGACACGGAAAGGGGCACGGTGCCGGTACCGCCGACACGGGGCGGCGGAACGGCCCGGCCCTCGACCGCTCCTTCCGTCGGCCCGGTCGGCGGGAGCGAGGCACGGGGGAACCCGGGGGACGACCGAACGGGGGCCCGACGGGGGAGTACGGGGGAACTACGGGGAGCACGAGGAAGCGCCGGTTCGAGGTGGCCCGCGGGGGACGCGGCCACAGCGGACCGGCGCTTCCGTGTGCCGTGGGCCGTCTCCGCGTGTCTACCGGCCGCCGCTGACCCTGCCCTGAAGCAGTCGGGACAGCGCCGCGTGTACGTCGTCCAGCGACCGTTCCGGCTGGAACGCCTGCCAGTCCAGAGCGGCCACCAGCACCATGCCGACCAGCGCGGCCGCGGTCAGCGGCACGTCGATCTCGTCGCTGAACTCGCCGCCCTCGATGCCCTCGCGCAGCACGCCCTCGACGACGGCCACCGCCTGCTGCCGGACCACCATGAGCGTCGACTGCCAGGCCCGGTTGGTGCGCCACAGCTCGGCCACGTACAGCTGGGTGAAGGCCGGATAGCGGTCGATGAAGACGAGCCCGGCGCGGATCATCGCGTCCAGGGCGTCCACCTTGGTGCCGCCCTCACGTTCGGTGCGTGTGGCCGCCTCCCGCAGGGAGTCGGTGAGGAGTCCCACGCCGTGCCGCAGCAGCTCCTCGAAGAGGACGGACTTGCTCGCGAAGTTGTAGTAGACCGTGCCCTTCGCGACCCCGGCACGCTCGGCGATCTCGTCCACCGTGGTGGCGGAGAAGCCCTGCTCGGCGATGAGCGTGACGGCCGCCTCGTAGAGCTTCTGCCGGGTGGCCTCGCGGCGCGTGCTGCCGCCCGACGTGGCGCTGCTGCTTTCCATGGCCCTGATTGTCACAGCAACCGTGTCCGAAACCGTCCCCCGGGGGATCACAGGGTCAGTTCCGGGTGCAGCCGGTCGAGCGTCCACACCTGGCGGCGGCGCGCCGACAGGGCGGTCAGCGCGAGGGCGCCCGCGGTGAACGTGGCGAGCACGGCACACGCCTGCCACACCGGACCGAGACCGCCGCCCGTGATGAGCCTCCTGAGGGCCTCGACGACGTAACTCATCGGCAGGCAGGGGTGGATCGCGTTGAAGAAGCCGGGGCTGGTCTGTACGGGGTACGTGCCGCCCGCGGACGTCAGCTGGAGCATCAGCAGGGCCAGGACGAGGATCCGGCCGGCCGCTCCGAAGCGCGCGTTCAGCCACTGCACGAGCGCCGCGAAGCACGCCGTCACCAGGAACAGGAAGCCGACGGTTCCGGCCGCCCGCGCCATCTCCAGACCGATCGCCCAGTGCAGCACGGCCATCAGGGCCGTCGTCTGGAGCACGCCGACCGCGACCACCGGCAGCCAGCCGGCCAGCGCGATCCGCCAGGCCGAGGCGCCCGCGGCGAGCGCGCGCCGGTTCATCGGCGGGATCAGCATGTACGCCACCATCGCGCCCACCCACAGGGACAGCGGGATGAAGTACGGGGCGAAGCCGGTGCCGTAGTTGGGCGCCTTGTGCAGGTCCTTGGAGGCAAGTCGGACCGGGTCGGCCATGACCTCGGTGCGCAGGTCGCGGTCCTGCTCGTCGTAGTCGGGGATCTGTTCGGCGCCGTCGTGCAGGCCTCCCGCCAGCTCGCCGGAGCCGTCGACGAGCTTGTACATGCCGCCGTTCAGGTCCGCGGCGCCCGTCTCGAGCCTGCCGACGCCCTCGTCGAGGTCGCTCGCGCCGGTCCGGGCGGTACCGAGTCCGGTGTGCAGCTGCTTCGCCCCCGCCGCGACCTTCGTGGCGCCGTCGTTCAGCCTGTTGATCGCGAAGACGGCGTCGTCGAGGTCCTCGGAGAGGTGCGGGGCGCGGTCGGCGAGTGCCTGGGCCTGCTTCTGGAGGGCGCCCAGGTCGGCGTCGAGCTTCTTCAGGTCGCCGTCCTCGTCGGCGATCAGGGTGTTGAGGTCGTCGGCGATCACCGACACGTCGGCGGCGGCCTGCTCGGCCTTCTTCAGGTCGGCGCAGGCGGTGTCGGGCAGCACCGGGGTCTCGCAGCGGCGCTCGTGGACGTCGTTCAGGGTGTCCGAGGCCGCGTGGGCGCCCTTGGCGGCGACCGGAGCCGTCTTCACCAGGGTGTCGAGGTTGCGGCGGATCGCGGCGGCCGAGTCGGCGACCAGCTGGGCGGTGTCACCGATGCTCTTCTCGTGGTCCTTCACGAACGGGCCCACCGCGTCCGCGATCCCGTTGACCCGGCCGGCGAGGGTCCGCGTGCCCTCGGCGACCTGCTGCGAGCCGTCCTCCAGGTCACCGGCGCCCGCATTGAGCTTCTGCAGGCCCTTCGACAGCTCGGTGCTGCCGTCCCGGGCGTCCTTGAGTCCGTCGGCGAGGTCCTTCGAGCCCTGCTCCGCCTTCCCGACGCCCTTCTTGAGCTTGTCGGCGCCGTCGGCGGCCTTCACCGTCTGCCCGTGGATGTCGGAGAACGAGACGAAGATCCTGTCCAGGAAGGACCGCGACGCCTTCGTCGACGCGGCCGTGCGCACCTCGCTGAACACCGTCCGCGAGATCTGCCCGACGATGTAGTTGTTCGCGTCGTTCGTGCGCACCTGGAGGGCGCCCGTCTCGGGGGAGTCGCCCGCGCTGGAGGCGATGCGCCGGCTGAAGTCGGCCGGCATGGTCAGCGACAGGTAGTACGTGCCGTTCTCCACGCCCGCGCGTGCCTCGGCGGCAGTCACCTCGTGCCACTCGAAGGTCTTGCTGTCACGCAGCCCCTCGGTGATGTCGTCGCCCGCCGCGACCCTCCTTCCGTCGGCGGTCGCCCCCTTGTCGTCGTTCACCAGCGCCACGGGGATGCGGTCGAGACGGCCGTACGGGTCCCAGAACGACCACAGGTACAGCGCGCCGTACAGCAGGGGCAGCAGCAGGAGTGCGACCAGGGCGGCACGAGGGAGCCTGCCCCGGCCGAAGCGGCGGAGCTCAAGCGCGGCCAGTTTCGGCGAGCGCATCGGCCGCCTCCTTCGCTTCGTCGGCGGTATCGGTTTCGGTTTCGGCGTTGGTCTCGGTGCCGGTTTCCGTGTCGCTCTCCGCGCCGGTACCAGTGCCGGTTTCCGTGCCCGGGGCGGACCGGGCGGACACGGCGATCGCGCCCTCGGGGGCCTCGCTGCACACCGCGACGACCGTTGTCCCGGCCTCGGCGAGGGACTTCAACAGCGCCCATACGTCGGCCCGTTCGGCCGCCGAGAGCTTGAGGTCGGCGTCGTCGACGCCGAGCAGACGGGGTCGGCCGACGAGCGCGAGCGCGACGGACAGGCGCAACGCCTCCAGCCGCTCCAGGTCGCGTACGGCGGTGCGGGAACCCTTGGGCAGGGCCTCCCGGTCGAGTCCGGCGGCGGTCAGCGCGGTCTCGATGCGCAGCTCGGCCTCGGCCACCCGTTCGGTACGCGGCCGGAACAGCCCGTGTACCGAGTCGCCGAACCGCCGCTGGAGCAGCGCCCGTTCGCGCAGATGCTCCCCGACGGTCAGGGCCGGGTCGAGGTCGGTGACCCCGGCGACGTTGGCCAGGGCGCTGACGCGGCGCACGGCCGCCAACTGCTTCGGCAACCGGGCGCCGCCGACGGCCGCAGTGCCCTCCGTGGCCTTCATCCGCCCGGTGAGCGCCAGCAGCAGGCACGTACGCCCCGACCCGGACGGTCCCTCGATCGCGATCAGTGAACCCGGCCCCGCCTCGACGGAGACCCCGCGGAACGCCCAACCGCGGGGGCCCTCGAGCCCGAAGTCCCGGGCCGTGACGGCGGTGCCGTCTCCGGCTCCCCCCATGCCCATCCCCCGTTCCGTCCCCTGGGGTTTTTGAACTGACTGGTCAGTGCAAAAACTAGCCCGAACCTTCGATCGAAGCAAAAGCCCAGGTCAGAACGGATTGTCAGTGGCATACCGCACGATGGGCACATACGGCCACAGTGCCGTCACCCAGACGACAGGAGGTTCGTCATGGCCAGCTATCACGCAGCCGCCGCCCACCGGCGCCGCGCCTCCGGCCCTGCCCCCTCACTGACCGGCCCGGCGAGCGACGTGCACCCCGTGCTGCGCCGGACCACGGCTCCGCCCGCCGCCCTCGACCTGCTCGCACAGGCCCGCGCCGGACTCGAGGAGGCCGCCGTCCTGGAAACGTCCAACGAGCGCTATGCGACGGCCCACCTCGCGGCCCTGCGCACCGCCGCCGCCGTGCTCGCCGCGCGCGGGCGCCCGGAGCCCACGCCCCGACGCCGGGCCAGGATCCGGAGCGCCTGGGAAGTGCTCCCCGAAATCGCGCCCGAACTCGCCGAGTGGAGCGCGCTGTTCGCCGCCGGGGCCCGGCGGCGCGCCCGGGCCGAGGCGGGCATCCAGGGTGCGGCCAGCCGCCGGGACGCCGACGACCTGATACGCGACGTGGCGATGTTCGTCCGCCTCGTCGAGCGAATGCTGGTGCTCCAGCCGGTGCTTCCACAGCCACGCCAGGACACGGGCGGTACGCGCAGTGCCGGGGGCAGCACGGGCGGTACAGGCGACAGGGGCCGCGCGGACGACCCCCGGGCCGTCGGCCCCCGCGGCGACATACCGGACGCGGGATGACCGGCCCAGCCGTGACGCACCGCGGTGACCAGGTACGGCACCGGAGGCAATAGGGTGGAGGACGCCTGAAGCCTTCCCTCCGCCCGTATCCCGGCCGGGGAGGCGCCCCGTTCGCTCCGCCGTGCAAGAGGCGGTGCCGCGCCGAGGAGTCAACTGCCGTGTCGGACCCGATGCGCCCCCGCGCTTCTCTCCGTACCGCCGTGGTCTGGGAGGTCCTCCAGGACGCCCTCGACCGCCGGGTCAAGGCCACGGGTCGCGAGTCGCTGGACGTCCTCGACACCGGGGGCGGCAGCGGCAACTTCGCGGTCCCCGTTGCCCGGCTCGGCCACCGGGTCACCGTCGTCGACCCCAGCCCCAACGCGCTCTTCGCGTTGGAGCGCCGCGCCGCCGAGGCAGGCGTCGCCGACCGCGTGCGGGGCGTCCAGGGCGACGCCCACGGCCTGTTCGACGTGGTCGAGCGCGGTGGGTACGACGCCGTGCTGTGCCACGGCGTCCTGGAGTACGTGGACGACCCCGCCGAGGGTGTCCGCAACGCGGTCGCCGCGCTGCGCCCCGAGGGCGTTCTCAGCCTGCTCGCTGCCGGGCTCGGCGGTGCCGTGCTCGCGCGTGCCCTCGCCGGCCACTTCAAGGAGGCCAGGCAGGCCCTGGGCGATCCGAACGGCCGCTGGGGCGCCGGTGACCCCGTACCGCGCCGCTTCACCGCAGAGCAGCTCACCACGCTGGTCGAGGGTGCGGGCCTCAGGGTCGGCGCCGTGCACGGCGTGCGGGTCTTCGCCGACCTCGTCCCCGGCGTGCTCGTCGACACCGAGCCCGGCGCCCTGGAGGCCCTGCTGAAGCTGGAGGAGGCCGCGGCCGAACTCCCCGCCTTCCACTCCGTGGCCACGCAGCTTCATGTGCTCGGTGAGGCACAGGGGGACACCGAGGCCTGAGCGATGCGCCGCTGATCAGGGCCTTGGCCGCAGATGGAGTACGCCACAGGCCCTCCGTTCGGGCGTTCTCCGCCGTATGATCGAGGGAGACCGCCCGGCATGACGGGACGGCCGCTGGGGAATGGAAGTTTCAGCGAGCCGGACGTTCATGGCGGAGTTCGGTTGGCCAGTTGGCGCAGAGGGGCGGGTTTCACGGGGGCGATTCCCTGCCTATCCTGAAGGGACCCCCGGGTCGCCCCGGCGACTGCACGATGAGGAGGACTCCGTGCCGCTCTCGGAGCACGAGCAGCGCATGCTCGAGCAGATGGAGCGAGCGCTGTACGCCGAAGATCCCAAGTTCGCGTCGGCGCTCGAGGGAAGCGGGCTGCGTACGTACACCCGGCGGCGGGTCTACCAGGCGGTCGCGGGCTTCCTCGTGGGTATTGCGCTCCTCATGGCCGGAATGGTCGCCAAGCAGGTCTGGCTCAGCGTGGTCGGCTTCCTCGTCATGCTGGGGTGTGCGGTCCTCGCTGTGACCGGCTGGCGCAAGGCCCCCAAGCCCGGCGAACAGCCGGCCGGGACTCCGCCGCAGGCAGGCCGCCAGGGACGACCCAAGCGGTCCATGATGGACCGCATCGAGCAGCGTTGGCAGCGGCGCCGGGACGACCAGGGCCATTGAGTCCGAGGGGCCGACGATCTTCAGGGCGACTTGATCTGCAGGGTCAGTGTCCGCAGGGCCAATGATTTGCAGGGTCAGTGATCTGCAGGGTCATCGAGTCCCCGGCGTCTCTGATTCCGCAGCGTCTGTGATTCCCTGACAGCTCCCCAAGACATCGCCGAGGGGGTGACCACCGGATGGTGGTCACCCCCTCGGCGTGCGCTTCGGCCGTCAACGGCCGGGCCTCAGCCGCTCTGCTGCCCTGACGGGCGGCCACGGCGCACCAGGGCCGCCCACCGCGTGGCCCAGTCGGTCCGCAGCGCCGTCCAGCGGTCGCTGAGGTCCCACACCGCACGGACGGCGGAGCGGGGCGCGACCACCGCCCGCAGCCGGGTGGTCCAGCTCGCCCGCGACCGCAGTGCCGTACTCAGCCCGCGCACGTCACCGGCCAGACCGGCCTCGGCCCGCGGCTGGGGCGCGAACAGAACCTGCTCCACGGCCGACGCCACCCGGCGCACGGACTGGGCCGTGGGCTCGTCCAGGTGCCCGAGCCGAACGATCCGCGCCGCTGCCCTGCGCGGGGTGAGGGCGTCGTCCGGCGGGATGCCGTAGTCCCAGGCCGTGTCGGTGAGCTCGCGCCACACGGCCAGGACGTGCCCGACGGCCGCCTCGCCGGCCTGCTGCGACGTGGTTTCGCCCGGCAGGGCCGCCAGGTCGGGCTCGTCCGTGTGCTGCTCACCGGCGCGGTCCCGGCGGCCCGGTCCGGTCGGCCCCGCCGCGGACGGGGCGTGCTGGGCCGACGCCAGCCGCACCGACCGGCGTCTGAGCCGCCACAGCATGGGCAGCAGCGGCAGTGTCAGTGCCACGAGCCCCAGCAGCGTCCAGCCGAGGATCTCGTACCAGGGCGTGCCGCTGTCGCTCTTCTGCAGCGGGTTCAGCGGCAACGCGCCCGCGCAGTCCCCGGCGTTCTTGTTCTGCGTCGAGCAGCTCGTGCTCGCCGAGGGCGCGTCCGAGGGGGCGCTGCCGGCGGACCGGGTCTCCTGCGGCAGATCCGGGACGCTGCTCCCCGACGACTCCGGCAGCGTGTACGACGGCGTCGTGCCCCGGGTGGGGGTCGGCTCGAAGCGGGTCCAGCCCACGCCCTCGAAGTACAGCTCGGGCCAGGCGTGCGCGTCCTTCAGGCCCACCGACACCGAACCGTCCGCCTGCGGGGAACCCGGCGCGAAGCCCACCGCCACCCGCGCCGGAATGCCCAGCGTGCGGGCCATCGCCGCCATCGCGAAGGAGAAGTGGACGCAGAAACCCTGCTTGTCCCTCAGGAAACGGGCTATCGCGTCGGGACCGCTGCCGACCTCCACCTCGGTGTCGTACTGGAAGCCGCCGTCGACGGCGAAGTAGTCCTGGAGCTTGACCGCCTTCGCGTAGTCGGTCGTCGCGCCCTGGGTGACCTCGCGGGCGGTCCCGGCCACCACCGTCGGCAGCGAGTCCGGCACCTTCGTGTACTCGCTCCGCAACGCCTTGGGCGCTTCGGGGGCCGCGGCCAGCTGCTCCGCCGTCGGCTGCACTGCGAGGCTCTTCACCTCGTAGGTGGCACCGCGCGTGGTCTGGCCGTGGTCGCCGACGAGCGTCATGCCCTCGGGCTCGTAGCGCCAGTTGCCCTTGACGCTCACACCGCTCGGCGGGTACGGCATCGGCAGCCAGTCCTGGGCGTACCAGTCGGCCGCCGAGACCCGGGTCGTGATCACCGCGCGCTTGATGTCGGCGCCCAGCCCGGTCGGCGTGGGGAACTCGTCCGGCACGGCGACGATGTGCCGCTTGGACGGCTTCCAGGTGATGCCGTCGAAGTCGTCCAGGGACACGATCCGCAGATACATGTCCGTCAGATCGTCGGTGTTGGTGCGCAGGACCATGACGGTGCGGTCCTCGTCCACGTTCAGGCTGTCGCGCAGCGACACCAGCGGGTTCACCGCCGAGATCGTGCCACCGCCCCCGGAGCCCACGCCCACCCCGGTCCTGGCGCTGTCCAGCAGGCCGCCCTGTATCTCGGGCAGCGGCAGCAGCGGCACCACCAGGGCGATGCCGAGCGAGACCGCGCCGATGCGGCGGCCGGTGCGCATCGGAGCCGAGGGGCCGGGTTCGCCTCCCGGACCGCGCGGCGCCCCGGCGAAGACCCGGCCCCACTGCGAGAGCCGCTCGCGCCCCTCGGCCAGCAACAGCATCAGATAGCCGGCCGCCGCGAGGAGAAAGAAGAACCAGTCGCCGGCGCCGTCCGAAAGGCCCGCCGCCACGGAGTAGAGCGCGAGCAGTGGCAGTCCGGCCGGGGCCGCGCTGCGGAAGGTCACCGCGAGGACGTCCACCAGCAGCCCGATCACCAGTACACCGCCGACGAGCATCAGCCGGATGCCGTCGGACAGCGGTGCCGGGGTCGCGTACCGCCCCACGTCGTCCGTGCCTGTCTGCAGCAGGTCGCCGAAGTAGCGGAAGGTGTCCGGGCCGGGAATCAGCCCGCCGAGGGCCTGCTGCCGGGCGAAGACCAGGGTCAGCAGCGCCAGCGTGAGCAGGGCCTGTGCCGTCACGGTCAGCGGCCGGGCCAGGGGTATCCGCCGGGCCGCCGCGCCCACTCCCGCCTGAACAGCCAGCAGGACGGCCGCCTGCAGCATCCAGCCGACCGACTCGACCAGCGGCAGCAGGGCGCTCGCGGCCATCAGCGTGGCCGCCCAGGCGCACAGTGCCAGTCGTGCCCGCCCGCTCATGACCTGCTCTCCCCACCGCTTGCCGCGCTCGCCGCCGCCACGCCCGTGCGGTCCCGTTCCGCCTGGCGCCAGAGGTCCTCCAGCGAGGCGCCCCGCCGCACGCTCAGGGCCGTCCAGCCCGCCTCGCGCAGCATCCGCAGCCGTTCCTCCGACCTGTTCACCGGAGCGGGCACGTCGTTCGGTTCAACCACCCACGTATCGCTGTCCAGCAGGAAGGCGAGCGCGCCTCCGCTGCGCTGGCGCATCTTGGCGGCCACCGTGGCCTGTTCCTCGTCGAGGTCGCCGAAGAAGGCCACCAGCAGCCCTTCGTTCCCGCCGCGCAGCAGGTCGTACGCCCGGGACAGGCCCGTGCCGTCCGAGTGGTCGATCACCGCGAGCGTGTCCATCATCAGCCCGGCCGCGTCCGCCGACTCCTGGCTGGCGCCCGCGAAACCGTCGGCGCCCTCCCCGGGCACCGAGTTGCCGGTGTCCGTGAGCAGCCGCACGGAGAAGCCCCGCTCGAGCATGTGGACCAGGACGGAGGCGGTGCCCGCGACGGCCCACTCGAAGGCCGAGTCCGGCCCGGCGCCCCGGAAGGCGAGGCCCCGGGTGTCGAGGAGCACCGTGCAGCGGGCGCGCTGCGGCTGTTCCTCGCGCCGCACCATCAGCTCGCCGTAGCGCGCGGTGGAGCGCCAGTGCACGCGGCGCAGGTCGTCGCCGTAGCGGTAGCCCCGCGGGATCACGTCGTCCTCGCCCGCCAGCGCCAGCGAACGCTGCCGCCCGTCGCCGTACCCCTTCGCCTCGCCGCTCAGCCTGACCGGCGGCAGCGGTTCCACGCTCGGGATGACGGTCAGGGTGTCGTACGTCGAGAAGGACCGGGTCAGCTCGCACATCCCGAACGGGTCGGTCAGGCGCAGTTGCAGCGGGCCCAGCGGATAGCGGCCGCGCAGGTCGGAGCGGACCCGGTAGGACACCTCGCGGCGGCCGCCCGCCTCCACCCGGTCGAGTACGAAGCGGGGGCGTGGGCCGAGCACGTACGGCACTTGGTCCTGGAGCATCAGCAGGCCGGTGGGCAGCCGCGAGACGTTGTCCATCCGCAGATGGACCCGGGCCTCGCTGCCGGCGGGCACGCGCGCGGGGGAGAGCCGGCGGCTGCCGGCGACCCGGTAGCGCGTGCGGTAGAGCATGGCCGCGCACACCAGCGGCAGCACCGCCAGCAGCAGGCCGACCCGGAGCAGGTCGGCCTGCCCGAGGACGTAGGCGCAGACGGCGGCCGCGACTCCGGCGGCCAGGAACGAGCGGCCTCGGGTGGTCAGCCCGGCCAGGGCCGTGCGGATGCCGCCCTTCTCGCCCCGGTCGGCCTCCGCGGTGCCCGTCCCCCCGGCGGTCATCAGAGCCTCCGCGGCGGCCGCTGGGGGTAGGCCGGGGCGCCGTGTGCCAGGCCGTAGCCGCTCTGCTGCTGGGGGGCCGCGGGCACCGGGGTGCGCTGGAGGATCTCCTGGACGACCTGTTCCGACGTGCGGCGGTTGAGCTGGGCCTGCGCGGTGGGCAGCAGGCGGTGGGCGAGAACGGCGACGGCGAGTGCCTGCACGTCGTCCGGCAGGGCGTACTCCCGGCCGCTGAGAGCCGCGGACGCCTTCGCCGCGCGCAGCAGGTGCAGCGTCGCGCGCGGCGAGGCGCCGAGTCTGAGGTCGGGGTGGGTGCGCGTGGCCGCGACCAGCTCCACCGCGTACCTGCGGACCGCCTCGGCGACGTGGACGCCCCGGACGGCCTCCACCAGCTTCACGATGTCGTGCGCGTGGGCCACCGGCTGGAGGTCGTCCAGCGGGTTCACCCCGCCGTGGATGTCGAGCATCTGCAGCTCGGCCTCCGCGCTCGGGTAGCCGATGGACACGCGGGCCATGAAGCGGTCGCGCTGGGCCTCCGGCAGCGGGTAGGTGCCCTCCATCTCGACCGGGTTCTGCGTGGCCACCACCATGAAGGGGCTGGGCAGCTCGTACGTCTGCCCGTCGATGGTGACCTGGCGTTCCTCCATCGACTCCAGCAGCGCGGACTGGGTCTTGGGCGAGGCGCGGTTGATCTCGTCGCCGATCACGATCTGCGCGAAGATCGCCCCCGGCTTGAACTCGAAGTCCCGTTGCTGCTGGTCCCAGATGGACACGCCGGTGATGTCCGACGGCAGCAGGTCGGGAGTGAACTGAATGCGTCGCACCGAACAGTCGATGGACCGCGCAAGAGCCTTCGCCAGCATCGTCTTGCCCACGCCGGGGACATCCTCGATCAGAAGATGTCCCTCGGCGAGCAACACGGTCAGCGAAAGCCGTACGACCTCGGGCTTGCCCTCGATCACTCCTTCCACCGAACTGCGGACACGCTCCACAGTGGCGGTCAGATCAGTGAGGCTCGCTCGATCGTCATAGGTCGTCACCCGGCCCTCCTCGGCCCGTTCCATCCGGGCCGACGCTCTCAGACGCGGACCGGCCCACCCCGAAACACGGACACCACGCGTGAAAGGCTCCGCGTGACGCCACCCCCGCATTCTTGCTGCCGTTACCGATTCGTGTCACTCGCCTGTGGACAACTGGCCGCGATATGTCGGGTCTTACGACGGTTGATACGTGGGTCAGGCCGGGTCTATCTCACGCAGCAGCCCCGTCTTCACGTCGAAGACGAAGCCGCGCACGTCGTCGGTGTGCAGCAGGAACGGCGAGGTGCGCACGCGCTGCATCGACTGCCGTACGTCCTGTTCGACGTCCCGGAACGCCTCCACCGCCCAGGCGGGGCGCTGGCCGACCTCCATTTCCAGTTCGTGGCGGAAGTCCTCGGTGAGGCTCTCCAGACCACAGCCGGTGTGGTGGATGAGCACGATGCTGCGGGTGCCGAGCGCCCGCTGGCTGATGGTGAGGGAGCGGATCACGTCGTCGGTGACGACACCGCCCGCGTTGCGGATGGTGTGGCAGTCGCCCAGCTGCAGGCCGAGCGCGGCGTGCAGATCGAGGCGGGCGTCCATGCAGGCCACGACGGCGACGCGCAGGACGGGTCGGGCGTCCATTCCGGGATCGGTGAACGCGGCGGCGTACCGCCCGTTCGCATCGACCAGTCGGTCGGTGACGGTACCGCCGGATATGGCGGCCTCGGAGCCGGTGGGAACCGATGCAGAAGTCGTCATAGCTATGACCGTACTGGTCACAGCCGATCCAGTCGCGCTGTGAGAGCGGGAAAAGAGCATCATCACGTCCTCTTGTGAGCTAACCCACACAGTGGTCGCGGTCCATCCGCAGGGGTGATTTTCCCTGGTTTGCCGCATCGCAGTCACCCCGGCGCGCGACGCGCAGGCCGGTTGATTGACCGTGCCGCACGGTGGACTAAAGTGACGCGAAGCGGGAGGCGAGGCTCTTCCTGCTGCACTGAATCACCCGGAGACCCCGGCGTGCTGTCCGGAGATCTCCCCACGTGCGCGGCGCGTACGTACGGCTCGGCCTCCTCCCGCTCCCGGTCGGCTGACGCTTCCGGCGCCGGCAGGCCTCCCCTTCACGAGCGGGCGGGGACCCGGCGGTGCGTGCGGCCACGCCGGACCTGAGAGGGCCCCTTGAGCCAGAGTCGACACGTCCCGGTGATGCTCCAGCGGTGCCTGGACCTGTTGGCCCCCGCCCTCGAGCAGCCGGGAGCGGTGGTCGTCGACTGCACCCTCGGCCTCGGCGGCCACAGCGAGGCGCTGCTGACGCAGTTCCCGGGAGTCCGGCTCGTCGCTCTCGACCGTGACAAGGAGGCCCTGCGGCTGTCCGGCGAGCGGCTCGCCCCCTTCGGTGAGCGCGCCACCCTCGTGCACGCGGTCTACGACGAGATCCCCGACGTCCTCGACCGCCTCGGCATCCCGCGCGTGCAGGGCGTCCTCTTCGACCTCGGCGTCTCCTCCATGCAGCTCGACGAGGCCGACCGCGGCTTCGCCTACGCTCAGGACGCCCCGCTCGACATGCGCATGGACCAGACGACCGGCATGAGCGCCGCCGAGGTCCTCAACACCTACGCGCCCGGCGAACTCGTCCGGATCCTGCGGGCCTACGGCGAGGAGAAGCAGGCCAAGCGGATCGTGGCCGCGATCGTGCGCGAGCGCGCGAAGGAGCCGTTCAGCAACAGCGCACGGCTGGTGGAGCTGATCCGGGACGCGCTGCCGCAGGCCGCGAAGCGCACCGGCGGCAACCCGGCCAAGCGCACGTTCCAGGCCCTGCGCATCGAGGTCAACGGTGAACTCTCCGTCCTGGAGCGGGCGATCCCGGCGGCGGTGAAGGCGCTCGACGTGGGCGGCCGAATCGCCGTCCTGTCGTACCACTCGCTCGAGGACCGCCTGGTCAAGCAGGTGTTCGCGGCCGGTGCCGCCAACACCGCGCCGCCCGGCCTGCCGGTCGTCCCCGAGCGCTACCAGCCCCGGCTCAAGCTGCTCACACGCGGTGCCGAACTTCCCACCGAGGAAGAGGTCGCCGAGAACCGGCGGGCCGCTCCGGCTCGGCTGCGCGGAGCGGAGCGCATCAGGGAGGACGTCGAGTGAGGCGGGCTCAGGGGCGGGCGGGCCGGCACCACACCCGGACCCGGGTTCGGAATTCCAACTCAGTGGAGGACGAGTGAGTGGGAAAACCGAACTGAAAGGGAGGGCCGCCCGTCTCGCGCGGCTCTTCCCGGCAGGTCCGCGCCGGGCGGCCCGGACCCCGTTCGTCCTCCTCGTCGTCGTCCTCCTCGGCGGCGGCCTGATCGGTCTCCTCGTGCTGAACTCGGCGCTCAGCGAAGGCTCGTTCAAGCTGGACGACCTCCAGACCGACACCAAGAAGCTCACCGACGAGGAACAGGCGCTCCAGCGCGACGTGGACTCCTACTCCGCCCCCGAGGCCCTCCAGCGTCGCGCGCGCGAACTCGGCATGGTCCCCGGCAGCGACCCGGCCTTCCTGAATCCGGACGGCACGGTGAAGGGCGTCCCCTCGGCCGCGGCCCAGCAGTCCTCGGCGCAGATCCCGATCGCGCTGCGCCCACCGGAGACGGTCGCGTCCTCACCCGCCCCCAGCGCGCCCTCCGCCCCCAGCGTGCCCCCCATCCCGACCACGACCCCCGGCAGGTGACGGAAGTGTCCGACAGGGAACCGCCACGCCGCCGTGTCCCCGGACCGGCTCGGCCCGGACGGCCGGGGGCCGGACAGCGGCGGCCCGGCCCCGGCGCCCGGCCGGCTCGTCGGCCCGCTCCTGCCCGGCCCGCGGCACCGCAGGCGCTGCGGCTCGGGAGCCCCCGCCCTCGGCTGCGCATGGTCAGCCTCGCGCTGACCCTGGTACTGATCGCGTTCGTCGTGCGGCTGCTCCAGGTGCAGGCCGTCGACGCCAGCGCGTATGCCGCCAAGGCCGAGCAGAACCGGTATGTCGTGCACACCCTGGCCGCCGAGCGCGGTGGAATCACCGACCGCAACGGCGTGGCGCTGGCGGCCAGCGTGGACGCGTACGACATCACCGCCGACCCCACGATGTTCACGCGCAAGCAGCTCAAGATCGACGACGGGCCCGAGCAGGCGGCGGCGCTCCTCTCCCCGATCCTCGGCCTGGACCAGGCCGCGCTCACCGAGAAGCTCAGGCCCAAGGACAGGAAGCTCCAGTACGTCAAGCTCGCGGGCCGTCGGACCCCGCAGGTCTGGACGCAGATCAAGGACCTGAAGACCGCTCTCGCCAAGAAGGCGCAGACGGACGCGACCACCGTCAATGTCCTCGCCGGCGTCTTCGCCGACCCCACCAGCAAGCGCGTGTACCCCAACGGCGACCTCGCCGCCGGGATACTGGGCTGGGTCAGCGCCGACGGCAAGGGCGGCGGCGGTGTCGAGCAGCAGCTGAACAAGCTGCTGACCGGCGAGGACGGCAAGATCCGCTACGCCCAGTCCGGCGGCCGACAGGTGCCGACCGTGGGCTCCACCGAGACGCCCGCCGTGCCCGGCAGCGACGTCGAGCTCACCATCGACCGCGACATCCAGTGGGCCGCGCAGAACGCCATCACCGAGCAGGTGAAGAAGTCCAAGGCCGACCGCGGTTACGTGATCGTGCAGGACACCCGCACCGGCGAGATCCTGGCCATGGCCAACTCGCCCGGCTTCGACCCCAACGACCTCTCCGAGGCGAACCCGGACGCCCTGGGCAATGCGGCCCTGCAGGACGCCTATGAGCCCGGCTCCACCGCCAAGGTCATGTCGATGGCCGCCGTACTGGAGGAGAACGCCGCCACGCCGCTGACGCACGTCACCGTCCCCAACCGGCTGCACCGCGGCGACCGGCTCTTCAAGGACGACATCGACCACCCGACCTGGTACCTGACGCTCAACGGCGTCCTGGCCAAGTCCAGCAACATCGGCACGATCCTCGCCACCGGCCAGCTCGGCAAGACGCAGCCCGAGGCCAACCAGGTCCTCTACTCCTATCTGCGCAAGTTCGGCATCGGCAGCTACACCGGACTCGGCTTCCCCGGCGAGACGAAAGGCATCCTCGCGTCGCCGGACGCGTGGTCGACGTCCCAGCAGTACACGATTCCTTTCGGCCAGGGCGTCTCCATCAACGCCATGCAGGCGGCCTCCGTCTACTCGACGATCGCCAACGGCGGCGTCCGCGTCGTACCCAGCCTCGTCCGCGGTACGAAGGGAGCGGACGGCCGCTTCACCCCCGCCGCGCAGCCCAAGAAGACCCGGGTCATCAGCGCGAAGACGGCCAAGAGCCTCGCCCGGATGCTGGAGTCGGTCGTGGACGACGAACAGGGCACCGGCGCCAAGGCGCGTATCCCGGGCTACCGTGTCGCGGGCAAGACCGGTACGGCCAACCGCGTGGATCCGGCCACCGGCAAGTACAAGGGGTACACGTCGTCGTTCGCCGGATTCGCGCCCGCGGACAACCCGCGCATCACCGTCTACTGCGCCATCCAGAACGCCACCGAGGGCGGCTACTTCGGCGGCCAGATCTGCGGTCCCATCTACAAGCAGGTCATGGAGTTCGCCCTGAAGACCCTCCAGGTCCCGCCCACCGGGGCGAAGGCCGCCAGCCTCCCCGTCTCCTTCACGCCCTGACCGGCACGGAAAACAGCACCGCAGCACCGAACCAGCCAGGAAACCAGCCCGTGACCATGATCACTCCCCAGCCCGGCAGCCAAGGCACGCCAAGCCCCTCGCTTCGCCCGCACGCGGGTGCGCCCGGTACGCTCACCGCCGTGCCACACGCTGATCAGTCCCAAATCACCCAGAAGGGCGTTCCCGTGACATATCCGGGCCCGCCCCGGCCGGTCCAGGTCTCCGCCACACCCCTCGCGGAGCTCGCCGATCAGCTGGGCGCCACCACCCCGGACAACGCCGCCGAGGTCACGGGTGTCACCCATGACTCGCGCGCAGTCCGCCCCGGCGACCTCTACGCCGCCCTGCCCGGCGCCCGCGCCCACGGCGCCGACTTCGTCGTACAGGCGGCCGGACTCGGCGCGGTCGCCGTACTGACCGACCCGGCCGGCGCCGAACGCGCCGCCGCCACCGGCCTGCCGGTCCTGGTCGTCGACGACCCGCGCGCGCGGATGGGCGAGCTGGCGGCCACGATCTACGGCAGCCCCGGCCAGGACCTGCTCCAGATCGGCATCACCGGCACCTCCGGCAAGACCACGACCGCCTACCTGGTCGAGGGCGGACTGAAGTCGGACCGCGCCACCGGACTCATCGGCACCGTCGAGATGCGCATCGGTGACGAGCGCATCAAGTCCGAGCGCACCACCCCCGAGGCCACCGACCTCCAGGCCCTGTTCGCCGTCATGCGCGAGCGCGGTGTCGAGGCGGTCGCCATGGAGGTCTCCAGCCACGCCCTGGTGCTCGGCCGGGTCGACGGCTGCGTCTTCGACATCGCCGTCTTCAACAACCTCAGCCCGGAACACATGGAGTTCCACTCCGACATGGAGGACTACTTCCGGGCCAAGGCGCAGCTGTTCACCCCGAAACGCAGCAAACTCGGCGTCGTCAACTTCGACGACGAGTACGGCCGCAGGCTGGCGCACGAGGCCACCGTCCCGGTCGTCACCTTCTCCGCCGAGGGCCACCCCGACGCCGACTGGCGTGCCCAGGACGTCCAGGTCGGCCCCATGGACTCGACGTTCACCGTGACCGGCCCCGAGGGACAGCGGGTCGCCGCCAGGTCCCCGCTGCCGGGTCCCTTCAACGTCGCCAACACCCTCGCCGCGATCGTCGCCCTCGCCGTCGCGGGGCTCGACCCGCAGACCGCCGCCGACGGCGTCGCGGCGGTGCCGGGCGTGCCGGGCCGCCTGGAGCGCGTGGACGCCGGACAGCCTTATCTCGCGGTCGTCGACTACGCCCACAAGACCGACGCCGTCGAATCGGTGCTGCGCGCCCTGCGCAAGGTCACCAAGGGCCGGCTGCTCATCGTGCTCGGCTGCGGCGGCGACCGGGACAGGACCAAACGGCAGCCGATGGGCGCCGCGGCGGCCCGGCTCGCCGACACCGCCGTACTGACCTCCGACAACCCCCGCTCCGAGGATCCCCTGGCGATCCTGGCGAGCATGCTCGAGGGCGCGGCGTCGGTACCCGCGCACGAGCGCGGCGAGGTGCTCCTCTTCGAGGACCGGGCCGCCGCGATCGCCGCCGCCGTCGCCCGCGCACAGCCCGGGGACACCGTGCTGGTCGCGGGCAAGGGCCACGAGCAGGGCCAGGACATCGCCGGAGTGGTCCGTCCCTTCGACGACCGCCAGGTGCTTCGCGAAGCTATCCAGAAGACCCAGGGATGAACTTGTGATCGCCCTCTCCCTCGCCGAGATCTCAGCAGTCGTCGGCGGGCAGACGCACGACATACCGGATCCGTCCGTCCAGGTCACCGGACCGGTCGTCCGGGACTCCAGAGAGGTGGTGCCCGGCAGTCTCTTCGTCGCCTTCGTCGGCGAGCGCGTGGACGGCCACGACTTCGCGCAGGCGGTCGTCGGGGCGGGTGCGGCCGCCGTACTGGCGTCCCGGCCCGTCGGCGTCCCCGCGATCGTGGTCGAGGACGTCCAGACGGCCCTGGGCGCCCTCGCACGGCACGTCGTGCAGAAACTCGGCACCACCCTCGTCGCCCTCACCGGCTCCGCGGGCAAGACCAGCACCAAGGACCTGATCGCGCAGGTGCTCCAGCGCAAGGCGCCCACGGTGTGGACCCCCGGCTCCCTCAACAACGAGATCGGGCTGCCGCTGACCGCGCTCAGCGCCACCGAGGACACCAGGTTCCTCGTGCTGGAGATGGGCGCCCGCGGCATCGGCCACATCCGCTACCTGACGGACCTCACGCCCCCGAAGATCGGCCTCGTGCTGAACGTCGGCACCGCCCACATCGGTGAGTTCGGCGGCCGCGAGCAGATCGCCCGGGCGAAGGGTGAACTCGTGGAGTCGCTGCCCCCGTCGGAGGAGGGTGGCGCCGCGATCCTCAACGCCGACGACCCGTTGGTACGGGCCATGGCCTCCCGTACGAAGGCGAAGGTGGTCCTTTTCGGAGAGTCCGACGAAGCGGACGTACGCGCCGAGAACGTGCGACTCACGGACAGCGGACAGCCCGCCTTCAGCCTTCACACACCCTCCGGGTGCAGTGATGTGACCATGCGCCTGTACGGTGAGCACCACGTGTCGAACGCGCTCGCCGCGGCCGCCGTCGCCCATGAGCTGGGCATGTCCGCGGAAGAGATCGCCACCGCGCTCTCCGAGGCGGGCTCCCTCTCCCGCTGGCGGATGGAGGTCACCGAGCGCCCGGACGGCGTGACGATCGTCAACGACGCCTACAACGCGAACCCCGAGTCCATGCGAGCCGCTTTGCGCGCGCTCGCCGCGATGGGCAAGGGGCGGCGGACCTGGGCGGTGCTCGGCAAGATGGCCGAGCTCGGGGACGAGGCGCTCGCCGAGCACGACGCGGTCGGACGGCTCGCCGTCCGGCTCAATGTCGGCAAGCTCGTCGCGGTCGGGGGCAGGGAAGCCGCCTGGCTGCAATTGGGCGCATATAACGAGGGTTCGTGGGGTGAGGAGTCGGTGCACGTGTCCGACGCACAGGCGGCGGTCGACCTGTTGCGCAGCGAGTTGCGCCCGGGGGACGTCGTACTCGTGAAGGCGTCCCGTTCGGTCGGCCTCGAGAGCGTGGCGCAGGCGCTGCTCGAGTCCGGGGCCGAGGGTGAGGTTGCCGCCCGATGATGAAGCAGATCCTGTTCTCAGGAGTCATTGGCCTCTTCCTGACCCTGGTCGGCACCCCGCTGCTGATCAAGCTCCTCGCCCGCAAGGGCTACGGCCAGTACATCCGCGACGACGGCCCGCGCGAGCACGCCAGCAAGCGCGGTACGCCGACGATGGGCGGTATCGCCTTCATCCTCGCGACGGTCGCCGCGTACTTCCTGTCCAAGGTCATCACCGGCTACCCGCCCACCTACTCGGGTCTGCTGGTGCTCGGCCTGATGGTCGGCATGGGTCTGGTCGGCTTCCTCGACGACTACATCAAGATCGTCAAGCGGCGTTCGCTGGGCCTCAGGGCCAAGGCGAAGATGGCCGGTCAGCTGATCGTCGGCATCAGCTTCGCGGTACTCGCCCTGCAGTTCCAGGACGTCCGCGGCAACTCCCCGGCCTCGACGAAGCTGTCGTTCATCACGGACTTCGGCTGGACCATCGGCCCGGTGCTGTTCGTGGTGTGGGCGCTGTTCATGATCCTCGCGATGTCGAACGGCGTGAACCTCACCGACGGTCTGGACGGTCTGGCCACCGGCGCCTCCGTCCTCGTCTTCGGCGCCTACACGTTCATCGGCGTCTGGCAGTTCCAGGAGTCCTGCGCCAACGCGACGACCCTCACCAACCCCAACGCCTGCTACGAGGTGCGCGATCCCCTCGACCTGGCGGTCATCGCCTCGGCGCTGATGGGTGCCTGCCTCGGCTTCCTGTGGTGGAACACGTCGCCGGCCAAGATCTTCATGGGTGACACCGGCTCGCTCGCGCTCGGCGGTGTCCTCACGGGCCTGGCCATCTGCTCCCGTACGGAGCTGCTGGTGGCCATCATGGGCGGCCTGTTCGTCCTCATCACCATGTCGGTCGTCATCCAGGTCGGCTCCTTCCGGCTCACCGGGAAGCGCGTCTTCCGAATGGCGCCACTCCAGCACCACTTCGAACTCAAAGGCTGGTCCGAGGTACTTGTGGTGGTCCGTTTCTGGATCATCCAGGGCATCTGTGTGATCGTCGGACTGGGCCTCTTCTACGCGGGATGGGCAGCGGACAAGTGACCGACTGGCAGGGGAAGAACGTCACCGTCGCCGGGCTCGGCGTCTCCGGCGTCCCGGCGGCCAAGGTGCTGCACGGGCTGGGCGCGAAGGTCACCGTCGTCAACGACGGCGACGACGCACGCGCGCGTGCCCAGGCTGCCGAACTGGAGGCGCTCGGCATCACCGTGCGCCTCGGTGACGGGGACACCCTGCCCGAAGGCACCGAACTCGTCGTCACCGCGCCCGGCTGGAAGCCGGACAAGCCGCTGTTCGCCGCGGCCGCCGAGGCGGGCGTGCCCGTCTGGGGCGACGTCGAACTGGCCTGGCGGCTGCGCGGCCCCGACGCGGCGCCCTGGCTGGCCGTCACCGGCACCAACGGCAAGACCACGACCGTCCAGATGCTCGCCTCCATCCTGAAGGCGGCGGGCCTGCGCACGGCCGCCGTCGGCAACATCGGCGTCTCGCTGCTGGACGCGGTCCTCGGCGACGAGCAGTACGACGTCCTCGCCGTCGAACTGTCCAGCTACCAGCTCCACTGGGCGCCCTCCCTGCGCGCCCACTCCGCCGTCGTCCTCAACCTCGCCCCCGACCACCTCGACTGGCACGGCTCCATGGAGGCGTACGCCGCCGACAAGGGCCGTGTCTACGAGGGCAATCGCATCGCCTGCGTCTACAACGTCGCCGACAAGGCCACCGAGGACCTGGTGCGCGAGGCGGACGTCGAGGAGGGCTGCCGGGCCGTCGGCTTCACCCTCGGCACACCCGGGCCGTCCCAACTCGGCGTGGTGGAGGGCATTCTGGTCGACCGCGCCTTCGTCGAGAACCGGCAGAAGAACGCCCAGGAACTGGCGGAGGTGTCGGACATCGATCCGCCGGCTCCGCACAACATCGCCAACGCCCTTGCGGCGGCGGCTCTCGCGCGCGCCTTCGGGGTGCCCGCCACGGCCGTACGGGACGGGCTGCGGGCCTTCACGCCGGACGCCCACCGCATCGCGCACGTCGCCGACGTGGACGGGGTCGCGTACGTCGACGACTCCAAGGCGACCAACACACACGCGGCGGAAGCCTCTTTGGCGGCGTACGAGTCGATCGTCTGGATCGCGGGCGGACTGGCGAAGGGCGCGACCTTCGACGAGCTTGTCGCCAAGTCGGCAAAGCGACTTCGCGGAGTCGTGCTCATCGGCGCGGACCGCGCCCTGATCCGCGAAGCCCTGGCGCGACACGCCCCGGAAGTACCCGTCGTCGACCTCGACCGGACAGACACTGGGGCGATGCTCGAGGCTGTCCGGGAAGCGCAGCGGCTCGCCGCCGCCGGCGACACGGTACTGCTGGCCCCGGCCTGCGCCTCCATGGACATGTTCGCCAACTACAACAAGCGCGGTGACGCGTTCGCGGAGGCGGTTCGCGAACTCGGCGCCTGACCGGCCGCCTGCCGGGCGACTTTGGGAGGGACGCGTGGGACCGTCGAGGCCGATGTACAGCGGAGGTACCGATGCCCGCTAGCCGCACCGGCCGACCGCCCGTGCAGCGGGCCTCACGCCGGCCCGCCGGGCCCCGGCCCCCGCGCAACAACCCCGTACGCGTTCTGCATCTGCGCGTGCGCAGAGCGTGGGACCGGCCGCTGACCGCGTACTACCTGATCCTCGGCGGCAGTCTGCTGATCACCGTGCTCGGTCTGGTGATGGTCTACTCGGCCTCCCAGATCACGGCGTTGCAGATGGCGCTGCCGGGATCGTTCTTCTTCCGCAAACAGTTCCTGGCCGCGTCCATCGGCGCCGGACTGCTGCTGGTCGCGTCCCGGATGCCGGTGAAGCTGCACCGCGCGCTGGCCTACCCGATCCTGGCCGGAGCCGTCTTCCTGATGGCGCTGGTGCAGGTGCCGGGGATAGGAGTCGCGGTCAACGGCAACCAGAACTGGATCTCCCTCGGCGGCTCCTTCCAGATCCAGCCCAGCGAGTTCGGCAAGCTCGCGCTGGTGCTGTGGGGCGCGGACCTGATCGCGCGCAAACAGGACAAAAAGCTGCTGGCCCAGTGGAAGCACATGCTGGTGCCGCTCGTGCCGGTGGCCTTCCTGCTGCTCGGGCTGATCATGCTCGGCGGTGACATGGGCACCGCGATCATCCTGACGGCGATCCTGTTCGGGCTGCTGTGGCTGGCGGGCGCGCCGACCCGGCTGTTCGTGGGGGTGCTGTCGATCGCGGCCACGATCGGTGTGATCCTCATCAAGACGAGCCCGAACCGCATGGCCCGGCTCTCCTGCATCGGCGCCACCGAGCCGCAGGGCGGCCCCGTCGACTGCTGGCAGGCCGTGCACGGCATCTACGCCCTCGCGTCCGGCGGAATTTTCGGTTCCGGGCTCGGTGCGAGCGTGGAGAAATGGGGTCAACTCCCCGAAGCGCACACCGACTTCATCTTCGCCGTCACCGGTGAGGAACTGGGTCTGGCGGGGACACTGTCGGTGCTCGCCCTGTTCGCGGCTCTAGGCTATGCGGGTATCCGCGTGGCCGGACGCACGGAGGACCCCTTCGTCAGGTATGCCGCGGGAGGCGTGACCACCTGGATCGTCGCACAGGCGGTGATCAACATCGGTGCGGTGCTCGGCCTGCTGCCGATCGCCGGCGTTCCCCTCCCGCTGTTCTCCTACGGGGGATCCGCCCTGCTGCCGACCATGTTCGCCATCGGGTTGCTGATCGCCTTCGCGCGCGACGAGCCCGCTGCGCGGGCGGCGCTTGCGATGCGACAGCCCCGCTTTGGTAGAAAGCGGGCTGGAGGCCCTCTGCCCGATCGGGGGCCTCGGAGATGGAACACGATGCGACGGCGTGCCTCGGCGGCGCGCTCGTCCGGAGAGCGGTGAATTTCGGTGCATGTCGTACTCGCTGGTGGGGGGACCGCCGGCCACATCGAGCCCGCGCTCGCCCTCGCGGACGCCCTGCGCAGGCAGGACCCGACCGTGGGGATCACGGCCCTGGGCACGGAGCGGGGTCTGGAGACCCGGCTCGTACCGGAGCGGGGCTATGAGCTCGCGCTGATCCCCGCGGTGCCGCTGCCGCGCAAGCCGACGCCCGAGTTGATCACCGTCCCGGGCCGGCTGCGCGGCACGATCAAGGCGGCCGAGCAGATCCTGGAGCGCACCAAGGCGGACGCCGTCGTCGGCTTCGGCGGCTACGTCGCCCTGCCCGGCTACCTCGCCGCCAAGCGCCTCGGTGTGCCGATCGTGATCCACGAGGCCAACGCCCGCCCCGGCCTGGCCAACAAGATCGGCTCCCGCTACGCCGCCCAGGTCGCCGTCTCCACCCCGGACAGCAAGCTCCGGGGCGCCCGCTACATCGGCATTCCGCTGCGCCGCTCCATCGCCACCCTCGACCGGGCCGCCGTGCGCCCGCAGGCCCGGGCGGCGTTCGGGCTCGACCCCAACCTGCCGACGCTGCTCGTCTCCGGCGGCTCGCAGGGCGCCCGCCGGCTCAACGAGGTGGTCCAGCAGGTCGCTCCCTGGCTCCAGCAGGCAGGCATCCAGATCCTGCACGCGGTCGGCCCGAAGAATGAATTGCCGCAAGTGCATCAGATGCCCGGGATGCCCCCGTACATCCCGGTACCGTACGTGGACCGGATGGATCTCGCGTACGCCGCGGCCGACATGATGCTCTGCCGTGCGGGTGCGATGACCGTCGCCGAACTCTCCGCCGTCGGACTGCCGGCCGCCTATGTCCCGCTGCCCATCGGCAACGGCGAACAGCGGTTGAACGCCCAGCCGGTGGTCAAGGCCGGTGGCGGCCTCCTCGTCGACGACGCGGAACTCACGCCCGAGTGGGTGCGGGAGAACGTCCTGCCCGTGCTCGCCGACCCGCACCGGCTGTACGAGATGTCCCGTGCCGCCGGTGAGTTCGGCCGCCGGGATGCCGACGACCTGCTCGTCGGCATGGTGTACGAGGCGATCGCCTCGCGCCGTCACCAGTAACGCATCGGCGAGTGAGACGAAGGGGCGCGGCGGTGTCGAGAGATCATGACGGCACCTCCCGCTCGAGCGGCGTCGAGAGTGGGGGAGCGCGAAGGCCCGAAGGGCTCAGCGCGGTCGTGCTCTCGACACCGACTCGGGCGCCCCGGAGGCGAGCGAGCCACGAAAGGAGCGCGCGTGGCCGGACCCACCACCGCCGAACGCGGCGGACGTCAGCGGGAGTCGTCCGGCCCGCCCCTCGTCCGGAGGTTCGGGCGACGCCGGCTTCGTGTGATCATCATCCTTGTACTCGGCTGCGTCCTCGGGGCGGGCTGCGTCTGGGTGTTGTACGGCTCGCAGTGGCTGCGCGTGGAACGTGTCTCGGTCTCGGGTACCCGAGTTCTGGCGCCGGAACAGGTGCGCGAGGCCGCTGACGTTCCGGTCGGGGCACCGCTGGTTTCGGTCGACACCGATGCGATCGAAGCGCGACTGCGCCGGAAATTGCCCCGAATTGACTCGGTTGACGTGGTCCGGTCCTGGCCTCATGGAATCGGACTGAAAGTGACCGAGCGTTCTCCGGTTGTGGTTGTCCGAAAGGGCACCGCCTTCGTCGAAGTCGACGATGAAGGCGTCCGTTTCGCTACGGTTTCTGATGCTCCGAAAGGCGTTCCGACGCTGGAATTGACGGTATCCCGATCGGATTCGGCCGCCGCCAGTCTGCGGCGCTTCGGTGAGGACCGGCTTGTGCGGGAGGCCGTCCGCGTCGTCGCGGGGGACATTCCGGTCGCCGTCGCGCGCGAGACCCGGATCGTCAAGATGCGTTCCTACGACGACATCTCGCTGGAGTTGAGCGGCGGCCGGACCGTCGCCTGGGGCAGCGGCGAGCAGGGCCGCGCGAAGGCCCGTACCCTGACCGCCCTGATGAAAGCGGCGCCCGGTGCCCGGCACTTCGACGTCAGCGCTCCCACCGCCCCCGCGTCAGTGGGGAGTTGACGCACATCAGCGCAGGCCAGCACCCTGGTTGGGCAGCGCTACGCCTGATCACATAGGGTGAAAAGAAAAACGGGAGGTTCGGCGTGTTCGTTGAACGTGCGCCACTTGTCGACTTAGTGTCCTGTTCAGAAGACTCCAGGGAACGGACACACTGGTAACCCTAAACTTCAGGGTTAGGGTTCGGGTCGGCGCTACGGACCGTCCCATTCGGCATCAGTCGTCGGATCGCAACACGGCGAGGCGGCGACACGTAACTCGAGGCGAGAGGCCTTCGACGTGGCAGCACCGCAGAACTACCTCGCAGTCATCAAAGTCATCGGTGTCGGCGGCGGTGGTGTCAATGCCATCAACCGGATGATCGAGGTCGGTCTCAAGGGCGTCGAGTTCATCGCCATCAACACCGACGCGCAGGCGCTGTTGATGAGCGACGCCGACGTCAAGCTCGACGTCGGCCGCGAACTCACCCGCGGACTCGGCGCCGGCGCCAACCCGGCCGTCGGCCGCAAGGCCGCCGAGGATCACCGGGAGGAGATCGAAGAGGTCCTCAAGGGGGCCGACATGGTCTTCGTGACGGCCGGCGAGGGCGGCGGCACCGGCACCGGCGGCGCGCCCGTCGTGGCCAACATCGCCCGCTCGCTGGGCGCCCTCACCATCGGCGTGGTCACGCGCCCGTTCACCTTCGAGGGACGGCGCCGCGCGAACCAGGCCGAGGACGGCATCGCCGAGCTCCGCGAAGAGGTCGACACCCTCATCGTCATCCCGAACGACCGGCTGCTCTCCATCTCGGACCGTCAGGTCTCCGTGCTCGACGCGTTCAAGTCGGCGGACCAGGTCCTGCTCTCCGGTGTTCAGGGCATCACGGACCTGATCACCACCCCCGGTCTGATCAACCTCGACTTCGCCGACGTCAAGTCGGTCATGTCCGAGGCCGGTTCGGCCCTGATGGGCATCGGCTCGGCCCGCGGCGACGACCGCGCGGTGGCCGCGGCCGAGATGGCGATCTCCTCGCCGCTGCTCGAGGCGTCCATCGACGGTGCCCGCGGCGTGCTGCTCTCCATCTCCGGCGGCTCCGACCTCGGCCTGTTCGAGATCAACGAGGCCGCCCAGCTGGTCAGCGAGGCCGCCCACCCCGAGGCCAACATCATCTTCGGTGCGGTCATCGACGACGCCCTGGGCGACGAGGTGCGGGTCACGGTGATCGCGGCCGGCTTCGACGGCGGGCAGCCGCCGGCCCGCCGGGACACCGTCCTCGGTTCGTCCTCGGCCTCGGCCAGGCGCGAGGAGTCCACTCCGGTACGGCAGCCCGAGAGCCGCCCGAGCTTCGGCTCGCTCGGCAGCGTCACGCCCAAGGAGGAGCCGGAGCACGCGCCGGAGCCGGTGCAGGACCTCCCGGTCGCCCCGCCGGTCCCGCCGTCGCGCAGCTACTCGGACAGCGCGGCCGAGGAGCTGGACGTGCCGGACTTCCTGAAGTGATAGGACAGCGCTCCGCAACGAGCACTGTGAACGGCGCGCACTTCGCCTTCACCGACCGGTGGGGCGGGGTGAGCGCCGTTCCGTACGAGGAGCTCAACCTCGGCGGCGCGGTCGGCGACGACCCCGACGCCGTACGCACCAACCGCGAGTTGGCGGCGAAGTCGCTGGGGCTCGACCCGGCCCAGGTGGTCTGGATGAACCAGGTGCACGGGCCGGACGTGGTGGTGGTGGACGGGCCTTGGGGCTCCGCCGCCGAGATCCCGTCGGTCGACGCGATCGTCACCGCCCGCCGCGGGCTGGCTCTCGCCGTCCTCACCGCCGACTGCACGCCCGTTCTGCTCGCCGACCCGGTCGCCGGGATCGCCGCGGCGGCCCACGCGGGCCGGCCCGGCATGGTCGCCGGGGTCGTCCCCGCCGCCGTACGGGCCATGGTGGAACTCGGCGCCGAGCCGGGCCGGATCGTCGCCCGGACCGGACCCGCCGTCTGCGGCCGGTGCTACGAAGTGCCGGAGGCGATGCGTACCGAGGTCACCGCCGTCGAACCGGCGGCGCACTCCGAGACGAGCTGGGGCACTCCCGCGGTCGACGTGACCGCCGGCGTGCATGCGCAGCTCGAACGGCTCGGGGTGCACAACCGGGAGCAGTCGCCGGTGTGCACGCTCGAGTCCGGCGACCACTTCTCGTACCGCCGCGACCGCACCACTGGGCGGCTCGCGAGCTATGTCTGGCTGGACTGATGGGACATGACGGACCGTAAGGGCGAACTCGCCGCAAATCTGGCGAATGTGGAGCAGCGCATCGCCGCCGCGTGCGCGGCCGCGGGCCGCGAGCGCGAGGAAGTGACCCTGATCGTGGTCACCAAGACCTACCCCGCGAGTGATGTGCGGGTCCTGTCGGAACTCGGTGTGCGCCACGTGGCCGAGAATCGGGACCAGGACGCGGCACCCAAGGCCGCCGAGTGCTCGGATTTGCCCCTTACTTGGCACTTTGTCGGCCAGTTGCAGACCAACAAAGTCCGATCCGTGGTCGGTTACGCGGGTGTCGTGCAGTCCGTCGACCGGTCCAGGCTCGTAACGGCCCTGTCGAAGGAGGCCGTACGTGCCGGGCGCGAGCTGGGATGCCTCGTCCAGGTCGCCCTCGACGCGGAAGAGGGCGCGAGGGGTGAGCGGGGTGGTGTGGCGCCTGCCGGAATCGAAGAGTTGGCCGATCTGGTCGCCGCGGCTCCGGGGCTGCGGCTTGACGGACTGATGACCGTGGCTCCACTCGCCGGGGAGTACGCGGGGCGTCAACGGGCGGCGTTCGAGCGGTTGATGGATTTGTCGACCGACCTGCGCCGAGCCCATCCGGCTGCGAACATGGTCTCGGCAGGGATGAGTGCGGACCTCGAGGAGGCTGTGGCGGCTGGGGCGACACATGTGCGCGTCGGCACTGCGGTACTCGGCGTCCGCCCCAGGCTCGGGTAACGTCGCCAGGAAGTCGGACCACAGCAGAAAATATGGTCATTACCGCCGATAGGCGGGTGTAAGGGCCACGTGGATCGCGGGACTTGGCAGTCGTCAGCGGATCCACCACAGAGCGGAGGACTCAGAGCATGGCCGGCGCGATGCGCAAGATGGCGGTCTACCTCGGCCTCGTGGAGGACGATGGGTACGACGGCCGGGGCTTCGACCCCGACGACGACTTCGAACCCGAACTGGACCCGGAGCTCGAGCGGGACCACCGGCGGCACGAGCCGTCGCACCAGTTGCACGGCGCACATCAGTCCCAAAGGGACGAACCGGTACGAGTGGTGCAACCTTCCGCGCCGCGCGACCCGGTGCCTCATTCCGCTTCCCTTGCCGCGGAATCCGGGCGTCCGGCGCGCATCGCGCCCGTGGCATCCATCACACAAGAACGCCAGAGCCTGGAGAAGAACGCCCCGGTGATCATGCCCAAGGTTGTGTCGGAACGAGAGCCGTACCGGATCACCACACTTCACCCCCGGACCTACAACGAGGCCCGTACCATCGGGGAACACTTCCGTGAAGGCACGCCGGTGATCATGAATCTGACTGAGATGGATGACACAGATGCGAAGCGACTTGTCGACTTTGCGGCCGGTTTGGTGTTTGGTCTTCACGGCAGCATCGAGCGGGTGACGCAGAAGGTGTTCCTGTTGTCGCCTGCTAACGTCGATGTCACGGCGGAGGACAAGGCCCGCATCGCAGAGGGCGGGTTCTTCAACCAGAGCTGAGACGCAGGACCGGAACGAAGTACGGAACAGGGGAGAGGGAAGCACCAGCCATGAGCGTGTTCGCGCAGGTGATTTATTACGCGCTGCTGCTTTTCCTCATCATTCTCATCTTCCGGCTGGTCATGGACTACGTCTTCCAGTTCGCCCGCTCGTGGCAACCCGGCAAGGCGATGGTGGTCGTTCTGGAGGCCACCTACACTGTCACCGATCCACCGCTGAAGCTTCTGCGGCGGTTCATCCCGCCGCTGCGTCTCGGGGGCGTGGCGCTAGACCTGTCCTTCTTCGTACTGATGATCATCGTCTACATTCTGATCTCCGTCGTGGGAAGTCTCGCGAGGTGACTGTGGACGATACGGTCTTGCCGACTGCCGATGACTACGTTGAGGTGAAGAGATGCCGTTGACCCCCGAGGACGTGCGGAACAAGCAGTTCACGACCGTCCGCCTCCGAGAAGGCTATGACGAGGACGAGGTCGATGCCTTCCTCGACGAGGTCGAAGCCGAACTGACCCGCCTGCTCCGCGAGAACGAGGACCTGCGCGCCAAGCTGGCTGCGGCCACGCGTGCTGCTGCCCAGAACCAGCAGAACATGCGCAAGCCCCCGGAGCCGCAGGACCAGCAGCAGGGGATGCCCCAGCAGGGAATGCCTCAGCAGGGCATGCCCCAGCAAGGCATGCCTCAGCAGGGGATGCCCCAGCAGGGAATGCCTCAGCAGGGCATGCGCGGTCCCGGTGCCCCCGTACCCGCCGGAATATCGGGCCCGCCGCAGCAGCAGATGGGTGGCCCCATGGGAGGCCCGCCCCAGCTGCCGAGCGGTGCGCCGCAGCTGCCCGCCGGCCCCGGCGGCGGTCAGGGCGGCCCGCAGGGCCCCGGCCCGATGGGTCAGGGTCCGATGGGTCAGGGCCCCATGGGTCAGGGCCCGATGGGTGGCCAGTCCCCCATGCAGCAGCAGATGGGTGGCCCGATGGGCGGCCCCATGGGCGGTCCGATGGGCGGCCCCGGTCAGGGCCCCGGTGGCGACAGTGCCGCCCGTGTCCTCTCGCTGGCCCAGCAGACCGCCGACCAGGCGATCGCCGAGGCCCGTTCCGAGGCCAACAAGATCGTCGGCGAGGCCCGCAGCCGCGCCGAGGGTCTCGAGCGTGACGCCCGTGCCAAGGCCGACGCCCTGGAGCGGGACGCGCAGGAGAAGCACCGTGTCGCGATGGGCTCCCTGGAGTCCGCCCGCGCCACGCTGGAGCGCAAGGTCGAGGACCTGCGCGGCTTCGAACGCGAGTACCGCACGCGCCTGAAGTCCTACCTGGAGTCGCAGCTGCGCCAGTTGGAGACCCAGGCCGACGACTCCCTCGCCCCGCCGCGCACCCCGGCGACGGCCTCGCTTCCGCCGTCCCCGGCGCCTTCCATGGCACCGGCCGGCGCGAGCGCCCCGTCGTACGGCACCAGCCAGGGCATGGGTGGCGCGCCGAGTCCCGCTGCCCCGTCCTACGGCGGCCAGCAGCAGATGACGCCGGCCATGACCCAGCCCATGGCGCCGGTGCGGCCGCAGGGTCCGTCGCCGATGGGCCAGGCGCCCTCGCCGATGCGCGGGTTCCTGATCGACGAGGACGACAACTGACGGCCTCTAGTACGCCTTAGGCGTCGGCAGCGTTCAGGGCGAGGCCCCGGATTTTCATCCGGGGCCTCGCCCTTTTTACGCGTGTTGACAGGGGTGCGGAACCGCGAGGCGGTCGTGCGGTGCTCGGTCCACACCGAGGAGGGCGAGCGTGTGTGCGATACGCGATCGCCGTCCGCGAAGAGACGCTCCGGGCGATCAGGGCGGTCCTCGCGGCGTGCGGGCTCACCGTGGCCGAAGACCCCCACCCGTACTCCTTCGACATGCTGTACGTCCTGGGAGCGCCTCAGCAGACGTGGGTGGTCGATCTCTGGGTCTGGAGGACGTCGGGCAGGCTCCGCACGGCCCGGAGCCCGGCTGACCGGTGACCAGGACGGCGAAGGACCGGCCCCCTGCCGGGGCCGGTCCTTCGCCGTCGTCGTTTTACGCCTTGCGCAGGCGGAACGTCAGGGACAGGCCCTCGTCCGTGAACGGCTCGCCGTAGGAGTCGTCCGCCTCGCCCTGGGCGCTGTGCTCGTTCAGGAAGGCCGTGGCGAGAACCTCGTCGGCGATCAGGGTGGCGTGCTCGGTCAGCGCCGCGATGACCGCCGGGTCCGTGGAGGTCCAGCGCAGCGCGATGCGGTCCGCCACGTCGAGGCCGCTGTTCTTGCGGGCCTCCTGGATCAGACGGATCGCGTCACGGGCCAGGCCCGCCTGCCGCAGCTCCTCTGTGATCTCCAGGTCCAGGGCGACCGTGGCGCCCGAGTCGGAGGCCACCGACCAGCCTTCACGCGGGGTCTCGGTGATGATCACCTCGTCCGGGGCGAGGGCGATCGTCTCGCCGTCGACCTCCACCGATGCCGTGCCCTCGCGCAGGGCGAGGGACAGCGCGGCCGCGTCGGTGTTCGCGACGGCCTTGGCGACGTCCTGGACGCGCTTGCCGAACCGCTTGCCCAGGGCGCGGAAGTTGGCCTTCGCGGTCGTGTCGACCAGCGAGCCGCCGACCTCGGAGAGGGACGCGAGCGCACTCACGTTCAGCTCCTCCGTGATCTGCGCGTGCAGTTCGGGGTCGAGGGCGTCGAAGCCCGACGCCGCGACCAGCGCGCGGGACAGCGGCTGACGCGTCTTGACACCCGACTCCGCGCGCGTGGCGCGGCCCAGCTCCACCAGCCGGCGGACCAGGACCATCTGCCTCGACAGCTCCGGGTCGATCGCGGACAGGTCCGCCTCCGGCCAGGACGCCAGGTGCACCGACTCCGGGGCGCCCGGGGCCACCGGCACCACCAGGTCCTGCCAGACCCGCTCGGTGATGAACGGGGTCAGCGGGGCCATCAGCTTCGTGACCGTCTCGACGACCTCGTGCAGGGTGCGCAGCGCGGCCTTGTCGCCCTGCCAGAAGCGGCGACGGGAGCGGCGGACGTACCAGTTGGACAGGTCGTCGACGAACGCCGACAGGAGCTTGCCGGCGCGCTGGGTGTCGTACGCCTCCAGAGCCTGCGTCACCTGGTCGGTGAGCGCGTGGAGCTCGGACAGCAGCCAGCGGTCGAGGACCGGGCGGTCGGCCGGGGCCGGGTCGGCCTCGCTCGGCGCCCAGCCGGACGTACGGGCGTACAGGGCCTGGAAGGCGACCGTGTTCCAGTACGTCAGGAGCGTCTTGCGGACGACCTCCTGGATGGTGCCGTGGCCCACGCGGCGGGCCGCCCAGGGAGAGCCGCCGGCCGCCATGAACCAGCGGACGGCGTCCGCGCCGTGCTGGTCCATCAGCGGGATCGGCTGCAGGATGTTGCCCAGGTGCTTGGACATCTTGCGGCCGTCCTCGGCGAGGATGTGGCCGAGACAGACGACGTTCTCGTACGACGACTTGTCGAAGACCAGCGTGCCGATCGCCATCAGCGTGTAGAACCAGCCGCGGGTCTGGTCGATGGCCTCGCTGATGAACTGCGCCGGGTAGCGGGACTCGAACAGGTCCTTGTTCTTGTACGGGTAGCCCCACTGCGCGAACGGCATCGAACCCGAGTCGTACCAGGCGTCGATGACCTCGGGCACGCGTGTGGCCGTCTGCTCGCACTGGGGGCACGCGAAGGTGACGTCGTCGATGAACGGGCGGTGCGGGTCCAGCTCGGACTGGTCGGTGCCGGTCAGCTCGGTGAGCTCCGCTCGGGAGCCGACGACGGTGAGGTGGTCGTCCTCGCAGCGCCAGATCGGCAGCGGGGTGCCCCAGTAGCGGTTGCGGGACAGTGCCCAGTCGATGTTGTTGTTCAGCCAGTCGCCGTACCGGCCGTGCTTGACCGTGTCCGGGAACCAGTTGGTCTTCTCGTTCTCCTGGAGGAGGCGGTCCTTGACGGCCGTCGTGCGGATGTACCAGGACGGCTGCGCGTAGTAGAGGAGCGCGGTGTGGCAGCGCCAGCAGTGCGGATAGCTGTGCTCGTACGGCAGGTGCTTGAAGAGCAGACCGCGGTTCTTGAGGTCTTCCGTGAGCTGTTCGTCCGCCTTCTTGAAGAAGACACCGCCGACGAGCGGGACGTCCTCCTCGAAGGTGCCGTCCGGGCGGACCGGGTTCACGACCGGCAGGCCGTAGGCGCGGCAGACCTTGAGGTCGTCCTCACCGAAGGCGGGGGACTGGTGGACCAGACCCGTACCGTCCTCGGTCGTGACGTACTCGGCGTTGACGATGTAGTGGGCAGGCGCCGGGAACTCGACCAGCTCGAACGGACGCTGATACGTCCAACGCTCCATTTCGGCCCCGGTGAAGGTCTGGCCGGTCGTCTCCCAGCCCTCACCGAGCGCCTTGGCGACGAGCGGCTCGGCGACGACGAGCTTCTCCTCGCCGTTCGTCGCGACGACGTAGGTCACCTCGGGGTGCGCGGCGACAGCCGTGTTGGAGACCAGGGTCCAGGGGGTCGTCGTCCAGACGAGGAGCGCGGCCTCGCCGGCGAGCGGACCGGAGGTGAGCGGGAAACGGACGTACACGGACGGGTCGACGACCGTCTCGTAGCCCTGGGCCAGCTCGTGGTCCGACAGGCCCGTGCCGCAGCGCGGGCACCAGGGGGCGACGCGGTGGTCCTGGACCAGCAGGCCCTTGTTGAAGATCTCCTTCAGCGACCACCAGACCGACTCGACGTACTCCGGGTCCATGGTCCAGTACGCGTCGTCCAGGTCGACCCAGTAGCCCATGCGGGTCGTCAGCTCGGTGAAGGCGTCGGTGTGGCGGGTCACGGACTCGCGGCACCTGGCGTTGAACTCGGCGATGCCGTACGCCTCGATGTCCTGCTTGCCGCTGAAGCCGAGCTCCTTCTCCACCGCCAGCTCCACCGGGAGGCCGTGGCAGTCCCAGCCGGCCTTGCGGGCCACGTGGTAGCCGCGCATGGTGCGGAAGCGGGGGAAGACGTCCTTGAAGACGCGTGCCTCGATGTGGTGGGCGCCCGGCATGCCGTTGGCGGTGGGCGGGCCTTCGTAGAAGACCCACTCGGGGCGGCCCTCGGACTGGTCCAGGCTCTTGGCGAAGATCTTCTGCTCGCGCCAGAAGTCGAGCACCGCGTGCTCGAGCGCGGGCAGGTCGACCTGGGCGGGCACCTGGCGGTACGTCGGCGCTGTCATCAGCGAGCTTCCTCCAACGGACTTGCTGCCTTCCGTCGGAGGGACGAGAGCCTTCTTGCCTGTCTACGCCGTGTGCGGCGCGCTCCCGCGGTACCACCCTCCTTGGCCCCCCGGTGCGCCCTGTGCGCCGGTGAGCCCCCTCATTGGGGTCGCGAACCGGTTCTACCGGCCGCTGCTGTCCTGCTGCGGCTTTCTTCCGGCGGCTCCGGGGTGATCTTCACGTCGCGCTCACCCCCGGGCTTCCACCGTCCCCGGGTCGCTCTGGGCTGCGTACGCCGCTACTCGTCCCCATCCACGCTTTTCGCTCTGCCCAGTGTACGGCGCCGCGCGGACAGCGGCCGACCGGTTTTCGGGGGCTCGGGTCAGGGGGTCACCCGGTGCCCGTGATGACCCGAATGGCGAGGTACGCGTGTTCGGATTCCCGGACGGCGGGCTCGGCGGATTACCCGGCGGGGAGCTGGGCACAACGCTTGCATGTCGGCCGCGCGGTACTCGCGGGGCGCGCGAATCGGGCGGCGTGCCCCGTTGCCGCGGGACTCAAGTCGATTTATCGTCCCAGCACGATTCGCGAGCGAGATCACAATATGTGAAGGGGCCGCGACCATGGTGGCGAAGAAGACCGCCGTACAGCAGTTGTCGGCGTCCGGCAGGTCCACGAATGCGGTCGCCTCCGGCGGTGCGGCCAAGGACGTGGGCGGGAAGAAGAGTGCCCAGGGAGCGACGGGGGCGCGCGCCACGAAGCCGGTCAGGACGGTGCGGCGGGCCGGCGCCGAGGAGACGGAAACGGCTGCTTCGAAGGCGACCGCCAGGAAAACCGCGACCAAGAAGGCGACGGCTTCGAAAACGGCTCCTTCGAAGAAGGCGGTCGTGGGGGAGGAAGCCGGGGGGCCGTCGGGCGGGAAGGCTTCGGTGAGGACGGCCGCTCAGAAGAAGTCCGCTGAGAAGGCGACTGCCGAGAAGGCGACCGCGGGGAAGAAGGCGGCAGCCACGAAGGCGGCCGTCAAGGCGACCGCGGGGAAGAAGGAGGCGGCCACGAAGGCGGCCACCAGGGCGACCGCGGGGAAGAAGGAGGCGGCCACGAAGGCGGCCGTCAAGGCGACCCCGGAGAGGAAGGCGGCGACGAAGACCGCTGCCGCGAAGAGCGCGTCGCTGAAGGACGCCACGAAAAGTACGGCCGCCACGAAAGGCGCGGCCGCCACGAAAAGCCGGGCCGCCCCCGAAAGCACGGCCCAGAAGACCACGGCCGTCGCGAACAGCGTGGTCAGGAAGGGTACGGCCGCCAGGAAGAGCGCGGCCGGGAAGAGCACGGCCAAGAAGGTGGGCGCGGCGCAGGCCGCGGAGCAGACGGGAGCCACGACAGTGGTTGCGAAGAAGACTCCTGGCCCGGCCGCGGCAGCGAAGACCGCTGTCCCCAAGGCACGGATCGCCGCGGTGGAGCCGGGCGAGCTCGCCGTACGCCCTGGTGAGGACCCCTGGACCCCGGACGAGGTCGAGGAGGCCCGCGCCGAGCTGCTGTCCGAGGCGGAGCGGCTGCGGGACGAGATCACCTCGTCCGAGGAGTCGCTCGCGGGCCTGATGCGGGACTCCGGGGACGGCGCCGGCGACGATCAGGCGGACACCGGTACCAAGAACATCACACGCGAGCACGAGATGGCACTGGCCGCCAACGCGCGCGAGATGCTGATCCAGACCGAGCGCGCCCTGCAGCGGCTGGACGCGGGCACATACGGTCTGTGCGAGAACTGCGGCAACCCCATCGGCAAGGCCCGTATGCAGGCCTTTCCGCGGGCCACCCTGTGCGTCGAGTGCAAGCAGAAGCAGGAGCGCCGGTACTGATCGCCACCGGGCGACTGTTCGTACGCCTCCTGGGCGCCGGGGTCCCAGGAGGCGTGCCGTACCCTCGTGCTCAGTCAGGCACCTAGGTTGAGGGACTCACGTGGCAGAGGCGGAGCGGATCATCGGTACGCCGGACACTCCGGACGCGGCGCGGGCGGGGCAGGACCAGCCCGGCGAGAACGCGGCGTCGGGCGAGCGGTCCGGCTCCGAGGGGGCCACGGCCCCGGCCGGCGGGTCCGGCACCGAGGAGACGGCGGCGGCCGGGCCGGGGGCGTCGGAGACCCCCGCGGAGGGGCCCAGGGGCAGGCGGCGCATCGCCGTGCTGTTCGCGGTCGCCGCGTTCGCGTACCTTCTCGACCTGGTCAGCAAGTTGATCGTGGTGGCCAAGCTGGAGCACCACGCGCCGATCGAGATCGTCGGGGACTGGCTGAAGTTCGAGGCCATCCGCAACGCGGGCGCCGCCTTCGGGTTCGGCGAGGCCTTCACCGTGATCTTCACGGTGATCGCGGCGGCGGTGATCGTGGTGATCGCCCGGCTCGCGCGCAAGCTCTACAGCCTGCCCTGGGCGATCGCGCTCGGCCTGCTGCTCGGCGGCGCGCTCGGCAACCTCACCGACCGGATCTTCCGCTCGCCGGGCGTCTTCGAGGGGGCGGTCGTCGACTTCATCGCGCCCAAGCACTTCGCCGTCTTCAATCTCGCCGACTCGGCGATCGTGTGCGGCGGCATCCTGATCGTGCTGCTGTCGTTCCGCGGCCTGGACCCGGACGGGACCGTCCACAAGGACTGAGCGCGCGGTCGGGGCTGTCGGAGCCGTCCGGCATACTCGACGGGTGAGCACGATTCCCGAGATCCGAAACCTGCCCGTACCCGACGGCCTGGAGGGCGAGCGCGTCGACGCCGCCATCTCCCGCATGTTCGGCTTCTCCCGCACCAAGGCCGCGGAGCTCGCTGCGGCGGGGAAGGTCACGGTCGACGGCTCGGTGGTCGGAAAGTCCGAGCGGGTGCACGGCGGGGCCTGGCTCGAGGTCGAGATGCCGCAGGCGCCCGCGCCCGTGCAGATCGTCGCCGAGCCGGTAGAGGGCATGGAGATCGTGCACGACGACGACGACGTGGTCGTGATCGTCAAGCCGGTCGGGGTCGCCGCGCATCCGAGCCCCGGCTGGACCGGCCCCACGGTCATCGGCGGTCTCGCGGCCGCCGGGTACCGCATCTCGACCTCCGGCGCCGCCGAGCGCCAGGGCATCGTGCACCGCCTCGACGTCGGCACGTCCGGCCTGATGGTGGTCGCCAAGTCGGAGTACGCGTACACGTCGCTCAAGCGCCAGTTCAAGGAGCGCACGGTCGACAAGCGCTACCACACGCTCGTGCAGGGCCACCCGGACCCCACCAGCGGCACCATCGACGCACCCATCGGCCGCCACCCGCACCACGACTACAAGTGGGCGGTCACGGCCGAAGGCAAGCCGTCCGTCACCCACTACGACCTCATCGAGGCCTTCCGCTCGGCCTCCCTCCTCGACGTGAAGCTGGAGACCGGGCGCACCCACCAGATCCGCGTCCACATGGCCGCCCACCGGCATCCGTGCGTGGGCGACCTGACGTACGGCGCCGACCCCACGCTCGCCAAGCGGCTGCGCCTGACCCGCCAGTGGCTGCACGCCGTACGGCTCGGCTTCGAGCACCCCGGCGACGGACAGTGGGTCGAGTTCGCGTGCGACTACCCCGAGGACCTGCAGCAGGCCCTGGACCAGGTGCGTGAGGAGACCTACGCATGAGCCTGTCGGTCGTCTCGTACGACGTGCGCGTCGCGGAGGAGCCCGCCGACCGCGAGGCCTGCTTCGCGGTGCGCAAGGAGGTCTTCGTCGGCGAGCAGGGCGTGCCCGAGGAGATCGAGTACGACGCCTACGACGCCGTGGCGCTGCATGTGCTGGCGGTCCGGGACGACGGGGTGCCGCTGGGGACCGGCCGGCTGCTGTACGGCGAGGCGGCCGCGGCGAAGACCGGCGGTGACCCGTCGGTGGGGTCGCTGGGGCGGCTCGCCGTCGCCCAGGCGGCGCGCGGGCTGGGCGTCGGGGCCGCGCTGGTGCGGGGCATCGAGGAGGCGGCACGCGCGCGCGGGCTGGCAGCGGTGGACCTGCACGCGCAGACGCACGCGCTGGGTTTCTACGAGCGGCTCGGGTACGAGGCGTACGGCCCGGAGTTCCCCGACGCGGGGATCCCGCACCGGGCGATGCGGCGCGCTCTGTAGCCGCGGGCGGCGGACGGGCCGGTGGGAGGGGCGCATGGCAGGCTGGAGGTCTGCTGTGTGAACGTCGACTCCCGGAGCGCTGACCGTGGATCAGTTGGCCCTGCTGTTCGTGCTCTTGCTCGGGGCCGTGGTGAGTGTCCCGGTCGGGGACCGGTTCGGGTTGCCGGCGCCGGTGCTGATGACGCTCCTCGGGATCTGCCTCGCGTTGCCGGACTTCGTGCCGAATGTCGACATTCCACCTGATCTGATCCTGCCCGCGCTGCTGCCGCCGCTGCTGTACGCGGCGGTGCGGCGGACGTCGTGGCGGCAGTTCGCGGCCAACAAACGGCCGATCTTCCTCCTGGCCGTGGCCCTGGTGTTCGTCACCACGGTGTGCGTGGCGGCCGTCGCGAACGTGATCGTGCCCGGGCTGCCGATCGCCGCCGCCGTGGCGCTGGGCGCGCTCGTCGCCCCGCCCGACCCGGTGGCCGCGACCGCCGTCGCCGGCCAGCTGGGGCTGCCGCGCCGGCTGGTCTCGATCCTCGAGGGCGAGGGGCTGTTCAACGACGTCACGGCCATCGTGCTGTACCACGTGGCGATCGCCGCCGTCGTCAGCGGGACGTTCTCGCCCTGGCGGGCCGGGCTCGACCTGGTGCTGTCCGCCGTCGTCGCGGTCGCCGTCGGGCTCCTCCTCGGCTGGGGCACCAACAAGCTGATGGACCTGCTGGACGACCCGACCCTGCAGATCGGGCTGACGCTGCTGGTGCCGTACGCCTCGTACGTGCTCGCGGAGGAGCTGCACGGGTCCGGGGTGCTCGCCGTGCTCACCGTCGCGCTCTTCATCGCCGAGTACGCCACCGACGCCGACGACGTGATGGCACGGTTCGCGGGGCACACGTTCTGGGACATCGTCGACACGCTCGTCACGGGTGTCGCGTTCGGCCTGATCGGGCTCGAACTGCACAACGCGATCCGCACGGCGGCGGGGCGGTGGGGCGAGATGCTCGGGTGGGCGGCCGCCGTGGTGGGTGTGGTGGTGCTGGTGCGGCTGGTGTGGCTGTTGCCGGCCACCTGGCTGACCAAGCGGCTGCACGCCAAACGGGACTACGACGAGGACATCCCGATGAGCTGGCGGGAGACGGTCGTCATGTGGTGGGCGGGGATGCGGGGGGTGGCCTCGGTCGCGTTGGCGCTGGCCGTTCCGCTGACCACCGAGGACGGGTCGCCGTTTCCCGACCGGGACGAGATCGTGTTCGTCGCCTTCGGAGTGATCATGGCGACGCTGGTGCTCCAGGGGCTGACGCTGCCGTGGCTGGTGAAGCGGCTCGGGGTGCGCGCGGACACGGACCGGGAGAAGGAGTTCGAGCGCGAGCTGGCGGTCCGGGCGGCGAAGGCGGCGAAGCGGAGGCTGCGGGAGATCGAGGAGGTCGAGGATCTGCCGGAGGAGCTGTCCGAACAGATGCTGCGCCGGACGTTCGACATCGGGGTGCGGATCAGTCCGGAGATGGGGGAGGAGGAGCGCCGGGAGGCGCATGAGCAGCGGGTGCGCAGACTCAAGCGGGTGCGGCGGATCCAGGGGGAGCTGCTGAGCGCCGCGCGGCACGAGGTGCTGGCGGCGCGGAATGAGCCGGGGGCGGATCCGGAGATCGTGGATCGGGTGTTGCGTCACTTGGACGTGCGTAGTCTTCGATGATCTCCCGCCCGCGCACCGCCCGTTTCCCGTTGGCTGAAAAGTGCCCGTCTTGTGCGGGGGCTGAGCGCCGTCGGCGGCCATCCGCTCCTACTATCGGATCATGGCTCGCAATGTCGTGATCAGTGGTGGCGGTACGGGGATCGGGCTCGCGGCGGCGCACGTGTTCGCCGGGGACGGGGATCAGGTTCTGCTGCTCGGGCGGCGGGCCGAGGTGCTGGAGAAGGCCGGGGTGCCGGGGGCGTTGACGTACGCGGCCGATCTCAGTGATCCGCGTGCGGTGCGGGGCGTCGCCGACTTCGTGGCGCGGGAGCTGGGCACCGTGGACGTCCTCGTGCACGGTGCCGGAGGCACCGGACAGCTCGAGCCCGCGAGCGACAGCGACGATCCGCTCGATGTCGTCGCGCACAACTGGACCGTCAACTTCCAGATCAACACCCTGACCGCCGCCCTGCTCACGGAGGCACTGCGGGACCGCCTTGCCGAGCCGGGCGGGCGGGTGCTGTTCATCAGTTCCATCGCCGCCTACCGGGGGTCGGGCAGCGGGGCGTACGCCGGTGCCAAGGCCGCGCTGCACCCGTACGCCCACGACCTGGCCCGGGATCTAGGTCCGCGCGGGATCACCGTGAACGTCGTCGCCCCCGGCTATGTCGAGGACACCGGGTTCTTCGGGGACGCGATCGAGCCGGCCCGCCGGGAGCGGCTCATCCGGGACACCTCCACCGGGCGTGCCGGTACGCCCGGGGACATCGCCGCCACGCTGCACTGGCTCGCCTCCCCGGGCGCCGGGCATGTCACCTCGCAGGTCATCCAGGTCAACGGCGGCGCCGAGCGGGGGCACTGACGGTCAGCCGCGGCCCGTCCGCGGTGGCTCGTGGGCGCGGCGCACGGCACCGTCGCGCAACTCCCCGTCGGGGGACCGACGGCTCGGCGGCAGCACGGAGTCCGCCGTGTTGACCCGGGGCAGCGCGTACGGGTGCTCCGCGCTCAGCCAGCGGATCATCTGCTCGCGGACCGTGACCCGTACCGTCCAGATGTCGTCCGCGTCCTTCGCCGTCACCAGGGCGCGCACCTGGATCGTGTTCGGCGTCGAGTCGGTGACCGCCACGCCGTAGTCACGGCCGTCCCAGGCCGGGCACTCGCGGAGGATGTCGCGGAGCTTCTCGCGCATCGCCTCGACGGGCGCCGCGTGGTCGAGGTGCCAGTAGACGATGCCGGTCATCTGCGGGGTGCCGCGCGACCAGTTCTCGAACGGCTTGGACGTGAAGTACGACACCGGCATGGTGATCCGGCGCTCGTCCCAGGTCCGTACGGTCAGGAACGTCAGCGTGATCTCCTCGACCGTGCCCCACTCGCCGTCCACCACGACCGTGTCGCCGATCCGCACCATGTCGCCGAAGGCGATCTGCAGCCCGGCGAACATGTTGCTGAGCGTGGACTGCGCGGCGACACCGGCCACGATGCCGAGGATGCCGGCCGAGGCCAGCAGCGAGGCGCCGGCCGCGCGCATCGCGGGGAACGTCAGCAGCATCGTGGCCGCGGCGACCACGCCGACGATCGCCGACACCACGCGCATGATCAGCGACACCTGGGTGCGGACGCGGCGGACCCGGGCGGGGTCGCGGTGCGCGCGGGCGTAGCGGCTGTACGACGTCTCGACGATCGCGGCCGCGATCCGGATCACCAGCCAGGCCGCGGACCCGATCAGCACCAGGGTCAGCGCCCGGCCGATGCCCACCCGGTGCGCCTCCAGCACCTTCGCCTCGTCGTACGAGCCTCTGAGCATGGCCGCCCAGAGCACGAGCTGGTAGGGGATGCGGCCACGGCGCAGCAGATCCCACAGCGGGGTCTCGCGATGCCGTTCGTCGGCCTTGCGCAGCAGCCGGTCCGTGGCCCAGCCCAGGGCCAGCGTGAGGACGACCGAGCCGCCGATCACGATCAGCGGGCGGAGTACGTTCTCCATGCCTTCGAACCTAACCGGAGCAGCGGGTCATGAACATGTGAGTTCTGTGTCTTCCCGGGTACGGGCACCCGGGAGTTGTCGTACCCGGCTGGCACCATGGCCTCATGAACATCATGCTCTTTCACTCGACGTACGGACTGCGCCCCGCGGTGCGTGCGGCGGCTGACCGGCTGCGCGCGGCCGGACACGAGGTGTGGACGCCGGATCTCTTCGACGGACGTACGTTCGCGACGGTCGAGGAGAGCGTGGCCTTCAGCGAGGAGCTCGGCAAGGACGAGCTGCTCAAACGGGCGGTCCTGGCCGCCGCGCCCTACTCCGAGCGCGGGCTCGTGTACGCGGGGTTCTCGCTCGGCGCCTCCATCGCGCAGACACTGGCCCTCGGCGACGACAAGGCGCGCGGGCTGCTCCTCCTGCACGGCACGTCGGACATCGCGGCCAACGCCAAGGTGGACGAGCTGCCGGTCCAGCTGCACGTGGCCCAACCGGATCCGTTCGAGACGGACGACTGGCTGAGCGCCTGGTACCTCCAGATGCTCCGGGCCGGCGCCGACGTCGAGGTGTACAGATACGACGGGGCCGGTCACCTCTACACCGACCCCGACCTGCCGGACTACGACGAGGAGGCCGCCGAGGCCACCTGGCGGGTGGCGCTCGGCTTCCTCGAGACGCTCTAGACCGGCTCTAGACCGGGTCGTAGGTCCGCTCCACCTTCTGGGTGCCGGTGCGCGTGCGGTACGAACGGGTCCAGGACGAGGTCGCGTTCGCGTCCGTGCGGTCGGACAGGACGTAGTAGTCCATCTGCGCGCGCTCGGCGGTGATGTCCAGGACGCCGTAGCCGTGGCGGTCGGTGTCGACCCAGTGGACGTGCCGGTTGGCGGCGCGGATGATCGGCGCGGCGATCGCGGAGACGGTGCCCTCGGGGACCTTCACGATGTCGTCGAGGTTGTCGGAGGTCACCGAGGTGACGACGAACTCCGTGGCGGCGGACGCGGACAGCGGGTACGTGCCGGCGTCCACCGGCACGTCGTTCGCCCACGCCATGTGGATGTCGCCGGTGAGGAAGACGGTGTTGCCGATCGCGTTCGAGCGCAGGTGGGCCAGCAGTTCGCGGCGGTCGTCGGTGTAGCCGTCCCACTGGTCGGTGTTGACGGCCAGTCCCTCCTGCGGCAGGCCGAGCAGCTTGGCGAGCGGCTTCAGCAGGTCCGCGGAGAGCGAGCCGACCGAGAACGGCGAGATCATCACCGAGTTGCCGACCAGCCGCCAGGTGGTGTCGGACGCCTTCAGGCCCGCCTTCAGCCAGTCGAGTTGGGCGCGACCGGTGAGCGTACGGTCCGGGTCGTCCACCGAACCACTGGCCGTGGACGCCTGCTGGGAGCGGAAGGAACGCAGGTCGAGCAGGGAGAGGTCGGCGAGCTTGCCGAAGCGCAGCCGACGGTACGTCGTGCCGGCGATCGCCGGGCGGACCGGCATCCACTCGAAGTAGGCCTGCTTGGCGGCCGCCTGACGGGCCGCCCAGGTGCCCTCGGCGCCCTCGGTGTGGTTGACCGCGCCGCCCGCCCAGGCGTTGTCGGCGAACTCGTGGTCGTCCCAGATCGCGATGACCGGCGCCTTGTGGTGCAGGGTCTGGAGGTCCGGGTCGGTCTTGTACTTGCCGTGCCGGACGCGGTAGTCGGCGAGGGTGAGGATCTCGTTCGCGGGCGCGTGCGGGCGGACGACGGTGCCGCGGGCCGCGTACTCGCCCGACTTGTACTCGTAGATGTAGTCGCCGAGGTGCAGCCAGGCGTCGAGGTCGCTGCGGGCCGCGAGGTGGCGGTACGCGGAGAAGTAGCCGGCCTCCCAGTTGGCGCAGGAGACCACGCCGAAGCGGAGGCCGGCGACCCCGGCGTCGGCGGCCGGAGTGGTGCGGGTGCGGGCGACCGGCGAGTCGGTACCGCCGGCCGAGAACCGGAACCAGTAGTCGGTGGCCGGTTCCAGGCCGCGGATGTCGGCCTTGACGGTGTGGTCGGAGGCGGCCGTCGCGGTCAGGGAGCCCTTGGCGACGATGTTCGTCAACGCCTTGTCCTTGGCGACGATCCAGCTGACCTCGGTGTCCGGACCCACCCCTGAGCCGGGTATCGCCGCGGCGGTGGGCGTCACGCGCGTCCACAGCAGGATGCCGTCGGGCAGCGGGTCACCGGAGGCGACGCCGTGCAGGAAGGCGGGGGCCTCGTCGGCGGCACGCGCGGGCAGCGCGGCGGCGAGCGGGCCGGCCAGGACAGCAGTGGCCGCCGCGGCCTTGACGACCGTACGGCGGCGGGGCGAGAGGGAGTTGAAGTCCTCGGATGATCTGTATCGACTGGTCACGAGCGATCAGGTTACTGATCGGTACGAACGAGAGCGGGCGAACTCGCAAAAGTTCGCCCGCTCTTCGTGTGCCGGTCGGATCAGACCCGAGGCGGATCAGACGTCTGAGGGGGATCAGGCCTTGAAGCCGGATCAGGCCTTGAGCGCCGCCTCGATCGCCGTGGTGAAGTCCGCCACCGTCATCGGCGCGTTCTGGCCGTCGGAGCCGGTCAGCGTCTTGCCGTCCATCTTCAGGGTCGGGGTGCCCTGCACACCGCTGCTGTCGAAGGTGGCGGACATGTCCAGCGCCCACTTGTCGTAGGTGCCGTCCTTCACGGCCGTCTGGAACTTCGTGTTGTTCTTCAGGGCGGAGACCGTGTCCGCCACCTTGATCAGGTAGGCGTCGTCCTTGAACTTGTCGTCGGTCTCCTCCGGGTGCCACTTCGCCGAGTACAACGCGGTCTTGTACTCGAGGAACGCCTCGGGGCTGACGTCGAGCGCGGCGCCCAGGGCGCTGAGCGCGTTCTTGGAGCCCTCGCCGGTGAGGCTGTTGTCGAGGAACGTGGCACCGACGTACTGGATCTTGAACTTGCCGGCGTCGAGGTCCTTCTTCACCGTCGAGCCGACGGTCTGCTCGAACTGGGCGCAGATCGGACAACGCGGGTCCTCGTACATCACGAGGGTCTTCTTGGCGCTGCTCTCACCGATGACGACGGTCGTGCCGTTCTTGCCGGTGGTGTTGGCCGGCTTGACGAGCGTGTCCTTCTTGGCCGCCTCCCAGTAGCCGGGCTTGTTGTTCTGGACGACGGCGTAACCTATGCCGCCTGCCAGCGCCAGGACGGCGACCGCCGAGGAGGCGACGATGACCTGCCGCTTGACCTTGGCCTTCTTGGCCTGGCGCTCACGCTCGAGGCGCAGCCGCTCCCTGGCCGCCGTCTTCGCCGCCGCGCTGTTCCGCTTGCTCATGTCAGTGGTCTCCATAGGGAACACGCACATGTCGTGCGTGGAATACGTGTGGGGGACTGGGGGTGCTCAGGCGAGGGCGGCCGAGCACGGCGGTCCACGCCGTCCCAGGGAGTGTGCGAGGAGCGGGCCACGGGCGGTGGCCGCACGGAGGACCGGGCGCGGCAGGCGGCGGGCCGCCGGGGCGGGCTGTACGGTCACCGCGGCGACGGCCAGCAGCAGCGGCCGGAACGTTGTCGTGGCCATGGCCCGCAGTACCTGGGCCAGGGCCCGCTCGCCGCGACGCAGCCAGGCGGTCGCGAGGAGGCCGACGCCGATGTGCGTGCCGAGCAGCAGCCAGGCCGTGGCCGGGTCGGCGTGGGCGAGCAGGGCCGCGACCCGGTCGGTGCCGGCGCCGGTCACGTGGGCCAGCGGGGTGCCGACGTCGGAGCCGCCGCCGCACAGCACGTCGAAGCCGACCGAACGCAGCGGGCCGGCGACCGGGCCGCCCGCGCGGCCGTAGCAGACGTGCTGGCCGGTGGTGAAGACGGTGTCGGCGGCCAGCTCCAGCGGGATCAGCAGGGCGGCGATCCGCCCGAAGCTCCGCTCGCGGCCCGCCAGCGCGTACGCGAGGACGAACACGGCGACCGCGACCGCGGCCACCGTGTTCACCGGCAGTGGGACCCGGGACAGCAGCACGTGCGACGCGGTGCTGAGCGTCACGACGACTGCCGTGAACAGCGCCGCGCGCACGGCTCTGAGGTGGGTCCCGGATATGTCCATAGCAGAGGAGAGTGTGTCACGTGCTCCTGTAAGAGACCCCTAAAGGGACCCTGTGAGCGGCCGGTCGGTTACAGACCCGGAATCCGTCCGTTGCGGAAGAGGTCCACGAAGATCTGGTGGTCGGTACGCGCGCGTGTGCCGTAGTCGTGCGCGAAGTCGACCAGCAGCCCGGCGAAGCCGTCCTCGTCGGCCGCGATCGCCGCGTCGATGGCCCGCTCCGTGGAGAAGGGCACCAGGGACTCGCCGGACTGGTCGTCCGCCGCCGCGTGCATCGTCGCCGTCGCGCGGCCCAGGTCGGCGACGACCGCGGCGATCTCCTCCAGGTCGTCGATGTCGCCCCAGTCGAGGTCGACGGCGTACGGCGAGACCTCGGCGACCAGCTGGCCCGCGCCGTCCAGCTCGGTCCAGCCCAGCCACGGGTCGGCGTGCGCCTGGAGGGCGCGCTGGGAGATCACCGTGCGGTGGCCCTCGTGCTGGAAGTACTCGCGGATCGCCGGATCCGTGATGTGCCGGGAGACGGCCGGGGTCTGGGCCTGCTTGATGTAGATCACCACGTCGTTCTCGAGGGCGTCGCTGTGGCCCTCGAGGAGGATGTTGTACGACGGCAGCCCGGCCGATCCGATGCCGATCCCGCGGCGGCCGACGACGTCCTTCACGCGGTACGAGTCCGGGCGGGCCAGGGAGGTCTCCGGCAGCGTCTCCAGGTAGCCGTCGAAGGCCGCGAGCACCTTGTAGCGGGTGGCCGCGTCCAGCTCGATGGAGCCGCCGCCGGGCGCGAAACGGCGCTCGAAGTCGCGGATCTCGGTCATCGAGTCCAGCAGCCCGAAGCGGGTCAGCGAGCGGGCGTCGCGCAGCGCGTCCAGCAGGGGGCCCTGGGCGGTGTCCAGGGTGAAGGGCGGCACCTCGTCGCGCTTGGCGCCGGTCGCCAGGGCGTGGATCCGCTCGCGGTACGCGCCCGCGTACACCTCCACCAGCTCGGTGATCTGGTCGTCGCTGAACGCCTTCGCGTACCCGATGAGGGCCACGGAGGCGGCGAAGCGCTTGAGGTCCCAGGTGAAGGGGCCGACGTACGCCTCGTCGAAGTCGTTGACGTTGAAGATCAGCCGGCCGTTGGCGTCCATGTACGTGCCGAAGTTCTCGGCGTGCAGGTCGCCGTGGATCCACACGCGCGAGGTCCGCTCGTCCAGGTACGGGCCGCCCCGCTTCTCGGCGTCGAGGTCGTGGTAGAAGAGGCCTGCCGTGCCGCGGTAGAACGCGAAAGCCGAGGCCGCCATCTTCCGGAACTTCACGCGGAACGCGGCCGGGTCGGCGGCAAGGAGCTGGCCGAAGGCGGTGTCGAAGACGGCGAGGATCTCCTCGCCGCGTTGCTCGGCGCTGAGCTGCGGGACCGACATCGCTGGGTGCCTCCTGGTGCAGGTGATGCATGACATGTGGGGCAGATCTCTCCGCACGCGGCGCGCGGATCTTCCGCCCTCCCCAACGTGCGAAGGTACGCGGGAGTGCCCGCGTTCCTCGCATGAAGGTACGCGTGGAAGCCCGCCGAGTGTCAGCGCCGAGGCATAGACTTCGACGCTGTCCCCCAGACTGTCCGCAGCCTGTCGGACCCCCGTCGACGCACGTCCACCCGTCACCCGACCGCCACCCCTCAACGAGGCGCTTCGCGCCGCACCTGCTCCCTTGGAGGCCGCAGCCGTGTCAAAGCCGCCGTTCACGCACCTGCACGTCCACACCCAGTACTCGATGCTGGACGGTGCCGCGCGGCTGAAGGACATGTTCGACGCCTGCAATGAGATGGGCATGACCCATATCGCCATGTCCGACCACGGCAACCTCCACGGTGCGTACGACTTCTTCCACACCGCGAAGAAGGCCGGAGTCACCCCGATCATCGGGATCGAGGCGTATGTCGCGCCCGAGTCGCGGCGCAACAAGCGCAAGATCCAGTGGGGCCAGCCGCACCAGAAGCGGGACGACGTCTCCGCGAGCGGCGCCTACACCCACCTGACGATGTGGTCGGTGAACAAGACGGGTCTGCACAACCTCTTCCGGCTCTCCTCGGACTCCTACGCCGAGGGCTGGCTGACGAAGTGGCCCCGGATGGACAAGGAGACGATCGCCCAGTGGTCCGAGGGGATCGTCGCCTCCACCGGCTGCCCCTCCGGCGAGGTGCAGACCCGGCTGCGCCTGGGACAGTTCGACGAGGCCCTCAAGGCTGCCGCCGACTACCAGGACATCTTCGGCAAGGACCGCTTCTTCCTGGAGCTGATGGAGCACGATCTCGAGATCGAGCGCCGGGTCCGTGACGACCTCCTGAAGATCGGCAGGAAGCTCGGCATCCCGCCGCTGGTCACCAACGACTCGCACTACACGTACGCGCACGAGGCGACCGCCCACGACGCCCTGCTGTGCATCCAGACCGGCAAGAACCTCTCCGACCCGAACCGGTTCAAGCTGGACGGGGGCGGCTACTACCTGAAGTCCACCGAAGAGATGTATGCCCTGGGGTCTTCCGACATCTGGCAGGAGGGCTGCGCCAACACCCGGCTCGTCGCCGAGATGGTCGACACGAGCGGCATGTTCGAGGCGAAGAACCTCATGCCGAAGTTCGACATCCCCGAGGGCTTCACCGAGGTCACCTGGTTCAAGGAGGAGGTGCGCCGCGGCATGGAGCGCCGCTTCCCCGGCGGCATCCCCGACGACCGCCAGAAGCAGGCCGAGTACGAGATGGACGTCATCATCCAGATGGGGTTCCCGGGGTACTTCCTCGTCGTCGCCGACTTCATCATGTGGGCCAAGAACAACGGCATCGCGGTCGGCCCCGGCCGAGGCTCCGCGGCCGGCTCGATCGTCGCGTACGCCATGGGCATCACCGACCTCGACCCGATCCCGCACGGTCTGATCTTCGAGCGGTTCCTGAACCCCGAGCGCGTCTCCATGCCCGATGTCGACATCGACTTCGACGAGCGCAGGCGCGTCGAAGTGATCAGGTACGTGACCGAGAAGTACGGCGCCGACAAGGTCGCCATGATCGGCACCTACGGCAAGATCAAGGCCAAGAACGCGATCAAGGACTCCGCGCGCGTGCTGGGCTACCCGTACGCCATGGGTGACCGCCTCACCAAGGCGATGCCCGCCGACGTCCTCGGCAAGGGCATCGACCTCAACGGCATCACCGACCCCTCGCACCCGCGCTACAGCGAGGCGGGCGAGATCCGCGCGATGTACGAGAACGAGCCGGACGTGAAGAAGGTCATCGACACCGCCAAGGGCGTCGAGGGCCTGGTCCGGCAGATGGGTGTGCACGCCGCCGGCGTGATCATGTCGAGTGAGCCCATCGTCGACCACGCCCCCATCTGGGTGCGGCACACGGACGGCGTGACCATCACGCAGTGGGACTACCCGCAGTGCGAGTCGCTCGGTCTGCTGAAGATGGACTTCCTCGGCCTGCGCAACCTCACGATCATGGACGACGCCGTCAAGATGGTGAAGTCCAACAAGGGCATCGACCTCGACCTGCTGGCCCTGCCGCTCGACGATCCGAAGACCTTCGAACTGCTCCAGCGCGGTGAGACCCTCGGCGTCTTCCAGTTCGACGGCGGCCCCATGCGCTCGCTGCTGCGCCTGATGAAGCCCGACAACTTCGAAGACATCTCCGCCGTCTCCGCGCTCTACCGTCCGGGCCCGATGGGCATGGACTCGCACACCAACTACGCGCTGCGCAAGAACAAGCTTCAGGAGATCACCCCGATCCACAAGGAGCTCGAAGAGCCCCTCGAAGAGGTCCTGGCCGTCACCTACGGCCTGATCGTCTACCAGGAGCAGGTGCAGAAGGCCGCCCAGATCATCGCCGGGTACTCGCTCGGTGAGGCCGACATCCTCCGCCGCGTGATGGGCAAGAAGAAGCCCGACGAACTGGCGAAGAACTTCACCATCTTCCAGGCCGGCGCAAAGAAGAACGGCTACAGCGACGAGGCGATCCAGGCCCTGTGGGACGTACTGGTCCCGTTCGCCGGCTACGCGTTCAACAAGGCCCACTCCGCCGCGTACGGCCTCGTCTCCTACTGGACCGCCTACCTCAAGGCGAACCACCCCGCCGAGTACATGGCCGGGCTGCTCACCTCGGTCAAGGACGACAAGGACAAGTCGGCCGTCTACCTCAACGAGTGCCGGCGCATGGGCATCAAGGTGCTCCCGCCGAACGTGAACGAGTCGGTGCACAACTTCGCCGCCCAGGGCGACGACGTCATTCTCTTCGGCCTCGAAGCCGTCCGTAACGTCGGTACCAACGTGGTCGAGTCGATCATCCGCAGCCGCAAGGCCAAGGGGAAGTACGCCTCCTTCCCCGACTACCTCGACAAGGTCGAGGCGGTCGCCTGCAACAAGCGCACCACGGAGTCGCTGATCAAGGCGGGCGCCTTCGACACGTTGGGGCACACCCGCAAGGGACTGACCGCGCACTTCGACTCGATGATCGACAACGTGGTCGCGGTCAAGCGCAAGGAGGCCGAGGGGCAGTTCGACCTCTTCGGCGGCATGGGTGAGGAGGACTCCGACGAGCCAGGCTTCGGCCTCGACGTGGAGTTCACCACCGACGAGTGGGACAAGGCCTATCTGCTCGCCCAGGAGCGGGAGATGCTCGGCCTGTACGTCTCCGACCACCCGCTCTTCGGCCTGGAGCACGTGCTGTCCGACAAGGCCGACGCCGGCATCGCCCAGCTCACCGGAGGTGAGCACGCGGACGGCGCGGTCGTCACCATCGGCGGGATCATCTCGGGCCTGCAGCGCAAGATGACCAAGCAGGGCAACGCCTGGGCCATCGCCACCGTCGAGGACCTCGCCGGCTCCATCGAGTGCATGTTCTTCCCGGCGACGTACCAGCTCGTGTCGACCCAACTCGTCGAGGACGCCGTCGTGTTCGTCAAGGGGCGTCTCGACAAGCGCGAGGACGTGCCGCGGCTGGTCGCGATGGAGCTCCAGGTCCCGGACCTGTCGAACGCCGGCACCAACGCGCCCGTGATCCTCACCATCCCGGCCACGCGGGTCACCCCGCCGATGGTCAGCCGCCTCGGCGAGATCCTCAGCCACCACAAGGGCGACAGTGAGGTCCGTATCAAGCTCCAGGGGCCGACGAAGACGACGGTGCTGCGCCTCGACCGGCACCGGGTGAAGCCGGATCCGGCGCTGTTCGGCGACCTGAAGGTGCTGCTCGGCCCTTCGTGCCTGGCCGGCTGAGCGACTGATCACGCGAGGGGCGCATCCGCGAACGGGTGCGCCCCTCGGTGTGTGCCTGGGCTCGACAGCCCGACGGGCTCTACGGCCCGACGGGCTCAACAGCCCTTTATGAAGATGTCAGTTGTGACCGAAGCGCTTCTGCCGGCCCTTGCGCGCCATGTCGCCGGGGGTCACCTGCGTGGTGCGCTGGTCGGCCTGCGACTCCATCGAGGAGTGCTGGGCCGCCTGCTGGCTGCGCTCGGTCTGCGGCTGTTTTCGCTCACGGTTCTTGTTCTTGGCCATGGGGATCTGCCTCCTGAAGGGGATCTAGGGGCCAGGGCCGGGACCAGATTCACATAGGCTGACAATGAACGCATTTCGGATAATTACCGTGCGTGACATGGGTCGTCGGAGGGCGGCGCCGGACAGTGATGTCCCGAAACGCCACGCCGAAGATCGAGTTCGGGCCGTTAACCTCCGCGTGGTCGGGCAGACTCGAAGGAAGCCCGAAGCAAACCTCCCAGGAAGAGGGTGAGTCGCGTGGATCGCTGCATCGTCCTGGTGGACGCCGGGTATCTCCTGGGGGCCGCGGCCAGTCTTCTCGCCGGTGAGCCCTCGCGATCCCGGATCACCGTCGACCACGCCGCCCTCATCCAGGGGCTGCGCGAACGAGCCGAGTCCGACACACAACGGCCGCTGCTGCGCATCTACTGGTTCGACGGCGCCCCCGACCGTGTCCCCCAGCCGGAACACCGCAGGCTGCGCGTGATGCCCCGGGTCACCGTCCGGCTCGGTGCGCTGACCCGCAGCGACGGACGCTGGGCCCAGAAGGGCGTGGACGCCGCGATGCACGCCGAGCTCACCGAGCTGGCCCGTAACCGCGCCTGCTCCGACGTCGTCCTCGTCACCGGCGACGGCGACCTGCTGCCGGGCATGATGGCCGCCAAGGAGCACGGCGTCGCCGTACACCTGTGGGCCGTGCAGGCCGCCGACGGCGACTACAACCAGTCCGAGGACCTGGTCGCCGAGGCCGACGAGCGCCGGGTCCTGGACCGGACGTGGATCACCAAGGCCGTACGCGCCAAGGAGTTGGGCGGGATCTGCGCGCCGCCGCCCGTGCCGCGCCCCGAGATCGCCGCGATCCTCTCCGCGCCGCTGCCCGACTCCGGGCTCACGGCGTCTCCCGAGTCGCCCGCCGAGGAGCCGGAGCACTCGGTGGCCGCCGCGCAGAACGGCGCCGACGAGCGGGTGCCCACGTCAAAAGGCGTGCCCACCCCCAAGGACCTGGCCGCACTGCGTGCCCCCGGCGCCCCGGCCGTCCAGCACCCCGCCACCGCCACCCTGCGCTGGTCCTCCGACAAGGGCTGGGTCGACCGCCCCGGCGGCGCCGCCGAGCCCTCCGAGGTCGCCTCGATGCCGACGCTCGCCCAGCTGACGACGGCCGAGCAGCGCTGGGCCGACCGGGAGGAGGACATCACCACCGTCGGCGGGGATCCGTACGAGGTGGGGCAGGTCTTCGCGCGGCGGTGGATGGAGCGGCTGGGGGACCAGGGCCATCTGCAGAAGCTGTCGGGGATGTACCCGAGGATCCCGCACCGCATCGACGGCGAGCTGCTGCGGTACGCGGCCCGGTTCGGTCTGCTGGCCCACAAGGACGACCAGATCGACGAGCACGACCGGTATGCCATCCGGGCCGGTTTCTGGCGGGAGATCGATGTCCGGACGGCCGCGGAGCACGCCTCGGCCGGGGAGTGAACGGCGGCGGTACAGCCGCCCCGAGCGCCGGTGAACGACCCGGACCCCGTAGTCTCGTCCCTTGTGAGTACGCGCGCGGCACCGGCACATCGGGACAGTGATCAGGTCGTGTGTGCCGTGCGCGGGCTGACCAAGACCTATCCGGCCGTACGGGGCCGGCGCGGGACCCCCGGAACGCCCGAGGTGCGGGCCACCGACGACGTGCGGCTGGAGGTGCGGCGCGGTGAGATCTTCGGGCTGCTCGGCCCGAACGGGGCCGGGAAGACCTCCCTCGTACGGCAGCTCACGGGGCTGATGCGGCCCGACACCGGCAGCGTGGAGATCCTCGGGCACGACATCGTGCGCCACCCGGAGCGTGCCGCGCGGATCCTCGCGTATCTCGGGCAGGAGTCCACCGCCCTCGACGAACTCACCGTGTCGCTCGCCGCCGAGACCACCGGACGGCTGCGCGGGCTCGACGTGCGCCGGGCGCGGGCCGAACGGGACGCCGTACTGGACGAACTGGGGCTCACGCCGATCGCCGGGCGGCCGCTGAAGAAGCTGTCCGGCGGGCAGCGGCGGCTCGCCTGTTTCGCGGCCGCGCTCGTGGGGGAGCGGCCGCTGCTCGTGCTCGACGAGCCGACCACCGGCATGGACCCCGTGGCCCGGCGGGCCGTGTGGGGCGCCGTCGACCGGCGGCGGGCCGAGCACGGGACCACCGTCCTGCTCGTCACCCACAACGTCATCGAGGCCGAGACCGTCCTCGACCGGGTCGCCGTCCTCGACCAGGGGCGGGTCATCGCCTGCGACAGCCCGGCCGGGCTCAAGGAGCAGGTCGCGGGCGAGGTGCGGGTCGAGCTGGTGTGGCGGGAGCGCCCGCCGCTGGACGTGCCCGAGGTGGCCGCGCTGCGTGACCGCGTCGTCGAGTCCGGGCGCCGCTGGACGCTGCGTCTCGCCCCCGAGGAGGCGCGCGCGGTCGTCGCCACCGTCACCGGCGGGGCCGCCTTCGCCGCCCTCGACGACTTCACGCTCGCCACGCCCAGCCTGGAGGATGTGTACCTGGCGCTGGGCGGCGCCGCGCGGCAGGGGTTGGTGAGGGCGTGAGCACGCAGGCCGCCGCTTCCGTACCGAACGGGGCGAGCGCCGGAGTGAACCAGAGTGAAGGGGAGCAGCGCGACGTGAGTGTCGTACCCGCCGAGGTTCTGCCGGGCGGCGCCCGGGCCGTGGAGGAGCCGGGCCGGGAAGCGGCCGAGCTCGGGCCGCGCGCGCGGCTCTGGCCGGCGCTGGCGGCCGTGTACCGGGCGCAGCTGTCCCGGGCCCGGGTCGCGCGGATCCCGCTGCTGTTCGTGGCGACCTTCCAGTCGATCGGCATCCTGATCATGATGCGGGGGGTCGTGGACGGTGGCAGCGAGGCGGAGTCGGTGGTGGCCGGCTCGTCCGTCCTCGTCGTCGCCTTCGTCGCGCTGAACCTGCTCGCCCAGTACTTCGGGCAGCTGCGGTCCAGCGGCGGTCTGGACCACTACGCGACCCTTCCGGTGCCGCCCGCCGCGGTCGTGCTGGGCGCGGCGGGCGCGTACGCGTCCTTCACCGTGCCGGGGACCGTGGTCACCGCTGTCTTCGGATGCGTGCTCTTCGGGTTGCCCATGGGCAACCTCTGGATTCTCGTCGCGGTGATCCCGCTCGCCGGGGCAGCGCTCGCCGGGCTCGGCGCCGCGTTCGGGCTGCTCGCGCCGCGGCCCGAACTGGCCACCGTGCTCGGGCAGCTGGGCATGTCGGCGGCACTGCTGCTCGGCGTGCTGCCGGCCGACCGCATGCCGGAGGTCGTGCGGTTCGCGCGGGACCTGCTGCCGTCGACGTACGGCGTGGAGGCCTATGCGCGGACCTTCGGGGGACACCCCGACTGGGCCTTCGTCCTCGGTGACCTGGCCGTGTGCGCGCTCGTCGGCGTCGTTTCGCTGGCCGTCGCCACCTGGGCGTATCGCCGGGCTGCCGTCCGGTGACGCGCCGCACAGCCGGGCCTGGCACGATGGCAGGGTGACCGCACCGCTGACTCCGCCTCCGCCGCCGCACGAACAGTCCCCGCACGACGCGTGGCCGCCTTCACCCGGTGCGTACAGCGGGGTGGTTCCCGCCCCGCACGTCGGCTTGTACGGACAGGACGGGCCCGGGATGAAGACCGAGGCGATCGAAGCCGCCGTCGTCACGCTGGTGCTCGCGGTCACCGGGGCGCTGCTCGGGGTGCTGTGGTGGTGGCTGGCGCCGCACGTGCCGCTGGTCGGCGACTCGTCGGACGGGAGCTGGGTCGTCTACCTCAAGGACACCGAGGGGGAGCAGGCGATCGGCGTGGACGGAACGTTCACGCTGCTGGCGCTGGCCTTCGGGGCCGTGAGCGCGCTCGGGGTGTTCCTGTGGCGGCGACGCGGGGGTGTGCCGCTGGTGGTGGCGCTGGGCGTCGGGGGGCTGCTCGGGTCGCTGCTGGCATGGCGGGTCGGGGTGTGGCTCGGGCCCACGTCGGACGTGATCGCGCACGCCAAGGCGGTGGGCAAGGGCGTGACGTTCTCCGCGCCGCTGAAGCTGGGCGCGAAGGGGGCGTTGCTGGCGTGGCCGCTCGCCGGGCTGGTGGTCCATATGGGGCTGACGGCACTGTTCGGGCCCCGGGACCCGGATCCGTACCAGCAGTCGTACGGGGCGCCGCAGGCGTAGGGGGCGGCGCGCGCCGTGGTTGCGGCGAGGTGCTTTTCGCCCCCGCCGCCCCTGCCCGTTCCGTCCCTGGGGGCTGCCGCCCCCAGACCGGGCCACGGCTGAAACGGAAGGGCGCCGGAACTCGGAAGATCTCCTTCACGTCTTGCGTTCGGCGCGTCACTCAGCGGGCATCACCGCTTGTACGAAGGAACGAACCTGAGTAGCCGGGGAGGAATTGAATCCTCCCCCTCATGAATGAGGGGGATTCCTGGCTCAGGCGGCCTCTGGGAGCAGCGCTCCCGGGGGTCTTACGCCTTCGGCGCCAGCCGGGTTGAGACCAGCCCGGATAAGCATCACGCGGGCGGAGTTCTTGTCTCTGGGGGAGACGGTTCCGCACGCGGTGCAGGTATACGTTCGTTCCGACAGCGGCAGTGCGTGCTTGGCTCTCGCTCCGCAGTGCGCGCAGTCCATCGTGGTGTGGGCCGGGTGCACCAGGTGCACGATTCGGCCGTGCTTGCGGGCCATCTCGGTCAGCGCCCGTTTGGTGGCGCCGATTGCCGCGTCAGCGGCCTTGCGGGCCATCGTCGACTTCGCAAGGAACTTCGGCCTGAAGTCCTCGACGGCGATGGCGTCGTGATCGGCCACGACCTTCTTCGCCCACTTGCGGCCGGTGTCCTGACGCTGCCGGGCGATCTTCGCGTAGGTCTTCGCCCGCCACTTCTTCGCCTCCCGGTAGCCCTTCGATCCGGCCTGCCCCTTCTTCGGCTTGCGCCGGGCCATCATGCGGTCGTACCGCGACAGCCCAGCCTGGGCCTTCTTCCCGTGCTGCGCATGGGGGAGGTCGTGGGCGTCGGACGTGGTGGTCGCGGTCTCCTTCACGCCCCAGTCGACACCGATCACCCGGCCGGTCTGCGGCAGCGGCCGGACCTCGGCGGGGATGACAAAGCTCGCGTACCAGTGACCGATGCTGTCCTGGTACACGCGTACCGAGGAGGGTTCGGCGGGCAGGTCCCGCGACCACACAAGCGTCAGGACGATGCCCCCGGCCAGGTGCAGACGGCCGTCCTTCAGACGGAACCCGCGCTTCGTATAGTTCAGGCTCGGCAGGGCCTCGCGCTTCTTCTTCCACCTCGGCATCCCGGCCCGCTGCCGCGCAGGAAGGCGCTCGCGGATGTCCTTCTGCGCCTTCGCCCTGGACTTCCCGAAGTCGCGGATGATCTGCTGCTGCGGCACCGAGCTGCCTTCACACAGCCAAGGAGTACGGGCACGGGCTGCGGTCAGCATCTTGTCGAGCTGTGCCGGACCGCACGTCGTCCTGCCGACGCCCTCGGGCAGGGTCTTGTTCCGGGCGTGGACCTGCCGGGACGTGGCCACACTCTCGTTCCATACCCACCGGCACCGGCACCACTCGCCCATCAGCGCGGCCAGTGCGGTGGACGACACCCGCAGCCGGAACGTCCACCGGGCGTGCCCGGCTTCCTCCTCTGCGACCACCCCCACTCCCGCCACACCGCCACCCCCTCCACGACCCTCGGACCGAAAGCCCACGGCCCTCCGACGCCTCGTGACGAGACCGTACGTGCGATAGCCGCACGCCCGTAGCCCGATCGCGCGATCACCACTCCAACCGGCGGCTACCGGCACACGCGTTCGCATTCCCTGGCTCCCCCGGCAGCCATGCGGACGCCCCTCACCCACGGACCAGAGACGGCTGCGCTCCGCGCCGCAACACCGGGATGCGATTTCTCCCCGGCGTTTCCGGGGCATCCTCGCAAGAAGGAGGTGAAGAACCGTGACCGAGGGGGCCGGCATCCGCACCGGGGACCCGCCGGAGGACCTGACCGCCGCCGAGGAGGGCATGTGGGAGGCCTTCCGCACCGGCACCGTGTACGACCTGAGCAGCGGGGACGCCGTCGTCGACGATCCGCATGGCGGGCATCCCTGGGGGCCCGAGCGGACCGTGCGGGCCCGCATTCTCGCCTGGCTGCTCCTGGACGGGCCGCCCGCGTTGGCGGGGCGCGTGTCGTCGCTGAAGCTGACCGGTGTGCAGATCAGCGGCGTGCTGGACCTCGCGGGCGGCACGGTGGTGCCGTACGTCGAGCTGAAGGACTGCCGCTTCGAGCGGGAGGTGCTGCTGCCGGAGGCCCGGTTCACGACCGTCCGCCTGGTGGACTGCTCGGTGCCGCGGCTGGAGGCGGCCCGGGTGCACACCGAGGGTGACCTGCACCTGCCGCGCTGCCGCTTCCACAACGGGGTCCGGCTCACCGACGCGCACATCGGCACGGATCTGCTGCTCAACCAGGCGATCGTCTACCGGGACCGCAGTGGCCGCTCGATCGCCGCCGACGGCATGTCGGTCGGGCAGGATCTGCAGGCCGAGCTCCTCGAGTCGCACGGCGAGCTGAGCCTGCGCGGCGCGACGGTGGGCGTCTCGCTGAGCCTGCGCGGCGCACGGCTGTTCAACCCGTACACACGGCTCGCCCTGAACGCGCCCCAGCTGACCGTCGGGCGCACCCTGTACCTGACCCCCGCGGGCGTCGGCGCCCAGGTGCTGAGCGGGGCGACCCCGCCGCAGGGCACGCGCGTGCAGCGGTTCGAGTGCCGGGGCGGGGTGCGGCTGGACGACGGGCGGTTCGGGGACGCCATCGACCTCGAACGGGCCCGGTTCGTCCTCACCGACGACCAGGCACTGTCGCTGCTGCGCGTGCAGACTCCGGAGCTGCGCTTCCTCGGGGAGCAACCGCAGCGCGGCAAGGTCGTGCTGTCGGGCGCGCGGATCGTCAACCTCGTCGACCGGGCGGCCAGCTGGCCGGGCCCGGGCAACCTGCACATGGGCGGCTTCTCGTACGAGAACCTCGTGCCGCACGGCCCCTTCCCGCTGACCGAGCGGCTGGAGTGGGTGGCCGCGGCGACCGCCGAGTACAACCCGGAGCCGTACGAGCGGCTGGCGACCGTGCTGCGCGCCGGCGGCGAGGACGAGGACGCCCGCGAGGTGCTCCTCGCCAAGCAGCGCCACCGCCGGGAGACCCTGCCGCCGGCCGCCAAGCTCTGGGGGTACGCGCAGGACTGGACGGTCGCCTACGGCTACCGGCCGGGCCGGGCCGCGGTGTGGATGGCCGTGCTGTGGGCGGCGGGAACGCTCGCCTTCGCCCACGCGGGCCGCCCTCCGGTCAACGGCGGCGGGCACCCGGAGTGGGACCCGGCGCTGTTCGCCCTGGACCTGCTGCTGCCGGTCGTCGACCTGGGGCAGCTCGGCCAGTGGCAGCTCAGCAGCGGCCGGCAGTGGCTGGCCGCGGCGATGATCCTGCTCGGCTGGGTCCTGGCGACGACGGTGGCGACGGGGGCCACGCGGATGCTGCGGCGGAGCTAGCCCTGAACCAGGCGGGGCCGCCGGCAGGCCTTACCCTCGGTAGGCGCACAGCCATTCGATAGTTGAGCGATCGTCACGTTTTACTCGTCCTTGACCACGCGGCGTACAACTTTCCGTAGGTTCTGTGGAGCCACTGGCGCGCCTTCGACCTGCGCCTTTTCAATGGTCGAACCATGGCTGTGCTGCCCCCCTTCATCCGTGGGTCGCGGATGAGAATCACCGACCCCCACCCCGTCGCCGAGCCTCCGGCCGACGACGACGAGGTGCTTCTCGACGCGCCCGACGAACGTCTGGGGCCGGCGCTGGTCGCCGCCGCGCGGGGCGAGCACGAGCCGGCCGCAAAGCTGCTCGCCACCACCCGCGAGCACGCCGAATGGGAGGACCGCGACCGGTACGCGGTGCGCCTGGCGTCCTTCGCCCATTCCCGCGGCGAGTGGCTGGAGAACTGGCGCGCCACCGCGCCGTACGACCCGGACGTGCTGCTGGTCGGGGCCCAGCTGGCCGTGGACCGTGCCTGGGAGTCCCCGGCGCGGGCCGAGCTGCTGCGGACCGTGAGCCCGTCGATCACCGCCGCCGCGCGCAGCGACGACCGCGACCCGGTGCCGTGGCGGGTGGCGCTGGACCACGCGCGCGGCGCGCGTGCCGGGCACCGGTACTTCGAGGAGCTGTGGGAGGCGGCGGTCCGCCGTGCTCCGCACCACTACGGCTGCCATGTGGCGGCCCTGAAGTACCTCGCGGGCGCCTGGCACGGCTCCCACCGCGAATGTTTCGACTTCGCCGAGCCGGCCGCGCAGGACGCGCCGCCCGGCTCGCTCGTCCAGGCCCTGCCGCTGCAGGCGGCCTTCGCCTATCTGACCGACGGATGCGGCCCCGAGGTGCCGCGCGAGCGGCTGGACGCGGCCGCCGACCGCGCGATCGCGCTGTCCGCCCGGTACCCGGCGAGCGACCCCTGGCCTGCGGAGCTCCGCAACCTCGCGGCCTACGTCCTGGTACGCCTCGAACGCTGGTCCGACGCCCAGGAACAGCTGCGGCTGACCGGCCCGTACGCCACGTCCTTCCCCTGGGACCGGGTCTCGGACGATCCGCTGGGACGGTTCCTGGAGGTGCGCGACGGCGTCCGCAGGGCAGTGGCCGGGGAGCCTCCGCGGCATCCACGGAGTGGGCACGGCGACCATGCCCACTCCCCGGCCCATTAGGCTTCTGCGCCGTGACCACCGTCCGGCTTCCGCTCTTCCCCCTGAACTCGGTGCTGTTCCCCGGGCTCGTCCTGCCGCTCAACATCTTCGAGGAGCGCTATCGCGCCATGATGCGCGAGTTGCTGAAGACCCCCGAGGACGAACCGCGCCGGTTCGCCGTCGTGACCATCCGCGACGGCCACGAGGTGGCGCTCAGCGCGCCGGGCATGCCGGACCCGACGGCGGTGCCCGAGCGCGGGGCGGCCGCGGGCTTCGGCGCGGACCCGCTGAAGGCGTTCCACGGCATCGGCTGCATCGCCGACGCGGCGACCGTCCGGGAGCGGGCGGACGGCACCTTCGAGGTGCTGGCGACGGGCACGACCCGGGTGCGGCTGCTGTCGGTGGACGCGTCGGGCCCGTTCCTGACGGCCGAGCTGGAGGAGCTGCCGGAGGAGCCCGGCGACGAGGCGGGGGCACTGGCCGAGGGCGTACTGCGTGCCTTCCGGCAGTACCAGAAGCGTCTGGCGGGCGCCCGGGAGCGGTCCCTGACGACGGGCGCGGACCTGCCCGACGAGCCCTCCGTGGTGTCGTACCTGGTGGCGGCGGCGATGATGCTGGACACGCCGACCAAGCAGCGCCTGCTCCAGGCCCCCGACACGGCGTCCCGGCTCCGGGACGAGCTGAAACTCCTTCGCTCGGAGACGGCCATCATCCGTAGTCTGCCGTCGCTGCCCGCGTCGGAGCTGACGCGCGGCCCGACGAGTCTCAACTGACGTACGACCCCGAGGAACCAGCCGGTATGGCGAAGAAGGCGAAGAAGCAGCAGCAGTCGGCAGGCACGCCCGCGACGGTGGCACTGACCGCGGCGGGCGTGGACTACACGGTCCACGCCTATGACCACGACCCGTCCCACCCGTCCTACGGCGAGGAGGCCGCCGAGGCGATGGGTGTCTCCCCCGACCGCGTCTTCAAGACGCTGGTGGCGGACGTGGACGGCGCGCTGACGGTGGCCGTGGTCCCGGTGGCGGGCCAGCTCGACCTGAAGGCGCTGGCGTCGGCGGTCGGCGGCAAGCGGGCGGCGATGGCGGACCCGGCCCTGGCGGAACGCACCACGGGCTACGTCCGCGGCGGCATCTCCCCGCTCGGCCAGCGCAAGAAGCTCCGCACGGTCCTGGATGACTCGGCCACCGCCCACGCCACGATCTGCGTCTCCGCGGGCCGCCGCGGCCTGGAGGTCGAACTGTCCCCCACCGCCCTCGCGGGCCTCACAGGCGCGGTGCTGGCCCCCATCGGGCGGGCGTGACCTAGGTTTTTCAGCCCGTTCGGCGTTTGGGTCTTTCAGCCCGTCCGGCGTTTGAGGGCGAGGCCGTACAGGCCGAAGCGGGTGCCGTGGCCGGGGTTCTGTATCAGCCATTGATACGCGCGAACGACGCCCGATCCCGGTCTGAGAGAATTGACGGCGTGATCTCCCGAATCGATCTGCGCGGCGACGCCCTCCCCGAGGGCCCCGCCCTGCGCGACCTGCTGCCCCGAGCCGACTTCGACGTTCAGGCCGCCCTGGAGAAGGTGCGTCCGATCTGCGAAGCCGTGCATCATCGGGGCGACGCGGCGTTGATCGACTTCGCCGAGAAGTTCGACGGCGTACGCCTGGAATCCGTACGGGTCCCGGCGCAGGCGATCAGCGACGCGCTGGAGCAGCTCGACCCGGCCGTGCGCGCGGCCCTGGAGGAGTCCATCCGCCGCGCCCGGCTCGTCCACCGCGAGCAGCGCCGTACGACGCACACCACGCAGGTCGTGCCCGGCGGCTCGGTGACCGAGAAGTGGGTGCCGGTCGATCGGGTGGGGCTCTACGCTCCCGGCGGCCGGTCGGTCTACCCGTCCTCCGTGGTCATGAACGTCGTACCGGCGCAGGAGGCCGGCGTCGAGTCGATCGCGCTCGCCTCCCCGGCCCAGGCCGACTTCGGCGGGCTGCCGCACCCGACGATCCTCGCCGCGTGCGCGCTGCTCGGCGTCGACGAGGTGTACGCGGCCGGCGGCGCCACCGCCGTCGCGATGTTCGCGCACGGCACCGAGTCCTGCCCGCCCGCCGACATGGTCACCGGCCCCGGCAACATCTGGGTCGCCGCCGCCAAGCGCTACTACACCGGCAAGATCGGCATCGACGCCGAGGCCGGCCCGACCGAGATCGCGATCCTCGCGGACTCCACGGCCGACCCGGTGCACGTCGCCGCCGACCTGATCAGCCAAGCCGAGCACGACCCGCTCGCGGCCGCCGTCCTCGTCACCGACTCCGTCGAACTGGCGGACGCGGTGGAGAAGGAGCTGGAGCCGCAGGTCGCGGCCACCAAGCACGTCGACGACCGGATCGTCCCGGCCCTCGAGGGCAAGCAGTCCGCGATCGTGCTCGTCGACGGCGTCGACGAGGGCCTGCGGGTGGTCGACGCCTACGGCGCCGAGCACCTGGAGATCCAGACGGCCGACCCGACCGCCGTGGCCGACCGGGTGAGGAACGCGGGCGCGATCTTCATCGGCCCCTGGGCGCCGGTCTCGCTGGGCGACTACGCGGCCGGCTCCAACCACGTCCTGCCCACCGGCGGCTGCGCCTGCCACTCCTCGGGCCTGTCCGTCCAGTCCTTCCTGCGCGGCATCCACATCGTCGACTACACGAAGGACGCGCTGGCCGAGGTCGCGCATCACGTGGTGACGCTGGCGGAGGCGGAGGACCTGCCGGCGCACGGCGCGGCGGTCAAGGCGCGGTTCGGATGGAAGGTTCCTGAGAGCAAGTGACCGGCATCGACGATCTCCCCGTACGCGACGAGCTGCGCGGCAAGTCCCCCTACGGCGCGCCCCAGCTCGACGTCCCCGTACGGCTGAACACCAACGAGAACCCGTACCCGCTGCCCGAGCCGCTGGTCGAGCGGATCGCCGAGCGGGTGCGCGAGGCGGCCCGGGACCTCAACCGCTACCCGGACCGGGACGCCGTCGAGCTGCGCACGCAGCTCGCCAAGTACCTCACGGACGCCTCCGGTTACGAGGTGGGCCTCGCCAACGTCTGGGCCGCCAACGGCTCCAACGAGGTCATCCAGCAGCTGCTGCAGACCTTCGGCGGGCCGGGCCGTACGGCGATCGGCTTCGAGCCGTCGTACTCGATGCACGCGCTCATCGCGCGCGGCACGGGCACGGGCTGGATCTCGGGCCCGCGCAACGAGGACTTCACGATCGACCTCGCCGCCGCCGAGCAGGCCATCGCGGAGAACCGGCCGGACGTCGTCTTCATCACGACCCCCAACAACCCCACGGGCAACGCGGTCCCGCGTGAGACGGTCCTCGCGCTGTACGAGGCCGCGCAGGCGGCCAAGCCGTCGATGGTGGTCGTGGACGAGGCGTACATCGAGTTCAGCCACGGCGACTCGCTGCTGCCGCTGATCGAGGGACGGCCGAATCTCGTCGTCTCGCGCACGATGTCGAAGGCCTTCGGCGCGGCGGGGCTGCGCCTCGGCTATCTCGCCGCGCACCCGGCGGTCGTGGACGCGGTCCAGCTCGTACGGCTGCCGTACCACCTGTCCGCCGTCGCGCAGGCGACCGCCCTGGCGGCCCTGGAGCACACCGACACACTGCTGAAGTACGTGGAGCAGCTGAAGGCGGAGCGGGACCGGCTGGTCGCCGAGCTGGGGTCCATCGGCTACGAGGTCACCGAGTCCGACGCGAACTTCGTGCAGTTCGGGCGGTTCGAGGACTCCCACACTGCCTGGCAGAAGATCCTCGACCGGGGTGTCCTGGTCCGGGACAACGGCGTACCGGGGTGGCTGCGGGTCACCGCCGGAACCCCGGAAGAGAACGACGCGTTCCTCGACGCGGTACGTGAGTTGAAGAAGGAGCTGAACGCATGAACCGCGTAGGACGCGTGGAACGTACGACCAAGGAGACCGCCGTCCTGGTCGAGATCGACCTCGACGGAACCGGGAAGACGGACATCTCCACCGGCGTCGGCTTCTACGACCACATGCTGGACCAGCTCGGCCGGCACGGTCTGTTCGACCTGACCGTGAAGACCGAGGGCGACCTGCACATCGACTCGCACCACACCATCGAGGACACCGCCCTCGCGCTCGGCGCCGCCTTCAAGCAGGCGCTCGGCGACAAGGTGGGGATCTACCGGTTCGGCAACTGCACGGTCCCGCTGGACGAGTCCCTCGCCCAGGTCACCGTCGACCTCTCCGGCCGCCCGTACCTCGTGCACACCGAGCCCGAGAAGATGGCGCCGATGATCGGCGAGTACGACACCACGATGACCCGGCACATCCTGGAGTCCTTCGTGGCCCAGGCCCAGATCGCGCTGCACGTGCACGTGCCGTACGGGCGCAACGCCCACCACATCGTGGAGTGCCAGTTCAAGGCGCTGGCGCGGGCGCTGCGCTACGCGAGCGAGCGCGACCCGCGCGCGGCCGGCATCCTTCCCTCCACGAAGGGTGCGCTGTAAACCCATGACCGGTCTGTCCAGCATCCTGATCGTCGTCGGGCTCTTCCTCCTCGGCGGCATCTACTCGTTCGTCAAGCAGCAGATGCCGAAGAGCCTCGTCGTGCTGCTCTCCATCGGTGCCGCGATGTGTCTCGTCGCGGGTGTCATGCGGCTGGAGGTGTGGAATTGAGCAACGCTTCGAAACAGGTGGTCGTCTTCGACTACGGCTTCGGTAACGTCCGCTCCGCCGAGCGGGCCCTCGCCCGCACCGGCGCGGACGTCGAGATCACCCGTGACTTCGACAAGGCCATGAACGCGGACGGCCTGCTGGTGCCGGGCGTCGGCGCCTTCGCCGCCTGCATGCAGGGCCTTCGTGAAGCGCGCGGCGACTGGATCATCGACCGCCGCCTCTCCGGCGGCCGCCCGGTGATGGGCATCTGTGTCGGCATGCAGATCCTGTTCGCGCGGGGCATCGAGCACGGCGTGGAGACCGAGGGCCTCGACGAGTGGCCCGGCTCGGTCGAGCCGCTCCAGGCCGAGATCGTGCCCCACATGGGCTGGAACACCGTGGAGGCGCCGGCCGGCTCCGAGCTGTTCGCCGGGCTGGACGCGGACGCGCGCTTCTACTTCGTGCACTCCTACGCCGTCCACGACTGGTCTCTCGAAGTGCACAACCCGGCCATGCGCGCCCCCAAGGTGACCTGGTCGACGCACGGCAAGCCCTTCGTGGCCGCCGTGGAGAACGGTGCCCTGTGGGCCACACAGTTCCACCCCGAGAAGTCCGGCGACGCCGGAGCGCAGCTGCTGAACAACTGGATCGGAACCCTCTGATGGCTTCGAAGCTCGAACTCCTCCCCGCCGTCGACGTCCGCGACGGCCAGGCCGTCCGCCTGGTGCACGGCGAGTCCGGTACGGAGACCTCCTACGGCTCCCCGCTGGAGGCCGCCCTCGCCTGGCAGCGCGCGGGCGCCGAGTGGCTGCACCTCGTCGACCTGGACGCCGCCTTCGGGACGGGTGACAACCGGGCGCTGATCGGCGAGGTCGCGAAGGCGATGGACATCAAGGTGGAGCTGTCCGGCGGCATCCGCGACGACGACACCCTGGCCGCCGCGCTCGCCACCGGCTGCACCCGGGTGAACCTCGGCACCGCGGCCCTGGAGACCCCGGAGTGGGTCGCCAAGGTCATCGCCGAGCACGGCGACAAGATCGCGGTGGGCCTCGACGTACGCGGTACGACCCTGCGCGGCCGCGGCTGGACCCGCGACGGCGGCGACCTCTACGAGACGCTGGAGCGCCTCGACAAGGAGGGCTGCGCGCGGTACGTCGTCACCGACATCGCCAAGGACGGCACGCTCCAGGGCCCGAACCTGGAACTGCTGCGCAACGTGTGTGCGGCGACGGACCGCCCGGTCGTGGCCTCCGGCGGCGTGTCGTCGCTGGACGACCTGCGGGCCATCGCCGAGCTGGTACCCCTCGGTGTCGAGGGCTCCATCGTCGGGAAGGCCCTGTACGCGAAGGCGTTCACCCTGGAAGAGGCCTTGGAGGCTGTGTCGTGAGCGATGCCGTGCGGCGCGTGCAGAGCGGAAGTCCCTGGGAGGAGTCCTTCGGTTTCGCACGCGCCGTCGCGGCGGGCGACCGCGTCCTGGTGGCGGGCACGACGTCCTTCAAGGGCAGCGTGCTGTACGGGGAGGGCGACCCGTACGAGCAGGCCAAGGTGGCCTTCACCAGCGCGGTCGAGGCGATCGGTGAGTTCGGACTCGGTATCGAGTCCGTGGTGCGTACCCGGATGTACCTGACCCATGCGCGGGACGTGGACGCCGCGGGCCGGGCCCACAAGGAGCTCTTCGACCTGGTGCGCCCGGTCTCGACGCTGCTGGTCGTGGAGGGGTTCGTCGACCCCCGCATCCTGGTCGAAGTGGAACTGGAAGCCTTCCGAGGCTAGGAAAATCAGAGGAGCCGTGGATTCATGACCCTGGCGGTTCGAGTCATCCCCTGCCTGGACGTGGACAACGGCCGGGTCGTCAAGGGTGTCAACTTCCAGAACCTGCGCGACGCGGGCGACCCCGTCGAGATGGCCAAGGTGTACGACGCCGAGGGCGCCGACGAGCTGACGTTCCTGGACATCACCGCGTCGTCGGGCAACCGCGAGACCACGTACGACGTGGTGCGCCGTACGGCCGAGCAGGTGTTCATCCCGCTGACGGTCGGCGGCGGTGTCCGTACGGCCGAGGACGTGGACAAGCTGCTGCGGGCCGGTGCCGACAAGGTGGGCGTGAACACGGCGGCCATCGCCCGGCCCGAGCTGATACGTGAGATCGCGGAGCGCTTCGGCCGGCAGGTCCTGGTGCTGTCGGTCGACGCACGCCGGACGCCGTCCGGGAGCTTCGAGGTGACGACGCACGGTGGCCGCAACGGCACCGGCATCGACGCCGTCGAGTGGGCGCACCGGGCCGCGGAGCTGGGCGCCGGCGAGATCCTGCTGAACTCGATGGACGCGGACGGCACGAAGGACGGCTACGACCTGGAGATGATCGCGGCCGTCCGCAAGCACGTGACGGTTCCGGTGATCGCCTCCGGCGGCGCCGGCAAGCTCGGCGACTTCCCGCCGGCCGTCGCGGCGGGGGCGGACGCCGTGCTCGCGGCCTCCGTCTTCCACTTCGGGGATCTGCGGATCGGAGAGGTGAAGCAGTCGTTGCGGGAGGCGGGTCACCCGGTGCGGTGACGCCGCGCTCGGTCTGAGCCCCGGTCACTGGGTGGCCGGGGCTTCTCTCCGGCCGGATACGAAAGGGAAGTTGCGCAAAATTTATTGCGCAACTTTCCTTTCGTATCTACGGTGGAGTGCATGACAGCCGAGGGGAGCCGTCCCATCACGGACGTGGGCACGCTCAAAGCACTGGCGCACCCGCTGCGGATGAAGCTCTACCGAGGGTTGTGCGTGGCGGAGAAGGCGACCGCGTCACAGCTCGCCGAGCAGGTCGACGAGGCCGTCTCACTGGTCAGCTACCACCTGCGCAAGCTCGCCGAGCACGGCCTGATCGAGGAGGCCGAACCGCAGAGCGCGGACGGCCGGGAGCGGTGGTGGCAGCCCTCCTCGGAGGGCGTGAGCATCCGCGACCAGGACTTTCGCGACGCGCCCGAACGGGCCGCCGCGCACCTGGCGGCCACCCGGCTCTTCCACGAGCAGCGCGCGGAGATGTACCGCCGCTACCTCGACGAACGCTCGACGTGGGGCCAGGAGTGGAATGCCGCCGCCCCCGACAGCGAGTCACTGTTCCGGCTGACGTCGGCGGAACTGGACGAGCTCCGCCAGGAGCTGATCGCCCTCGTCAGAAAGTACGACGAGAAGAGCCGGGCGGCCGAAGCCGCCGGCGACACCCAGGGGCGCGAGAACGTCGCCCTGCACGTGTACGGATTCCCGTTCCGCTTCTGAGAGGACCAGGTCCCGTGACCGCCATGCTCATACCCCCGGCGACCGCCGTCACCGCCGACCGCCCCGCCCATCGCGACCCGAACGTGCTGCGCTGGCTCGGTGCCTACGCCTCCTCGATGGTGGGCGACAGCGTCTACTACATCGCCCTGTCCTGGGCCGCCGTACAAGCCGGTTCGCCCTCGCAGGCGGGGCTGGTGATGTCGGTCAGCGCGCTGCCCCGGGCCCTGCTCATGCTGGGCGGGGGAGTGATCGCCGACCGGCTCGGACCGCGCCGGGTCGTGATCGGCAGCGACGCCGTGCGCTGCGTGGCGGTGCTGGGGGTGGCCGCGCTGGTGTTCCTCACCAGCCCCGGCCTGTGGCCGCTGGCCCTGCTGGCCCTGGTCTTCGGCGCCGTCGACGCCGTGTTCATGCCTGCCGTCGGCGCGCTCCCGGCGCGGATCACCGGCAAGGGCCAGCTGGCCCGCGTCCAGGGGATGCGCGGCCTGGCGATCCGCTTCGCCAACGTGGTCGGTGCCCCGCTCGGCGGCCTGTGCGTGGCGGTGGGCGGCGCGGCGGCCGCGTTCGGGCTCGCCGGGCTGCTGATCGCGGTGTCGGTGCCGCTGCTGCTCACCGTACGGGTCCGGGACCTGCCCGCGGGCGATGAGGCCGGAGCCGACGTCCGGAACCTGCCCGCGGACGATACCGCCGGAGCCGACGTCCGGGACCTCTCCGCGGGCGAAGAGGCCGGCGTCAGCCGCACCACCGCCTGGAGCGACCTGTCCGCCGGCCTGCGCTACATCCGCCACCACCGCGTCCTCGCCCCGCTGATGCTCGCCATCGCCCTCGGCGACTTCGGCTTCGTCGGCCCGCTCAACGTGGGCCTGACCCTGTTGGCCGACGAGCGCGGCTGGGGGGCCTCCGGCATGGGCTGGGTGCTCGCCGGGTTCGGCGTCGGCGCGGGGACCGTCTCACTGCTGCTGACCGTACGGGGCCGACTGCCGCACGCCGGCCTGGTCGCGGCCTACGCCATCCTCGCGGGCTCCGTCGCGATCGGCGCCCTCGCCTACGTCCCCGGCGTCGTCGCGGCCGTCGGCGTGGCCCTGCTCATCGGCCTGCTCGCCGGGCTCAGCGGCGCGATGTGCGGCGCCCTGCTGCAGACCCAGGCCGATCCCGCCTACCTCGGCCGCGTCACCGCCGTAGCCGGCCTGGTCAGCCTCGGCTTCGCCCCCCTGAGCATGCCCTTCGCCGCCGCCGCGATCCAGGCGTGGGGCACCGGCCCGGTGTTCGTCGTCAGCGCGGCGGTGTGCGGCCTCGGCGGCGTCGTCGCCCTGGGCGTCCGCGCCCTCCGCCAGGCGGAACTGCCGCACTGAACTCAGATACCCAGCTGCTTCGACCCGTACAGCGTGGCGATCGCGTCCTCCTCGCCCTCCAGGGCCACCTTTGCCGCGCTCTGCCGGCCGTAGAGGAACAGCAGCAGCTCCGACGGCTCGCCGGTCGCCGTCACCACCGGTGTACCGCGGTGGGCGACCGCTGTCTGGCCGTCCGGGCGGCGCAGGACCAGACCCGTGGGGGCGGTGCGGCCCATGAGGCGGGCGGTGCGCTCCATGCGGGACCAGAGGGCGTCCTGGAAGACCGGGTCGAGCTCGCGCAGTGCCCAGTCGGGCTGGGCGCGCCGGACGTCCTCCGTGTGGACGTAGAACTCGATCGTGTTGGACGCCTCGTCGATCTGCTTCAGCGAAAACGGCGAGAAGCGCGGCGGGCCGGTACGGATCAGCTGGATCAGCTCCTCGTACGGCTTGGCGGCGAACTCCTCCATCGTCCTGTCCAGGCGGGACGCGAGCTGCTTGATGAGGATGCCTCCGGCGGCGTCGGGCCGGCGCTCCCGCACCACCACATGCGCGGCCAGGTCGCGGGTCACCCAGCCCTCGCAGAGGGTGGGAGCCTCCGGACCGACGGTTTCCAAGAGGTCGGCGAGCAGGAGCCGTTCACGCTTGGCAAAGGTCGACATACCGTCAGCGTACGACCGGGGGAAGAGGTCCGCCCACCCGTCACCCGGCCACCGCCCCGCACCGGGGCTCCCCCGGTGCCGAACGCCGGGGGGACCCCCATCGCGCCGCCGCTATCCATTCAGTGGACGCCACGCCCTGTCTGTCAGTGCCGCGCGGCACAATGGCACCCATGACCAGCACGCCCGCGTCCAGCAACCTCGATCCCGGGATCGCCGCCCGCCTCAAGCGCAGCGCCGACGGACTCCTGCCCGCCATCGCCCAGCAGTACGACACCGGAGAGGTGCTGATGCTCGGCTGGATGGACGACGAGGCCCTGCACCGCACCCTGACCACCGGCCGCTGCACGTACTGGTCCCGCAGCCGCCAGGAGTACTGGGTCAAGGGCGACACCTCCGGCCACTTCCAGTGGGTCAGGTCCGTCGCCCTCGACTGCGACGCCGACACGCTTCTGGTCAAGGTCGACCAGGTCGGCGCCGCCTGCCACACCGGGGCACGCACCTGCTTCGACGAGGACGTGCTGCTCAAGGACGCCGATTCCGGCGTACCGGGCTCGGATCAGTAAGGTCAGCCGCCATGGACCTCGAGACGTTCCGCAAGCTGGCCACCGACCGCCGCGTCATTCCGGTCACCCGCAAGCTCCTCGCCGACGGCGACACCCCGGTCGCGCTCTACCGCAAGCTCGCCGCGGAGCGTCCCGGCACCTTCCTGCTGGAGTCCGCGGAGAACGGACGGTCCTGGTCCCGCTACTCCTTCGTCGGCGTCCGCAGCGCCGCCACCCTCACCGAGCGCGACGGCCGGGCCCACTGGCTCGGCACTCCGCCCGTGGGCGTCCCCGTCGACGGCGACCCGCTCGCCGCGCTGCGCGCCACCATCGAGGCCCTCCACACCCCCCACCAGGAGGGCCTGCCGCCCTTCACCGGCGGCATGGTCGGCTACCTCGGCTACGACATCGTCCGCCGTCTGGAGAAGATCGGCCCCGGCGAACGGGACGACCTGCGGCTCCCCGAGCTGACCATGCTCCTCACCAGCGACCTCGCCGTCATGGACCACTGGGAGGGCTCCGTCCTGTTGATCGCCAACGCGATCAACCACAACGACCTCGACACCGGCGTCGACGACGCCTACGCCGACGCCGTGGCCCGCCTGGACGCCATGGAGGCGGACCTCTCCCGCGCGGTCGTCCAGCCGCCCGCCGTGCTTCCGCCGTCCGAACTCCCCGAGTACAGCGCCCTGTGGGGCGGCGAGGACTTCCAGCGGGCCGTCGAGGACATCAAGGAGCGCATCCGCGCCGGCGAGGCCTTCCAGGTCGTACCGTCGCAGCGCTTCGAAACGCCGTGCACGGCAAGCGCGTTGGACGTCTACCGGGTGCTGCGGGCCACCAACCCCTCCCCGTACATGTACCTGTTCCGCTTCGACGGCTTCGATGTCGTCGGCTCGTCCCCCGAGGCCCTCGTCAAGGTCGAGGACGGGCGGGCCCTGGTCCACCCCATCGCCGGTACCCGGCACCGCGGGGCGACCCCGCAGGAGGACCAGGCCCTCGCCGACGAACTGCTCGCCGACCCCAAGGAGCGCGCCGAGCACCTGATGCTCGTCGACCTCGGACGCAACGACCTGGGGCGCGTCTGCGAGCCGGGCTCGGTCGAGGTCGTCGACTTCATGTCCGTCGAGCGGTATTCGCACGTGATGCACATCGTCTCCACGGTCACCGGACGGGTGGCGGCGGGCCGCACCGCCTTCGACGTCCTGACCGCCTGCTTCCCGGCGGGCACCCTGTCGGGCGCGCCCAAACCGCGCGCGATGCAGATCATCGACGAACTCGAGCCGTCCAGGCGGGGGCTGTACGGCGGCTGCGTCGGCTACCTCGACTTCGCGGGCGACTCCGACACCGCCATCGCCATCCGCACGGCCCTGCTGCGTGACGGCACCGCCTACGTCCAGGCCGGCGCCGGCATCGTCGCCGACTCCGACCCGGTCGCCGAGGACACCGAGTGCCGCAACAAGGCGGCGGCGGTGCTGCGCGCGGTGCACACGGCGAACCGGCTGGGCAAGTAGGACGCGTCTCATATGAACCCCGGGTGATGGTTCGCCCGGGGTTCAGGCGATAGTGGAGTACGTGACTGCTGTTCCTCATCCCCGTTCCGAAGCCGCCGCTTCCGCCCGGTCCGGCCGCCGGAGCCTCGCCGTCGCCCTGCTGAGCGGGGCCCTCGGCGCCGCCGTGGCCCTGCTGGCCACCCGGCAGCGCTGGTCGGAAGGCACCGCGACGGTCGCCGGCGGCGACTTCCCCCTGACCGTCAAGGGCAGCGACGTCACCGGCGTCCCCGCGGCCCTGGCGATAGTGGGCCTCGCCGCGCTCGTCGCCGTCTTCGCCGTCCGCAAGGCCGGCCGCCTGCTGGTCTCCGCGCTGCTCGCGCTCTCCGGCGCCGGCATCGTCGCCGCGGCCCTGCTCGGCGCCTCCGACGGCTCCGCACTCGACGAGAAGGCCGCACAGGCCTCCGGCGACACCTCGGCCGCCGTGGCCGCCCTCAGCCACACCGCCTGGCCGTACGTCGCGGCCGCGGGCGGCGCCCTGATCCTCCTCGCCGGCCTGCTGGCCCTGCGCTACGGCGGGCTGTGGCCCGCGATGTCCGGCCGCTACGAGCGGGGCGCGACACCCCGGCCGCGTCGCGCCGCCCCGGCCGTCGACCCCAATCGGCCCGAGGACATCTGGAAGGCCCTGGACCGTGGCGAGGACCCGACGGGCGCCGACCCTGCTTAGGCAGGCCGCCGATCCCGCGTGAGCAGGCCGCCGGATCGGCGACAGACAGGGACTTCCGGCCCGGGGCCTCGGTCCCGATGTGGTGAATCAGACGCGGATGGGAGCCACCCCCGCTCACGGTAAGAGCGCGCGTACGGGACAATGGACGTTGAGCGTCCGGCTCAGACACGTACGACACGTACACAGCAACGAGGAGCAAGTCATGGCGGGCAGCAGCCACGGTCACACCCCGGCCGCCTGGACCGGTGTCATCATCGCCTTCATCGGTTTCTGCGTCGCGGGCGCCTTCATGGTGATGGCACAGCCGGTGGGCTTCTGGGCCGGCATGGTGATCATCGCCCTCGGCGGTGTCGTCGGCGCCGTCATGCGAGCCATGGGCCTGGGCCAGCCGAAGGCGGCCCCCATCACGGTGCAGCCCGCCAGGGCCGCGACCCGCGAGCCCGCGGGCGTCGAGGGCTGAGCGCCGCACCACTGCGTACGACGTAGGGGGCGGACCCGGCGCCGATGGGCGCGGGTCCGCCCCCTCACGCGCGTTCACGGCCTGCACCGGGCAGAATGCGAGGCGTGAACGCCGACAGCCAGGGGATGCGGAGCGCTCGTACGGGGATCGTCGCGGGCCGGCTGGCCGTGCCCGCCGGAGTGCTCGCGGCCGTCGTGGGTGCCTTCGCCTACGTCGGTGCGGTGGATCCCAACGAGCCCGGCCACTACCCCGTCTGCCCGCTCCTGCGCTACACCGGCGTCTACTGCCCCGGCTGCGGCGGCCTGCGCAGCGCCCACGCCTTCGTCCACGGCGACTTCCTGGCGGCACTGCAGGACAACGCGGCGGCCGTGCTCGGCTATCTGGGGTTCGCCGTGGTGTGGACCGTCTGGGTGGTCCGCGCGGTGCGCGGACGACCGCTGCGGATCGACCTCGGGACGGCGCACCTGTGGACGCTGGGTGTGGCGCTGCTGGTTTTCACCGTGGTCCGGAACCTGCCGTTCGGCGGCGGGCTGCATCCGTGACGCGTTGGTGAATGTCCAGGTAGTGGGACCGGCGTCAACCGGATGTGAGCCCTACGCCTTCCTCCGGATACCATCACAGTGACCGTGTCAACCGTCCGGAAGGGGGCCGCTCGCGTGAGTGTGCTCGACGAGATCATCGACGGAGTCCGTGCCGACCTCGCGGAGCGGCAGGCGCGCGTCAGCCTCGACGAGCTCAAGGAGCGCGCGGCCAAGGCTCGGCCCGCGAAGGACGGTGTGGCCGCACTGCGCGGCGAAGGCGTGAAGGTGATCTGCGAGGTCAAGCGCTCCAGCCCGTCCAAGGGCGCGCTGGCCGCGATCGCCGACCCGGCGGCCCTCGCCGCGGACTACGAGGCGGGCGGCGCGGCCGTCATCTCCGTGCTGACCGAACAGCGCCGCTTCGGCGGCTCGCTGGCGGACCTGGAAGCGGTCCGCGCGCGCGTGGACATCCCCGTGCTGCGCAAGGACTTCATCGTCACGGCGTACCAGCTGTGGGAGGCGCGGGCGTACGGCGCCGACCTCGCTCTGCTGATCGTCGCGGCCCTCGAACAGCCGGCCCTGGAGTCCCTCATCGAGCGCGCCGAGTCCATCGGGCTCACGCCCCTCGTCGAGGTGCACGACGAGGACGAGGTCGAGCGCGCGGTGGACGCGGGCGCGAAGGTCATCGGCGTCAACGCGCGCAACCTGAAGACCCTGGAGGTCGACCGCTCGACGTTCGAGCGGGTCGCCCCCGAGATCCCGGCCCATATCGTCAAGATCGCCGAGTCCGGCGTCCGCGGGCCGCACGACCTCATCGCGTACGCCAACGCGGGCGCCGACGCGGTCCTGGTCGGCGAGTCCCTCGTCACCGGCCGCGACCCGAAGGCCGCGGTCTCCGACCTGGTGGCGGCGGGCGAGCACCCGGCGCTGCGGCACGGGCGGGAGTGACGTGATCGTCACACCAACGGCCGTACGTCGATAGAGTGGCCCCGATGACTCTCACGATCACCATGGCGAACCGGGATCCGTATGCCCGCCTCGCCCGCGGCTGCCGGCCACGTGGCTGCCGGGCACCCGCGCGGCGCGTGCACGGGCGACGGGTCAGGTATGTCATCGGTGACGAGCCGGGTCAGGTGAACGGCATGCGATGGCGTCCCTCCGGGGGCGCGGGGCTCTGCCCGACCACACGGCTTCGCCGTGTGCACGCGACAAGCCACAGCCGGCCCCTGGCCGGCTGACGAGCCTCGCCCCCACGGCGATCAGTGTCCACACACTCACCGTGAGGTTTCCGCATGCCCAGCGAGTTCTTCATCCCCGACCCGGAGGGTCAGGTGCCCAGCGCCGAGGGGTACTTCGGCGCGTTCGGCGGCAAGTTCATCCCGGAGGCGCTCGTCGCCGCCGTGGACGAGGTCGCCGTCGAGTACGACAAGGCGAAGGCCGACCCCGAGTTCGCGCGCGAGCTCGACGACCTGCTCGTCAACTACACCGGACGGCCCAGCGCCCTCACTGAGGTGCCCCGGTTCGCCGAACACGCCGGTGGTGCCCGGGTGTTCCTCAAGCGCGAGGACCTGAACCACACCGGCTCCCACAAGATCAACAATGTGCTCGGCCAGGCCCTGCTCACCAAGCGGATGGGCAAGACCCGGGTCATCGCCGAGACCGGCGCCGGCCAGCACGGCGTCGCGACGGCGACGGCCTGCGCGCTGTTCGGCCTCGAGTGCACCGTCTACATGGGCGAGATCGACACCGAGCGCCAGGCCCTCAACGTGGCCCGGATGCGCATGCTCGGTGCCGAGGTCGTCGCCGTGAAGTCCGGCAGCCGGACCCTGAAGGACGCCATCAACGAGGCCTTCCGGGACTGGGTCGCCAACGTCGACCACACCCACTACCTGTTCGGGACCGTCGCCGGGCCGCACCCCTTCCCGGCCATGGTCCGCGACTTCCACCGGGTCATCGGCGTCGAGGCCCGGCGCCAGCTCCTGGAGCGCGCGGGCCGGCTGCCCGACGCGGCCGTCGCCTGCGTCGGCGGCGGCTCCAACGCCATCGGGCTCTTCCACGCCTTCATCCCGGACGCGGACGTCCGCCTCATCGGGTGCGAGCCCGCCGGACACGGCGTCGAGACCGGCGAGCACGCGGCGACCCTGACCGCCGGCGAGCCCGGCATCCTGCACGGCTCGCGGTCCTACGTCCTCCAGGACGACGAGGGCCAGATCACCGAGCCGTACTCGATCTCGGCCGGTCTGGACTACCCGGGCATCGGCCCCGAGCACTCCTACCTCAAGGACAGCGGCCGCGCCGAGTACCGCGCGGTCACCGACGACGCGGCCATGCAGGCCCTGCGCCTGCTGTCGCGGACCGAGGGCATCATCCCGGCCATCGAGAGCGCCCACGCCCTCGCCGGCGCCCTGGAGGTCGGCAAGGAGCTGGGCAAGGACGGGCTGATCGTGATCAACCTGTCCGGTCGCGGCGACAAGGACATGGACACGGCCGCGCGCTACTTCGGCCTGTACGACACCGACGCCAGCGTGGCCGCGGACGCCGACGCGGAGGCCGCCGAGATCGAGGGGGACGCCAAGTGAGCGGAAACATTCAGCTGCTGACCGACACCCTCGCCGGCGCCAGGGCCGAGGGCCGCTCCGCTCTCATCGCCTACCTCCCGGCCGGTTTCCCGACCGTGGACGGCGGCATCGAGGCGATCAAGGCCGTCTTCGACGGCGGCGCCGACGTCGTCGAGGTGGGCCTGCCGCACAGCGACCCCGTCCTCGACGGCCCCGTCATCCAGACCGCCGACGACATCGCCCTGCGCGGCGGCGTCAGGATCGCCGACGTCATGCGGACGGTGCGCGAGGCGTACGAGGCGACCGGGAAGCCGGTCCTCGTGATGACGTACTGGAACCCGATCGACCGCTACGGCGTCGAGCGCTTCACCGCCGAGCTCGCCGAGGCGGGCGGCGCCGGGTGCATCCTGCCCGACCTGCCGGTGCAGGAGGCGGCCCTCTGGAGGGAGCACGCCGAGAAGCACGGCCTGGCGACGGTCTTCGTCGTGGCGCCCAGCAGCAAGGACGAGCGGCTCGCCGAGATCACCGCGGCGGGCAGCGGCTTCGTCTACGCCGCCTCGCTGATGGGCGTCACCGGCACCCGCGAGTCGGTGGGCACGCAGGCCCAGGACCTGGTCCGGCGCACCCGGGCCGCCGGCTCCGACCTGCCGGTCTGCGTCGGCCTGGGCGTCTCCGACGCCAGGCAGGCCGCCGAGGTGGCCGGCTTCGCCGACGGCGTGATCGTCGGCTCGGCCTTCGTCAAGCGCATGCTGGACGCTCCGGACGACGCGGCCGGCGTCGAGGCCGTCCGCGCACTCGCGGGCGACCTGGCGAAGGGCGTGCGCGGACAGGCGTGACGTACAGGACATTCCGTACGAGTCACTCGAACGGGTGGACCTGGGACCGGGGAGGCGCGCTGTGCCTCCCCGGTTCGTTTCTGCGGGTGTGAGCGAGAAGAACCGTGAGGGAAAACGGACCGCACGCGAGCGGCTGGCAGCCGAGCGTGAGAAGCACAAGGCCACGGAGAAACGCCGGCGGACGCTGATCGTCGGCGCCGGCGTCGTCTGCGTACTGGGACTGGCGGCCGTGATCGGCGTGGTCGCCGCGAACGCCGGCAAGGACAACGGCAGCGACAACGAGGGGCCGGTCGCGGCGCCCTCGGGGGCACAGGGCAAGGACAACCTCGCCATCCCGGTCGGCAAGGAGAGCGCCAAGTCGACGCTCACCATCTGGGAGGACTTCCGCTGCCCGGCCTGCAAGGCCTTCGAGGCGGCGTACCGCCCGACCATCCACGAGCTGACGGACGCCGGCCAGCTGAGGGTGGAGTACCACCTGGCCACCCTCATCGACGGCAACCTGGGCGGCAGTGGCTCCCGCAACGCGGCCAACGCCGCGGCCTGCGCCCAGGACGCCGGCAAGTTCACCGCGTACCACGACGTGCTGTACGAGAACCAGCCCGAGGAAACCGACGACGCCTTCGCCAAGAACAGCAAGCTCATCGAGCTCGCGGGCAAGGTCGACGGCCTCGACACGCCCTCGTTCCGTGCCTGTGTCGAGAACGGCACGCACAACAGCTGGGTCGTGAAGTCCAACAAGGCCTTCCAGGCCGGCAACTTCGGCGGCACGCCGACCGTGTTGCTCAACGGCAAGAACATCTACCAGGACCGGACGATGACGCCGGCGAAGCTGAAGAAGATGGTGCAGGAGGCGGCCAAGGGGTGAGTTTTTCTCACCTCCCTGTTATGGAGCCGTAGCCGGGCTGCCTGCCGTGGGCCCGGTCCGGCACGGTAGCGTCGACCTTGCCATGGAACTTGCCTACATTCCCAGCCCGTCGCGCGGGGTGCTGCACCTCGGTCCCATTCCGCTGCGCGGCTACGCGTTCTGCATCATCATCGGCGTCTTCGTAGCCGTCTGGCTCGGCAACAAGCGCTGGATCGCCCGAGGCGGGCGGGCCGGCACGGTGGCCGACATCGCGGTCTGGGCCGTGCCCTTCGGCCTCGTCGGCGGCCGGCTCTACCACGTGATCACGGACTACGAGCTGTACTTCAGCGAGGGCCGCGACTGGGTGGACGCCTTCAAGGTCTGGGAGGGCGGCCTCGGCATCTGGGGCGCCATCGCGCTCGGTGCGGTGGGTGCCTGGATCGGCGCCCGTCGCCGCGGCATCCCGCTGCCCGCCTACGCCGACGCCATCGCCCCGGGCATCGCCTTGGCGCAGGCGATCGGCCGCTGGGGCAACTGGTTCAACCAGGAGCTGTACGGGCGGGCCACGGACGTGCCGTGGGCGCTGAAGATCACCTCGTCGACCGACGGCAGGGTCCCGGGCACCTACCACCCGACGTTCCTGTACGAGTCCCTGTGGTGCATCGGTGTCGCGTTGCTGGTCATCTGGGCCGACCGCCGCTTCAAGCTGGGCCACGGCCGGGCGTTCGCCCTGTACGTCGCCGCGTACTGCGTGGGCCGCGGCTGGATCGAGTACATGCGCGTCGACGACGCCCACCACATCCTGGGGCTCCGCCTGAACGACTGGACCGCGATGATCGTGTTCCTGCTCGCGGTGCTGTACATCGTGGTGTCGTCGAAGAAGCGGCCCGGCAGGGAAGCGGTCGTCGAACCCGGCGCGGACGCGGAGGCTGCCGACGACAAGGCCGATGACGCCGGCGGTGACGCCGAGGCTTCCGACGACCGGACCGACGGCGACACGGAGCCCGAGGCCGAGGACGCGACCGAGTCCGACACGGATGTCGCGGACGTCAAGGACGAGGCCGAGTCGGCCGGCAAGAAGAGCTGACGGCCGACCGTACGACGACGAGGGCGCCCGGGCCGCACACAAGCGGCCCGGGCGCCCTCGTCGCGTTCTGAGGATCAGCGACCGTTGGCCAGCGACAGCGTCCGCTGGGCTGCCGCCACCACCGCCGCGTCGATGAACGTCCCGTCCGGCAGCGCCTGCGCGCCCTGTTCCGTCGCCGCCGCCTTCACCACCGCCTCCGCCCGTTCGAGCTCCTCGTGGGTGGGCCGGTAGGCGTGTTCGATGACCGGGAGCTGGCGGGGGTGGATGGCCGCGCGGCCGAGGAAGCCGAGGGCGCGGCCGTGGGCGCAGGTCGCCGCCAGGCCGTCCAGGTCCCGGATGTCCGGGTGCACCGACTGGGGCGGGGGCGGCAGGCCCGCCGCCCGCGCGGCGACGATCACCCGGGCGCGGCACCAGTCGAGGCCCGCGTCGCCCCGTACGCCCAGGTCGGCCCGTAGATCCGCCTCGCCGAGCGAGATGCCGCGCAGGGCGGGGTGGGCGCGGGCGATCGCGTAGGCGTGTTCGATGCCCAGGGCTGTTTCCAGGAGGGCGTGCAGGGGCGGGGCCCCCGCGTCGACGTAAGCCGTGCGTTCCGCGATGCCGACGATCTGCTCGGGCGAGGTCACCTTCGGCAGGCGCAGCCCGGACACGCCCGGCAGGCCCGCCACCGCTCGCAGGTCGGCCTGCGCCGGCGGGCCGTCCAGGGCGTTGACGCGGACATGTACGGGGACCGGCTGCGGCTCGCGGAGGAGCTCGGCGGTGGCCGCGCGGGCGTACTCCTTGCGGTCCGGGGCGACCGCGTCCTCCAGGTCGACCACGACGACGTCGGCGCCGCTGACGAGGGCCTTGGCGACCACCTGCGGGCGGTCGCCGGGAACGTACAGCCAGGTGAGGGGGGTCGCCGTCATACGGCGCCCTCCTCGCGCAGGGCCGCGAGGCGCGCCGGGGTCAGGCCCAGCTCGGTCAGGACCGCCTCCGTGTCCGCGCCGTGTGGGCGGCCCGCCCAGCGGATCGCGCCGGGAGTCGAGGAGAGCCGGAAGAGGACGTTCTGCATGCGCAGGGGGCCCAGTTCGGGGTCGTCGACGGTGGTGATGGTGTCCAGGGCCGCGTACTGGGGGTCCGTCATCACGTCGCGTACGTCCTGGATCGGGGCGACCGCCGCCTCCGCCTTGTCGAAGGCCAGAAGGACCTCGTCCCGGGAGCGCTCGGCGATCCAGGAGCCGACCGCCTCGTCGAGGACGTCGGCGTGGCGGGCCCGGTCGGCGCCCGTGGCGAACCACGGTTCGTCGATCAGCTCGGGGCGGCCGACCAGGTGCATCAGCCGCTCGGCGATGGACTGGGCGGAGGTGGACACGGCGACCCAGGTGCCGTCCGCCGTGCGGTAGGTGCCGCGCGGGGCGTTGTTCTGCGAGCGGTTGCCGGTGCGCGGCTGGACGTGACCGAGTTGGTCGTACCAGACGGGCTGCGGGCCGAGGACCGTCAGGATCGGCTCGATGATCGCCATGTCGACGACCTGTCCCTCGCCCGTGCGGTCCCGTGCGGCCAGCGCCGTCATCACGGCGTACGCCGTGGCCAGACCCGCGATCGAGTCGGCCAGGCCGAACGGGGGCAGGGTCGGGGGCGCGTCCGGTTCGCCGGTGATCGCGGCGAAGCCGCTCATCGCCTCGGCGAGGGTGCCGAAGCCCGGGCGGTGCGCGTACGGGCCGAACTGGCCGAAGGCGGTGACCCGGGTGAGGATCAGGCGGGGGTTGGCGGCGGACAGTTCCTCCCAGCCCAGGTCCCACTTCTCCAGCGTGCCGGGGCGGAAGTTCTCGATGATCACGTCGGTGGTGGCGGCGAGGCGCAGCAGGGTCGCGCGGCCGCCCGGCTTCGACAGGTCGAGGGTGATCGTGCGCTTGTTGCGGGCGAGGAGCTTCCACCACAGTCCCACGCCGTCCTTCGACGGGCCGTGGCCTCGGGACGGGTCGGGTTTGGTCGGGTGTTCGACCTTGACGACCTCCGCGCCGAAGTCGCCGAGCATGGTGGCGGCGAGGGGGCCGGCGAAGAGGGTCGCGAGGTCGAGGACGCGCAGGCCGGTCAGCGGGGCGTCGGTCATGAGCCGTACCGCGCCTCGATCTCGGAGCGGTACGGCATGGACGCCGACGCCCCTTCCCGCTGCACGGACAGCGCGGCCGCCGCGGCCGCCCATGCCAGCGCGTCCCGCACGGGCCGTTCCTCGCCGAGTGCCACCGCGAGCGCGCCGACGAAGGTGTCGCCCGCTCCGGTCGAGTCCACGGCGGTCACCCGGGGCGCGGGGACGGTGAGGGGTTCGGCGCCCCGAGCCGCGTACAGGCTGCCCGCCGCGCCCAGGGTGACGACCACCTCCGGCACCTGGTCGAGCAGGGCGATGGCCGCCTCGCGCGGGTCGGTGCGGCCGGTGAGGGCGGTGGCCTCGTGCTCGTTGGGAACCAACAGGTCGGTGGCGGCCAGGAGTTCGGGCGGGAGCGGTTGGGCGGGAGCGGGTGTGAGGACCGTACGGACGCCGTGGGCGCGGGCGGCGCGCGCGCCCGCGACGACCGCCGGCATCGGGATCTCCAGCTGGAGCAGCAGGGCGTCGGCGGCGGCGATGACGCCCTCGTCGCCGGGGGTGAGGTGGTCCACGGTGCCGTTCGCGCCGGGTACCACGACGATCGCGTTGCCGCCCTCGTCGTCCACGACGATGTGCGCGGTGCCGGAGGGGCCCTCGGTGGTGCGCAGGAGGGCGGTGTCGACGCCGATGGGGGTCCCCCCGCTCGAGCGCAGCCGAGAGTGGGGGAGCTCCAGGGTGGAGCGCAGGCGGGTGCCGAAGGAGTCGTTGCCGACCGCGCCGATCATCGACACGGTGGCGCCGGCCCGGGCGGCGGCGATCGCCTGGTTGGCGCCCTTGCCGCCGGGGATCGTACGGAACTCCCGTCCCGTCACGGTCTCCCCGCGCTGCGGGGCTTTCTCGACGTAGGCGACGAGGTCCATGTTCGTGCTGCCGAGCACGACGATGTGGGTCATGGGCGAGAAGCCTCCACGTGGGTGAGGTGGGCCAGGGTGTCGAAGCCGATGCCGTCGAAGTCGGCGACGGAGGCGGAGAGGCGGTTCTTGAGGGGGGTCGTCCAGCGGTCGGGGAGGGCGGCGGGCGTACCGGCGAGAAGGCCGGCGATGCTGCCGGCGGTCGCGCCGTTGGAGTCGGTGTCCCAACCGCCGGAGACGGCACGGCAGATGGAGCCGGTGAAGTCGCCGTTCGCGTGGGTGAGGGCGGCGGCGATGAGGGCCGTGTTGGGGATGGCGTGGACCCAGTGGTGGGTGGGGGAGTGGACGGCGTGGAGTTCGTCGACGACCGTGTCGAAGTCGTCGTGGGATTCGGCCAGTTGGATGGCGTGGGTGACCGCTCGGGCGAGGCGGGAGCGGGGCGGGACGACCGTCAGGCCGGTGCGCAGGCAGTGGTGGATGTCGGGCCTGCTCGTGCCGGTAGCGCCGGAGGCTTCGCCGAAGGCGGTCGCGATGACAGCCGCCGTGAACATCGCCGCGTAGACGCCGTTGGCGGTGTGGGTGAGGGTGGCGTCGCGGTGGGCCTGCTCGGCGGCGGCCCCGGGGTCGCCGGGGTTGGTCCAGCCGTGGACGTCGGCGCGGATCAGAGCGCCGATCCATTCGCGGAAGGGGTTGCGGTGGCGGGCGGTGTGCGGGGGTTCGATGCCGGTGAGGAGGTTGCGGTACGCGATGCGTTCGGCGGTGAAGGTGCGGCCGGCGGGAAGTTCGTCCAGCCAGAGGGAGGCCACGTCGGTCGTGGTGAAGCTTCGGCCGTGGCGTTGCAGCAGGAGGAGGTTGAGGAGGGGGTAGTTCAGGTCGTCGTCCTCGGGCATGCCGTCGATGTTCTCGGCGAGGGAGGTGCGTGCCGAGCGGCGGTTCCAGGGGTGGGTGGTCAGGAGTTCTGCCGGGACGCCTCGCGCCGTGAACCACGTGGTCAGGGGCCAGTTGCCGGTGGACCGGGCCAGTTGGCGGATGGCTTCGAGGGGGAGCTTCTCCACCGGCTTGCCCAGGAGGCAGCCGGCGGCTCGGCCCAGCCAGGCGGCCTCCAGGCGGTCCGGGGCGGGGGCTGGTCGGGGGTGGGACGCGGGCCAGGCTGTGCAGCGGGCCTTGATCTTCCCGAGATCCGTCGGCTCGTCCTCTCTCAACTTGCCCGGCAGATCCGCCAGTTCGTCCAGCAGGTCTTCCGCCAGCATCCGCAGATAGCGCGACGCGGGAGCGGGTGACGCCCCCGCGCGCAGGGGTGCCTCCTGGCCGCCCGCCGCTCTCCAGCGCGCCGCGATCGCCGACGGCTCACGTCCGTCCTGCGCGGCCTGGTGGAGTTCGTGGCCGAGGAGGTCCTCCGGCTGGACCCAGGTCAGTCGGAGCACCTCAGGCCTCCGATCTCGGTGAAGGCCGCCTCGTGGGCCCGGCGGCGGTGTACGTCCCGTTGGAAGATCTCCCGGGTCACGGCGTTGAGGGTGCGGGCCGGTTCCCAGAGGTCCAGGCGGCTGGCCTCCGCGACCGTCTTCGACCAGTCCTCCGGTACCGGCGAGCCCAGGGCGCCTGCCAGCGCGCCCGCCATCGTCGCGATCGAGTCGCAGTCGCGGCCGTAGTTCACCGAGCCGAGGACCGCCCCCCGGAAGTCGCCGGCCGAGAGCAGCACCATGCCCAGGGCCACGGGGAGCTCCTCGATCGCGTGCAGACGGGACGGGCGGCGGGCGGCCAGGGACGGGGCGCGGTAGTCGGGGCCCACGGTGTCGAACGGGGCCACCGCCTCCCGCAGCGGGACGAGCGCCGACTCGAAGTCCGTGTGGCGGGCAGCCGTTTCACAGACCGCCTCGATCGCCGCGCGCGTGCCGTCCTTCGCCAGGGAGAGGCACGCGGAGACGACCGAGTCCGGTGTCGCCCCGGGTGTGCACGCGGCCGCCACGGCCGCCGCGAAGACGCCCGCCGCCTCACGTCCGTACGACGACTGGTGCGCGCCGGCGACGTCCAGCGCCTCGGCGTACGCGGCCACCGGGTTGGCCGCGTTGACCAGGCCGACCGGGGCCATGTACATCGCCGCGCCACAGTTGACGATGTTGCCGACGCCGGCCTCGCGGGGGTCGACGTGGCCGTAGTGGAGCCGGGCCACCAGCCATTTCTCCGCCAGGAACACCCGTTGCAGCGGCAGTGCCTCCGCCTCCAGCTCCGGGATCCACCGTGGGTTCGTCATCAGGTCCGGGACCAGGTGCTCGGCGATCGCGTACGCGTCCAGGTGGTCGCGGACCGTGGCATAGACCCGGATCAGCGCATGGGTCATCAAGGTGTCGTCGGTGACATGGCCGTCGCCCTTGTGGTACGGGGCGATGGGGCGGGCGGTGCGCCAGGCGTCGCCGTTCCAGGGGCCGACGACCCCGTGGACGCGGCCGCCGTGGCGTTCGAGGATCTGGTCGGGGGAGTAGCCCTCGACGGGGCCGCCGAGGGCGTCGCCGACGGCGGCACCGACGAGGGCTCCGGTGATCCGCTCGTCCAGGGGCGCCGCGTGGCTTTCTTCTCCTTTGGGCGTCATGCCCGAATCATCCTCCTGGTGGGGTCGGTTGTGCGGCTTCCAGGAGTTCGGCGAGTTCCACCAGGTCCGTGCCGGTGAGGCGGGGCAGTACGCAGCCGGAGAGGGTGCGGCAGGTGTCGCGCCAGGACACGGGGATCGCCGCGCCGCCGCCCAGCGCGCCGGTCAGGGCGCCCGCCAGGGCCGGGGCCGAGTCCGCGACCCGGGACAGACAGGCCGCCGCGGGGACGGCCTCCGAGATCCGGCCGTGTGCCGCGACGGCCAGGGCCAGCGCGACCGGGACCGTCTCGGCGGCGGCGATGCCGTAGCTGTAGACGTGGTCGAGGATCTGGTGTTCGAGGAGGGGGATCAGGGCGAAGGCGCTCTCGGCGTCGTGCGCGAGCTTCAGCGCGTGACGGGCGTTGCGGCCGATCTCGGTCGCCTCGGGGAGTTCGGCCAGCGCGGCCGTCACGCAGGGCTCGACTGCCGCGCCGGCGAGGGCCAGGGCGAGGGCCGCGGCCATCGCCCTGGCACCGTGCACACCGTCGCCGTCCTGGGTGTAGCGGGCGTCGAACTCGGCCAGTTCGGCGGCGAGTCGGGCGTCGCCCGGGTGGGCCACGGCGAGGACACAGGCCCGTACGCAGGCCGCGTCGTCGAAGTAGTGCGGGTTGTCGTGGCCGGTGGCGGGCGGGCGCAGACCTGTGGCGAGGTTGCCGAGACCGGCCCGGACGGAGATGCGGGCGCGGAGGGGGATGACCGCCGACTCGATCTCCGGGGCGCGGTCGGCTGCCGCCGCGACCTCGCTCGCCACGGCGTTCCAGGTCAGGTCGATGGCCGCTCGTGTCCGGCGCTCCCGGCTGAGGTCTCCGAGGACGCTGTCGTCCCCGGCGCGCAGCACGGCCTCGGCCGCGAACACCGCCCACTCGGCGTCGTCGGAGGGGCCGAGGCGCAGCGGCTCCGGGGGCTGGTTGAGGGCGATGGGGACGGGGAGCGTGGTCGTCGCGTTCTGCTCCGCGAAGGTGTCCAGCTCGCGGGTGAGCCGACGGGTCCACTCCGGCATACGGACCGCGCGGTGCCGGGCGGCGGGCCAGCCGGCGGCGTCACCGGCGGCGAGACCGAGAAGGAGGCCCTCGATACGGCGGGGGCGGGTGTCGGGGGCGGGGCCGGTGCCGGCGGCCGGCGCGGCGTTCGCGGCGGCGGTGTGCGCGGGCGTGGCTCTCGGATCGGCGCCGCCGTCCCATGGGCCGGGCGGGGTCACGACCGCACCTCCGCATCGCCGTCGCCCGGCGCGGGCGTGAGGGTGCTGGAGTCCGGCGTTGGTGTGAGGGTGTTCGGGGGCGTGAGGGTGCTCGTGGGCGCCGCCGGTGTGAGCGTGTCCGGGGTCGCCGCCGGTGTGAGGGCGTTCCGGTCCGGCGTCGGTCGTACCTCGTGCCGTACGGGGTCGTGGCCCGGTTCGGAGTCTCGGGTGCTCCGCCGCCTGTTCTCGCCGGGTGTGAGGGCGTTCCGGTCCGGTGTCGGTCGTACCTCGTGTCGTACGGGGTCGTGGCCCGGTTCGGAGTCTTGGGTGCTCCGCCGCCTGTTCTCGACGGGTGTGAGGGCGTTCGGGTTGGGTGTCGGGCCTGCCTTGTGCCGTACGGGATCCGCACCGGGTCTCGGACCGGCTGACCCCCATTTCCCGCCCTCCCCGGGCGTCAGCAGTTCCGCCACGTCCAGGATGTGGTGGCCGGCCATCGAGGGGAGGCAGCTGCCGCGGGCCGGGCCGATCGCCGCCGCCCACTCCGCCGGGATGGCGGACACGCCTTGGGTCGCGCCCGCGAGGGCGCCCGCCACCGCGGCCGTGGTGTCGGCGTCGCGGCCCATGTTCACCGCGGTCAGCACGGCGTCCCTGAACTCGCCGTCGGCCGCCGCGTACGCGCCGAAGGCGAGGGCCACCGCCTCGGGGGCCAGGTCGGTCCAGGGGTAGCCGCCGATGACGACGGCGGAGCGGACCGCGCGTTCGCCGCGGTGGGCCACGGCCACGGCGCGGCGCAGGGAGCGGGCCGTCCAGGAGTCGTCGGGGACGACGGCGAGGGCGGCGGCGACGACCGCGATCGTCGGGGCGCCCGCCATGGCGGCGGCGACCCCGGCCGCGACCGCCTGGCCGCCGTAGATCCCCTCGCCGTCGTGGCTGACCGAGCCGTCGATCGCCACCAGCCGGGCCGCCTCGGCGGGGCGGCCCGCGGCGAACACCCCGAAGGGCGCCGCGCGCATGGCCAGGCCGTCGCTCCAGGCATGGCGGTGCTGGGCGGAGATGGGGGCGGCGAGGCCGCGGCGGAGGTTCTCCAGCGTGCCGCGCTCGCTGAAGCCCGCGCCCCGGAAGGGGCCCTCGTGCCGGTCGGCGATCCACTCGTGCCAGGCCGCCTCCACATGGGCCGGGGTGAGCGCGGAGCCGTGCCGGGCCAGCAACAGGCCGGAGAAGATCGCGTACTCGGTGTCGTCGGTCCCGGCGGGTTTCTCGGCGACGTAGCCCTTGATGCGGCCCCAGCGGGCGCGGATCTCGGACGGTTTCATGTTCTCTGCCGGTGCGCCGAGTGCGTCGCCGACGGCCAGGCCGAGCAGTGCGCCGCGGGCCCGTTCGCGGAGTTCGGCGGCGTTGCCGGGCGCAGGGACCGAGGGAATGCAGGCGATCGATGCCATACGCGGCCTCTCCTCCGGGGGCTCCGATCAGGGCGTGGAACCCTTTGCGGATGTGTCCCACCGCAGGGGTTCGGCAGAGCCTCGGGGGCCTCAGCATCACCCGGTCGACATCTGTGCGTAGCTCTACACGCATGAGCGTATGGCGGTAAAACCGCAGGTTAGCCGAGCCTTTCCTTCCTGGCGGGCGGGAATTTCCCGGCGTAGTGTCGGTGCTGTCGAAAAGTAGAACCAATCCAAACTTAGCTTTGCCTAAGCTTCCTGGGGGACATTATGGCCATCATCGACACCGAGGCGCCGCTGCACGAGGCGCACCGCGACAACCACACACACCGGGATGTGAACGGCGGCTGGCTGCGCCCCGCGGTCTTCGGCGCGATGGACGGCCTGGTCTCGAACCTGGCGCTGATGACCGGTGTCGCGGGTGGAGCCGTGAGTCAGCACACCATCGTGCTGACCGGGCTCGCGGGCCTCGCCGCCGGCGCCTTCTCCATGGCGGCCGGCGAGTACACCTCGGTGGCCTCGCAGCGTGAGCTCGTCGAGGCCGAACTGGACGTGGAGCGGCGCGAGCTGAGGAAGCACCCGCAGGACGAGGAGGCCGAGCTCGCTGCGCTCTATGCCGCGCGGGGTGTCGAGCCGGAGCTGGCCCGGGAAGTGGCCCGGCAGCTCTCGAGCGACCCCGAGCAGGCCCTGGAGATACATGCCCGCGAGGAGCTGGGCATCGACCCCGGCGATCTGCCGTCTCCGCTGGTCGCCGCCGTGTCGAGCTTCGGCTCCTTCGCGCTGGGCGCGCTGCTGCCCGTACTGCCGTATCTGCTCGGCGCCACCGTGTTGTGGCCGGCGGTGCTGCTCGCCCTCGTCGGGCTCTTCGCCTGCGGTGCCGTGGTGGCCAGGGTGACCGCGCGGACCTGGTGGTACAGCGGCCTGAGGCAGCTCGCGCTGGGCGGCGCGGCCGCCGGTGTGACGTACGTCCTGGGCAGTCTGTTCGGAACGGCCGTAGGATAGTTGGCATGGGACTTATGCGTTGGGCCGCATAAGTAACCGTTACCCGCTGGTTTCGAATGCTTAACCACTGGGCATGAGCCGTAAGCGCTGCGGGCAATGAAGCCTGCGGTGCTCCGGTGGAGCGGGCGGTGACGCTCTCCCCACCCGCCTTGGGTCGACTTCGGGTCGACGGACACCGATCTGTCCGCTTCGGTCCCCACATACTTCTCGCCACTGTGCGCGGTACCGCGGTACCCCCGCCGCGACGCTATGGCGTCCGCATGTTGGAACGGAGTATCCGGTTCCCGAGAACCGCTCCATCATGTAACCTGCACGAAATTTTGCACACACACGCAGAGGGCCAGCGTCGTCCCTCGGCACCTGCATATGCCACTTGACGACGACGGGAGAGCCGATGCGTACGCCGCGCCAGCCGTCCCAGCACTCCACGAATGGCCAGAACTGGTCTTTCATGGATGCTCGCCCTGCTGCTCAGGGTATGTACGACCCCCGCAACGAGCGCGACGCCTGCGGCGTCGGCTTCGTGGCCACCCTCACCGGCGAGGCGAGCCACGCGCTGGTCGAGCAGGCGCTCACGGTTCTGCGTAACCTCGAGCACCGCGGCGCCACCGGCTCCGAGCCCGACTCCGGCGACGGCGCGGGCATCCTGTCCCAGGTTCCGGACGCCTTCCTCCGCGAGGTCGCCGGCTTCGAGCTCCCCGCGGCCGGCGGATACGCCGTCGGCATCGCCTTCCTGCCGGAGGACGGGACCGAGGACGCCGTCTCGCAGATCGAGACGATCGCCGCCGAGGAGGACCTGACCGTCCTCGGCTGGCGCGAGGTCCCCGTCGCCCCCGACCTGCTGGGTGCCACCGCCCGCTCGACGATGCCCGCCTTCCGGCAGATCTTCGTCACCGACGGCGCGAGCGAGGGCATCGCCCTCGACCGCAAGGCCTTCGTGCTGCGCAAGCGCGCCGAGCGCGAGGCGGGCGTCTACTTCCCGTCCCTCTCGGCCCGCACGATCGTCTACAAGGGCATGCTGACCACCGGTCAGCTCGAGCCCTTCTTCCCGGATCTGTCCGACCGCCGCTTCGCCTCCGCGATCGCGCTCGTCCACTCGCGCTTCTCGACGAACACCTTCCCGTCGTGGCCCCTGGCGCACCCGTACCGGTTCGTCGCGCACAACGGTGAGATCAACACCGTCAAGGGCAACCGCAACTGGATGGTCGCCCGCGAGTCCCAGCTGGTCTCCGGCCTCTTCGGCGACAAGGACACGCTGGAGCGGATCTTCCCGGTCTGTACGCCGGACGCCTCCGACTCGGCGTCCTTCGACGAGGTGCTCGAGCTGCTCCACCTCGGCGGCCGCTCGCTCCCGCACTCCGTGCTGATGATGATCCCGGAGGCGTGGGAGAACCACGACTCCATGGACCCGGCCCGGCGCGCCTTCTACCAGTACCACTCCACGATGATGGAGCCCTGGGACGGCCCGGCCTGTGTCACCTTCACCGACGGCACCCAGGTCGGCGCGGTCCTCGACCGCAACGGACTGCGCCCCGGCCGCTACTGGGTCACCGACGAGGGCCTCGTCGTCCTCGGCTCCGAGGTCGGCGTCCTCGACATCGACCCCGCCAAGGTGGTCCGCAAGGGCCGCCTGCAGCCCGGCAAGATGTTCCTCGTCGACACCGCCGAGCACCGCATCATCGAGGACGACGAGATCAAGGCCCAGCTCGCCGCCGAGAAGCCTTACGCGGACTGGCTGGAGGCCGGCGAGATCGAGCTGGGCGACCTGCCCGAGCGCGAGCACATCGTCCACACCCACGCCTCGGTCACCCGCCGCCAGCAGACCTTCGGTTACACCGAGGAGGAGCTGCGCGTCATCCTCGCGCCGATGGCCAAGGCCGGTGCCGAGCCGATCGGCTCGATGGGCACGGACTCGCCGATCGCCGCGCTGTCCGAGCGTCCGCGGCTGCTCTTCGACTACTTCACCCAGCTGTTCGCGCAGGTCACCAACCCGCCGCTGGACGCGATCCGCGAGGAGCTGGTCACCTCCCTGCGCTCGTCGCTGGGCCCGCAGGGCAACCTGCTGGACCCGACCGCCGCATCCTGCCGCACCGTCGTGCTGCCCTTCCCGGTCATCGACAACGACGAGCTGGCCAAGCTCATCCACGTCAACGCCGACGGCGACATGCCGGGCTTCAAGGCCGCGACTCTGTCCGGCCTGTACCGGGTGCACGGCGGCGGTGACGCCCTCGCCGCGCGCATCGACGAGATCTGCGCCGAGGCCGACGCGGCCATCGACAACGGCGCCCGGCTGATCGTCCTGTCCGACCGCCACTCCGACGCCGAGCACGCGCCGATCCCGTCGCTGCTGCTCACCGCGGCCGTCCATCACCACCTCATCCGCACCAAGCAGCGCACCCAGGTGGGTCTGCTGGTCGAGGCCGGTGACGTCCGCGAGGTGCACCACGTCGCCCTGCTCATCGGCTTCGGCGCCGCGGCGGTCAACCCGTACCTGGCGATGGAGTCCGTCGAGGACCTGGTCCGCGCGGGGACGTTCCTGTCGGACATCGAGCCCGAGCAGGCCATCCGCAACCTGATCTACGCCCTCGGCAAGGGCGTCCTGAAGGTCATGTCCAAGATGGGCATCTCGACCGTCGCCTCCTACCGCGGCGCCCAGGTCTTCGAGGCCGTCGGCCTCGACACGGCCTTCGTCACGAAGTACTTCAACGGCACCGCCACCAAGATCGGCGGCGTCGGCATCGACGTCGTCGCCAAGGAGGTCGCCGCCCGCCACGCCAAGGCCTACCCGGCGAGCGGCATCGCGCCCGCGCACCGTGCCCTGGAGATAGGCGGCGAGTACCAGTGGCGCCGCGAGGGCGAGCCGCACCTGTTCGACCCGGAGACGGTCTTCCGCCTCCAGCACTCGACGCGCACCGCCCGCTACGACATCTTCAAGAAGTACACCGACCGGGTGAACGAGCAGTCCGAGCGGCTCATGACGCTCCGCGGCCTGTTCGGCTTCAAGAGCGACCGTCAGCCGATCTCCGTCGACGAGGTCGAGCCGGTCAGCGAGATCGTCAAGCGCTTCTCCACGGGCGCCATGTCGTACGGCTCCATCTCCAAGGAGGCGCACGAGACCCTCGCCATCGCCATGAACCAGCTGGGCGGCAAGTCCAACACCGGTGAGGGCGGCGAGGACCCGGACCGTCTGTACGACCCGGCGCGCCGTTCGTCGATCAAGCAGGTCGCCTCCGGCCGCTTCGGCGTCACGTCCGAGTACCTGGTCAACGCCGACGACATCCAGATCAAGATGGCCCAGGGCGCCAAGCCCGGCGAGGGCGGCCAGCTGCCCGGCCACAAGGTCTACCCGTGGGTGGCCAAGACCCGGCACAGCACCCCCGGTGTCGGCCTGATCTCCCCGCCGCCGCACCACGACATCTACTCCATCGAGGACCTGGCCCAGCTGATCCACGACCTGAAGAACGCGAACCCGCAGGCGCGGATTCACGTGAAGCTGGTCTCGGAGGTCGGCGTCGGCACGGTCGCCGCGGGTGTGTCGAAGGCGCACGCGGACGTCGTCCTCATCTCCGGCCACGACGGCGGCACGGGCGCGTCCCCGCTGACGTCGCTCAAGCACGCCGGCGGACCCTGGGAGCTCGGCCTCGCCGAGACCCAGCAGACGCTGCTGCTCAACGGCCTGCGCGACCGCATCGTCGTACAGACCGACGGCCAGCTGAAGACCGGCCGTGACGTCGTCATCGCCGCACTGCTCGGCGCCGAGGAGTTCGGTTTCGCGACCGCTCCGCTCGTCGTCTCCGGCTGCGTCATGATGCGCGTCTGCCACCTGGACACCTGCCCGGTCGGCATCGCCACGCAGAACCCGGAGCTGCGCGACCGGTTCGCCGGCAAGGCCGAGTACGTCGTGAACTTCTTCAAGTTCATCGCCGAGGAGGTCCGCGAGATCCTGGCCGAGCTGGGCTTCCGCTCCATCGAGGAGGCCGTCGGCCACGCCGAGACGCTCGACGTCACGCGTGCCGTCGACCACTGGAAGGCCCAGGGCCTGGACCTGGCCCCGCTCTTCTACGTGCCCGAGCTGCCCGAGGGCGCGGCGCTCCACCAGGTCGTCGAGCAGGACCACGGCCTGGAGAAGGCGCTCGACAACGAGCTGATCAAGCTCGCCGCCGACGCGCTGGCCGCGAACTCCGCGACCGACGCCCAGCCGGTGCGCGCCCAGGTCGCGATCCGCAACATCAACCGCACGGTCGGCACCATGCTCGGCCACGAGGTGACGAAGAAGTTCGGTGGCGCGGGCCTGCCCGACGACACCATCGACATCACCTTCACGGGCTCGGCGGGCCAGTCCTTCGGTGCCTTCCTGCCGCGCGGTGTCACGCTGCGCCTGGAGGGCGACGCCAACGACTACGTCGGCAAGGGCCTCTCCGGTGGCCGTGTGATCGTCCGTCCCGACCGGGGCGCCGACCACCTCGCCGAGTACTCGACGATCGCGGGCAACACCATCGCGTACGGCGCGACCGGCGGCGAGCTGTTCCTGCGTGGTCGTACGGGCGAGCGGTTCTGCGTCCGTAACTCCGGTGCGACGGTCGTGTCCGAGGGCGTGGGCGACCACGGCTGCGAGTACATGACCGGCGGCCGCGCGGTGGTCCTCGGCGAGACGGGCCGCAACTTCGCGGCCGGTATGTCCGGTGGCATCGCGTACGTGATCGACCTGAACCGCGACAACGTCAACGTCGGCAACGTGGGCGCAGTCGAGGAGCTCGACGAGACCGACAAGCAGTGGCTGCACGACGTGGTGCGCCGCCACGCCGAGGAGACCGGTTCGACGGTCGCCGAGAAGCTGCTTGCCGAGTGGCCCGCGTCCGTGGAGCGCTTCAGCAAGATCATCCCCAGTGCCTACAAGGCAGTGCTCGCCGCCAAGGACGCCGCCGAGCGAGCCGGTCTCTCCGAGACCGAGATCACCGAGAAGATGATGGAGGCGGCGATCAATGGCTGACCCGAAGGGCTTTCTCAACCACGGCCGTGAGGTCGCCAAGTCCCGTCCCGTCGATGTGCGCCTGAAGGACTGGAACGAGGTCTACGTCCCCGGCTCCCTGCTGCCGATCATCAGCAAGCAGGCCAGCCGTTGCATGGACTGCGGCATCCCGTTCTGTCACAACGGCTGTCCGCTGGGGAACCTGATCCCCGAGTGGAACGACTTCGCCTACCGCGAGGACTGGCAGGCCGCCTCCGAGCGGCTGCACGCCACGAACAACTTCCCGGAGTTCACGGGCCGCCTGTGCCCGGCCCCGTGTGAGTCGGCGTGTGTGCTCGGCATCAACCAGCCGGCGGTCACCATCAAGAACGTCGAAGTCTCGATCATCGACAAGGCGTGGGAGACCGGTGACGTCGCCCCGCAGGCGCCCGAGCGCCTGTCCGGCAAGACGGTCGCGGTCATCGGCTCGGGCCCGGCGGGCCTGGCCGCCGCCCAGCAGCTCACCCGGGCGGGCCACACCGTCGCCGTCTTCGAGCGCGCCGACCGCATCGGAGGCCTCCTCCGGTACGGCATCCCCGAGTTCAAGATGGAGAAGCGGCACATCAACCGCCGTATCGAGCAGATGCGTGCGGAGGGCACCCGCTTCCGTACGGGCGTCGAGATCGGCCGCGACCTCAAGGCGACGGACCTGCGCAAGCGGTACGACGCGGTCGTCATCGCCGCCGGTGCCACGACGGCCCGTGATCTCCCGGTCCCCGGCCGTGAGCTCAAGGGCGTCCACCAGGCGATGGAGTACCTGCCCCTGGCGAACAAGGTCCAGGAGGGCGACTTCGTGGCCCCGCCGATCTCGGCCGAGGGCAAGCACGTCGTGGTCATCGGCGGTGGCGACACCGGCGCCGACTGCGTGGGCACCGCCCACCGCCAGGGCGCGGCCTCCGTCACGCAGCTGGAGATCATGCCCCGCCCGAACGACGAGCGGAACCCGGTCGCCCAGCCGTGGCCGACCTTCCCGATGCTCTACAAGGTCACCTCCGCGCACGAGGAGGGCGGCGAGCGCGTCTACTCCGTCTCCACCACCCACTTCGAGGGCGACGAGGACGGCAACGTCCAGTGGCTGCACCTCACCGAGGTCGAGTTCGTCGACGGCAAGCTGACCCAGAAGCCGGGCACGGAGCGCAAGATCCCCGCCCAGCTGGTGACGCTGGCGATGGGCTTCACGGGCACGGACCGCGAGAACGGCCTGGTGGACCAGTTCGGCCTGGACCTCGACGAGCGCGGCAACATCGCCCGCGACGCCGCGTTCCAGACCAACGTGCCGGGCGTGTTCGTCGCCGGTGACGCCGGCCGCGGCCAGTCGCTCATCGTGTGGGCGATCGCCGAGGGCCGCTCTGCGGCCAAGGGCGTCGACCGCTTCCTCACGGGCGCGAGCGACCTGCCGGCCCCGATCCGCCCGACGGACCGTTCGCTGATGGTCTGACGGTTCCCCCAGCACGTCCCGTACAAAGGCGTACGGAACATCAGACGGCGCCTGCCCTCCAGTCCCCGACCGGACGATTGGGCAGGCGCCGCCGCATGTCCGCTCCTCGGTGTCCGCTATTTCCCGGGGCTCACCCGGGTGACGATGACCGCGGCGGCGACCGCGAGGACACTGATCAGGCCGAGCCGGCCGCCTCCACCGGACGCCAGATCTTCCGGAAGGGGCGGGGCTGTCGTGCCGTAACCTCGGCACGCAGTGTGGTGATCGAAGGGAGAGTCCGCATGGCCGCGATCAGCCTCAGCAAGGTGGAGGAGACCGCTCCCGCGCTGGTCAGCCTGTACAAACGGGCTGGGGTGTCGCTGGACAAGCACGGGCTGGGCGGGGAGCGGGCCGCGGTCTACCTCGTCGTGGACCATTCGGGCTCGATGAAGCCGTACTACAAGGACGGCAGCGTGCAGGCGCTCGCCGACCGGGTGCTGGGGCTGTCCGCGCACCTCGACGACGACGGTCGCGTCCCGGTGGTGTTCTTCTCGACCGACATCGACGCCGTCACGGACATCGCGCTCGCCGATCACCAGGGGCGGATCGAGCGGATCGTGGCCGGACTCGGCCACATGGGCAAGACCAGCTATCACCTGGCGATGGACGCCGTCATCGACCACTACCTCGACAGCGGGTCCACCGCTCCCGCCCTCGTGGTCTTCCAGACCGACGGCGGCCCGATCAACAAACTCGCCGCGGAACGGTACCTGTGCAAGGCGGCGAAACTGCCCCTGTTCTGGCAGTTCGTCGCCTTCGGCGATCCGGGGAGCCGGCAGTTCGAGTACCTGCGCAAGCTCGACGAGCTGGCCGTGCCGCACAAGCGGGTGATCGACAACGCCGGTTTCTTCCACGCGGGTTCGGATCCCCGGAAGGTGTCCGACGAGGAGCTGTACGACCGTCTCGTGGGCGAGTTCCCGAAGTGGCTGGTGGCCGCCCGGGCGCGGGGGATCGTCCGGTGACCGTCCTGCTGCCCGCCGCCGGACGCGCGGCCGTCGCCTGGAAGAACGGCGGCGGGGTGACCCGGGAGATCGCCGCCTCCCCGCCGGGCGCGGGCATGGACGCCTTCGCCTGGCGCGTCAGCCTCGCCGAGGTCGCCGCGGACGGGCCGTTCTCCGCGTTCCCCGAGGTGGAGCGGACCCTCACGCTCGTCGAGGGCGCGGGCATGGACCTGACCGTGGGCGGGCGGCGGCGGCTCGTCGACACGCGGTACGTTCCCCAGGACTTCCCCGGCGACGTGCCCACCGACTGCCGGCTGCTCGGCGGGCCCGTCGTCAACTTCAACGTGATGTGGCGCAGGGGCGCCGCGGCCCCGACCGTCGCCGTCGTACGCGGCCGGCTCAGCCTGCGGGCGGCGCACGCCCTGATCGTCGCACTCGGCGAGGGCGAGGGCGAGGGAGAGGGCGCGGACGTGGCCGGGGTGCGGCTCGGCCGGCACGACGCCCTCCTGCTGACCGGGGAGGACGCGCTGCTGCACGCGCACGGACCGACGGCGGTCGTCGGACTCACACCGTAGCGACGGCCTCCGAAGCCTTGGCCGGCCGCTTGAACTGCCCATCGTCGAGGGAGAGTCCGAGGGCGTCGAAGTTCTCCGCAGGTGGGCGGGGGACGACGTACCCGGGACGGGGATCATGTTCGGCGCGCGGTGCGGCAGCCGGGCCGGCGCGGTCCGGCCGCTCGCCCCGTTGGCTTGAGCGGGCCGCCGTGACACCCTGGGGTTGATCCGAGGGGGAGGCGCGAATGGACGGCGCACAGTCGGTGAACGAAGAGGCGGGGAGGGCGAGTTCGGCCCGCCGGGGGGAACCCGGCAAGGGCGAGAAGCTCGCCGACTGGGCCGACGGACGGCTCGGGATCTACGCGCTGGCCAAGGCCAACATGCGCAAGGTGTTCCCGGACCACTGGTCCTTCATGCTGGGCGAGATCTGTCTCTACAGCTTCCTCATCCTGATCCTCACCGGCGTCTACCTCACGCTCTTCTTCGAGCCCAGCGGCGCCGAGGTCGTCTACCACGGCTCCTACGGCCCGCTGAACGGCATCGTCATGACCAAGGCGTACGAATCGACGCTGCACATCAGCTTCGACGTGCGCGGCGGCCTGCTGATCCGGCAGATCCACCACTGGTCGGCGCTGGTCTTCGTCACCGGCATGCTCGTGCACATGATGCGGGTGTTCTTCACCGGAGCGTTCCGCAAGCCGCGCGAGGTCAACTGGCTGTTCGGCTGGACCCTGCTGTTCCTGGGCATCCTCACCGGCCTGACCGGCTACTCGCTCCCCGACGACCTGCTCTCCGGCACCGGCGTCCGCTTCGCCGACGGCGCGATCCTGTCCGTCCCGATCGTGGGGACGTACCTGTCCTTCTTCCTCTTCGGCGGGGAGTTCCCGGGCCACGACATCATCTCGAGGTTCTTCCCGATCCACGTGCTGCTGCTGCCCGGGATCATGCTCGGACTGGTCGTCGCCCATCTGATCCTGGTCTTCTACCACAAGCACACCCAGTATCCGGGCCCCGGCCGCGACCAGAAGTCGGTCGTCGGCATGCCCTTCCTGCCGGTCTACATGGCCAAGGCGGGCGGCTTCTTCTTCCTCACCTTCGGCGTGCTGACCATCATGGGCGGCATCGCCAGCATCAACCCCGTGTGGGCCTTCGGGCCGTACCGGCCGGACCTGGTCACCACCGGCGCCCAGCCCGACTGGTACCTCGGCTTCTCCGAGGGACTGATCCGGGTGATGCCGGGATGGGAGATCAACATCTGGGGTCACACCCTGGTGCCGGGCGTTTTCATCCCCTTCTCGCTCTTCCCGCTGATCCTGCTCGCCCTCGGCGTCTATCCCTTCGTCGAGGCGTGGATCACCGGTGACAAACGCGAGCACCACATCCTGGACCGGCCGCGCAACGCCCCCGTGCGCACCGCCCTCGGCGTCGCCTGGCTCAGCCTGTACTTCGTGCTGCTGATCGGCGGCGGCAACGACATCGTGGCCACGCATCTGCACCTGTCCATCAACGCGATCACCTGGTTCGTGCGGATCGGCGTCTTCGTCGCGCCCGTCGTCACCTTCATGGCGACCAAGCGGATCTGCCTCGGCCTCCAGCGCCGCGACCGGGACAAGGTGCTGCACGGCAGGGAGACCGGCACCATCAAACGGCTGCCGCACGGCGAGTACCTCGAGGTCCACGAACCCCTCACACAGGGCGCGCTGTTCACCCTCACCCAGCACGAGCAGAACCCGCCGTACGAGATCGGACCGCGCGTCGACTCCAATGGTGTGCGGCGACCGGTCAAGGTCTCCCAGCGGGTGCGGGAGCGGCTGGCCCGGGCGATGTTCGGGCCCGAGACACACATCCCGAAGCCGACCCTCGAGGAGTACCGGGAGCTCACCAGCGGCGATCACCACCACTGAGGACCCCGGGCCGACAGCTTCCCTAACAAGTGTTTGGTAGGTAACGTGGGCCCATGACAGACGTCGAGGGTCCGGCGTACGAGCCCGGACGCGGGCCGCTTCGCGGGCACGGCGCCGTCATCACCGCGACGGCGGGCGCCGGGACCGGCGGCGCGAAGGCGGGCGTGACGGCGCCGGCCCGGTGCGCGGCGATCGAGGCTGCAGCAGCCGGCGTCACTGGGAGCACCGACCACGACGGACCCGTGCCGATCAAGAAGAAGCCCCAGGTGACCGCGGCAGCGGCCCGTCGCGGCGAACTCCTGAACACCGCCGCCGAGGTCTTCGCCGAGCAGGGCTACAACGCCACCACCGTGCGGAAGATCGCGGACCACGCGGGCATGCTCGCGGGCAGCCTCTATTACCACTTCGACTCCAAGGAGTCGATGCTCGAGGAGATCCTGCGCACCTTCCTCGACGAGCTCTGGGGCGGCTACGACGCCGTCCTGGGCGCCGGTCTGAGCCCGCGCGAGACTCTCGAGGCCCTGGTCACCGAGTCGTTCCGGGAGATCGACCGGCACCGTGCCGCCGTCGCGATCTACCAGAAGGAGTCCAAGCAACTCGTCGGGCAGGAACGGTTCGCGTTCCTCGCCGAGTCGCAGGGCAAGTTCGAGAAGGCGTGGCTGTCCACGCTGGAGCGCGGAGTCGCCGCCCGGATCTTCCGGGCCGACCTCGACGTCCGGCTCACCTACCGGTTCGTCCGCGACACGGTGTGGGTCGCCGCGTCCTGGTACCGGCCGGGCGGACAGCACAGCCCGGAGGAGATCGCCCGGCAGTACCTGTCGATGGTGCTGGACGGGATCGCCGTACGTGAATGACCGCCCTGTGTGAGGGAGTTGCCATGACCGAGGCCTACATCGTCGAAGCGGTCCGTACGCCCGTCGGGCGGCGCGGGGGAGGGCTCAGCGGGGTGCACCCGGCCGATCTGGGCGCGCACGTGCTGAAGGAACTGATCGCCCGCACCGGCGTCGACCCGGCCGCCGTCGAGGACGTCGTCTTCGGCTGCCTGGACGCGGTGGGGCCGCAGGCCGGCGACATCGCGCGCACCGCCTGGCTGGCGGCCGGGCTGCCGGAGGAGGTGCCGGGCGTCACCGTGGACCGGCAGTGCGGCTCCTCACAGCAGGCCGTGCACTTCGCGGCGCAGGCCGTGCTCTCCGGCACCCAGGACCTGGTGGTCGCGGGCGGCGTGCAGAACATGTCCCAGATACCCATCGCCTACGCCACCCGGCAGGCCGCCGAACCGCTCGGCTTCACCCAGGGCCCCTTCGCCGGCAGCGAGGGCTGGCGGGCGCGGTACGGGGACCGGCCCGTGAACCAGTTCGCCGGCGCCGAGATGATCGCCGCGAAGTGGGGGATCAGCCGTCAGGACCAGGAGGAGTTCGCGCTGCGCTCCCACCGGAGGGCACTGCGGGCCGTCGACGAGGGCCGCTTCGAACGGGAGATCGTCGCGTACGACCGGGTCGCCGTCGACGAGGGTCCGCGCCGGGACACCTCCCTGGAGAAGATGGCCGCGCTGAAACCGGTGATCGACGGTGGCACCGTCACCGCCGCCTGCTCCTCCCAGGTGTCCGACGGCGCCGCCGCCCTGCTGCTGGCCTCGGAGCGGGCGGTGCGTGAGCACGGGCTGCGGCCCCGGGCGCGCGTGCACCACCTCTCCGTACGCGGCGAGGACCCCGTCCGCATGCTCACCGCGCCCATCCCGGCCACCGCCCACGCCCTGAAGAAGACCGGCCTGTCCATCCACGACATCGACCTCGTCGAGATCAACGAGGCCTTCGCCCCGGTCGTCCTGGCCTGGCTGAAGGAGACCGGCGCCGACCCGGCGAAGGTCAACATCAACGGCGGCGCGATAGCCCTGGGCCACCCGCTGGGCGCCAGCGGCGCCAAGCTGATGACCACCCTGCTGCACGAACTGGAACGCACCGACGGCCGCTTCGGCCTCCAGACGATGTGCGAGGGCGGCGGGCAGGCCAACGTGACGATCATCGAACGGCTCTGACGAGAGCGCGTGGGAGGCCCTGTGGAGCGAGAGGCAGGGGTGTGACACTCACGTGTCACACTCCAGCACCGTCCGGCACAGCGCACACCGCGCCCGCACCCGCCCCCGCACCGGCACCCTGATCCGCTGATGGCAGGTCGGGCACGGGAACGAGACCCGAAGCGGACCCCGGCCGTCCGGCGTGAAGGCGTACGGCATGCCGGGCGCGGCGGCCGGGGCGTGGTCCTGGGCGTGGCGGCGGTCACGGGCGTAGCGGCGGCGGCCCGCCCAGCCGGCCGCCGTCAGCGGCGGCTGCTGCTCGTCGCGGCGGGCCCGGGCCATGCCCTCCCCGTAGGCCTCGTACGCCTGCGGACTGGTGAACCATGTCGAGGGGTCCTCGCCGAAGACCAGCGCGCGCTTCGCCAGGACGTACCCGAACTCCTCCGGCGTGAGATAGCCCAGCTTCTGCGAGGACGCCGCGTCCTCCCGGAACGCGTCCAGGAGCAGCCAGCCGGCCCCGAGGTACGTCGTCGCCGTGTCCGTGAGGATCTCGTTGTCGCGCGTACCGCGGAAGGACAGGTCCAGGCGGTGCAGATAGACATGCATGATCTCGTGGGCCAGGGCCGCGCCGATGTCCCGGCGATGGGTGCGGAACCGGTCGTTCAGCTCCACGAAGTACTCGGGTCCCGCGGCGAGTTCGATGTTCGCCGCGTGCTCCATCTCCCGGAAGCAGACGATCATCCGCGCGTCCGGCAGCCGGTAGTGCCGCACCAGCTCACCCGCCACGCGCTGGGTGCCCAGATGGAGGTCGTCGGTGTCGCAGAACGCCACGTCGACGGGGGCCACACTGGTCGCGAACGTCTGGATCGTGTCGTACGACAGCCGCTTGTACAGCGCGGTGATGGCCGCCCGCACCGTCTCCAGGTGTGGATAGCCGTGCTCGACCGGTCTGCCGTTCGCCACGCCCGCACCCCCAAGAGGCCTGAACCCAATTCCACTGTACGAGGATGCCCCCGGGTTTCCCCCTCGGTTCGCCCTGTCTGTTTCTCCTGCCGTCCGCCCCTGCCGCTGCCCTCTGCCTCTGCCGTTCTCCCTTCGCGGTTTTTCCCTCGCCGCGTTCTCCCGCGGATGACAGACTCCCGCCGTGAACAGTGAAGAGATCTCCACCGCGACCCTGCGCGTGAGCGGCAAGGACGAAGCCCTCGAGCAGCGCCTCGACGACGAGCTGACCGCCTTCAACGCCGAGGCGACCGGCGCCGGAGCGCCGGAACCGATGACCGTCAGCGTCACGGACACCGCGGGCGAGCTGGTCGGCGGGCTGACCGCGTGGATCTGGGGCAGCTGCTGCGCCGTGTCCATGCTGTGGGTGCGCGCGGACCAGCGGCACGCGGGCTGGGGCAGCCGCCTGATGACGGCCGCCGAGGACGAGGCCGTACGGCGCGGCTGCGGCGAGATGATCGTCTCCTCCTTCACCTTCCAGGCCCCCGACTTCTACCGGGGCCTCGGCTTCCGTGAGACGGGCCGCACCGAGGGCATACCCGGCGGCCACCAGGACGTCCACTTGCACAAGGCCATCGGATCGACAGCCGCGGGCGCCGCGTAGGGTGAACGCTCATGACCACCAGCAACACCGGTACCGGTGACGTCGACCCCGCCGTCCGCGAGGAGCTCACCCGGCTGCGCGACAGCATCGACAACATCGACGCGGCCGTCGTCCACATGCTCGCCGAGCGCTTCAAGTGCACCCAGCAGGTCGGCCACCTCAAGGCCGCACACCAGCTGCCGCCCGCCGACCAGGACCGCGAGGCACGACAGATCGCCCGGCTGCGCGGCCTCGCCGAGAGCGCCAAGCTGGACCCGGCCTTCGCGGAGAAGTTCCTCAACTTCATCGTCGCCGAGGTGATCCGGCACCACGAGCGCATCGCGGAGGCAACAGCGAACGGCTCGGCGACGACGGCCGATTGACGTCGGTCCACGCCGCCGGGGAGTGACACGGCGACGCGTCCGGGGCATGCTGCGCTGTGCACTGTTCGTCAACCGACGGGCACCGAGTGTCAGCACCCCGGACGTAAGCCGGTGGTCCCACCGCGGGAGGGACGTCGGGCCATGCCGTCGGATGCCACGATCCTCATAGTCGACGACCACGAGGACACGCTGTACGCCCTGGAGAACGCCCTCGCCCCGCTCGGCTACCGGGTCAGCCGGGCCACCAGCGGGGACGAGGCGCTCAAGCAGGTGCTGCGCGGCCGCGTCGGCCTGCTCCTGCTCGACGTGCGCATGCCGGGCGTCAGCGGCCTGGAGGTCGTGCGCTACATGCGGCGGGTGGAGCAGACCCAGCACATCCCCGTCATCCTGCTCACCGGCTTCGGCCCCGACCACGAACTGACCTCCGCCGCCTTCGCGCTCGGCGTCGCCGACCTGGTCATGAAACCCGTCGATCCCTGGGCGCTGCGCACCAAGGTCCGCTACCTGTACGACGCCCACCGGCGCCGGCTCGCCCTGGAGCAGGAGGTGCGCGAACTGCGCGCCCTGGTCAAGGACCACGGCGAGGCCGGGAAACATCCGCCGCGACCTGCCCTGCCCCACCCGGACGCCCGCGTTCCGTGCCGGCTGGACATGCCGCGGGCGGCTCCGGCGCGAGAAGGGACATAGGGAGGGACATAGGGTGCGTACCGAACCGCCTCTGTGACTTGCCGTTCACATCGGGCAGCATGTCGTTCATGTCCGTACTGACGCGCGACGAAGCGCAGACCCGTGCCCAGCTCCTCGACGTCCACCGCTACACGATCGAACTCGATCTGACCACCGGCGACGAGACCTTCGGATCCGTGACCCTCATCAGGTTCACCGCGCGCTCGGACGCGGACACGTTCGTCGAGCTCAAGCCGGTCGAGCTGCGCTCCGCCACTCTCGACGGACAGCCCCTCGACCCCGAGACCCTCGACGGCAACCGGCTGCCCCTGAAGAACCTCACCGCCGGCGAGCACGAACTGCGCATCGACGCGAGCATGCGCTACTCCCGCACGGGCGAGGGCATGCACCGCTTCACCGACCCCACCGACGGCGAGACGTACCTCTACACACAGCTGTTCATGGAAGACGTGCAGCGCGTCTTCGCCGCCTTCGACCAGCCCGACCTCAAGGCCGTCTTCGAGCTGACCGTGCGGGCCCCCGAGGGCTGGACCGTCCTCGCCAACGGCGTCACCGACCACCTCGGCGAAGGCCGCTGGCAGGCCGCACCCACCCCGCTCATCTCCACCTACCTCGTCGCCGTCGCCGCCGGACCCTGGCACTCCGTACGCACCGAGCACCGCGGCCTGCCCTTCGGCATCCACTGCCGCCGCTCCCTCGCGCCCCACCTCGACGCGGACGCCGAGGAAATCCTCGAGATCACCAGGCAGTGCTTCGACCGCTACCACGAGAAGTTCGAGGAGCCCTACCCCTTCGACTCCTACGACCAGGCCTTCGTCCCCGAGTTCAACGCGGGCGCCATGGAGAACCCGGGCCTGGTCACCTTCCGCGACGAGTTCGTCTACCGCTCCGCCGTCACCGACACCGAACGCCAGACCCGCGCCATGGTCATCGCCCACGAGATGGCCCACATGTGGTTCGGTGACCTCGTCACCCTGCGCTGGTGGGACGACATCTGGCTCAACGAGTCCTTCGCCGAGTACATGGGCTACCAGACCCTTACCGAAGCCACCCGCTTCACCGACACCTGGACCGACTTCGGCGTCGTCCGCAAGCCCTGGGGCTACGACGCCGACCAGCGCCCCTCCACCCACCCCGTCGCCCCCGAAGCCGTCGAGGACACCGCCTCCGCCCTCCTCAACTTCGACGGCATCTCCTACGCCAAGGGCGCCTCCGCACTCCGCCAGCTGGTGGCCTGGCTCGGCGAGAAGGACTTCCTGGCCGGCATCAACACCCACTTCACCCGCCACCGGTTCGCCAACGCCACCCTCGCCGACTTCATCGACTCCCTCGCCGCCGCCACCGACCGCGACGTCCACGCCTGGGCCGACGCCTGGCTGCGTACCACCGGCGTCGACACGCTCACCCCCGCCGTCACCGCCGGCGCCGACGGCACCTGCACCCTGACCGTCGAGCACACCGGCAGCCGCCCGCACCGCATCGCCGTCGGCCTCTACGACCAGGACCTCACCGACGAGGGACACCTCACCCTCCGCGAACGCCTCGACCTCGACGTCCCGCAGAGCGCCCCGCAGTCCATCGGCAAGCGCCCCGCGCTGCTGCTGCTCAACGACGGCGACCTGACCTACGCCAAGGTCCGCTTCGACCCCGAGTCCTTCGGAGCCGTCCGCGCCGGACTGTCCGGCCTGCCCGACCCACTCACCCGCGCGGTCGTCTGGAACGCCCTGCGCGACTCCGTGCGCGACGGCGAGCTCCCGCCCTCCGCCTACCTGGACGCCGCCCGCGCCCACCTCCCGCACGAGACCGACCTCGCCCTCGTCCAGGGCGTCCTCGCCTTCGCCTCCGCCCACGTCGCCGACCGCTACCTGAAGCCAGAGGACCGCCCCGCCGCCCTCGCCACCCTCAGCGCCCTGTGCCGCGACCTCATCCGCCGCACCGAGGACGGCGACAACCCCGGCCTGCGCCTGATCGCCGTACGCCACTTCATCGACGTCGCCGCCCGGCCGGACACCATCAGCGCCTGGTTCTCCGAGGGCACCGTCCCCGGCGGCCCCGAGCTCGACCCCGAACTGCGCTGGCGCATCCTCGGCCGCCTCGCCGTCCTCGGCGCGATCGACGACGCCGTCATCGACGCCGAACTCGTCCAGGACCCCAGCGCCACCGGCCAGGAGGGCGCCGCCCGCTGCCGGGCCGCCCTGCCCGACCCGGAGGCCAAGCGCACCGCGTGGGAGGCGATGTTCGCCACCGACGACCTGTCCAACTACCTGTTCACCGCCACCGCCCAGGGCTTCTGGCAGCCCGAGCAGGCCGACCTGGTACGCAAGTACGTCCCGCGCTACTACCAGGACGCCGTCGCGGTCGCCGCCCGCCGCGGACCCGCCATCGCCGAGGCCGCCGGCCGCTGGGCGTTCCCGGCCGCCGCCGTCGACGCCGAGACCCTGGGCCTCGGCGAGGAGTGCCTGCGCCACGCCGACCCGATCCCGGCGCTGCGCCGCAAGCTCGTCGACCAACTCGACGACCTGGCACGGGCGTTGCGAGTCAGGGAGGCATAGGACCACGGACGTGGGGCACGGCTGCTCCTCACCCACGATGCGGCATGATCGGCCGGACAGTCCCCGCTTTTAGGAGGCCATCCGTGATCGTGGTGACCGGTGCCACCGGCAACGTCGGCCGTGCCCTCGTCGAACGTCTCGTCGCCGCAGAGCGGCCCGTGCGGGCGCTGACCCGCGATCCGCAGCGGGCCGCTCTGCCGGCGCAGGCCGAGGTGGTCCGCTTCCGGCCGGACGACCCCGCCGCCCTGTTCGCCGGGGCGGCCAGGCTGTTCCTCTACATCCAGGCCGTCGGCGACGCCGCCGGCGGCCTCCTCGACGCGGCCCGCGCCGCCGGAGTACGGCACGTCGTGCTGCTCTCCTCCGGGATCATCCAGGACGGCGCCGACGAGACCCACCCCATCCACGTCATGCACGCCACGGTGGAGCGGCAGATCCGCGACAGCGGCCTGGAGTGGACGTTCCTGCGCCCCAACGCCTTCTCGGCCAACGCCCTGCAGTGGGCCCCGCAGATCCGCGCCGGGAACACCGTCCGCGGCGTCTTCGCCGACGGCCTGACCGCACCCATCCACGAGGACGACATCGCCGCCGTGGCCGAACGCGCCCTCGTCGACGACGGCCACGAGGGCGTCGTCCACCGTCTCACCGGCCCCGAGGCGACCACCAACGCCGAACAGGTCGACGCGATCGGCGGGGCGATCGGCCGCGACCTCCGGTTCGTCGAGGTGCCGCCCGAGCAGGCGGGCCCGGAACTCTTCCCAGGCCTGCCGCCCCACATGGTCGCGGCCCTCGTGAAGACCTTCGCCGCCACCGTCGGCGTGCCTCCGGAGATCACCACCACCGTGGAGGAGATCACCGGCACCCCGGCCCGCCCCTTCGCCCAGTGGGCCCGCGACCACACGGCCGACTTCAAGGGCTGAACCCACACCCCCAACGCGCTCTTCCTGGGTGGGGGTGCTCTGTGCGGGCGCGCTCTTTCTGGGTGGGGGTGCTCCTTCTGGGCGGGGGTGCCCTGTGCGGGCATGTCCTTCCCGCACGGGAGTGCCCCCTGGCGGGTTCCGATCGTTGGGCTCTTCGGGCGCGCCCTCGCATCCGCGTACAAGCTGGAACTCCCCCTGCCCCGCGCCCCGGAGGAGCCCCATGAGCACCCTGCCGCTCGCCTCAGGACCCGAAGGACCCAGCACCCTGCGGCCACTGCTCGACACCGTGCTGGACGCGCTGCGCGAAGGCCGCCGGGCGCGCGGCGGACCACTGCCCGCGGGCGGCCCGGAGGCGGTCGCCGCCCGCCTGCGGGACGCAGTGGGCGACGTACTGCCCGACGACGGCGACCCCGACGCCCTGCGCACCCTCGTGCACGCCCTCGCCGAGGGCGCCGCCGACCCCGCGGACCCCCTGTGCGCCGCCCATCTGCACTGCCCGCCGCTCGCCGTCGCCACCGCCGCCGACCTCGCCGTGAGCGTCCTCAACCCCTCCCTGGACTCCTGGGACCAGGCACCGGCGGCATCCGAACTGGAGGCCCTGGTTTCGCGGGCGCTCGCGCGGCTGGCAGGGCTCGCGGACTCCCTCCTCACCACCGGCGGCACCGAAGCCAACCAGCTCGCCCTGCTGCTTGCCCGGGAAGCGCACGGCGGCAGCGTGCGGCTCGTGTGCGGGGCCAACGCCCACCACTCCCTGCCCCGCGCCGCCTGGCTGCTCGGACTGCCCGAACCCGTCGTCGTCCCCGCCCCCGCCGGCACCCTCGACCCCGCCGCCCTCGACGAGGCACTCACCGAGGTGGGCGGCCCGCTGCTCGTCGCCGCCACCGCCGGCACCACCGACGCCGGCCTCATCGACCCACTGCCCGAGATCGCCGCCCTGTGCGCCGCCCACCACGCCCGGCTGCACGTCGACGCCGCCTACGGCGGAGGCCTCCTCTTCAGCGACCGCCGCCGCGCCGCGCTCACCGGCCTCGAAGCCGCCCACACCGTCACCCTCGACCTGCACAAACTCGGCTGGCAGCCGGTCGCCGCCGGCCTCCTCGCCGTACGGGACACCCACGACCTCGCCGTACTGCACCAGCGTGCCGACTACCTCAACGCCGACGACGACACCGAAGCCGGCCTGCCCGACCTGCTCGGCCGCTCCCTGCGCACCACCCGCCGCCCCGACGTCCTGAAGATCGCCGTCACCCTCAAGGCCCTCGGCAGGACCGGAATCGGAGCCCTCGTCGACCAGGTCTGCGCCCGCGCCGCCGAACTCGCCGAACTCCTCGACACCCACCCCCGCTTCGAACTCTACGACCGCCCCACGATCAGCACGGTCCTCTTCCGGCCCACCGACGCCACCGACGACGCCGTGGCCGACGTACGCCGGCAACTGCTGCACCAGGGCCGCGCCGTCCTCGGCCGGGCCCGCCTCGACGGCCGGCTCTGGCTCAAGGCCACCCTCCTCAACCCCCACATCCGGCCGGACGACCTGGCCGGGCTCCTGAAACTCGTGGAAGGAACCACCTCCAGATGACCACCCCCCCACGCCACGAGCCCGAAACACCCCGCGACCTGATCGGCATCGGCATCGGCCCCTTCAACCTCTCCCTCGCCGCACTCGCCCACCCCCTCGCCGAACTCGACGCCGTCTTCTACGAACAGCGCCCGGGCTTCGACTGGCACCCCGGCCTGCTCATCGACGGCGCCACCATCCAGGTCCCCTTCCTCGCCGACCTGGTGACCCTCGCCGACCCCGCGAGCACCTGGACGTTCCTGAACTACCTCAGGGCCCGCGACCGGCTCTTCCCCTTCTACTTCGCCGAGCGTTTCCACATCCAGCGCGCCGAGTACGACGCCTACTGCCGCTGGGTCGCCGAGAGCCTCCCCGGACTGCACTTCCGTCACCAGGTCGAGGCCGTCCGCTGGAACCCCGAACACGACGTCTTCGAGGTGGACTTCGCCCAGCTCGACACCGACGGCGAGACCGAGGCCCTCGGCCGCGCCCTCACCCGCAACATCGTCCTCGGCGTCGGCACCGAGCCCTACGTCCCCGACCCCCTCCAGCCCCTCGTCGACGCACCCGGGGTGCCTGTCGTCCACGCCGCCGACTACCTCGCCCACCGCGAGACCTTCCTCGCCGCCGAACACGTCACCGTCGTCGGCTCCGGACAGTCCGGCGCCGAGGTCTTCCTCGACCTGCTGCGCCGCCGCCCGCCCGGCCGCGGCCGGATCCACTGGATCGGCCGCACCGAGGCCTTCGCGCCCATGGAGTACTCCAAGCTCGGCCTGGAGCACTTCACCCCCGACTACACCCGCTACTTCCACGCCCTCGCCGAATCCGCCCGCGACCGGCTCCTCAGCTCCCAGTGGCAGCTCCACAAGGGCATCGACACCGACACCATCGCCGCCATCCACGACGAGCTCTACCGCCGCAGCCTGCACGGCGGCTGGCCCGAAGCCGTCCTCACCCCCGGCGTCAGCGTCCGCACGGCCGGCCGTATCGCCACCACCCAGATCGAACTCCACCTGGAACACGTCCAGCAGGACACCCGCTCCCGACTGACCACCGACGCCGTCGTCCTCGCCACCGGCCACCGCGAACGCCCCCTGGACCGCATCCTCGCCGGCCTCGACCCCTACCTGCGCCGCGACAGCCGTGACCGGCCCCGCGTCGACGAACAGTTCCGGCTCGTCCTCGACCCGGCCGTCACCGGCTCCGCGTACGTCCAGAACGCCGAACTGCACACCCACGGCGTGGGCGCCCCCGACCTCGGCCTCGCCGCCTGGCGCAGCGCCACCATCCTCAACTCCCTCACCGGGAAGGAGACGTATCCGCTGCCGACCCGAACCGCCTTCACCACCTTCGGACTCGAGCCGCAACCGCAGATCCCGCAGACCCGGCCGCCGGGGACCCTCACCCCCCTCGTCGAAGGACGCTGAGCAAAACCGCGACGGCGGAAGCGGAAGAGCGCGGCGACGGGAGAAACGCGGCGGCGGGAGACGCCGTGGACGTGTCTCTCCTGGGACTCCAGAGCCCGCCGCGGCCTGAAAAGGATTCGTGAGAATGTTTGCGAATCTCTCCCTCCTATCTGGCCGCACTGTTACCGTCCCGGCATGTCGCTGCAACGGGGGCGTCTGATCTGGGCGATGTGCATCTTCGGGGGAATTTTCCTCGTGATCTATTTCCCGGCGGACGATCATTTCTTTCGCATGGTGATCGACTTATTGGTGCTGATGGCCACGGGATTCCTGTTCCTGGAGATGCATACCTGGACGCAGGCATCAGCACGAGTTCCGGTGCCATTCACGGCGCCCCCGGACGTTCCACCATCGGTGCCCCTCGCGTGGGACGGGCGGCACCGGCCTCCCCCCACCGGCCCCGCGCACCTCTCCCGAGCCGGGGCCGCCGCGCCGGTCACGGCACACATCACGACCGTGCCGCGCTTCGGCGCGGGCTCCAAGGCCCAGCGTTTCCCCTGGCTGCTGCCGTTACGGCCGGCCGCCGCACCCGGCGTCGCCGCCGACCAGGCACACCTGGGCGACCTCGCCGTGCGGGCCGCCTCGATCGTCGGCCCAGGACACCGCTGCCAGGAGCCCGCCGTCGCCCGTCAGGACGCCTACCGCATGACACGGGACGCCGCCGGCGACCACTTGCTGCTGGCCGTGGCCGACGGCGTCTCCAGCAGCGCCCACGCCGAACTCGGGGCCGCCGTGGCGGCGGGCACCGCCGTCAACCACCTCAGGCGCCGACTCGACGAACCGGACGGAGCCGCACGGCTGTCGGCGGCCGAGCTCTTCGAGGAAACCGCTACGGCGATGCTGCGCGAGGCGGAGCGACGTGGCCTGGAAGTCTCCGACGTGTGCGCGGTCCTGTTCGTCGCGGTCATCCCCACCCGCCCCACGGCCCCGACGGGCGAACGCACCATGTGGGCCGCCTGGCTCGGTGACGCGTCCCTGTGGCGCCTCGACGAGGACCGCTGGCGCTACGCCGCCGGCGACCGCAAGGGGACGACGGCCGGCTACGACTCCAACGCCGTCACCCACACCCTCCCCGCCGACCCGCACGCCGTCCGCGAGACCACGCTCACCCTGCGCCCCGGCGACGTGGTGTCACTTGTCTCCGACGGAGTGGGCGACGGCCTCGCCTCCATCGAAGAACTCAACGCCTACCTCGCGGACCGCTGGCAACTGCCCCTGCCCGTCGCCTCGTACCTGAACGACGTCGGCTTCGACGCCGAACGGTTCCTGGACGACCGTACGGCGGTCACCGTCTGGGTCGACCCCGACGCCAGGTCGCGGCCGCCCGATCACGCCACCGCCCCGGCCGGCGAGCGGCTCGGCGGCCAGGACGGGTGGCCGCGGTGACCGCCAACCCGTCGGCGTGGGCCCAGCCGCCCGTCACCTCGCTGGCCGCACTGGGCGCACTCGGCGAACAGATCGCCACGAACAACGGCCAGAGCTCCGAGGTGACCCGCCTCACCGGCCACCACACCGGCCCCGACCTGCTGTTCAAGCGCTACAAGCAACCGCTGGACGACACGGACGCGCTCCGCCTGGACGAACTCGTCGCCTTCGGCCGCTCGGACGCCGCCGCCGGACGCCCGGCCCGCGAAGTACTGCTCGACCGCACCTCCTGGCCGGTCGCCCGCGTCACCGACGACGACTCCGCCACCGTCGGCTGCCTCATCCCCATGGCACCCGACGCCTTCCGCTCACCCGGCGGCGGATTCCGGGAGATCGACACCCTGGCCCGCCCCGACCGCAGGCTGGCCCGCGACGGCACCCCGCCCACGCCCGAGCAGCGGATCACCGCCTGCCGCTGCCTCGTCGGCATCGCCGCCGCACTGGAGCAGCGCAAACTCGTCTACTCCGACTGGAACTACGCCAACGCCTTCTGGAACCCGGCCGACTACACCGTCCACCTCATCGACATGGACGGCTGCGCCCAGGGCACCGGCCCCGACATCCACCAGCCCGGCTGGGAAGACCCACTGGCCCGGCAGGGCATGCCCGCCGACCTGTGCACCGACCGCTACCGCGTCGCGCTGCTGACCGCCCGCTGTCTGACCGGCACCCGCAACCTCGCGGAGGTCCTGCACACGCTCGCCGACCCGCCGCCCGGCGTCCCGGGCGGGGTGGCCGAGCTGCTGCTCGACATGCTCTGGGCCCGAGACCGCGAAACCAGACCCCGCAGCTCGGCGCTACTGGCCGCACTGCACGACGGACCCGTCGTGCAGTTCACCGTCGAGCGCTCCCCGCTGCCCGCCCGGCCCGCGGCCCCCCGCAGCGACACCGCACAGCCGCTGCAGTCCGCCATCACCAAGCCCCCCGCATCCGACGAACCCACCGGTTCACCCGAGCCCCAGGCACCGGCTTCCCTGGACCCGGCCATCGGCTGGGCCCTCGTGATCCTGGTCGTCGCGCTGCTCGTGATCGCCGCAGCGATCGCTTCCTGAACCCCCCGCCAGGACGCGCTCCGAAACGAACGCCACACCTGAATTCGAAGAGCAGAAGGGGAACGCACATGAGCTCTCATGACGACGCCGTGCCCGCCCAGGACATCAGCCCGTACAGCCTGCGGCAGAAATGCCTGCCGACCTATCTCGTGATCGACGCGTCCACTTCGATGCAGCCGCACCAGAACACCCTCAACCGAACCCTGGCGCAGCTGCACGCGACCATTTCCGAGAGCCCCCGAGTCTCGGAATTCGCACACATGTCCTTGATCGCTTTTTCCACGGACGCACACCTCATCATCGAAATGACCGACCTCGATCGAATCCAGGCAATGCCGCAAGTCGTGTGCAACGGAACCACGAACTACTCCGCAGCCTTCGACCTCGTACGCAGCCGCATCGAAACGGACGTCGACGACCTGCGCACCATGGGCATGGCCGTACTGCGCCCCGTGATGTTCCTCCTCACCGACGGCGCCCCCACCGACAAGGGCTGGCACGACGCGTTCCGACGCCTCGTCGACCGCTCCTGGCCCCGGTACCCGCACGTCATCAGTTACGGCTTCGGCGCAGCCAACCCCGACGTGCTCGGCAAGGTCGCCACCAAGGCCGCCTTCCTCGCCGACTCGGACGTCGACCAGGACCACGCCCTGCTCGAAGCCCTCGGCAGCCTCCTCAACTCACTGGTCGCCTCCTCCCGGGCAGGCGAGATGCAGATCCCGCGCTCCGCACCCGGATTCACCGAACAGCCCGTCAGCCAGGAGTACTTGACCGTGTCAGCGGAGTACATGGACTGATCGCCGTGCCCACCCGCCACACAGCCCGGCCGCACAGCCGACTCCTGCTCACCGCCACGGCCCTGCTGGCGGCAGCGGCCCTGCTGCGCATCGTGTCGCCGGACGACCACGCCGACGCGCGACCCGTACCCCACCACGGGCCCACCCACAGCACCACGCCCACCAAGTCCCCGCACCCCACCCGGCACCCCTCCCGCGCGCCCCGCAGCACCTCACCCACCACCGACTCCGCGAACGACCCGACGCACACCGAATCCCAGAACGACCCGACGCCCACCGAATCCGAGAACAACCGGGACGACAAACCGCATGCACACCCCACGGCGTCCAGAACATGACCCAGCCCCACCCCACCCCACCGCACGCTCCCGCGTGCCGAGCAGAGACAGCCGACCATGACACCATCGACCCTCCAGTGCCCGCACTGCGGAGCCGCCAACGACCGTAACTACACCACCTGCGGCCAGTGCGGCACCGTACGCGTCTTCGACCCGCTCGCCCCCGCCGGCGGGGCCCCGCCCACCACCTCGCCCCAGCCCCACCACACCTCACCGCCCACCATCGCCGCGCCCCCCACCGTCCCCGCGCCAACGACCCCCTCGGCCCCTCCCTCGGCCACCCCGGCCCCCCGCTTCGCGCGCGACGTCACCCGCTACCTCTGCACCGCCGTCCACACCGACACCCAGTTCGCCCGCAAAGCCGTGGAACAGATCCTGGAAGAACCACGCCGAGCCGTCGCCTCCTCACCAGGCGTCGACCTCGCCTGCGTACTCCGGCACGCCCTGGCCGCCCGCAGCCGCCAGGTCCGCCGGGACGTCGTACTCGCCCTGCTCCTCCTGGCCCTGGTGATCATGCTGGTCTACACCCACAGCGTGGCCCTGACTCTGATCCTGGGCTTCCTCGCGGCCTGGATCATCGTCGCCGCCGAATCCCTCACGGTCCACTACGGTGTCGTCGCCGGCCAGCTCAAGCGTGAAAACTTCACCCCCGACCAAGCACCCCAACCACTCACACCCGAGAACCGACGACGCATCGCGGCCATCGAGAAACGAGACCGGGGCAACGTCGTCGTCTTCTCGCCCTACACGCCCTTCGTCGGCTACGGACGAGCCACGAACACCTGGTCGTTCGCCCTCGACACCGCGCGACCCCAGCAGGGCGAGCAGGTCATCCCCTTCACCGTCCACGAGCTCAACGACTACCTCGCCGCCCAGGTCGGCGACCTCAAACTACCCGGCGTCCACGTCGAGAACCTCCTCCTGGTCAACGGCGCGGACCTCCTCTACAGCGTCGACGACCGCACCCGGGCCGAACTGCTGCCCGACACCGACGGACCACCCAAGGAGAGAGTCTCACCGGCCCTCCTGCACGAGCTGCGCGAAGACGGCAAGGGCCGCGCCCGCCCCTACCTGGCGATCCGCGTCACCGGCTGGAGCGGCGAACTGGCCACCACCCTCTTCCTGCGGTGCGCACTGCTCTCCGACCACAAAATGCTCTTCATCGAAGGCAGCAGCTCCCTCCTCGCCCCCGTCCGCGAGCGGTACCGCATCGCCGACCAGCTCCTCGGATCACCCACACTCCGCCAGTGGTGGAACCTCGTGGGCGCCGCCGCGCTCCGCGCGCCGGGACTGCTCGTCAGCTCACCCTCCTCGGTGATCGCAGGCCTCTTCGCACCGTTCGCCGAACACCGCAAACAAAGCCGCCAGGCACGGGAGATCCGCCACCGCTCGTTCAACTACGGAGCGTCCTTCAGCATCAGGGACGCCGCGAGCGACCACCTCTACTACCGCTACTTCCAGGAACTCGACCGGGAGCTGTACGCCAAGACGGTCGAACACCGGGTACTGGACGCGCTGGTGCAGTTCATCGAGGACCACAACATCGACTCCAGCGACCTGGTACAGCGCCAGACCACCATCTACAACAACGGCCTGTACGCCGGCGGAAACATGACACTCAACGACTCGGCCGTCGGCACCGGCGGCAGCATCGCCGGCATCTTCAGGCGCGGCCAGAGCGCCGGCGCACCCGTGACGCCGGGACGCACCGGCCCGCCCGCCGCCACCCCGCCCGCCGCCAACACCAACCGAGGAAGGTGACGCCATGTCAGAAACAAACGGCGGGACCGGCAACAGCGGCATCCAGGCGAAGGGAAACATCCACTTCAAAGACAGCGCAGTCGCCATCAACCACTCCACGGCCACCACAAACGCCCCGGCCGAAGCCGACCGCGACGCCGCCATCGCCGAACTCCGCGCCGCAGCACGCCTGCTGCTCGACCAACTCCGCCGCGACCAGGACCAGTACGAGGACGGCGCCGAACTCGTCGACGCCGCCGAACACGTCGAAGCGGAACTCACCCGCGAGGAACCCCGCCGCACCACCCTGCTGCGCTGGCTCGGCTTCATCGCCCCCGCGGTCCAGGCCACAGCCGGGATCGCCGGAAACGTCGCCGCCATCCAGAACACCGTGACCAGCCTGCTGTGACACCACACGGGCGGTGCGGGACCCCAAGGCCCCGCACCGCCCGACACCGCCCGAGAAGCCCGCCTCAAGAGCCGGCCTCAAGAGGCAGGTCAGAACACCGGCGTGCCGTTCCGCGTCAGCTTCCAGTCCACCGACGCGAAGTCCTTCGGGTCCAAGACCCCCTTCGCGGTCACCCACTCCGAGATCCGGGTCCGAATCTCCGTCGACTCCGACCACAACTCGGTCGCGGACGCCACATACGGGAACGCCCCGCCACCATTGGCGCGATAGTTGTTCACCGCAAGCACGAACTGCTGCGCATCGTCCAGCGCCACACCGTTGTACGTCAGGTTCTTGATCCGCGAACCCGCCGCCTGCGCGATGTCGATCTCGTACGCCAGACCCGACACATAGTCGTAGTTGTAGTCCGGACGGCCACCCGCGTTCGTCAGCTTCTCCGTGTCGACCACCGCATCCACGGCCGTCTGCACGAAGTACTCCGCCGAGTACTCCAGGTACGCCCGAACCTGCGCACCCGTCATCAACTTCGCCACCAGCGTGTTGTCGTACACGTACAGGCTCGACAGATCCCGGATCGTCACACTCCCGGCCGGGATCTCCGACGTCCGCGAGAACGGCGACGCCTGCGCGATCACCGGCACCGAGGCGTACGACGTGCCCGCCAGAGCCGCCTTGACCACGTCCTCCTGCACCTTGGTGATCAAATCGATGATCGGCGCGTCCTTGTAGCGCGCCTCGACCGTCGTCAGCGTGTCCGTGGCAGTGCCGACGACCTGGTTGACGTATTCGACGACCTTCGCGTGCTCATCACTCAGCAGCTTGGTGATCTTCGGGTCGTCGGCGACCGTGTTCGAATTCAGAACCGACGCCGCCACCGACTCGACCACCCACCGGCCCTTCTGGAAGACCAGCTCGACGTCGAACAGCGACAGCCGCTCCGCGAACGCCAGCGGCTCCGACAACACCACCGTCCTGCCGGTCTTCTCGTTGGTGACCTTCAGCTCCGGGATCTCCAGGTGCGCGTGCCCCACGAGGATCGCGTCGATGTCCGGCACCTGCTGCGCCACCAGCGCCGCCGAGTTCTCCACGTACGGCACCTGGTCACCGTACGAGGACGTACCGGAGGAACCCGAGTGCGCCGACACGATCACCACGTCCGCACCCAGCGACTTCAGCTTCGGCACCCACTTCGCCGCCTGCTCCTCCAGACCCGGGAACGCCAGCTTGCCCTGCACATACGCCTTGTCCCAGATCGCGATGCCCGGGTTGGTCAGACCGAGCACGGCGACCTTCACCGGCGGTGCACCCTTCACACAGAACGTCTTGATCACGTACGGCGGGAAGGCCGGCTTCAGCGTCTTCGCGTCCACCGCGTTCGCGCCGAGCAGCGGAAAGCGCAACTGGCTCTCGAACTTGCGCAGCGTCTCGATGCCGTAGTTGAACTCGTGGTTGCCCAGCGCCGCCGCGTCATAGCCGATCGCGTTCATCGCCTGCGCCATCGGGTGCACCGGACCACCCTCGGCGGTGATCGGGTCGACCTTCGCGTAGTAGTACGTCAGCGGAGTGCCCTGGATCGTGTCGCCCGCGTCCAGCAGCAGCGTGTTCTCCCGCCCCTTCTCCTCGCGGACCTGCTCGACCAGCGTCGAGATACGCGCCAGCCCCTGCGCGTTGCCCTTGGCGTCCGTGTACTCCGCGTCCTTGAAGTAGTCCCAGTTGAAGACGTGCCCGTGCAGGTCGGTCGTGCCCATCACCGTCAGCGAGTACCGCTTCACCGGCGTGGCCGGCTTCTTCGCCTCCGCGGCGTCGGCCGCCGGAGCCGCCGCGGCACCGGCGATCGCCACCCCCGCCCCGGTCGCGGCGGACTTCTTCAGGAACTTCCGACGGTTCAACGGCATGTCTGGCTCTCCTCGGGGAACGGTCAACAACGCGCGTAGATTCTGACCCGTCCATGACGGACGACAACAGGTCCAAAAGGTTTCAATCTGGTGACCTAACCCGTCACTTCAAACCCCGAAATCCGCCAATCGGTGACAGAGTTGGGCGTATGACCACGCCCTCCGCGCCCGACCCCCACCCGCCCGCCGTCCCCTACGGCACCCCCGACGCCCCACGCATCGCCGTCCGCGGAGAAGCCCGCCTCGAGGTCGACCCCGAGCTCGCCCGCATCGTCATAACGGTCAGCGCCCGCGGCAAGGACAGGCGCTCCGCCCTCGACGACCTCACCCGCCGCAACACAACCGTCCTCGACCTCGTCAAGACATACGCAGACACGGTCGAACGCCTCGAAACCGGCGCCTTCTCCATCACCCCGGAACTCACCAAACACGGCCGCGGCGAACGCGTCCGCACCTACCACGGCACCGTCTACGTCACCGCCGAACTCACCGACTTCACCGCACTCGGCGAACTCATCACACGCCTCGCCGACCTCGACCTCACCAGCGTCGACGGCCCCTGGTGGGCCCTGCGCCCCGACTCACCCGCACACCGCGAAGTACGCCAGAAGGCGGTACGGGAAGCCGTCCAGCGCGCCAGGGAGTACGCCGAAGCCCTCGGCACATCACTCGCCGCACTCGTGGAACTCGCCGACATCGGCGCGGAAAACGCCCCACCGATGTACCCCCAGGCCCCCGGCCGCATGCGGTCCAGGTCCTACGCCGGAGCCGCCGAGGACAACGCAGCGGCACCCCTGGACCTCGAACCCCAGCGCCAGCGCCTGTACGCACAGGTCAACGCCCGTTTCACGATGACACCACCCCAGCTGTGACCCGATCAAATGCTCATCGGAGCACGTCGCCGCACAATTCAACAGTTGTCAATAGCCCTTCACCCAAAGGTTGTTGAGTGGTCATGCAGCGCCAATTCTCTACCCGCCGGTAAGCTCTAGGCTCGAACCATGCGCCGAGCAAAAATCGTCTGCACCCTGGGCCCCGCCACCGACTCGTACGACCAGATCAAAGCCCTGGTCGACGCCGGAATGGACGTCGCCCGCCTCAACCTCAGCCACGGCGAATACGCCGAACACGAGGCGCGCTACCAGCACGTACGCAAGGCCTCCGACGAAACCGGCCACAGCGTCGGCCTCCTCGCCGACCTTCAGGGCCCGAAGATCCGACTCGGCCACTTCAAGGAAGGCCCCGTACTCCTTGAACGCGGGGACGTATTCACGATCACCGTCGAGGAAGGCGTCGAGGGCGACCGCCAGACCTGCGGCACGACCTACGCCGGCCTGGCGGACGACGTGACGCCCGGGGAGCGCATCCTCGTGGACGACGGCAAGGTCTGCCTGGAGGTCACGGAGGTCGACGGCCCGCGCGTGCACACGCGCGTGGTGGAGGGAGGCGTGATCTCCGACCACAAGGGCCTCAACCTGCCAGGGGTCGCGGTATCGGTCCCCGCCCTCTCCAAGAAGGACGAGGCGGACCTGCGCTGGGCGCTCCGCACCGGCTTCGACGTCATCGCCCTGTCCTTCGTGCGCAGCGGCGACGACATCAAGGACGTCCACCGGATCATGGACGAAGAGGGTCGCCGCATCCCCGTCATCGCCAAGGTGGAGAAGCCCCAGGCCGTCGACAACATCGACGACATCGTCGCCGCCTTCGACGGCATCATGGTCGCCCGCGGCGACCTGGGCGTCGAGATGCCCCTTGAACAGGTCCCGATCGTCCAGAAGCGCGCGATCAAGCTGGCGAAGCGCAACGCCAAGCCGGTCATCGTCGCCACCCAGATGCTCGACTCGATGATCGAGAACTCGCGCCCGACCCGAGCCGAGGCCTCGGACGTGGCCAACGCGGTCATCGACGGCACCGACGCGGTGATGCTGTCCGGCGAGACGAGCGTCGGCAAGTACCCCGTCGAAACGGTCCGCACCATGGCGAAGATCGTCGAGGCGGCGGAGGAGGACGTCCTGGCGAAGGGCCTCCCGCCCCTGACCGAGAGCAACAAGCCCCGCACCCAGGGTGGCGCGGTCGCCCGCGCGGCGGCGGAGATCGGCGACTTCCTCGGCGCGAAGTTCCTGGTCGCCTTCAGCCAGAGCGGTGACACGGCCCGCCGTCTGTCCCGCTACCGCTCACCGATCCCCCTCCTGGCGTTCACCCCCGAGCCGGCCACGCGGTCGCGGCTGAACCTGACGTGGGGCGTGGAGACGTTCCTCGGCCCGCATGTGGACTCGACGGACGCGATGGTCGACCAGGTGGACGAGCTGCTGCTGAAGTACGGGCGGTGCCAGAAGGGGGACGTGGTCGTGATCACGGCGGGGTCGCCTCCGGGGATGCCGGGGTCCACGAACCTGGTCCGGGTGCACCACGTCGGGGAGGACGACAGTCCTAAGTAGGGGTCAGTACTTGGGGCCTACGTGGGCGTCGAGGAGGGCTACGGAGGCTTTGCGGGCGACGGAGATGTTGAAGGGGTCGCTGCCGCGAGCGAGTGTGGTCCACTCGACGCCGACCTTGTCGAGAGTGTCGGTGAAGAGCCCCCGGATGTCGTCGGACTTGTTGGCGAAGAAGTACCGGGGGTATTCGTAGCGCTTGCGTTCACCAGCGACGAGGCGAGTGGTCCAGTTGGTGATGCGGCAGCCGTCGGAGTGGATGAGCCCCCGGATGAACTCCCAAGGATGGGAATCGACGATTTCCTGCTGCCAGGGTTCGAAGGCGATCTTGCGCTCGTGTTTCTTACCGGGGCCGTGCTGAGGGAAGAGGCAGTGCAGGTGCTTTGAGTAGACCTTCACGTTGCTGCAGCCGGTTCTGCGCACGCGGCAGACCGAGTTGTCCGGGAAGACGGCGCGCATGGCTCGCTCGCAGTCGCCCATCAGGCCGGGCCACGATTCAGTGCAGGTGATCATAAGGTTGGGTACGCGATGCTCGGAGTAATGGCTGATGTGGCCATCTCCGAGATACAGGCCCAGCAGGTAGCTGTACGCGGGCTCGTCCAGCTCGCGTCCGTCACACCGGGGGCACGTCGGGCTGTGTTTCCCTGGGCACTCGCCGCGTTTCGCGCGATCCACGTGCTTCCAGTAGCTGATTGTGCCGAGCGGGATGTTGAATCTGCGCGCGACGTCCGCGTTCCGTGTGCCGCTGCGCAGCAGCGTGAGGGCCTTCTGTCGCACTTCTGTGCCGTGGAAGTTCATTCGGCCACTCTGTGTCACTCATCGTGACGGAGTGCAGCAAAAAGCGGATGTTCACGAGAACGTGAGCATCCGCTTTTCTGGTGCCGGGTATGGGATTCGAACCCACACGTCCTTTCGGACAGAGGTGTTTGAGACCTCCGCGTCAACCAGTTGCGCCAACCCGGCTTGAGTGCTGCTGGGAGTGTACCCGGTGACCAATGGCTGCATCAGCTAGGTAGGCTCTTGTCAGCAGCACCCCTCCCTGAACAAGGAGCCCCCGTGACCGCCCCCGAGTCGCCCCAGCCCGTAGACGCGCCCGACGACGACAAGTCGCACGTGCCTCCGCTGACGACCCGTGTCGTCATCGCCGAGGACGAGGCCCTGATCCGGCTCGATCTCAAAGAGATGCTGGAGGAGGAGGGGTACGCCGTCGTCGGTGAGGCCGGTGACGGCGAGCAGGCCGTCGAGCTGGCCCGTGAGCACCAGCCGGACCTGGTGATTCTTGACGTGAAGATGCCCAAGCTGGACGGCATCTCCGCGGCGGAGAAGATCGCCGAGGAGCGGATCGCTCCGGTGCTCATGCTGACCGCGTTCTCGCAGCGCGACCTCGTGGAGCGTGCTCGGGACGCCGGTGCGATGGCGTACCTGGTGAAGCCGTTCAGCAAGAGTGATGTCGTGCCGGCGATCGAGATGGCCGTGTCGCGCTTCACGGAGCTGAAGGAGCTGGAGCGGGAGGTCGCGGATCTCAGTCAGCGGCTGGAGACGCGGAAGCTGGTCGACCGGGCGAAGTCGGTCCTTCAGACGCAGTACGGGTTGACTGAGCCTGCCGCTTTCCGGTGGATTCAGAAGACGTCGATGGATCGCCGTATGTCCATGCAGCAGGTTGCCGAGGCCGTCATCGCGGACGCCGAGGAGAAGAAGGCTGCGAAGAGCGGCGAATAGCGGCGGCGTATGGCGTGTGGTGTGTGCTGCGTGCCTACGCGGAGCCCCCGGTCCAGTCTCGCTCGGGGAGCGGGATGGTGGCTGGGGGCTCTTCTTCGTTTGCCTGGATGCGGAGGCCGGTGGGCTGGGTGTTCTTGGGGAGGTCGAACCAGAGGTCGTAGGTGATCTGGCCGTGTGCGGCGACCTCGGTTTGTAGGGGTTGGCGTTTGATCTGGGTGGCTTCGCGGTCGAGGGGGAGGGTGTGGCCGTTGTCGAGGGTGAGTCGGTGGAGGTTGTTGTCGATCTCGCCGAAGACGGAGTCCTGGGAGGTCACGGTGATGCGGATGCGGCAGAGTCGGCCTTTGGCCCAGTGTTCGGCGTGGGTGCCGACGACGGTGGTGATGCCGCAGCGTAGGCCGATGGTGTCGAAGGTGAGGTTGCCGCTGCGTGCTGCTGGGGTGTGGGGGTTGATTTCCAGGGGGCGGAGGTCGGCTGGTGGGGTGGGTTGTGGCCAGAGTGCGGCTGCTGTGCCGGTGGTGGCTGCGATTCCGGTGGTGAGGCCGATGAGGCCGCTGAGCAGTCTGTTGTTCATTTGACGGGCCGCCTTGGTGGTATTTGAGCTCTGTGTCCCTTTGTTCCGGGTTGTGGGGCGTCCGCTGTGAGGGGCCTGTGCGAGTTGTCTGGATCTTGAGGTTCGTGGTGCACATGTCCGTTTACCGGTAAGGAGTGTTCTGTTTCCGAGGCATGACCGAGGTCACAGGGCGATCACACATCCAGCGATCACCTATCGGAGGGGCCGGGAGCCTGATTACATTCCCCGCACACCGCGCGGCTAATGCGGTGTCCTGTGAGGGTCTGCCAACTTCCCTCATTGTCTAGGTCGTTCGGGCGGCTCCAGGGGGTCCCTAATGCTCAACAAAACCATCGTCAAGCTCGCGATTCCGCTGGCGGCGGGTGCCCTGGCGTTGACCGGGTGCAGCAGTGACTCCGGCAGTGACGGAGACACTTACAAGATCGCTTTCCAGGGTCCGCTCTCGGGTGACAACGTCGCTCTGGGCGAGAACATGCAGAACGGCGTGAAGCTCGCCATCGAGCAGGCGAACGCCAAGGGTGACCTGGACAAGAAGCTGGAGTACGTGGCCGCTGACGACCAGGGTCTGCCGGACAAGGCGCCGACGGCGGCGCAGAAGGTCATCGACGACGAGAGTGTCGTCGCGGTGGTGGGTCCGGCGTTCTCGGGTCCGACGAACACGTCGTCTCCGCTGTACGCGGAGTCGGGTCTGGTGACGGTGTCGCCTTCGGCGACCAACCCGCTGCTGACGGACCCGAAGAACAAGTTCACGAGCTTCCTGCGTGGTGTCCCGAACGACAACATGCAGGGTGCGGCGATGGCGACGTACTACGCCAAGAAGCTGCAGGCCAAGAAGGTCTACCTGATCGACGACAAGACCGACTACGGCGTGGGTCTGGCGGGTGTCGCGGAGAAGGGGCTGAAGGAGGCCGGTATCACGGTCGTCAAGAAGTCCGTGCCGCAGAAGACGCCGGACTACTCGGCGACGGCGAAGGATGTCGTCAACTCCAAGGCTGACGCACTGATCTACGCCGGCTACTACCAGGATCTGGCGCCGTTCGCGAAGAAGCTGAAGGAAGCGGGCTACACGGGCGCGGGTATCTCGGGTGACGGTTCGAACGACGCGAAGTTCGTCGAGCTGGCCGGCAGTGCGGCGGAGAACTGGTACTTGACCTGCCCGTGCACCGACGCGACGGTCGAGGCGGGTACGAAGGCGTTCGCGGCGGACTACCAGAAGGAGTTCAACCGGGCTCCGGGTACGTACTCCGCTGAGGCGTACGACATCACCAACATGATCATTGAGCAGATCAAGGGTCTGAAGGGTGACGTTCAGCGTGAGGCGCTGCGTGACGCGCTGGCGAAGGCGTCCTACAAGGGTCTGACGAAGACCTTCTCGTTCGACGAGAACGGTGAGTTCAAGGGTACGGACGTGTACCTGTACCAGGTCAAGAGCGGCAAGATCGTGTACCAGGGCAACGTCAACGACCTGGTTGGCTGACGTCGGCGCTTGATCGGCTGATGCCATGCGGCAGGGGGCTGGGAGACGGTGGTTCTCCCGGCCCCCTGTGTGCGAAGTGGGTTCGACAGCCGTGTCTTTTCCCCATGTTCATCTGTTCCCCCATGTTCCGCCGCGGGTCGCTTCTGTCGCCATGAGCGCGGTGGTCCGCTCGGCTCCCACAAGGAAGACAGCTCCATGTCCCTTCAGGAATTCTGGGACTATCTCGTCCTAGGGGTGATGCTCGGCTCGCTGTACGCCGTCATCGCCATCGGCTACACGCTGGTGTACGGCGTGCTGCAGCTGATCAACTTCGCGCACAGCGAGGTGTTCATGCTGGGCGCCTACGGCAGTCTCATCGTTCTTCAGCTCGTGGATCCGGGGGCCAATCCGTCGGCTCTGGCCTCGGTCGGCTTTGTCGCTCTGGCGATGGCGGGGTCCGCGTTGTTCGGCGGTGTGACGGCGTACAGTCTGGAGAAGGTTGCGTACCGGCCGTTGCGTAGACGTGGCGCTCCGCGGCTGATCTTCTTGATCACCGCCATCGGTGCTTCGTTCTTCCTCTACAACCTGGCCGGCAAGCTGTTCGGGCGTGATCCGATGACGCTGCCGGAGATGTACGACAACCACAACGTGTTCAGTGTGTTCGGTGCGGGTGTGAACATCACTCAGTTGCTGCAGTTCGCGACGGCTGTGGTGATGATGATCGCTCTCGACCTGGTGGTGAACCGGACCAAGTTGGGCAAGGGCATCCGGGCGGTCGCGCAGGACGCCGAGGTGGCCGGTCTGATGGGTGTGGACATCGACAAGGTGATCTCCCGCACGTTCATCATCGGTGGTGTGCTGGGTGGTGTGGCGGGGTTCCTGTTCGCCAATCTGAACCAGGTCTCGTACACGATGGGTTTCATTCCCGGTATCACGGCGTTCGCGGCGGCTGTGGTGGGTGGTATCGGCAATATCCGCGGGGCGATGGCGGGTGGCATTCTGATCGGCATCGTGGAGACGATGACGGTGCCGTTGCTCGGTGACGAGTGGCGGAGTGTGTCCGCGATGGTGGTGCTGATTCTGGTGCTGATGTTCCGTCCGATGGGCATCCTCGGTGAGCGTGTGGGGAGGGCGGCATGAGTGCGGTGGACACGTCGGAGAAGCTGACTCCCTCTGCGGCGAGCAGGTTGCGTCGTACGGCCTGGTATCAGCAGGAGCGTTTCACCCGGTTGTGGGCGATGGTGGCGCTGGGGGTGCTGCTGGCTCTGGTGACGGGTGAGCAGGGCAATACGCGTGACATCTTCTTCTCCATCAAGGGCACGTTCACCGGCGGTAATTTGTGGGTGTGCCTGGCGATCACGGTCGGTGTGTGGGCGCTGCGGGAGTTCGCGGCGGACGCGGTCCGGGGTGTTGCGGCCAAGGCGAAGTCGGGTGTGGGTGGCCCGGTCGGTGCTGTGCAGGCGCGTTTTCGGGCGGACAAGCGGCTGCGCTGGGGTCTGATTCTGCTCGTCCTTGTGCTGGCGCTGACGATTCCGTCGGGTCTGGCGCGGCAGTGGCAGACGTTGTTGGTCGACCAGATCGCGATCTTTGCGCTGCTTGCGATCGGCCTGAATGTGGTGATCGGCTGGGCTGGTCTGCTGGATCTGGGGTTCTTCGCCTTCTTCGCGGTGGGCGCGTATTCGACGGCGTACTGGACAGGGCATCTGCCGGTGCAGCCTCCGGTGGTCCTGAACAACTTCTGGGTGATTCCCATCGCGGTGGTGACCTGTCTGCTCACGGGTCTGCTGCTGGGTGCTCCGACGTTGCGGCTGCGGGGTGACTATCTGGCGATCGTGACCCTGGGCTTCCACGAGATCATTTATCTGGTCGCGAAGAACGCGGACGGGATCACGGGTGGTCCGCAGGGTGCCCGGTTGATTCCTGACTTCTCGGTCGACTTCGCGGGGATCAAGTACGAGTGGTCGATCAAGCCGCTGCCGTACTGGTATTTGCTGGTCTTCTTCATCGTTTTGGTGATCGTGTTGTTCTCGCGGCTTGAGAACTCGCGGGTGGGCCGGGCGTGGACGGCGATTCGTGAGGATGAGATCGCTGCCGCGGCGAACGGTGTGGACACGGTGCGGTTCAAGCTGATGGCGTTTGCGATCGGTGCGTCGACCTCGGGTGTCGCGGGTGTGATCTTCACGAGTAAGTACGGGTACATCAACCCTGAGGTGTTTCCGCTGCTGCAGTCGATTCTGATCCTGGCGTACGTCATCTTCGGTGGCATGGGGTCGATTCCGGGTGTGCTTGCGGGTGCGGCCGTGCTGGTGTGGCTGCCGGAGGCGCTGAAGGACTATGTGGATCCGTCCGACCGGTACATGTACCTGGGCGCGCTGCTTGTGATCATGATGATTTACCGGCCGCAGGGCATCTGGCCTTCCCGTCGTCGGCAGCGTGAGCTGAAGATGGCGGAGGAGGGTATCGGCGATGCGGATGCGATGTCCGAGCCGGCGGGAGGCAAGTTCTGATGACCACCGATGTGACGAGCGACCCGACCGAGGCTGCGGGGCCTGCGTCGGATGACGCGGAGCTGGTGCTGCAGACGTCGGATGTGACCCTGAGATTCGGTGGTCTGGTCTGTCTGGACCATGTGAATCTGACGATGCGCCGGGGAGAGATCCTCGCGGTGATCGGTCCGAACGGTGCGGGCAAGACGTCGCTGTTCAACTCCCTTACGGGGGCGTATACGCCGCAGGAGGGGCGTATCGTCTTCCGTCCGAAGGACGGCGGCGAGAAGTCGCTGCTGGGGAGCAAGCCGCACATTGTGAACCGGTTGGGTCTGGCGCGTACGTTCCAGAACATCCGGTTGTTCTCGGCGCTGACGGCGCTGGAGAACGTGAAGATCGCGGCGGAGACCCGGCTGAAGGCGGGTCCGGTTGCGATCATGCTGGGGTTGCCGAAGGCGCGTCGGGCGGAGCGGCTGAGCGATGAGCGGGCGCACCGTCTGCTGAAGTTCGTGGGGCTTGAGAGCAAGCTCAACGAGATTGCGGGCAGTCTGAGTTACGGCGATCAGCGCAGCCTGGAGATCGCGCGGGCGTTGGCGACGGATCCGCAGGTGTTGCTGCTGGATGAGCCGGCTGCGGGTACCAACCCGACGGAGAAGCTGGAGTTGGAGCGGCTGATCCGCCGGATCAACGATGAGCTGGGCGTGAGTGTGCTGCTGATCGAGCACGATATGCGGCTGGTGATGTCGGTGGCGGACCGGGTGATGGTCCTCAACTTCGGGAAGAAGATCGCCGAGGGGACGCCGAGTGAGGTGCAGCAGCATCCGGCGGTGATCGAGGCGTATCTCGGGTCTTCGGCGGAGGGTGCCGAGGAGGTCCAGAACATCATCGCCGAGCGGCAGGCGGCGTCGGACGAGGAGAGCAGCCAGTGAGCGCGACGACGGAGCTGCACAAGGAGTCGGGTGGTGTCGGCGGTTCGGGCGGTACGTTGCTTGAGCTGGTGGGCCTGCGGGTGTTCTATGGCGCGATCGAAGCGATCAAGGGCATCGATCTGACGGTGCGTGAGGGTGAGATCGTGGCCCTGCTCGGTGGCAACGGTGCGGGCAAGACGACGACGCTGCGTACTGTTTCGGGCATGCTGCGGCCTCGCCACGGTGAGGTGCGGCTGCGTGGGGAGCGTATCGACGGGATCAAGTCGCACGAGCTGGTGCAGTTCGGGATCGGGCATGTGCCTGAGGGGCGACGGGTGTTCGCGACGATGTCGGTGCGCGAGAACCTGGAGATGGGTGCGTACCGCTTCAAGTCGGTGGACTCTGCTGACATCGATCGGGTGTACACGCTCTTTCCGCGGTTGGCGGAGCGGCGTGGGCAGTTGGCGGGCACGCTGTCGGGCGGTGAGCAGCAGATGCTGGCGATCGGTCGTGCTCTGATGGGCAAGCCGCAGCTGCTGTTGCTGGATGAGCCGTCGATGGGTTTGGCTCCGCTGATCGTGCAGCAGATCTTCGACATCGTGCAGGAGATCAACCAGCAGGGCACCACGGTGCTGCTGGTGGAGCAGAACGCCACGCAGGCGTTGGCTCTTGCGCATCGTGGTTATGTGCTGGAGACCGGTTCGGTGGCGATGTCGGGTGATGCCCGGGAGCTGCTGGCCGACTCGCGGATCCGGGCGGCGTATCTCGGTGAGGGCGCGGCCTGACGGCTGGTTCGAGTGTGGAGTGGGGGGCTGGCGTCGCGGCAGGTGTGCTGCGATGTCAGCCCCCTCGGTCGTACTCGGCGGTGGCTCTGCTCGTGGGACTGTCGGGCCTGTCTTCGTTCGGTGGCTCCGTCAGGAGCTGAGACTCCTGGCGGCCGGAGAGAACTCTTGGCGCGCCGGTTGGGTGAGGTGTTTGCGCTTCGGTGCCGTGCGTGGCGTACGGCACCGGAGCGCAATGTCAGCTTGTGGTGGTCGTCGCCGCGTCCCGCAGCAGGCAGGTCAGGCGGGCGGTGCAGACGCGCTTGCCGTCCTCGTCGGAGATGACGATCTCGTATGTCGCCGTGGTGCGCCCGCGGTGGACGGGGGTGGCCACGCCGGTGACCAGCCCGGAGCGGACTCCGCGGTGGTGGGTGCAGTTGAGGTCGACGCCGACGGCGATCTTGGAGCTGCCGCCGTGCAGCATGGAGCCGACGGAGCCGAGGGTTTCGGCGAGCACGGCGGAGGCGCCGCCGTGCAGCAGGCCGTACGGCTGGGTGTTGCCCTCGACCGGCATGGTGCCGACGACGCGGTCCGCGGAGGCCTCGACTATCTGGACGCCCATGCGGGTGCCGAGGTGGCCGGCGGAGAACAGGGCGGGCAGGTCGACGCCGAGCGCGGCGTACTCGTCGATGACTTCCTGCGGGAACTTCACGTGCTGCTGCTCGCCCATGGGTCCGGCTCCGTTCGTCGGTGTTCGTCGATCCAAGTCCAGCGGTGACTGAGCAAACGCTCAGTCGGTCGCCGATTGTTCCAGACGCACGACGACGGACTTGCTGGCCGGGGTGTTGCTGGTGTCCGCGGTGGCGTCGAGCGGGACCAGGATGTTGGTCTCCGGGTAGTAGGCGGCCGCGCAGGCCCGCGCCGTCGGGTAGAGCACGACCCGGAAGCCGGGCGCCCGCCGCTCCACGCCGTCCTTCCATTCGCTCACCAGGTCGACGTACGAGCCGTCCGCGACGCCCAGTGTCCGGGCGTCCTCGGGGTTGACCAGCACGACCCGGCGGCCGTTCTTGATGCCCCGGTAGCGGTCGTCGAGACCGTAGATCGTGGTGTTGTACTGGTCGTGCGAGCGCAGGGTCTGCAGCAGCAGCCGGCCTTCGGGCAGCTCGGGGTACTCGACCGGCGCGGCCGTGAAGTTCGCCTTGCCGGTGGCCGTCGGGAAGCGGCGCTCGTCGCGTGGGGCGTGGGGCAGGGCGAAGCCGCCGGGGTGTGCGACGCGGGCGTTGAAGTCCTCGAAGCCGGGGATCACGCGCGCGATGCGGTCGCGGATCGTCGCGTAGTCCTTCTCGAACTCCTCCCACGGCACCTTGCTGTCGGAGCCCAGCACGTGGCGCGCCAGGCGGCACACGATGGCCGGCTCGGAGAGCAGGTGCGCGCTCGCGGGCTCCAGACGGCCGCGGGAGGCGTGCACCATGCCCATGGAGTCCTCGACCGTCACGAACTGCTCGCCGCCGCCCTGGAGGTCCCGCTCCGTGCGGCCGAGCGTGGGCAGGATCAGCGCACGCGCGCCGGTGACGACGTGCGAGCGGTTGAGCTTCGTCGACACGTGCACGGTCAGCCTGGCGCGCCGCATGGCGGCCTCGGTGACGTCCGTGTCGGGGGACGCGGAGACGAAGTTGCCGCCCATGGCGAAGAAGACCTTCGCTTCGCCGTCGCGCAGCGCGCGGATGGCGCGTACGACGTCGTAGCCGTGCTCACGCGGTGGAGCGAAGCCGAACTCCTTCTCCAGGGCGTCCAGGAAGGCGGGGGCGGGCCGTTCGAAGATGCCCATCGTGCGGTCGCCCTGCACGTTGGAGTGGCCGCGCACCGGGCAGACGCCGGCGCCGGGGCGGCCGATGTTGCCGCGCAGCAGCAGGAGGTTGACCACCTCGCGGATGGTGGGGACGGAGTGCTTGTGCTGGGTGAGACCCATGGCCCAGCAGACGATGGTGCGTTCGGAGGCGAGCACCATGCGCAGGGCCTCGTCGATCTCCTCGCGGGTGAGACCGGTCGCTGTGAGGGTCTCGTCCCAGTCGGCGGCGCGGGCGGCCGCGGCGAACTCCTCGTAGCCGTGGGTGTGCTCGTCGATGAAGGCCTGGTCGACGGCGCCTTCCGTCTCGAGGACCAGCTTGTTGAGGAGGCGGAAGAGGGCCTGGTCGCCGCCGATGCGGATCTGGAGGAACAGGTCGGTGAGCGCGGCGCCCTTGAGCATGCCCTGGGGGGTCTGCGGGTTCTTGAAGCGTTCCAGGCCCGCCTCGGGCAGCGGGTTGACGCTGATGATCCGCGCGCCGTTCGCCTTGGCCTTCTCCAGGGCGGAGAGCATCCGCGGGTGGTTGGTGCCGGGGTTCTGGCCGGCGACGATGATCAGGTCGGCCTTGTAGAGGTCCTCCAGCAGGACGCTGCCCTTGCCGATGCCGATCGTCTCGCTCAGCGCCGAGCCCGACGACTCGTGGCACATGTTCGAGCAGTCCGGCAGGTTGTTGGTGCCGAGCTCACGGGCGAACAGCTGGTAGAGGAACGCGGCCTCGTTGCTGGTACGGCCCGAGGTGTAGAAGAGGGCCTCGTCGGGAGAGCCGAGCGCGGTGATCTCCTCGGCGACGATGTCGAAGGCGCGCTCCCAGGTGACCGGCTCGTAGTGATCTGCCCCTTCCGGGAGATACATGGGGTGCGTGAGCCGCCCCTGCTGGCCCAGCCAGTAGCCGCTGCGCCCGTGGAGGTCCTGGACGGAGTGCGCGGCGAAGAACTCCGGGGTGACCCGGCGCAGGGTGGCCTCCTCGGCGACCGCCTTCGCGCCGTTCTCACAGAACTCCGCCGCGTGCCGGTGGTCCGGCTCCGGCCAGGCGCAGCCCGGGCAGTCGAAGCCGTCCTTCTGGTTGACGCGCAGCAGCGTCAGCGCGGTGCGCTTCACACCCATCTGCTGCTGGGCGATGCGCAGGGAGTGCCCGACGGCCGGGAGCCCTGCGGCCGCGTGCTTCGGCTCCGCGACCTGCGGCGCGTCCTGGATCGGGTCGACCTTCGGCGGCCTCGTTGCCATCGCGCGCTCTCCTTCGGCTGCGTGTGCGCTGTGCTTCGACTGCGTGTGCGCTGCGTTTTCCGGGGCTGTGACATCTGCGACCCTGCCGTGGCCACGGACCCCCCGGCCTGTCCGATCCTCGCACGTGGCAGTGACAGCGATCGCGCCCGGGCGTGCGGGGAGCGGGAACAATGCTTGCGGGACGGCGGTGGCCGGTCGGCTGCCCGTTCGCCGGCCGGGCGCGGCAGCGTGCGGGCGATGGGTGGACCCGAGGCGGACCCGACTGTCAGTGCGGCGTGGCAGGATCGGGGACGTGGCAGAGACAGCATCGAAGAAGACCGACCGAACCCCCGGCGAAAGCCGCCCGCGACTGATGCTCATGGACGGGCACTCGCTGGCCTACCGCGCGTTCTTCGCGCTGCCCGCGGAGAACTTCACGACCGCGACGGGCCAGCCGACGAACGCGATCTACGGCTTCGCGTCGATGCTGGCCAACACGCTGCGCGACGAGTCGCCCACGCACTTCGCGGTGGCTTTCGACGTCTCCCGCAAGACCTGGCGCTCCGAGGAGTTCACGGAGTACAAGGCGAACCGCTCCAAGACCCCGGACGAGTTCAAGGGCCAGGTCGAGCTGATCGGCGAGCTGCTCGACGCGATGCACGTCTCGCGGTTCGCGGTCGACGGCTTCGAGGCCGACGACGTCATCGCCACACTCGCCACGCAGGCCGAGGCCGACGGCTTCGAGGTGCTGATCGTCACCGGTGACCGTGACTCCTTCCAGCTGGTCTCCGAGCACACCACGGTGCTGTATCCGACGAAGGGCGTCTCCGAGCTGACCCGGTTCACGCCGGAGAAGGTCGTCGAGAAGTACGGATTGACGCCCGCGCAGTACCCGGACTTCGCGGCCCTGCGTGGCGACCCGTCCGACAACCTGCCGGGCATCCCCGGCGTCGGCGAGAAGACGGCCGCGAAGTGGATCAACCAGTTCGGGTCGTTCGCGGACCTGGTCGAGCGCGTCGACGAGGTCAAGGGCAAGGCCGGGCAGAACCTGCGCGACCACTTGGAGGCGGTCAAGCTCAACCGCCGGCTCACCGAGATGGTGCGGGACGTCGAGCTGCCGAAGACGGTCGCCGACCTCGAGCGCGCGCCGTACGACCGCAAGACCCTCGCGATGATCCTGGACACACTGGAGATCCGTAACCCCTCGCTGCGCGAGCGGCTCCTCGCCGTCGACCCGGGCGCCGAGGAGGCCGAGACGACTCCGGTGGTCGCGGCGGGCGTGGAGCTGGACGGCACCGTGCTCGGCACCGGCGAGCTGGCCGGCTGGCTCGCCGGACACGGCACCGAGACCCTGGGCGTCGCCACCGTCGACACCTGGGCGCTGGGCACGGGCTCGGTGGCGGAGGTCGCCCTCGCCGCGGGCGGGGGAGCGGCCGCCTGGTTCGACCCGTCCCAGCTGGACGAGAACGACGAGAACGCCTTCGCGGTCTGGCTGGCCGACGAGAGCAGGCCGAAGGTCTTCCACAACGCCAAGGGCGCCATGCGGGTCTTCGCCGAGCACGGCTGGACCGTCGCCGGTGTGAGCATGGACACCGCGCTCGCCGCCTACCTCGCCAAGCCGGGCCGACGCTCCTTCGACCTGGACGCGCTGTCCCTGGAGTACCTGGGCCGGGAGCTGGCCCCGGCCGCCGCGGCCGACGGTCAGCTGGCCTTCGGCGCGGACGACGCAGCCGAGGCAGAGGCCCTGATGGTGCAGGCCCGCGCGATCCTCGACCTCGGGGAGGCCTTCGAGGGACGCCTGCGGGAGGCGGGCGCCGCGGACCTCCTGCGTGACATGGAGCTGCCCACCTCCGCGCTCCTCGCGCGCATGGAGCGGCACGGCATCGCCGCGGACCGGGCCCACCTGGAGGCCATGGAGCAGATGTTCGCGGGCGCGGTGCAGCAGGCCGTGAAGGAAGCGCACGCGGCGGCCGGCCACGAGTTCAACCTGGGCTCGCCCAAGCAGCTCCAGGAGGTCCTCTTCGGCGAGCTGGCCCTGCCGAAGACGAAGAAGACGAAGACCGGCTACACCACCGACGCCGACGCCCTCGCCTGGCTGGCCACCCACACCGACAACGAACTGCCGGTCATCATGCTCCGCCACCGTGAGCAGGCGAAGCTGCGCGTCACCGTCGAGGGTCTGATCAAGACGGTAGCGGCCGACGGCCGTATCCACACCACGTTCAACCAGACGGTCGCGGCGACCGGCCGCCTCTCCTCGACGGACCCGAACCTCCAGAACATCCCGGTCCGCACGGACGAGGGCAGGGCGATCCGGCGTGGCTTCGTGGTCGGCGAGGGCTTCGAATCCCTCATGACCGCGGACTACAGCCAGATCGAACTGCGCGTGATGGCCCACCTCTCCGAGGACGAGGGCCTGATCGAGGCGTTCACCTCGGGCGAGGACCTGCACACCACGGTCGCCTCGCAGGTCTTCGCGGTCGAGCGCACCGCCGTCGACGCGGAGATGCGCCGCAAGATCAAGGCGATGTCGTACGGCCTGGCGTACGGCCTGTCGGCCTTCGGCCTCTCCCAACAGCTGAACATCGAGGCGGCTGAGGCCCGCGCGCTCATGGACACCTACTTCGAGCGCTTCGGCGGCGTACGGGACTACCTGCGCCGGGTCGTGGACGAGGCACGGGCGACGGGCTACACCGAGACCCTCTTCGGCCGGCGCCGCCACCTGCCCGACCTCAACAGCGACAACCGCCAGCGCCGTGAGACGGCCGAGCGCATGGCCCTCAACGCGCCCATCCAGGGCACGGCGGCGGACATCGTCAAGATCGCCATGCTCAACGTGGACCGAGCGCTGCGCGAGGCCGACCTCAAGTCCCGCATGCTCCTCCAGGTCCACGACGAAATCGTCCTGGAGATCGCCCCCGGCGAGCGCGCGGCAACCGAGGAGATCGTCCGCCGCGAAATGGCCGGTGCGGTCCACCTCCGCGCCCCGCTGGACGTGTCGGTGGGCGTGGGGCCGGACTGGGAGTCGGCAGCGCACTAGCCTCCGGCGGACGAGCGGGGATGTCAGCTGAGGCTGGTGATGAGACGCCCCGGGCAGGACGGACGCAGGCGGTGCTCCCGCCGCGCGGGGCCGTCCGGTCCGCGCGGGTCGTCCTGCCTGAGTGGCGCGGTCCGGCCGAGTGGGTGGGGGACGGCTGAGCGGGGCCGTCCGGCTGCGAACGGGCCGTCCCTGTCTGAGCGTGGGCCATCCGGCCGAGTAGGTGGGAGGCCGGCTGAGCGGGTGACTGTGTGGGAGGTCGGCTGAGCTGGGTGGTCCGTGTGTGGGCGGGGCCGTCCGTCCGAGTGGGGGCGGCTGAGCGGGCCGTCCGGCTGCGAACGGGCCGTCCGGCTGAGCGGTGGGTCCGCTGCGCACCCCTGAACGCACTTCCGCAGCAGTCCGTCACCCGCGTGGCCCCCGCGGGAAAGCCCACCGGCGTCTGCGCCCGTAAGGATGCGGGCATGGGTATACGCATGCTCCACCGCAGGACGGGACCCGATCGGGCCCGTCCCCACGGACAGTCGTCGGCGCAGGCAGACAGCAAGAGCAAGGCGGTTACTGGTGCCGGGCTACCGGCGGTTCCGGCCTTCGCCGTCGGCGCGGCCGTCGCCCGCATTCCCACCACCACGGCCATGGCTTTGAGCAGGGCGGCCCGGGAGCTCCGGCGCGGACTCGCCCGTCGGGAACGGTCCGCCACAGCCGCCCGTGAGACGCCCGCCTGGCGGCAGTGGGCCGTGACCGGCCGTGGCCACCTGGACCTGCTCCTCGCCCGGCTGCCCAGGCGGCGCCGCACGGCGAGAACCGTCACCGTGTTCGTCGCGACGCCTGTCAGGCTCCGTCGGCCCCCGGACGGTCGTGCCCGAGGGTGACGCTTTCCGGTCCTGTGCGGCGGACGCGGCCTGCTGGAGGCCATAGTGCCTGTCAGGCTCCGTCGGCCCCCGGACGGTCGTGCCCGAGGGTGACGCTTTCCGGTCCTGTGCGGCGGACGCGGCCTGCTGGAGGCCATAGTGCC